>JAFZBE010000042.1 GCA_017561935.1 Bacteroidales bacterium | reverse complement strand
CTCGGTGGTCGATATTTGCTCGTGACCCAGCATCATCTGTATGGCACGCAGGTTGGCTCCCCCCTCCAGCAGATGGGTGGCAAAAGTGTGGCGGAAGGTGTGGGGAGACACCTCCTTCCGGATATTGGCCTCCTGACAATAACGCTTCACTATGTTAAAAACCATGATGCGCGACAGTTTTCGCCCGAAACGGTTCAAGAAAACATAGTCCTCGAAACCGCGCTTCACGTCGAGCTCGTTGCGAAACAAGTAATAGTTGTGTATCTCACGCAAGGCACTTTCGGCAATCGGCACGATGCGCTCCTTGCGACCTTTGCCGAAGACCTGGATGAAACCCTCCTTTTCGTAGATGTGGCCGATACGCAGATTGGTGAGTTCGCTCACACGAAGGCCGCACGAGTAGAGCGTCTCGAGAATAGCCCGATTGCGCTGCCCATCGCACGTTGTAGGGTCGGTGGCCGCTATCACACGATTCACTTCCTCGAGTGTCAGCACCGTAGGCACATGCTCGGGCAACTTGGGTGAGTCGATGCAGTCGGTCGGATCCACCTCCAACTCGCCTTCCAAACGCAGGAAACGGAAGTAGCTACGTATGCCTGCCAGAATGCGATTCTGCGACGTTGGAGTAATGCCCACATCGTGCAGTCCCCACAGGAATGTCTCGATGTCGGATTGCTCCAAAGCCTCCAACGGCTTGCCCAGATCGCAAGCAAACTTCTGCAATTTGGCAATGTCATGCAGGTAGGCCTCCACCGAATTATCGGTCAAGTTGCGCTCAAATTTGAGATACGAATAATATTTTGCTGCCTGTTTCTTGTCCATATCAAAAAATTAGCCTATATTTGCAGCGCAAAAATACACCATTTTTTGCAATTTTCCAAATAAAAGGACAAGAAAATGCGCATTCTCATCATCAACGGCCCCAACCTCAACCTTCTGGGCCGCCGCGAACCCGGCATCTACGGCACACAGACCTTCGAGGCTTACCTCGGCACCCTGCGTCAGAAATATCCTGACGTCGTGATTGACTACTTCCAGTCGAACCACGAAGGCGACATCATCGATCGCATCCACGAAGCAGGTTTTGGTGCCGATATCTGTGATGGCATCATCCTCAACGCTGGAGCCTACACCCACACCTCCATCGCAATCCACGATGCCATCAAGGCTGTGCCCATCCCCACTATCGAGGTACACATCTCCAACGTTCACACACGCGAGGAGTTTCGTCACCATTCCTTCATCTCCCCAGTCGCCCATGGCATCGTCATAGGCTTCGGCATCGACGGTTACCGTCTAGCCCTCGAAGGATTGCTCAAAATGCTCGCACGCTGACCCATGGAAAAGGATTTGCGCTACGAGGAGCTTGACAATGCGCTCGACGAATATGTGCGTGCCCACATAGACCCCGAACCCGAACTGCTCCATCAAGTGCAGCGGCTCACTCATTTGCGGCTCACTTATCCACGCATGTGTTCAGGCCACCTTCAGGGTCGTCTGCTCAAAATGCTCTGCCAGATGGTCGGTGCGCATCGTATCCTCGAACTAGGCACCTATAGCGGCTACAGTGCTCTTTCCATGGCCGAAGCCCTCACGCCCGATCCCGTAAACGGACAATGCGAACTTCATACCATCGAGGTCTTTGACGAACTTGAGGACTTTCTCCGCGATGTCATGCATCGTGCAGGCGAACTCGGGCGTCGGGTTCACCTTCATTTCGGTGATGCCCTCGACATCATCCCCCAGCTCGAAGGCCCCTTTGATGTCGTCTTCATCGATGCCGACAAACGCATCTACGACCAATACTACGAACTCATCCTGCCTCTCGTCCACACTGGTGGACTCATCCTCGCCGATAACACCCTCTGGGATGGAAAGGTCCTAAATCCCTCCCCTTCCGAGCGCGACACCCAGACCATCGGTCTCCGGCGCTTCAACGACCTCATAGCCCGCGACTCCCGCGTCCAAAAGGTCATCCTCCCCATGCGCGATGGCCTCACCATCATTCGCAAACTCTAAAACCATCCCACTCATGTCCTTGTGGCAGCCGTCATAGGCTGCCCTTAATAAAACAACAACAAATATGGAACATACAAGATTAGACAAAATCAACAGACTCATAGAGAAAGAGCTGGCTGAAATCCTTCGTTTGGAGACGGCCAAGACTCACGGACTCTTGATCAGCGTGAGCGCCGTACGCACTGCACCCGACCTTTCGTTCGCCAAGGTCTTCGTGAGTGTCTTCCCCTCCGACAAGGCCACCGAAACCGTGCAGAACCTCAACGATCACGTCAGCGGTATCCGAGGTGCCCTCGGCAACAAAGTGCGCTACCAGCTTCGCGTCATCCCCGAGCTGCGTTTCGACATCGACGACTCGCTCGACTACCTCGAGCGAATCGACGAGCTCCTTAAGAAAAGTTAAGAAAAGTTCGAAAGAACCCACACAATGCTTGCCCTCCGAATCGCCCTGCGCTACCTGTTCAGCCGTAAATCTCATAGTGCCATCAACCTCATCACGTTGGTGGCAGCATGTGGTGTGGGCATCATCACCGCAGCGATGATCTGCATGCTCTCGGTCTATAACGGCTTCGAGGGTCTCGTCAGCGATCTCACCTCCCGCTTTGACCCCGACCTTCGCATCCAGCCCACTCTCGGCAAGACATTCCACGACAGCGATTCCCTGCGCAACCGACTCCTCTCCCATCCTGATGTCGTCGCCGTGGGAACCACCCTCGAAGAGACCGTCCTGCTCAGCTACGGAGGACATCAACTGCCCGCCACGATGAAAGGTGTCGATAGCACCTTCGCACAAGTCACTCAGATCGACAGCATCCTGCTCGGTGACGAAGGCTTTCTGCTCAAAGACGATGTCGCCGACTATTGCATCCCAGGCGCAGGTCTCGCCAGCATCATCGGCACCAACCGAGGCTTCGTGAGGCCCCTTACCGTCTTCTGTCCACGTCTCATTGGCAAGAAAGGGTACGCCAACCCCGACACGCTCAAAACCCAAGACTCAAAACCTCAAAACCTCAAAACCTCTCCCCTCACCGTCGATGCTCTCAACCTCGCTGGTGCTGACGAATCATTTGCGGAAGCCAACCTTTACTGCAGCAATATCTTCATGGTGCAACAGGCCGACTACGACAATCAGTATTTCCTCTGTTCCCTTCCTGTGGCACGCCAGCTGCTCGGTGACAGTCTGCTCACTTCGGCCTATGAGTTGCGTCTCCGCAAGGGGGCCAACGCCGATCGAGTAAAAAAAGAGCTCACAGCACTCCTCTCAATCCCCACAAACTCATCAAACCCCAACCTCACCATCCTCACCCAATACCAGCAACAGGCCGATGCCTACCGCATCATGCAGATTGAGAAGTGGCTCACCTTCCTTCTCGTCTTATTTATTCTCCTCATCGCCTCGTTCAACGCCATCGGTGCCCTCTCGATGCTCATCATAGACAAGGAACCCCAAATCACGACATTTCGTAATATGGGAGCCGACGACATACTCATCCGTCGCATTTTCACCTGCGAAGGGTGGCTCATCACTGGCCTCGGTGCCATCGCCGGCCTAATCCTCGGCATCATCCTTTGCCTCCTCCAACAGTACTTCGGCTTCATCACCCTCGGCGGTGGTGACACCACCCGTTACGTCGTCGCCTCCTATCCCGTCCTGCTCCATTGGAGCGACACCCTCCTGACGCTCGCTGCAGTAGCCGCCGTAGGTCTGCTCTCCACCTACTACACCGTCCGTTCCACTTTGTAATCTCTCGATCCAACACAATTAAGCCAGGCAAAACGCCTGGCTCATTCTATTTCTATCCATTACAATACGACTCGCACTACACGATCTCCATCAGTCGCTTCTCGAATTCCTCTTTGGGAATGACAAGCAGCTTGTTGATCTTTGTGCGATAGTTGTAGATAGTGCGGATGCTGTAGTTGAGAAACTCGGCAATCTTGGCACTATCATCAATGCCCAATCGTATCAAGGCGAAGACACGCAGCTCGGAGGTGAGCGACTGTCCGTTGGGAGGTATAATGCGTGCATCGGGACGAAGCATGGCATTGAACTGTTCGACAAACTTAGGGAACAACTCGAGGAAAGCATCGTCGAAACACCTGATGAGACTCTCTTGGTCGGCCTCCTTCAGCGCCATAATTTTTTGGTTCGAAAGATACTCTACCAATTGTCCGTGCTGGGCCTTACGCAACACGTTCAGTCTGAAACTCTCCAGCTTATCGATATAGACAGAACATAGTTCCAAGAAATAGCCAATATATCGCTCTTTCTTGTGGTTGGACTCGTCAAGCGCATTCACCGCGGCCGATAGGTCTTCGTTTTTCTTGTCGATAAGTTGTTTGGCTTGCTTCAGGCGACGATGCTCCTTGACGACATAATACAACGAGACGAGCAAAAGTATCGAAATCAAAGCAAGGATCCACATGCCGACCGTGAGGCTACGTGTGAAACGTTGCAACTCCTCGCGATATTTGACATTAATGGTATTCAGTATAGGCGAAATCTGTTTCGTCCTGGCGTGGCTATGAAATTCGGTGGCACAGTCCCACGAAAAACTGATGTACCTGCAAGAGCGGTCGAGGTCACCCTCCTTGCTGAGGATGGCAGCCAACTCCCATAGCGAAGACTGGTTCATGATGGCATTCCTCACATCACTGATGGCTGATTCGGTGAGCCAATAGAGCTGTTCCTCACGCGGGGAATTCATCTGCTTGAGCGTCTGGTAACGACACGAGGCAACGATGGCAAACCGTCGCAGCGGCTTGTAATACTTCTGCAAGCGAAGGTCATTGATGCGCAACGACTCCTCAAACTTCTTCTCATCCCGAAACCGTTCCTCCAACGACTGCAGATAAATGTCGCTATCGTAGTTCTTGCATGCAAGGATAGAGTCCTTGTAGGCTCGCCATATCTCAAGCTCCCGCTGTCTGATACTTTCGATTTTTGTCTGATTGGCAATTTCGAAGCTCACATTGCTCCTCGTGCGGAAGAAATAGTTCTTCTCCGACTCGTGCAGGTTCCCAATATCAATCGAGTCGAGCAGCACCTCGGCATCGTTATAATTGCCAGACTGAGAAAACTGCTGTGCCAATCGTACGCGATAATACTCAGCATTATGCATCTCACCATCCACCTTCCCCGATGCCTCGATGCACTGGTGCAGATATACCATGGCCGAATCAGACTGATAGGAGATATACTGGTGAAAGAGGCTGTCAAGCAGATCGACATGGAGCTTCGGGTCACGGATATCGGCCAACGTCTCCTTCAGGTGCATAATGTGGTCTTCACGCTGTTTGATAAAAACCACCGAACTGTCTATGGTCCGGTCAAGGACCATAAACAGCGAATCGATGTTATAGTTTGCAAATACTGTAGGCACTGTCAGTAGGCTCAACAGAAATGTAATAAACCTGCGCATAATCGGCAATGTGTTTTAACTGTTCATATTATGTAACGTCAAAAACACTCGTTTAGTATTCTGTTTGGCAAAAAAATCTTTTGCCTCATTTCTCCACAGCCTTTATCTCCAACCCTTGAAAGGCGAAATGCTGCGATTCAGGGTCGAGTAACGTGACCACAAGGTTGCCTTTAGGCTGTCCGACAGGCACGCTGTCGTCTTCGACCACGATACCCAAAGCCCGAAGCACGTCCTTGGCGCGTTGCGCATCATGAGGCAGCAGGTAATAGGCCGGGCGTGGTTTCTCCAGATCGACCACCTGCTGCATGGCATCGCGCGCGGTGACAGTTTGCTTGAAGAAACTTCCCGTATCCAGGTTCTCGAAGGTCACCTCGGTCTGTATTTCCTTGGGATGAAACTGTGCAATTAAGGGCCAGCTAGCTTCGCAGGCACGATTATTGGCCAGCGACACTTGTTCCTTGATGAAAGGGGCGATGGATGCAGCTTTGCGGATTGCCGAACGTAAGGCCACCAGACCGACATCAGCACGTCGAGGCAGCAGATCGTCATCGAGTCCGATGCCCTTGATCTCGAAAAAGAGCGACACAGCATTAGTCAATGCCTGAAACGTGGTGCTCGAACGCGGATTACCTCCGTTCTTGCGGATGAAATACCCGTCCTTTTCATTTCCCGTGGCCGTAAAGTAAAAGCCATGAGTATAAGAAACTGCATCCAAGTCACGACGTATCTGACACTGTAACGTATCGTTGAGTGCACGAATGGCTGGATCGACATTGGGATGTCCCGATGGCAGTAGCAGGATATCCTTGCCGATGGCAATCCGTGCATCAGGCATACTGCACATGAGAGCGAAATCCTTACGCTGCGGACGATATTCGTGTATATCGATAGCCAGTTCGGGGTTCCATGAGGCATACGCACGCTTGAGGATCCACGTTACGGTATCGGTGAACGTCGCCTGATCCCTATTGAGGTCATTGCCAGTGCCCGAAAGGCGGTCGTGTTTTGCATATCCATCCACATTGGCCATAGGGAGAATCATGAAGCTGAGACGGCTGCATACTTCCTGCCCTTCGATGCTGTTAAGCAAAAAATCCACCATTTGGCATGCAGTGAGCACACCCGCCGGTTCATTGCCATGCAGCGCAGCCTCTATCCAAACTCGGAGCTTGCCATCGTTTCGGTCGCCAATATACAAGACAGGGATGTCTTGTCCAAGAGGTGTCTTGCCCAACACTTCCATGCGGGCTACATCCTTGTGACTCTCCACGAGTCTCTGCAAACGTGCGGTGACCTCTTGTGGTGTCATCACCGACGTACAATCCACGCGGCGCACCAGATCGGGGAAGAGGTATTTTACGGCACGCTTGCCCATACCCGAAGAGTGATGCGCAACATCGTGCTCATCGACAAACTTCCAGCCATTCTCCACACCAAGGTCCTCTGCAGCCTTGCATATGTTGGCATAGAATGCCTTGCCGCGTTCCTCGCGGTTACGTCCCTGCAATTCCGCCTCAGGTGTCTTGCGGAGGAACGTCTCACGCAAGGTGTCACCATCGCTCACTTGTACCCATGCTTTCTGAGTCAAGAAACGCCGCAAATCATTCTCATTGATATACGGGATATTGCTCACGCCATACGGATAACGAGCTTCTCGATTGTCAGGGAAGGTGTACCAACCAGGGCTGCCCACCACAGCACGTTCAACATAGGGACTGTCGTTAAGCAACAAGGCACGGTGCACGAACTGTCCGCCTGCCGAATGTCCATAGAAGGAATAGTGTTGCTGTTGCCCCCCTATCTCATCACGGAACCATTCAAACATCTTGTCGATCAGGAAAGCAGCTGTTCGCTCCTGGGCGTTCAATGTGCCATCTGCCGCATATACACCCATCTCCTGATAATCCTCCACGGGATAGAGCTCCTTGGTGAAGACGGGAATCAACACGATAAAGCGATATTTCTGTGCATCTTGTCGCCACGTTTTCATCAGAAACCTCCAACCACGATCAGCGCCTTGCATCACAAACAGCACGGGCATCGTCTTGACATCGCCGTCCGAAGGGATGAAGTAATGCACATCGACAGGCCTATCGGCATACGGCTCATACCCGGCATAGGTGAAAACGCCTTCCCCCGGACCTTCGATATGGGCACTTGCCAACCACGGCAACATCGACAGGACAAGACACATTATCAGCTTAAACGTTTTCATTCGTATCTTCCTTTCATAAGTATTTTCTGTTCCTCCATGGCCATCCGACCTCTAGCCATAACATGCTGCAGACCCAGTTGGTCGTCGAGGAAACAGATGTCGGCATCCATGTTCACGGCAATACGCCCCTTGTTTCTCAACTTCAAGTTGCTGGCTGGGTTGGTGGTGATGAGTTTGAGTGCATCATCGAGCGTCAGACCGCATTCCTTCACCAGCAGAGTCATTTCCTTGTAGTTCAGGTCGAGTGGTGCCGGACGGTAGATGACCTCGCCCGTTACGGGATTCTCTTTTCTAACGCCGCCATGACCATCGCTCGAGAATGTAATCCGGTCGATGGATATACCACGATCAAGGGCTTCCATCACGCAGTGACGCGGCTGGGAGAACTTGGTGCCACCTGTCGAGAAATCAACTATACCGCCGAGGTTGGCAAATTCCAAAGCCTGCTCAAAAAGCCGACGTGTACGGATGAGGTGGGTGGGCGACAGGTAGTCGGCAAACTTGGGATGTTCCTTTACGATGTCAATCAGCTGACCGATACCTGTCTCTTCGGCACCGAGGTGGATGTGAAGCACACCGCCCTTACCCGAGGTGAAGCCTCCCAGGCGCACCTGGTTGATCAGACGTAGTATTTCGAGTGTAGTAGGGAAACTGCTGCGGTCGTCGCTCATGGCCAGCTTGCAGCCTATCACCTTGTCGATATAAATGATGTCTTCGGCCACACTGCCCGTCAGCGTGCGTTCCGGCAAACCATAGTAGCTCGTGAGCATATAGGCCGATAACCCCTCCTGACAGATGGCCTTTACAGCAGCATAGAGGGTGCTGAGGTCCTTCACAAAACCATCGGTGCCGAGCAACCCAAGCACTGTAGTCGTGCCCACCTGCACCAACTCGCTGACAGTGACAGCAGGGACAAGTGAAGCAAAACCCAATTGTCCGCCACCGCCAATTACATGAACATGCTGGTCAATGAAGCCAGGTACGGTCTTGAGGCCTTCGGCATCGATTACACGAACATCAAAGCTGTTAGGCAACTCTATATCCTTACCGATATGAACAATCTGCTCGTTGCAGACCAGGATATCATTTAAGCCGAGATGCTGGGGTGCATAAATGTCGGCGTTCTTAATTAGAGTGAACATCTTGAACGTATTATAGAGTGATAAAATGATAGGCCAGGAGGAAGAGGAAGCCGCCGGTGAGTGGAATGACATTCCGCTTAGCCAAATCCATGGGCGACACACCGCCCACACCTGCGATGGCTACGATAATGCCCGAGATAGGCGATACAGCACGTCCCATGCTGGCCGAAAGTTGCAGCGGCAGCACCAGAGCAAACGCTGGCAGACCGATTCGTGTGGCCACCAAAGGGAGAAGTGGACCGAACGAGAAGAAGGCCGCATTGCCGCTACCCATCAACACAGCGGCGCCGAAGACCACAATGGCAAAAATCACTGAGATGCCTATACCCGTTAGGCCAGCGTTCGAGGAATAGTTGACCAACGAATCGATGAAACCCAAACTGATCAAGCCCTTGGAGAAAACCTCGGCAGCGACAATTAGTGTGACGACCGAAGCAAACACGTTGCCCATACCTTTCCAAAATGTGCCAAACAAGGCAAACGTCTTGTTGAAATCACGATTGCAGAAGGCCACTGCAGCCAACGACACGAACAACGAGAAGATCATAGCTATCGTCGTGTTTATTTTGATATGCGTACCGATAAGCCCGACAAAGGGTGAGAAAATGACCAGCGTGGCCAAGGGTAGCACAGGTAGTATGGCGTAAAACAAAGGTACTTCGGGACGAGTGACCTCCGGCAGCTTCTCCTCCACGCTTTTTTCCTTGCGGTCGAAATAACGATTACTGAAATAGTACAAAACCATGACGACCAGCGTGGTGGGTATGACCAAAGGCAACTGGTGTGTGATGAAGTATTCGTCGTTGGTCTGTCCGATGAGTTGTGCTGCCAGGGCAGTGTTGGCGGAACCCGGCCCCTGATCAAAGATGGTGGCAGCAGCAATGACCGATAAGGCCGTCAGACGACTTACACCAAGATTGATCAGGACAGGGAAGAATGAGGCTACCAGCAATAGGCCAAGCCCAGAGGCAGACGGTGTAGTGATGAACAGCAACTGTCCGATAGGGATGGTGATGATAGCACTCAAGTATGGGAACTTTCTGAACCATCGCAAGGGCTTCATCGACAGATAAACCAGGGCATCGGTGGCCTTGATAGCATTCATGAAGGCCACATAGCCACCAATGGTCATGATCATCAGTCCTGCACGGGCGAAGTTTTTCGTGAAGGTCTCCTCCACCAATCGAATAACGTCGAAGAAGGTGCTCCCAGTAGGATTATCCGGCTTCGAAGGAATGATGTCGAACGCAATGCCTAAGGCCAGCATCAGCAGGCCCGAGAGCAACAACAGCCCCTGAGGATTCGTCTTCTTGTAGAGGAAATAGCCCGTCACGCCAATGATGACGATTGCCACGATGAATGCAGAAAGTTCCATACCACTTTACATTTACACACACAATTATTATTAACCAAACTTATTCAATACCCTGGATTATTCTCCAGTGCACGACCCGAGTTCGATTCGATGAAATTCTGAGGGATCGGGAAGAGCACAGGCGTATCGTAGTCGTTCATGCCACGGGCTGGACGACCTGCGATCTCGTTGAGTGCACGCATACGACGCTTGAAGTAGTTGTTCACGTCACGCTCATCACCTCCATTCTCCTGGCTCACACGTATCAGCGTATGGCGACGCTCCTCCTCAGACAACAGCTCGCGGCTCCTCTCGTCGAGAATGAAGTCCATACCACCTACAGCCAGATCGTTCTCATCAATGCTGACGGCATGCGAGCGGTTGCGCACCTTGTTGATCCACTTGATGGCCTCACTATTCTTGCTGGTCTTCATCAAGGCCTCGGCATAGAGCAGGTAGGTATCAGCCAAGCGCAGATAGACGATGTCCTGATAGCAGCCGTCCTTGTCGCCATTTGCTTTGACGGGAGCCGTATAGTCCCATTTGCGCGTGGTGGGCCAGTTGTATTTCTTGATTGAAGTGGTGCCCTCGTCGGTCATCTTCGCAGTTACCGTTGTGTCGATCACGGCCTGTCCATTGTTTAAAAAGCTGGTGATGGTGCCGTCGGCAGCACGGTCGTTGATCGTCCATACCATGGCATAGTCCGAGATGCGGTCGTCGATAGTACCCATGCCCTTGTAATCATAGAGTCGCAGCGAACCGCGCGAGGGGACAATACGTCCGGCACCCTTGCCGCCATTGTTAAGCCAGAAGGCCTGCGGCCAGGTGCACGCTCCCGAAGTGTAGTCGGGGTCGTTCATGTTGCTCTTCTTGATTGTGCCATCATTCGAATAGTAATCCTTGTAGGTACTCTTGATATAGACCTCAGCTGTGCCGTATGCCGAGTTCTCAGGCTCGGTGTTGACAAAAGCAAAGAGGACCTCCTTGTTACCATCCACATACATCGGAGTACGGAATACGTCGATAAAGGCACAGCCTGGATTGGAGGCGTTCTTGCCAAAACGCTCGGTCATCAGGGTATACTCGCTGCCTTCGACCAGTGGCTTTAGAATATCGACGGCTTTCTGCGGTTGATCTTCGGCCAGATAGAGCTCGCCCAGATAGTGACGAGCCATGGCACCCGAAATCTCGCTGTTATTACTGCGGCGCAGAGGCAGGTTGTTGGCTGCGAAGAGCAGGTCCTCCTCCATCGCTTTGCGGATCTCGCTCACGGGAGTACGCTCCCAGTCGGTGCGATAGTTCGAACCCGTGATCTCGTCGAGCGAAAGGGGTACGGCACCAAACGAGTAGGTCAAGTGACGATAGGCCCACGCTCTGGCGAAGCGTGCTTCCGACAGGATCTCGTTCTTGTTCTTTTCTGCTTGTGCACCCACACCCCAGTTGATGTCCTCATCTTCGGCACGTGCAATAATCATGTTCGCGGTGTTGATAATGCGGTAACACCACTGGAAAACGTTGGAGAAGATCTGAAGATCGACCTGCTTGATGGCCGAAGGATAGTACATGAACTTCAGCTCCGAATGGCTGTTGTTTGCCCACGAGTTATCTACGCCTCCTCCCCAAGCGCTGTGCAGCACCAGAGGGATACCACCACCCAGGGCATCTGCACGACGATATTCGGCACGCATCATGCCATACAGAGGTGTAATCATCGACTGGAAGCCGTTGTAATCCACCAAAAGGTTCTCGGGATAAAGCGACGAATGGGGCTGTTCTTCGAGGAAGGAGTCTTCGTTGCATCCTGCCAGACCAAGGGCGAGGAACAGACATGCTATAATAGTTTTCTTGCTTTTCATATCTTTAGTTTTATATTTGAAGACCATTGATGATTAAAGATCGATTTTCATACCAAAGCTGATCGACCGCTGCGGCGGCGTGCTTTGCTGGTTGGAAGTGTATTCCGGGTCAAGGCCCTTCCATGGGGTCCATACCTTCAAGTTCTTGCCATCGACATAAACCTGTACACGGCTGAGCTTAATCTTCTTAAGCCAATTAGATGGAAGGTTGTAGCTCAGGTTGACGTTCTGAAGTCTCACGAACCAAGCATCCTCGTAGAAACCTGCATCATAAGGATTGGGACCCGCATCAAGGCTATTCATCGGATAGTCGTTTGTAGGATTCTCTGGTGTCCAGAAGTCATGATAGAGGCGATTTTGGCGATATGAATTCGAATAGACGGTCATCAGGGTATTGTTGGCCGAGCGTCCAAACTCCGAGTTAAGGAACACGGTGAGTGTAAGTCCCTTGTACGAGAGGCTATTTGAGAGCGAAGCAATCAGCCAAGGCACTGCCGAACCGATGAGCTGCATGTCATCGGGGGTGATGTCGTTCTGTCCGTCCTTGTCCTCCACCTTCACGTATCCAGGAATCGAATAGCGATAGTTGGGATCCTGCTGGCCCTTGGGGTTCGAAGCGTCGGTGATCTGCCAGATGCCAATCTTCTTGTAATCGTAATTGACGCTGATAGGCTCGCCGATGAACCAGCGCGAAGCCACGTCGTCCACAGGGTTCCCATTCTCGTCATAGATACCCACATCGACAATCTCGGTGTTGTAGTGGGCCAGGTTGAGTGTCGAGGTCCATGTGAAGTTCTTCTTCACGATGTTGGTGCTGTTAATCTGCAGCTCCCAGCCCGAACCCTTGGTCTTGCCTCGGTTCTCGGTGATGTTGCCCGTACCGTTGATGGTGGGGATTGAGCGATTGAGCAACAAGTCCTTGGTGTGTGACCAATAGGTATCGAATGTGCCTGAAACGCGATTGTTCAGGAAGGCGAAATCCACGCCGAGATTCACCTGCTGTGTAGTCTCCCAGCCGAGAGTGGGCGAAGCCAGTTTCTCAGGGAAGAAGCCGTACATGGCCGTATGGTCGTCATTTAAATAATTATAGGTAGAGAGGTTAGGTAGCGAGGAATAAGCCGAGATGGCCTCGTTGCCGTTCTTGCCCCACGATAAGCGAATCTTCAGATTGTTCATCACGTCGCTGGCCGACTTGAAGAACTTCTCGTTCATCACATTCCAACCCAATGCCATCGACGGGAAAACGCCGAACTTCGAGTCGGCTCCGAAGGCCGAATAGCCGTCACGGCGGGCGGTGAGGGTCAGCAGGTAGCGGCTATCGTAGGTGTAGTTGATACGGAACATCTGCGACAAGTGGTTCACCTTCCAATACGAAGAACTGCCCGACGAGGTGCTGGCCTTCGACATCTGGTAATAGTACATCACGTCATTAGGGAAATCCTTGCCCTCCATTGTGTTCTGCTCGTACTCCTTGCTCTGAGCCGAATAGAGACCGGTGAGAAACAGACGATGTTTGCCGAACTCGCGGTTATAAGAAACAATGTTCTCGATGATCCATTCCTCCGAATGCCAGTCATCGGTGTTAATGATACCATTGGCTCGTGCGCCATAATAGGTATCAAGACCCTGATACTGCTTCCAAGACGAGTTCTCGTAAGTAAAGCCAGTATTCAGACGATAGGTCAGGCCCTTGATCCACGGAATCTTGATGTCGAGGGCGTTATTGGTCACAACCTTATAACGGATGTCCCGAGTCCTGTTGTTCAATGCATCAAGTGGGTTCACGCAGAAGGCCTCGCTCGAGTCCTCCCAAGCAGTCGAGCGAATCGAGCCATCCTCGTTGTAGGCCTCGGCCAAGGGGTTCATCTTGAACGCACGACTGAACGAAGCATTGCTTCCACTGCGGTCGAAGCGACCCAGCTGTGTGTTGGTCGAGAACTTCAGCCAGTCGGTAAACTCCTGGTCGAGGTTGACACGCAGGTTGACACGCTGGAAGGCATTGCCCACAGCGATGCCTTCATTGTCGGCCAGGTTGAATGAAACGTAGTAGGAAGTCTTATTCACGCCACCACGGAACGAGAGGTTGTGGTGCTGGCTGAAAGCGGTACGCAAGGCGAGGTCAAGCCAGTCGGTTTCCAATCCGGCATCGTGCAGTCGCTGCTCTGTCATGGTGATGTTGCCCATCCAGGGTTCGGGGTTCGAGGGAGTTGGGTCAATCACGTTGGCAGCCTTCAAGGCATCGATCTTGGCATCCCAGAACTCCTGACCGGTCATCAGACGCGGCACGATGACAGCCTTGTTGACAGTAAAGTTGGCCGAGTACGACACGTTCAGCTTGCCTTTATCGCCCTTCTTGGTGGTGATTAGGATCACACCGTTCGAGCCTCGTGCCCCATAGATGGCAGCCGACGATGCATCCTTCAGCACTTCGACCGAAGCCACATCGTTGGGGTTGATCTCCGACCAAGGGCCATCGAATGGGATGCCATCGAGGATGATGAGCGGTTTGTTGTCGGCCGAGATGGATTTTTCGCCACGAATGCGTGTCTGTGAGCTCGATCCTTCGGCATTGGTACCCGTCACCGAGATGTTCAGACCAGGAACAGCGCCTTGCAGGGCCTGCACGATGTTCGCCATCGGACGTTCCTCGAGGGTCTTGCCATCCACCTTGGCCACAGCACCAGTAAGGTCACTCTTGCGCTGCACACCATAACCTACGACAACCACCTCATCGATCATTTCGTTATCTTCTGCCAACGTCACCGTCATGCCATTCACTGGCTTGACCGTCTGCGTCACGTAACCGATGTACGAGATCTGGAGCATGTCGTCCGACTTCACATTGATGCTGAAATTGCCATCAATATCGGAAACCGTGCCATTGAGGGTTCCAACTACGACAATGGATGCACCCGTGACAGGTTCTCCAGTCGCATCAACGACGTTACCCGTAATTTTGCTTTGTGCCAATGCTACTTGCACCGTGAGCATCATCACAAGCATCATCACAAGCTTCGCACCGAATAACTTGATTGTTTTTTTCATAGATGTTTGTTTTATTATTAATAATGTATCAATGGTTTTTGCGATTATTCTGCGTTAATCATGTAATGTGAAGCAATACCGGTTTTCACGGTGCAAAGGTATGCAACATAATTATACAAAAAGTTCCGAATGTCTTCCAAAGTAAAGATTTGCAGTGTATATGCAATCGCAACAAGCTGATTTTCAGCAATTACGAACCATCATTTTCACCACAAAAAGTAAAAGCATTGCAAATCCATGTTAAAACACCAAAAGCCAAAAATGCAAGAAAAACACACAAAAATCCCCCTATTACAAATACGAACTCTCTTTTTTTACAATAAATATTTGCGAGATTCCAAATTAATCCATATATTTGCACCGCAAAACCTTGGTCATTCCTCCATGACTTCATTCTTTATTCATTTGACGATATACGACTATGAAAAAACGAATCACTGCAGTCATCACACTTATCTTCTTCGTACTGGCCGCAATGGCTCAGGTAATCCCCGATGGCATCTATGTCATCAAGTACACAGAAAGCCCCTCCTATGTGCTTACGTTGAAGGACAACAAGGCCGCCGAAGGCAATCCCGTCTTGGTCTATGAATGGCAGAACAAGCCAAGTCAGATGTGGGAAGTGGAGAACCTTAGCGATGGCGCCATCGTCCTGCGAAGCCATGTCGATAACAAATTCGTCATCAATGTCAAGAACAATCAGATGGCGAACAAAACCCTGATCGTCACTTCGTCATACACCAAGTCAAATCGCCAACGATGGATACTCGAACAGCAACGTAATGGCTCATGTTGGATGCCCGAACGGCAACGTAATGGCTCATACGTGCTGATGGTGAACGACAATAGGGATTTCTGCCTCGAACTGAAGGATGGATCCGAGAATGCCAGGAACAATGGGACCGTTGAATTATGGAACACGCATAAATGCTCGCACCAACAATGGACTTTCGAAAAAGTAAAGAGCAGCTCCACCTCGAGTTCCGACACGACATCTTCTTCGTCCTCCTCCTCATCTTCCACTTCATCAACCTCTTCGTCCAGCCAGAACGAAGGGAATGTCTATTATATCAAGAGCGCAGGCGACCCGAACTACGTGCTTGCTGTGAACGGCAAGGCGTCCAACCATCAGAGGATAGTGATCCAAAAGAATCAGAAAGCGGATGCACAGAAGTGGAGATTGACGCACGAGAAGGACAACACATACGCCCTGCGTAGCATGTCGGACGAAAAATTCGTCATCAGCATCAACGACCAGCTGCGCGGTTTTGCATGGCTCAGCGAATTCAAGGGCTCGGAACTCGAACGTTGGAAGGCCGTGAAGATGCCTAACGGGAACTATCAACTGTTGTGTTCGAAAGACCAGAACCGCGCCCTGGACATCGAGGCAGCAAAATATGCGGAGAACCAGGGGGTCCAGCTTTACGGACGCCACAATGACCTCAACCAGCAGTGGATTATGGAACGTGTGGATGGGACGCCTTCAAGCAACAACAGCGGCACAACTACCACGACAACCACTACGAAGCCCTCGAACAACGACAACAACAGCGGTACAACTACCACGACAACCACTACGAATCCTTCGAACAACAACAGTGGTACAACTACCACGACAACTACTACGAAGCCTTCGAACAACAATAGCGGTTCCACAAACACTTCTTCGTCCTCCCAGAACGAAGGGAACATCTATTATATCAAGAGCGCAGGCGACCCGAACTACGTGCTTGCTGTGAACGGCAAGGCGTCCAACCATCAGAGGATAGTAATCCAGAAGAATAAGAAAACCGATGCACAGAAGTGGAGATTGACACACGAGAAGGACGACACATACGCCCTGCGTAGCATGTCGGACGAAAAATTCGTCATCAGCATCAACGACCAGCTGCGCGGTTTTGCATGGCTCAGCGAATTCAAGGGCTCGGAGCTCGAACGCTGGAAGGCCGTGAAGATGCCTAACGGGAACTATCAGCTGTTGTGTTCGAAAGACCAGAACCGCGCCCTAGACATCGAAGCAGCAAAATATGCGGAAAACCAGGGCGTCCAGCTTTACGGACGCCACAACGACCTCAACCAGCAGTGGATCATGGAACGTGTGGATGGGGTTTCTTCAAACGACAATAACACATCGCCAACGACTACCACCACATCTACACCCTCGTCAACAGTCAGCGATGCCCCCGACGACCTGACGCCATATTGTGACAAGATCGGACAACGGTTCATTTTCTACGTAAAGGCAAGGAAGGATGGCAAGATCTGGGGCGGCAAAGATAAAATCTACACCATCGATTCCGATCTGGGCACCGCCAGCCTCCATTCAGCGGCCCAAGTGGATGGAAATGTAGATAAGGTCGTAATAGAAATTGTGGCCGACCAAGGCAGCTATCCCTCCATCACTCGTAATGGAATCAAGAGCCAAAGCTACAAGAAGGCAAAAGGAGCCTACAAAATTATTGGAGTTCCTGTAACCGAAGTCACCGACCCCGACATGTCAAAGTACCGCGACAAGCGCGGCGAAATGGTGAAGATACGTGTTACAGGCCGCACCACCGGCACCGTTTGGGGCAAGAACAGCAGCTACGGCTACATGGACAAGTCTGATCTGGCAACAGCTGCAGTACATGCCAGCCGACTGCAGCCGGGGCAGACAGGAACGCTCCTGGTAAGAATCAAAGGTCCAGCCGAGAAGCACGAGGCATCATCGAGCAACGGGATACAGAGCCGCAGTTACGGAAAGTCGGAAGGTAGTTTCAAGATTCGAAGCAGCGAAGACATTACACCCGTTGACCATTCCGCAACGCAGACATCCACGACATCGTCCACGAAGCCCTCAAACAACAACAGTGGCACCACTTCCACGACAACTACTACGAAGCCTTCAAACAACAACAACAGTGGTACAACCACTACGACAACTACTACGAAGCCTTCAAACAATAACAATGGTTCCACAAACAGCTCTTCGTCCACCCCACACGAAGGAAATGTCTATTATATCAAGAGCGCGGGCGATCCGAACTATGTGCTCACGGTGAAAGGCAAGGCATCCAACCATCAGTGGGTGGTGATTCAGAAGAATCAGAAATCGGACGCACAGAAGTGGCGGTTGACGCATGAGAAGGATGACACCTACGCGCTGCGCAGCCTATTGGACGAAAACTTCGTCGTCAGCATCAACGACCAGCTGCGCGGTTTTGCCTGGCTCAGCGAGTACAAGGGCTCGGAGCTCGAACGCTGGAAAGCCGTGAAGATGCCTAACGGGAACTACCAGTTGTTGTGTTCGAAAGACCGGAACCGCGCCCTGGACATCGAAGCAGCAAAATATGCGGAAAACCAGGGCGTCCAGCTTTACGGACGCCATAACGACCTCAACCAGCAGTGGATCATGGAGCGTGTGGATGGGACGCCTTCAAACAACAACAGTGGTACAACCACTACGACTACCACAACAAAACCTTCAAACAACAACAGTGGTACAACTACCACGACAACCACAACAAAGCCTTCAAACAACAACAGTGGTTCCACAAACACCTCTTCGTCCACCCAGCATGAAGGGAATGTCTATTATATCAAGAGTGCGGGCGACCCTAATTACGTAGTTACGGTGTCTGAAGGCAAGGTGGCAAAGCAGAAGCGACTGGTAATCCAGAAGAATCAGAAGTCGAATGCTCAGAAATGGAAATTGTCACGCCAGAAGGACGGCACCTACATCCTTCGCAGTTTGTTGGACGAAAACTACGTCATCTGTGGCAACGATCAACTGAGCGGATTTGTAATGCTAAACGAATCCAAAGGCTCGGATCTCGAACGCTGGAAAGCCGTGAAGATGGACAACGGGAACTATGTGCTGATACACTCGAAAAAACAGAGCCAAGCCCTAGATATAGAAGGGGCAGCATATAAGGATAACGCTACCTTACAGCTTTACCCACGTCACGATGGCCCCAACCAACAGTGGATCATGGAGCGTGCAGACGGCTCCACAACACCCAACCCATCAAACACGTCTTCAACCACCACGAAACCATCTTCGACCGACCAGACCGAAGGGAATATCTACATCATCAAGACTGCAGGAGACCCGGACTATGTGATTACGGTGAATGGCAAGGCGTCAAACCACCTGAGGATGGTGATCCAGAAAAACAAGAAATCCGATGCTCAGAAGTGGAGATTGTCGCGCGAGAAAGACGGCTCTTACGTCCTGCGCAGCATGTTGGACGAAAAGTACGTCATCAGCATCAACGACCAACTGCGCGGCTTCCTTTGGCTCAGCGAATACTCGGGCTCGGATCTCGAACGCTGGAAGGCTGTTAAGATGGACAACGGAAACTACGTGCTTCTTCTTTCGAAAGACGAAGGTCGTGCCATTGATGTCGAAGGGGCGAAATACGAAGAGAACCGCGGCGTACAACTTTACGGGCGGCACAACAGCACCAACCAACAGTGGATCATGGAGCGTGTGAACAAATAGGCAGTCCGATAACAGAAACAGCCATATCGACTTCCAAAAGAGAGGCCTGCATCACAGCAGACCTCTCTTTATTCATATCTGAATTCTTCGCGAAATCCTAATCTTGTTACATAGTAAATGAATAAAAAACAGGCATGACCGAAACCATGCCTGATTGATTATTGCAAAATGTATTGGAATCCAGGATTAGGGAGTGTATGTATCGTCGCCGTCTCCCAGGAACTTATACATTTTACTTTCATTTGTTTCAGTTTCCCACCAAGAATCACCGCTATAGAAGTTCTTGTAACCCAGGGTGATCTTCTGCGACTCCAGCATCCATTTTGTAGAAACAGGGGCAGACCAAATGGCAGGAATCTCTCCCATATCAGCGACTTCGATGACTTTGATTTTTTCACGTGAATCATTAGAGTCGCTACCTGCATCCGTATGTGCAGTTGCAGTTCGTATTGCAGCTAAATCATATTCACCATTCTCTGGATATTCCGGAAGGACAACCAGTTCGACTTTACCAATCTTATTCTGTGCGAGGGGATTGGCAAAATTCTGTACCTCCGTATCTGTAAGACGCTCAGCATTTAACCAAGTACAAATCTGGACAGGATCGAGCCAGAGACCTTGTGGGGCTACACCTACGTCAATGGGGCGGTAGTAGGTCTTGCCATCTTTCTCATAGGTCAACTGAGCATTTTTATGTTCATTACGGACCCATGAACCATTATCTTTTTTATAATCCGTTTGGTACTGTTGGCTTCGCATCAACTCATGAAGCTCATAGTATGTACTACCATTACTACTAGGAACATTAGTATCACTATTATCAGTATTTTTCATACCTATAAGTTGTGGACTGTTGTCGTTTTTATCCTGAATACGCAGGAAGACCGGCAACGTACCACCCACGGCACGAAGTACAACACCATAGTTCGATACATCGAAAACCACGTCGTTGTAGTCCCAATCGAAAGACTTCTTGTCCTCACAGAAGAAGCGCTTGCTGGCAGGTTCAGGAAGATTTCCTTCGAGGACTATGACAATGTCATTATAGTCAGCGTCAGCATTATTATCAGACCAACCGTCCTCAAAACCAAGAATCATAATTTGCTTATTATCTCCTTGGGCTTGAGTATTAACTTCCGTGGAATAAACCAAGACAGAAGGCCCGGCAGGATTAACGTTATATCTATCTTGTAAGGTTCTAGTGGAATTACTTCGATAATAAGTTGATGAATTCGAATAGTATGTATAAGTATAATTACCAACGGTGAGCCTCATATAAAAATAAAACTGATCTCCCACTTCACTTGGAATATGCCAAGCAAACCCAGGGACTTGAACGGTGTCGTTATTGGCATTAATGTTACACCCAGGGTTGATTGGATCTCCTTCACTACATCGAACTCTGTTACCATTATCATCAAGCTTATAATAATTTCGATAATTAATGGGGCCAAAAAGTGAGATTCGGGTCCCATCGTCTTTAACAATGCCGAAATCAAGATTGTGACCTGTTTCCTGCTCATACCAACCTTGATATAGTACCGCGTAAATATTGAAGTCGCCGGTAGAAGTAAGCGAGTAACTATTCTGGCCAACGGCAGAATTGTTGTGTTCGTCCTCCAAAACCCATTTAAGACTGGAAACAATATTTTCATAATATTCTTCACCAAGCGGCTGGGTGGTTGCCTCAGGCGTTCCGATTGCTTGTGTGGCACGCGTCATGCCAATCCCATCACGAAGTGACTGCATCTTTTGGGCATAGAAGTCCCAAGACTGATCGGGAGATGGTTTACCGAATTCATTGATGAAGCCTTGTTCGAAGGCACGTTCCTGGAGCACTGCGGTGCTCACACCAAAATCCTCGTCCTGGCAGGAGGTGAGACTGCCAAAGGTAAGGAATCCTAAAATGGTTACTGCCAAATATAATGTTTTTTTCATATAAGTGATGATTTTTATAATATAATAATTCTAATTCTTATAAGTGAATGGGCAATAATTGGCCGCAAAGGTACTAATTCCTTGCAATATCTTCAAAAGAATCAAGCCATTAAATTACCTATTCATCAATAATTGTATTATTTCCATTAGAATGCTATCCAAATCTATCATTTTCCGCAAGAATTATGACCGATTCAAGCGCTGAAGTTTCACGGCTCATAACAACAGGCATGACCGAAACCATGCCTGTTGTTATGAACTGATGGATTTATTTGTGAATCATTGGTTGTTTTATGGTAATTCATAATCTCCCCAATACTGATACCAGTTGTCGGAATTCAATCCATTCTCCCACCACTGAGGAATGCCATCGTCATCGGCAGTACCTCCGCCATAGAAATTGCTATAACCAGTTGTGATCTTCTTCTCCTCCTTCATCCAGTTGATGGATACAGGACCTGACCACATGGCAGGAATACCTCCGACTTCTGTCATTGTGACAATCTTGGCACCCTTTAAAGTATTGTCTTCATCCAATGCAGTCAAAGCATCGAGTGCGGCAATCTCTGTCAAATTATAACTTGTTTTATATTCCGGGAGTACAATCAACTCGACACCGCCAACGGGATCCGAAACCAACGGGTTGGCAAACCGCTCCACCTCGTCTTCTTCAAGTCGAGTGTTTTGGGTTGAAGTGCCCAGACTTGTCCATCTGACGATCTGTACAGCATCAAACCAGATCATTTCGATGCCCGACACTTCATAGGCAGCCACGTCGATGGGTTTGTAATAGGTTCCAATCGATCCATCCAATTCTTGACGCTGATAGGTCAATGGGAAAGTTCTCTTACCCGTTTGCGGCTGTATTGCTCGCATGAGTTCATGAAGCTCTGCATATGTCTTTCCATCATCAGCTTTTAAACTTACAAGTTCATAAGTACTGTTTGGCAATCTATTCTTTACACGCAAGAAGACCGGCAGCGTGCCACCCACTGCACGAAGCACAATACCTGTGTTCGAGACATCGAATACCACATCGTTGTAATCCCAGTCGTAAGACTTCTTGTCTTCCGTAAAGAAGCACTTGCTTGTGGGGACAGGAAGTTCACCTTCAATGAGTACGACAACGTCGTTAAAGTCCTTGTCAAACCATCCAGTCTGCGTACCCTCTGCATCATCATTGCCGTTATCATGGCCCCAGGCGTCTTCCAAGCCAATCATCATGACCTGTTCATCTCTACCTGTTACAGGGTCAATGTGGTCGGTAGAGTAAAGCAATGTTGTGGTTCCACCAAACTCAGGGAAAGTAAAGGTAGATACGCCATCCTTTCGAACGAACACTGGAGATTCATTTGAATAGAAATGCTGTCTAATACTTGGACCGCCGTTTCTAAAAGGATTGGTATAATCAAAATAAAAATAAAACGATATGCCCTTAGGGATCTTAACATCGGCTGCTTTTCCAGGGTTGCCCCAACCATTACTGTTATGAGCATAGCATGAATCCCTATAGGCTTTATTCCTATACCCGCGTCCGAAAATAGACACCTTGTGCTCCTGTTCGTCAGCTGGATCAATATATGCTATGCCGAAATCAAAGTTGTAACTAGCTCCTGTTTCTATGGCACCTGCATATCTTACAGCGTAAATCTTAAAGTCACCTGTAGAAGTAAGCGTGTAATTGTTCTGGCCAGTATTGGAGTTGTTGATTTTTTCTTCCAAAGCATACCCGACATCATTAACAATGTCCGTAAAATACTTATCCGTTGGCTGACTGATTGTTGTATCTACTGTTACGACTATCGGATCTGCCATCGTTGCACGAGTCATACCCGCCTCTCGACGAATAGACTCCATCTTTTGCGCATAAAAGTCCCAACTCTGGTCTGCTGAAGGTTTGCCGAATTCCTTGATGAAGCCTTGTTCGAAGGCACGTTCCTGAAGCACTGCGGTGCTCACATCGAAATCCTCGTCCTGACAGGAGGTGAAACTGCCGAAGGTAAGGAGTACTAAAGTGGTGATTGCCAAAAATAATGTTTTTTTCATATTAAGTTAAGATTTGTTATAAAATATTTACTACTTAATCAAAATACTAGAAGGTCAAATTTGATTATCGGATGCAAAGATAGTAATTCCTTATGATATCATCAAGAGAACCAAGACATTCGACACCACATTCTCCAATAATTGTTATTTTACCTATATAATGCAATCTTCAAATATCAATTTCCCTATATTTCATCATTATTTCATAAATAAACCAGAGCAAGCATTATGTCGCGCGTCAGAGTGCTCTATCAGATTGCGGAAGCATTATGTCGCGCGTCAGAGTGCTCTATCAAATCGCGAAAGCACTATGTCGGCCGTCAGAGTGCTCTATCAAATCGCGCAAGCATTATGTTGCGCGTTAGAGTACCAGATCAGATTGCGGAAGCATTATGTCGGCCGTCAGAGTGCTCTATCAAATCGCGCAAGCATTATGTCGCGCGTTAGAGTGCTCTATCAGTTTGCGGAAGCATTATGTCGGCCGTCAGAGTGCTCTATCAGATTGCGGAAGCACTATGTCGCGCGTCAGAGTGCTCTATCAGATTGCGGAAGCATTATGTCGCCCGTCAGAGTGCTCTATCAAATCGCGAAAGCACTATGTCGGCCGTCGTAATGCTTGTTCCATAATAAATTAGTTTTTCCTCTTTGGCAACACCTTCGATGGACTGGTGAAGAAAGAATTGTTTAAACTTTTCGAATAGTGTTGCGTCATATAGGCAAAAGCAAGAAAATAGTATAAACCCTATAAAACGTCAGAAGCTATGAAGAAGTTACTTGTTACCATGGCAGTAGCCATCACCGGCGTGGTTCAGGCCTTCGCCCTGACCCCGCTCGAAATCCGCGAGAATGCACGTTTCTTGACCGATAGAATGGCATACGAGCTCAACTTGACTCCACAGCAGATTGAGGACTGCTACGAGATCAACTACGATTTCATCTGTTCGATCAACCCCATCATGGACGAAGTGGTCTATGGAAGGCCCGAGTATATCGACCGGTACTACAACTATCTGGATTACCGCAACGATGACTTGCGCTACATCATGACCGAGGCCCAGTACCTGGCCTTCTCGGCTCTCGACTACTTCTTCCGCCCTGTCTATACTTACGCAGGCAACTGGCTGTTCCGTGTGTTCCAGTACTATACAAACACGAGGTTCTTCTACTACGATCCTCCGCTCATCTACCACACCTATTTCGGAGGCCACGGACGCCACTACTTCCCCCATGGGTACTATGGCGGCGGCCGCTACAACCACCACATCTATGCCCATTACCGTCCGATCCATCGCGGAGGTGGTCGTCACGACTTCGGCCCTCATGCTTACCGTCCGAGTCACCACCCTGCAACCCGTCCACACAATAGCCATGCCATGCCCGGTGGCGGCAGCAATCGTCACTATCGCGACGGCGGCAGCAGCCGTCCCAACGGCGGTGGGGCAGGTCGCCCCAATGGTGGAGGTAACGGTCGCCCGAACGATGGCATTAACTATCGCGGCGGTGACAACCACGCTGGTGGCAGCAATAGCCACGGCATGAACCCCGGCGGCGGCAGTGGCCGTCCCAACGGCGACATGAACCGTGGTGGCAGCAACAGCCGCGCATCTCACGCCCGTCCACAGGACAGCGGTCGTCAGATGCGCCAGCAGTCGAGCGGCAGGTCGGAGCGCATGCAGGGCACCTCACAGCGTGCAGCCAGCAGCACAACTCGCGCAGCCAGCAGCGCTCCCCGTTCAAGCAGCGGCTCTCACTCGCGTAGCGGCGGCGGTTCGCACGGCGGCGGTTCGCATCGCAGCAGCGGTGGCAGCAGCTCGCATGGCGGCAGCCATGGTGGCGGTCATCGCAGATAAAAGAACAAGACCAACGCACACCATGTTTATCAAGAAAATGATGATTGCCCTGTTGCTGCTAGTCGGCATGGGCGCACAGGCCAAGACCATCAAGGTGCTGGCCATCGGCAACAGCTTCTCGGAGGATGCCGTAGAGAACTATCTTTACGAACTGGCAGCTGCACAGGGCGACTCGCTCGTCATAGGCAATGCCTACATCGGTGGTTGCAGCATCGACCGACATCTCGACAACCTCAAGACGGGCAAGACTGACTATGCCTTCCGCAAAATCGTGGGAGGCAAGAAGACCGACCAGAAGAAATCTCGCCTCGACTCGATCATCGTGAATGAGCCGTGGGACATCATCACCCTGCAGCAGGCAAGCCCATTGTCGGGGCAACCCGCTTCGTGCAAGAACTTGGGCGAACTGAAGCAGATGGTTCAGGAACTGGCTACCAACCCGAAAGTCGAAATCGTGTGGCACCTGACCTGGGCTTATCCTCAGAAGTCGCGTAGCGGTGCCTTCAAAAATTACGAAGGCAGCCAGGAGGTGATGTACAAGGCCATCGTGAACACGGCGAAGGAAGTGCTTCCCCCAGTGGGCATCACGCGCTGCATCCCTTCGGGTATCGCCATCCAGTTGGCTCGCGAGGATCTGGGCGACTGCATGAATCGTGACGATATTCACCTTTCTTTGTCGTTGGGACGCTTTGCGGCAGCCTGTACTTGGTGCGAGTTCCTCACGAAGAAGTCCATCCTCTACAACACTTATTGGCCTGATGACGTGAGCGGGTATGATGTGAAGGTCATCCACAAGTCTGCCCACAAGGCTATGAAGATAATCGATAAGATCATGGACGAGATCTCGACAAAGTGAAAAGAGACAACCTTGCAAAGAGAATTAGAAAAGAAGAGCGCATTTGCATGACAATATTGTCGGCAGATGCGCTCTTTGGCAAAAAGGACGTATCTTTGCAGTGTCAAAAGAGACATAATGTTAATGTTGTTGGGTAATAATAATGTATATTGGATTGTGTTTTTGTGTAATAGATTACCATTAGGTTGCATAATGCTTATTAAATTGGTAAAGGGAGGTTTCGCTGCGAGGCGAAGCCTCTCTGCTTTGGGTACTTTTGAAATAGTTTTGAAATTTTTTGTCCGAAAAATTTGGAAATATGCTGAAAACCACTTATCTTTGCAGCGTGATTTATCTACCAATACTAACTTAAAACATATCATGCATTATGAAACACTTTCTGATTAGCTTGTTTGCTCTGTTGCTTATCTGCCAGGGAGCTGTGTCAGTGGGCCAAGTCAAGAAAGCCACTTTGCCCAGGGGCAATGTGATGAGTCTGGAATGTTCGGCAAGGGGTGATGTGCCCGACCCGTTCTACTATTTTTCGTTGACGAACGAAAATGATGTCATCAATGCGGTCTATTGGAGCATGCAGGCGCAGAAATATACCAAGGTGACCATGGACGTGATGGTTATGGTCAAGATGCGCACCGTCATCACCAGACACAGAATGTACGAATTTGCGAGAGAATACCACAATGAAGGTGGTGCAAGCTCCATGATCTGGCATTTCAAGGCTACATTCTCGAAGGGCGGCTTCATCGAGAGCACGGGTTACAATTACATTCCTAACGAAGAAGCAGTCGAGGAACTGAAGACCATCTTCAAGCAGCAGCTCAACGACCCTTCGACGTTGTTTGTCGCCTTTGTTGATGAATACGGCAAGCCTCTGGATGAAGAGGAAACTGAAGAGTATCAGGTTGCCCCTGCCCTTCGCCCGAAATCGGACATAAAGACTTCCCTTCCCCTGCTGGAAGAAGAGGAGGAAGAGGAGTAACCGTCAACCCTTGACCATTCATTGTTAACCATTAACCATTCATCGTTAACCCTTGCTAAAGCCCTATCTAAAGAAAGGACGTCGGGAAGCGGGCTGTGACGAGGCGGGACGCGGCTGTCTGGCAGGCCCTGTTTATGCTGCCGCTGTGATCCTGCCTCTCGACATTGAAGAGCGGATTGCAAAAGGCGTGAGCGAACTGGCTGCCCTGAACGACTCGAAGCAACTCAGCGAGAAACGTCGCTATGAGCTCAGACCAATCATCGAACGCGAAGCATTGGCCTGGGCTGTTGGTATGTGTGACAACCACGAGATCGACCATCTGAACATCCTTTGGGCCAGCATCGAGGCGATGCACCGTGCCGTTCGAGGACTGTCGATGGCCAAGGCTGATGGCAAGGAGTGCGTTCTGCGCGGTGGCGAAGTGCTGCAACCCGAGTTCCTGCTTATCGACGGCAACCGCTTCTCTCCGTTCGAGAAGATTCCTTATCAGACCATCGTAAAAGGCGACGGCACGATGATGTCGATTGCCGCCGCCTCTATCTTGGCCAAGACCTACCGTGATGACGTGATGAACGCCCTGCACGAAGAGTTTCCGAACTATGCCTGGAATGTCAACAAAGGTTACCCCACCAAGGCACACCGTGAAGCCATCGCCCACTTCGGCGTAACACCTTACCACAGAATGAGCTTCAGGTTGCTGCCCGAGGCGAAGCAGTTGGAGATAGGATGGGATGAGGATGAGAAGTGATTACTTCTCGTCCTCTTTCTTTTCTGTCTGCTGTCGAGTGTCGTTCTTGGCTTCATCGTCGTCGGGCATGCCTTCCTTCATGCCTTCCTTGAAGCTTTTGACACCCGAGCCAAGGCCACGCATCAGTTCGGGAATCTTCTTGCCCCCGAAGAGGACGAGAATGACGACTGCGATGATGAGGATTTCCTGCATGCCAATGATGCCGAGGAGAGGGACTTGAAGGAACATAATTAATGAAAGGGAGTAAAAGGGTTATTAAAGGGGTAAAAAGGGAGATAAATGGACGTTTCCGTTACGCAAATCATTGTCAATTACTATTTGGGATTGCCAATTCTTACCTTTTCGTTGCAAAAATATGGAAAAAAACAATAGGTTGTTCATTTTATGACAAGTTTTTTGTAAATTTGCGCCGTTTTTAGACTGTATTTGAAAGATTGAATGACAAATTACACGCAATATCAAAGTGTAACTCTTGATAATGGCCTTCGTATCGTACATCGCACCTCGGACAGTCCGGTGATGTATTGTGGCTTCATGGTGGACTGCGGCACGCGCGACGAGGACGAGCCCGAATTGTACGGAATGGCGCATTTCGTGGAACATGTGCTCTTCAAGGGCACCACAACGCGCGACTCTTGGCACATCAACAATCGCATGGAGAGTGTGGGCGGCGAACTGAACGCCTTCACGACCAAGGAGGAGACGACGTTCTATGCCATCGGGTTGAACAAAGACTTCGACCGCGCCACCGACCTGCTGTGCGACATGATATGTAACCCCACCGTTCCTCAACACGAACTGGAAACGGAACGCGAGGTTGTGATTGACGAGATCATGTCGTATCGCGACACTCCCGCCGAACTGATCTTCGATGAGTTTGAGAACCGCCTGTTCTCCTCCTCTTCCTCCCAACAATCCTGGTGTGCCTTGGGTCACAATATTCTCGGCAAAGAGAACACGGTGCGCACCTTCGACCATGAGAAGAGTCTGCGCTTCATCGAAGAGAACTATACTCCCGACCGCATGATCTTCTTCCACCAAGGGACCACGTCATTCGACAAGGTGGTGAGACTGGTGGGAAAGTACTTCCAATGCTCAAGGGCACCCAAAGGAGAAAGAGATGCAGGGCGAACCAACGACCAAGTCAACAGTTATCGTGCTTCGCTGATCGCCGACAACACAGAACAGCCAAAGCCCATTGTAATTGACTTGGATACACATCAGAGCCACGTTCTACTCGGCGTTCCCACCTACCCCATCGGACATGAGTATGCCGCAGCCTTGGCTCTCCTTTGCAACATTTTGGGCGGTCCAGGCCTGACCAGTCGCCTTGGGATGGAACTACGCGAACATCGTGGCCTCGTATATACCGTCGAGAGCAATATCAACAACTTCACCGACGCAGGATACTTGGGCATCTACTTCGGTTGCGACCACCGCAACGTGAACCGCTGCCTTCGTGTGTGCTCTCGGCAAATCGAGCGTTTCAAGAACGAACTGCTCTCGCCCCGCCAGATCAGCAATGCCAAGAAACAGTTAAGCGGACAACTGGGAGTGGCCATGGCAAACCTGGAGAACAACGCCATCGCTTTGGCAAAGAACCTGTTAAGACTAGGTCGCGTGGAAACTCTCGAACAAACCTGCAACCGCATCAACAGTGTCACGCCCGAACTTCTCAACAAGGTGGCCATCGAGATCTTTGACGAAAGACTTCTAAAGACGGTGATTATCCAATAACAGGTTTCTGACAATCCAGAATCCGAGAAAAAATGAGCAATAATAATCGAGATAACGAAATCAAAACAATTCAATGAAAAGAACATTCAACAAAATCATGACCGGCGCGATGCTCGTATGCGGCATCGTTGTACTGGCTGCTTGCGGCGGGAAAGGCCGCTACAATTACACAACAGTACCTGGCGACCCGATGAACGTCCAGACCTACACGCTGAAGAATGGCCTGACTGTGGCCATGACGGTCAACAAGGAACAGCCACGTATCCAGACTTACATCGCAGTGCGCACCGGTTCGAAGAACGACCCCGCCGAGACCACTGGCCTGGCTCATTACCTGGAGCATCTGATGTTCAAGGGAACTACTCAGTTCGGTACACAGAACTACGAGGCCGAGAAGCCCCTGCTCGACACCATCACCACCCTGTTCGAGCATTACCGCACCCTCACCGACCCTGCCGAGCGAAAGGCTGCATACCACATCATCGACTCCATCTCGAGCTTGGCCTCACAATATGCCATCCCCAACGAGTACGACAAGATGATGGCCATGATTGGCGCCAATGGCTCGAACGCATTCACTTCGAACGACGTGACATGCTACACCGAGGACATCCCTTCGAACCAAGTGGAGAACTGGGCAAAGATACAGTCGGAGCGCTTCAAGAACCCCATCTTCCGCCTCTTCCACACCGAACTCGAGGCCGTATATGAGGAAAAGAACATGAGTATGACACGCGACATGTCGAAGGAATTCGAGACACTGTCGGCCCTGCTCTTCCCCACCCACCCATACGGTACACAGACCACCATTGGCACACAAGAGCACCTCAAGAACCCCTCGCTCGTCAATATCCAGAACTACTTAAACAAGTGGTACGTCCCAGGCAATGTGATCATCAGCCTTTCGGGCGACTTCGAGCCCAATGCGATGGTGGATCTCATCGAAAAGTATTTCGGCGACTGGAACGCTAAGGAGGGTTACGTTAATTGTCCCGAACAGTTGACCTTTGCGTCACAACCTGCCATCACCGAACCCGTCGGCAAGGACGTGCTAGGACAGGAGGCCGAGAACGTTATGCTGGGATGGCGCTTTGAGGGCGCATCCTCTGACCAGATGGATACTTTGAACCTCGTTGCAGGACTTTTGAGCAACGGCACTGCCGGCCTTATCGACCTCGATCTGAACCAGCAGCAGAAAGTGTTGGCCGCCGGCTTGGAGACCGAAGCCTTGCGCGATTATTCCATCGTTATCGCCTATGGTATGCCGCTGCCCGGACAAAGCCTTGACGAGGTCCGTCAACTCTTACTCGACGAGTTTGCCAAGGTGACCAATGGCGACTTCGATGACGAACTCCTCGCCTCGGTGCTCACCGAACAGAAACTCAACCAGCAGCGCGGACTCGAGAACAACAGTTTCCGCGCCATGCAGATGGTACAGGCGTTTGTCAACGGCGAAGACTGGGCCCATGCCATCCATACCATCGACCGTGAAGCCAAGATCACGAAGCAGGACATCGTGGCATTTGCCAAGCGCCACCTCACCGCTCAGAACTATGTCTTCGTAAACAAGCTACAGGGTACCGACCCCAACATCCAGCATATCGACAAACCAGAGATCACCCCCGTGCAGTCGAATCGCGATGCCAAGTCGGAGTTCCTTTCGGCCATCGCTGCCAGCGAGCCCGCTCCCATCGAACCCGTCTTTGTGGATTATGCGAAGGAAATTGAAACCACACAGACCGTGGGTGGTCTCACCCTTATCAGCAAGAAGAACGAGACCAACCAGCTGTTCGAACTCGACTACGTGTATGAGATGGGCGCAGATGCCGACAAGACGCTCCCCGTCGTGGGCGAATACTCGAACTACATCGGCACTTCGGACATGACACCAGAGCAAGTGCAGAAGGCGTTCTATGCCCTGGGCTGCACCTTCCATCTCGGCAGCAGCAACCGTCGCTTCTATGCTGTCGTGGAAGGCCTGAACGAGAATCTCGAAGCTGCCATCAAGCTCCTCGACAAGGTGCTGGCTGACGCACAACCCAATGATGAGATGTTCCCGACTTTCCAGCAAGCTTTACTCAAGGCAAGGGCCGACAACAAGCTCTCGCAGGGCAGCAACAACAGCCAGCTCATCACCTACGCCAGCTACGGCCCTGAATACGTCAAGGCTCACACGCTGACCACGGCCGAACTTTTGGCACTGAAGGCTCAAAGTCTCACCGACCGCATCCACGAACTGCTGACTTTGAAGCACCGCATCGTTTATTACGGTCCAACCCCTGCCGATGAAGTCAATCGTCAGATGACCGAGCATCACAAGGTGGCTGCCGAACTCAAGGACTGCATCGAGAACAAGACCTACCAGATGCTGCCCACCGAAACCAACGTAGTTTATGTGGCACCTTACATTGCCAACAACACCTACCTCCGACAGGTATGCAATCTGGGTAACGCTTACGACACTAGTCTGGAACCCGTGAGAAACCTCTACAACGAGTACTTCGGCGGTTCGATGAATGCCATCGTCTTCCAGGAGATGCGCGAGACTCGCGGTCTGGCCTATAACGCATGGGCCAACTTCATCCGCCCCAGCAGCAAGGAACAGACCTACAACATGCAGGCCCACATCATCACCCAGAACGACAAACTGCCAGAGGCACTGACCCACTTCAACGAGATTATTGAAGTGATGCCCGAATCGGAAGTCGCTTTCGAGAATGCTAAGAACGCCTTGATAAGCCGCTTGCGCACCGAACGCACCACACGCGCTGATGTGCTTTGGACCTACATCGACCGTGTGCAGGAGTTCGGGCTCGACGAAGACCCCAACAAAACGCTCTTCGAAGGGGTGCAGAACCTCACCCTGCAAGACCTCGTCAAGTTCCAACAGCAGTGGGTCAAGGATCATCACTACAGCATCTGCGTACTGGGTGACCCACGCCAGATCAACCAGAAATGCCTCAAGGCAATGGGACCAGTGAAGTTCGTCAAGACCGACGAAATCTTCGGATATTGATGGATATAATATAATCAGGGCTCGCGTTTCTTGCGAGCCCTGATTATATTATAATAAGAGGAAAGACTAGTTTATTTCTTATGACGCTTGGCTGAAGCCTCAACCATGCGGATGATGCCAAGCTGGTCGGTGGTGCGCTGATCAGTATCGCCATAAACATCCTTGGCATTCTCGTAGGACCTCTTGAGCTGCTTGAGTGCCTGATCGTAATTGCCAAGCTTATAGTTGAGCCAACCGCAGGTGTAGAGGGTCTCAATAGTGTCGGTGTTCTTCTCACCAAACTCCTTGTCAAGCACCTTGAAGACGCGTGACTGCATATCGAGAGCGTCTTGGAGCTGACCCATCTCCTGATAAATGCGAGCCACACGGCGCAGATTCTTAACGAGGTCGGTTACCGAAGTGCTGGGGAAGAGTTTGTCGAGAACACGACGCAGGCCCTTCTCGATGCCACGGCCAAGTTCTTCCTTGTTCTCATATTCATAGGTGGCTACGCCATCGACAAAATGGCGCTCCTTGTTGGCATTCCCCGAAGTGTTGAGGATGAAAGCATACTTGTGGGGATTGTCAGCCACTGTATAGCTAACCAGATACTTGTGAACGTCCTGTACAAATAGAGGAGCCGTCCAAAGGAAATTGACGATAATGTCGCGCTCCTCACCAAGATGTGAGAGGTGTGGGAAAACAAACTCCCTGAGGTAGTCGCGCTCTGCCTGTACATCACCAGAGTCGGTTGGGGTGATAACTACACGAATTTCGCTCTGATCGATTAATGATTTTGCCATAGTATAAAAATTATTGCGTTAATGATTGGAGTTTACTTTTTTCGGTGCAAATATAGGGAGAAAAGCGTAAAAAAGCAAGATTTTGGACCAAGAAAATGTAAAAAATTACACTTTTTTTATTCGTGCAATCGTTTTCCGTGTTTTTAAACATATAAAAAAATTTGGAGGCAATGTAAAAACACCCTATCTTTGCAGCACCTTAAAGAACATAACCATAGCACAATACCTTAAATAACACAACCTGAAAAGGACCTTCGTCTAATGCTGCCGATGAGGCAAGTGAAGACACACAAAACAAACAAATCAAAGTTACTCGGGCTAAGGACCCGGATAAATAAAAGGGCGGATCGAGATGATCCCCCCTTTTTTTGTATTTTTTTACTCGGAGCATTCCGAGTAATCGGGAAAAACTATCGAATCTTCTCGAACTTGTTGAGCCAGGCATTGCCATGAAGACGCACGAGGAAGATGATGCCACGGAAAGTGAGCTCGATAGCCATGGCAATCCATACACCCACCAGACCGTATGTGCCAGCCAACAGAGCAGCCAACGTGATACGGACAATCCAGATGGAACCGAGGTTCATCGCACAAGGCACTTTGGTATCGCCAGCACCTACAAAAACTCCATAGCATACGATAGAGGCTGCGAACATAGGCTCGGCAAAGGCTTCGATGCGGAGCACTGTGGTTGTGAGTTCCTGTACGAGCACATCGGGCGTCATGAACTGCATGACCCAAGGCGCTGATACAAACATGATGACAGCCATAGCCGACATAATTGCGATACCGCCGATGACGGTGATGTGGGCGAACTGACGGGCCAAGGACTTGCGGCCCGCTCCCAAACTTTGCCCCACAAGGGTGGTAGCTGCATCGGCCATACCATAACCCGGCATATAGCAAAGACTTTCGATGATGACGCCAAACGAATTGGCTGCGAGAGCTACCGTACCAAGGGGAGCCACGATGATGGTGGAAACAATTTGTGCGCCACAAAGGATGACGTGCTCGATGCCCATGGGTCCTGCGATGTTGAGCGATTTGAGGAGAGTGATTCGCGATGGACGGAAACTGGTCCTGCCGACATCCTGAAGCAGATTCATTTCGGGACATTTCACGATGGCATACCAGCTCAGCGCACCTGCCACGACAAGTTCGGCACAGCAGGTACCGACAGCAGCGCCCAGCACTCCCATGCCGAAAACGAAGATAAACAGGTAGTTGAACCCGATGTTGAGCACGCAAGCCAGAACCTGCAGATAGGCAGGCACCTTGACATGACCCGCACAACGAAGCACGCCCCCCGCCAACGAACACATCTGATGAAGTGGCATGGAGAGACAAAAGACGGCGAAGTACAGCGTAGCATCACACCAGAGCTCGCGATCTCCACCCAACCACTGAGGCAACCACGGAGAGATGACGATACCGATGGCAACTAGCATGCAGCAGAACGACAGACAAGCTGTGATGCCCTGACGAAAGACATCGCGTGCTCCACGGAAGTCATTGGCACCGATACGATGGGCCACCTGCACGTAAAAACCCGTGGAGGCCGCGTGCGACAATCCTCCGATGAGCCAGATGCTCGTGCTCACCAAACCGATGGATGCAGAGGCGGCAGCTCCCATCTGTCCCACCATCATCGCATCGACATACTCCTCGATGATGGTGCTGAGTTGCGACAGCATGGCGGGCAAGGAGAGGCTGATCACAAGCGCCAGGCGCTGACGTGCCGTCAGTTCCTGACCGCCTCGGATCATGGCTAACAGTTGGTCTTTACCCATGTAACGAATCGCGTTAATGCTTCAGTTAAAACTTCACGAGTGGTTGCAAGATTGATGCGCAGGAATCCTTCTCCCGCAGCCCCGTAACCCGAACCTGCCGCAAACCAAACCTTGGCTTCATCGATGAGCCGACGGCTCAACTGCTGGCTTGGCATCGACGTGTAACTACGATAATCAACCCACATCAGATAGGTGGCCTGCAGATCGGCCACCTTCAGCTCTGGCAACGCTTCCCCAAGGAATTGACGCGCAAAGGCATAGTTGGTCCAGATGTAATTGCAGAGATTATCGAGCCAGGGCAGGCCCTCATTGTAGGCGGCAATGGTGGCCTCAACACCAAAAGGATTGACATCGCATGTCTCATTGAGGTTGATGGCACGATCGACCCGACGACGCAGTTCCGCATCACGAATCATGATGTTGGCATTCTGCAATCCCGCTGTATTGAATGACTTGGAAGGAGAGGTACAGACCACGTAGAGCGGCTTCTCGTCCATGGCTCCGAAGACAGGTGCGGCTGGCACATATCGGGTGCCAGGGCAAGTAAGCTCATTGTGTATCTCGTCGCTGATGACCAGCACGCCATGTCTCCGTGACAAGACCGCAAGGTGCTCGAGCTCGTCAGCGCTCCAGATACGTCCCACAGGATTGTGAGGATTACTTAGCAGGAGAACGGTGGTCTTCTCGTTCGAAAGGGCAGCTTCGAGGGCTTCCCAGTCGATGGAGAAATGGAGCGTCGAAGCCTCGGCATGGCTGAGCAAAGGCACATCGAGTGCCTGACAGCCTGCATTGCGGATGAGGTTATAGAAACAGTTATAGACAGGCGTGAGGATTGCCACGTTGTCGCCCAGCTGCGTAGTTGCCTTGAGGATGGCAGCAATGGCAGGGATGACACCAATGGTATAAAGAATCTCCTCGCGACGGATATGCCATTGGTGACGCGACCAGAACCATTGGATGATGGCCTGGTAATAGTCGTCGGGCACAAGTGTATAGCCGAAACAAGGATGCATGGCACGCTGGATGATGGCCTGCTGGATGCAGGGGGCAGTGGCGAAATCCATGTCGGCCACCCAAAGAGGCAGCACGTCGGCTGCCTCTTCGTCCCATTTTACCGAGCGCGTACCTCGGCGCTCTATGGGCTGGTCAAAATTAAACATCATTTTCGGAAATGATTACTGCATCGGCAGGCTGTTTCTGGTTCTTGTCGAAGATAATCTCCCCCACCTTACCCTTGACGGCGATATGTCCGGATGTAGGGTTCTTGATGGAGGTCACGTTGCCAAGGATGGTGGCGCGAATAGTGCTGTACTCGAAGAGGAGGTTGGCATCCTCCCCGAAGGTGCAGTCCTCGAGTATCAGGCCATCGACATAGCAAAGGAGTTGCTCACCCGTGAGGTGGCAACGCACGAGGCGGATGTTCTTTCCATACCAAGCCAAGTACTCGCCATTGATCTCCGAATCGTAGATGGTTACGTTCTCGGATTCCCAGAAGGCGTCCTTTGAGTTGATCACCGCATTGTGGATCTCGACGTTGTGGGCATACTGGAAGGAATAGTTGCCATCCTGACGATAGTTGTCGATACGGATGTTGTCACAATGCATGAAAGCATAGTCAGCCTTCGCAATGCTCACATTGCGAAGCTGGATGTCGGAACAGTCCCAGAAGGTCTCGAGTGCATTGGGGAAGTTGCTATTCTCGACCTCGATGCCTTGCATACGGCGAAACATCTTGGGCGCGTCAACGAGACAATCGACCAAATGGCCACCCTTACTGTACCAAAGGCTGCTGCGTGCCGATTCGGCGAAATAGCAGCGACGCACCTTGAAGCCGTAGGTCTCCCAGAAGACATATTTCCCTTCGAAGCGGCAATCCTCGGCCTCGATATTGCTGCTTTCCTTGATGGAGGATTCCCCCACGTGGATGGTTACATGCTCCAAACGGAGATCATGTGAGGCATAGAGCGGACGTTCACCTCCAAATTCCTGGTTCCTTATCGTTTGCATATAATAAAGATTTTTGTGGGTGCAAAGATAATGCAAAAACCCGAGAAAAACAAATCTTTTTCCCGGGTTTTGTTACCAATTGAATTAATTTCACATTTTTTGTCAAATAATCTCAGACGACATTCCAAAACATCCGCGATAAACGCTGTTTTTTCAGAATCTTCCTCCACCAGGACCGCCGAAACCTCCAGGGCCACCAGGACCGCCTGGGCCTCCGAAACCGCCACGACCACCACGACGTTCAGCATTGCCGCCACTACCCTTGTAGCTGGAAAGCTTGTAGGTGAAAGTGAGCAGGAAATAACGGGGCATGAAGTTGGTGTAGCTTGCACGGATGTAGCTGTCGCTCACCGACTGACGATAACCGGTACGGGAGCCCAGAATATCGTATGCCTGAAGCTTTAATTCAGCTTTGTTGCCCTTGAGGAACTTTTTGCCAAACGACATGTTCCAGATCCATTCATCCTCGGAGCTGGTCATTGCCGAACCTCCGTAATAGACGTAGCCCAACGACTGTTCGGTGGTAAATCCGTGCCAGAAGGTCCAGTTCAGACGAGCATCGGCGCGATGGGTGACATAGTTATAGGAATTGGCCTTGTTTTCGGTATCCTTGACCCACTGGAACGAAGGCTGATACATCAAGGTGAAGTCGAGGTCGGTGGATATATTGCTCGACACGTGCAAACGAGGACCAAAGCCCCACTGCAGAACCTTGGTGGTCAAGTCGGTGACGTGGCCGACGCCCGTCGAGGAATTGATGTCGTAATAAAGCTGCTGTGAGGGTGTGGTCGAGAACGAGCCGTCGAGCGAGAAGTTGACATTACTATAGATCAAATCGAAGGGGAAGCCATAGACAAGGCCAAGACGTGCTGACTGATTGCCACTCATATTGACGGGACGGCTGATCTTGGCACCAGCAGCCAGACTCAATCCATTGAACTGTTCGCCTCCATAGCCGAAATCACGACCTGCCTCCTGCAGGGAGACTCGCTCGTTGGAGTTGTTGGTAAGATATTGCCTGCCGATGTAGTCCTGACGTGCCGAATATTGGCCGAAGACCATGAAGTTGGTGGCCGTCTCCATGTTGGAATGGATGAAACGCAGACTCAGGTTATGGCCGATGCTCTGATCGAGGTCGGGATTGCCCGTCGAGTAGTTGAGTTCGTTCGAGGTATTGACGCTCTGCTGGAGATTAGACACCGAGGGGTTGCTGGAGGAGGCACGATAACGGAGTTCGATCTGCGAGCCGTTGTCGCTACGCCATTCCAGTCGAACGTTTGGCAACACACTGAAGTAGTTCTTCTTGGTGGGGTCGATGCTGAGAGTGGGTTGCAGATAGTAGTCCTGTTCGCCCTCGAGGTGCGAGTTCTGGAAGTTCACGCCCACATTGGCATTGTAGTGGGTGGTATGGAGGCGCCACGCTATCTCGCCACCCTGGCGCAAGTTGCGCTGGATGTATTTACTGGTGTTGGCTCCATCGTATCCCAATTGGAGCGTGTCGGTCTTGAGGCGATGAAAATCCTCGTCGTCGTAGTACGACACCATATTGTCGCGCGTGGACTTCTGGAAGTTCAGATTATAGCGCAAGGAAAGCTGCTGGTTGTCGGCAATATTTTCGGTCCATTGCACATTGCCGCCCCAATTGTAGTTCTTGGTATCGGCGTTCTGGCGCTGATAGTAGGGATTGCTCCAATTGATGCGCTTGATGTAATCGGCATCGGTGGTGCTGCCTGATACCTGTCCGTCGAAGCCGGCACTCAAGGTACGACCTTGCTTGTCGAACCGATGACGCCAGACTAGTGAACCTCCTACATTCCAGCTGGAGTTGTCGGAGATGGAACGGGTATCACTGGAACTCTGCATGCGAGTGATGTCAGAACGACGGAAGGTGTCGTCCATCACCGTGGAAAGTGGTAGTTTCCAGGTAGTGTTGGTATTGAAGCCATCGGCATCGGTGGTTTGGAAATTGATGGATGGACGAAAGATCAGCTGGTTCTTGTCATTCGGTCTGTAGGTGATGTGCATGTCGGCACGATGACTGTAGTTGTGCGACACACGGTTCTGCTGCGCGATGGAAGCACGTTCGGTGTTGATATAGTCATCGAAGGTGGAGTCGCTGAGCTGGGTACGCAACTGGTTGAAGAAATAGCTACCCTGCACTTCGAGCTTGTCGTTGAGATAGGAGTTGCTATAGTTTAAACCGATGGCATTGGCACGCGACACGCCATCCATCGAGCCCATTCGGTTGCCCATGCCTCCACGGAAGCCACCTCCCATGCCACCGCTGGACTGCAGGTCGTCGAAGGTGAAGTTCTGCTGGTTGACATTATTGCTCATACCCAACAAAGAGATTCGGCGATTGCCTTCGAAAAAGTTGAGGTTGAATCCCGTGTTCCAATACCCCTGATCGAAGTCGAAATTGGAACCGAGACCGCCATAGACGCGTCCGAAGATGCCATTGCGACGATAGGACTTGGTGGCCAGATCCATGGCCTTGACGGTATTGCCATCGTCAAAGCCTGTAAACTCCGCCTGGTCGGATTGTTTGTCGAACACCGACACCGACTGCACCACTTCGGCAGGCAGAGTCCTGAGTGCAAGCTTGGGATCGTTCTCGAAGAACGACTTGCCATCGACGAGCACCTTCTCGACGGTTTCGCCCTGCGCCTTGACACCCGTGTCGGTCACCTCGATGCCTGGCATCTTAGCCACAAGGTCCTCGGCAGTAGCTCCGTCAGCCACCTTGTAGGCATCGGCATTATAAACAATAGTGTCGCCCACCTGCTTAAGGCGCTGGTTGCGTCCTACTGTCTCCACTTCGGCCAGCTGCTTGGGATCCTCCTGCAACTTGAGGGCACCAATCTTGGCACCACGTCCAGGGAAGAGCGATACGTCCTTGGTGAGCATCTTATAGCCCACATACGTCACTTCAAGAGTGTACTTGCCGGGATGATTGACTTCGAAGGAGAAATTGCCCTCGGTGTCGCAGATGCCAAAAGTACCTGTGCCTCCATCGGCAGAAGTAACCTTGACTGCTGCACCCACAAGGGGTTCGTTGGTCTTACTATCAACAACCGATCCCTCGGCCTTGATCTTCATGCCACGGCCACGACCGGGCTGTGCCAGCGCCAATCCAGCGCTCATAATAAATACCAGGATCATCGTCAACAGACGATTCGCCTGAGAACTTCTTGCAATTAGCATACTTGTTTCACATCTGAAATAATACGCATTTTAGACATAGAAAAGGGATGTTCGTTTAAAACAAAAACCGGCGTTTCGTAGAAGAAAAACGCCGATTCATTGAACAATTTCCCGCTCATTATTGAATAGAGCAATTAATAGATGACCTTGGCTGCCGCGCCAATGGTGATTGTTCCATCGGCACTGAGGTACTTGCCACCCGGACAAGTGTTGACAATAGTTAGCGTACCACCCGTGATGGTGATATTGCCATCGGCCTTTACACCAATCACGTTAGTAGTCTTGCCGTCGGCGACCTTCTTCTTGCCTGTCATAGTGATATCGACATTGCCGTTGGTCATCAGGAAGTCCATAGCCGTCTTGATGCCCTTGGCACCGTCGCCATCGGAATTGATGGAGAGCTCGGGAATGCCGTTCTCTCCCTCGCGGATGGTGATGGGACCATCGCAATCAAGACCATCACCCGAACAGGTAAGACTGATGGTGCCCGATTGGACGAGAATGGAGTCCTTGGCATGCACGGCATCACCTACAGAGCTAAGCACATTGACCGAACCGTTCTCGAAACTTACATAGTCGTCAGAGGCGATGGCATGCTTGTAGTTGGAGATGATATTGAGTGTACCCTTTCCGTTGAAGATCAACTGGCCCTCGCTGAAGATACAGCCCTTCTGATCTTCGACACTGGTGGTGTACTCGCTTCCGTCACTGAGGGTATTGACATAACCGTTCTGCGACTTGATGGAGCCCTTCTTTCCACTCTGGCTATTGATGACGGGACCGTTAGGATTGCACAAGGTGATTCCCTTGAGTGTGACCTTGAACTTCTTGTCGCCATAGAACTTGAAGTATCCGTTTGAAGAGGCACCCGAAAGCTCAAACTCCACCTCATCGGCCACATAGGTCGAATTGACCGTCACACCAGCTCCATCGAGCAGGATGGACACGCCGTCGAAAAAGAAGGGATTGACGCCCTCGACACTGTTACCACTATAGGCGAGCGAGACGTGAGACTGGCTCTGCGGGAAGGATATCTGCTCGATAGCAGACAGTGTGAAGGATGTAAAGATACCACCCCGAATGACAATGAGCGAAGAAAGGTCGGTAGTAAACATGAGGCTATCGAGCATGGCGATGGTCGTCATGGCATCAAGGCCCGGGAGCTCAATCTGCATGGCTGGTTCGGTTTCCTCCTCGTCATCATCGTCGGAAGAAACTGCAACAGGGGCAAGCGAAGTCCACGGCATGCTCACTCCCTTGCCGAAATCAGTCTGGGCATTATTGCCCTTGCCGTCGGTCTTCACCTTGAAACTCTGGCCTCTCATACGGATGATATAGGTGCCCGCCTGAAGGTCAGAGAGAACATCTTGGGCATTTTGCGCAACGCCCTGCTTCATCAGACGACCATCGAGATCATAGACGACGAAATCGGATGCACCATTCTCTGACAAACGTTCACGAATGCCCTCACCATATTCTGTAGTACCGAAAGTAAGCGTAGCAAGAGGTTGGGAGAGAGAGGAGCCGTCAGTCTTGAGCACATAGAGGTTGCTGGCATCGAGCTTCACGCTGACGATGTCTTGCAAAGCTACCTTGGTATCTTCACCGATGACCAATGCCGGCACGGTGTCGGCCAGCACACAGACAGGGAGAAAAAGACTCAAGAAAAGAGAAAGTCGTTTAATCATTTGTTTGAAACTTAATACATAAAATCATGAAAAAATCGGGGCAAATGTACACAATTTGTCCCGATTCTCCAAATTTTAACCTGAAAATCAGTCAATAAAACGCCAGAAAATGTTTTTTTGCCATCAAATGGACAGTACACGGAGCACTGTGAGCAGCTCTGGGTCGATGGGCTTCTCCTGATGAATAGCCTTGGCGAATGGAATATTGACGATGTGGTCGTTGTGGATGCCAATGAGCACATTGCGCTGACCTTGTAGCAGCGCCTCGATGGCGGCGTAGCCCGTGCGGCTGGCCAGGATACGGTCGGCAGCGGTTGGACTGCCACCACGCTGCAAGTGCCCGAGTACGGTAAAACGCACATCGTACTCCGGGAACTCCTCTTTCATCTTATGGGCCAGACCCAAGGCCCCGCCATTCTCGTCCTTGCTTTCGGTCACCAGCACCATGGCTGACGACTTCGACTTGCGGAAACCATTGGCAACAAGTTCCTTCAGCTGTTCATACTGTGTCTTCTCCTCGGGGATGATGACATCCTCGCAGCCTGTGGCGATAGCGCCGTTCAGTGCCAGAAAACCTGCATCACGTCCCATGACCTCGACGATGAAGAGACGGGCATGGGAAGTGGCAGTGTCGCGAATCTTATCGACACACTCCATGATGGTGTTCATCGCCGTATCGTAACCGATTGTAGCATCGGTGCCGGCTAAGTCGTTGTCGATAGTGCCCGGGAGTCCCACGATGGGGAAGTCATACTCCTTGGCCAGATGGGACGCACCAGTGATGGAACCGTCACCTCCGATAACGACAAGGGCGTCGATCTCATGCTTGCGGAGATTCTCGTATGCTTTCTTACGACCCTCGGGAGTCTTGAAATCCTTCGAACGGGCGGTCTTGAGAATCGTTCCGCCTCTTGCAATGATATTACTAACGTTCTGAGTCTGGAACTCCTCAATGCTATCTTCGATTAGGCCCTGGAAGCCACGATAGATACCAAAAACACGAAGTCCGCTGAAAATTGCAGCACGTGTGACGGCACGAATGGCTGCATTCATACCTGGAGCATCACCACCACTGGTTAAGATGCCTACGCTTTTAATCTCTGCCATAATTGAAAATATTAGATTGTAGTATGTGAAATATTAGATTCTTTGAACGCTGCAAATATAAGGTTTTTGAAACAATTGGCCAAATATTTATTGCAGAAAAAATGATTAAGGTTTATTTTTTGGAAAAAATATCATGAATAGTCCCTGCAAGCGCCTCCATCTGCCACTTGGGGGTTGATGTAGCGCCACATATCCCCACCGTTTGTGCCCCTTCGACCATCTCGGGATGGAATTCCTCGGGATGACTGATGAAGTAGCTGCGTGGATTCACCTCATGGCAAACGCCGAAAAGCGCCTTGCCGTTGCTCGACTTCTTCCCACTGACAAATAGCACCACATCGTGCTGACGTGAGAACTCCTGCAAATGCGGAATGCGGTTGGCCACCTGGCGGCAGATGGTGTCACGATATTGGAAATCCTCGCGATTATGCATCCTGCGGCAGATGATGGCGGCAAGTTCACGGAAAGTATCGACAGGCATCGTGGTCTGACTGAAGAGACGCACTGGCCTCGAATAATCAATCTTGTCGAGATCCTGCATGCCTTCTATCACGATGGCTGTGCCCTCGGTCTGACCCACAAGGCCATTGACTTCAGCATGACCCTTCTTGCCATAGATGACAATCTGTATGCCCTGACACATAGACTTCGAATCCTCATAGACACGCTTGATGCGTTTCTGAAGCTGAAGCACTACGGGGCAGGTGGCATCGATGATTTCGATATTGTTCTGCGCGGCCACGAGATAGGTAGAAGGCGGCTCACCATGTGCACGTATGAGGACAGGGATGTCATGGAGGCTGGCAAGCTGCTCGTGGTCGATGGTGCGCAGACCTAACTGCTCTAGCCGTGAGACCTCCTCACTGTTGTGGACGATATCGCCCAAGCAGTAGAGTGTCTCGGTATCACTGAGCTGCTCTTCGGCCTTACGGATGGCACTCACCACGCCCGGACAGAAGCCACTATGGGCATCAACAGTTACCTGCATAGCCTTGAACTAATCTTCGATACAATCCATGGCCCACTTCAAGAGGAGCTCATCCTGTTGGGGTATGGTTAAATTGCTATTGTCGAGCAGTACCGCATCTTCGGCCTGTCGCAAGGGCGACACCTCGCGATGGGAATCGATATAGTCACGTTCCTCGACATTCTTGAGCACTTCGGCAAAGGTTGTTGTCGTGTCTCCCTTACCCTGCAGTTCGAGTAAACGGCGTTGGGCACGCACCTCGGGGCTAGCAGTCACGAAGACCTTGAGATCGGCATTGGGGAAAACGACAGTTCCGATGTCGCGACCATCCATCACGATGCCGCCTTCGAGACCCATCTTCTGCTGCAAGGCTACCAGATGTTCACGCACGAAAGGTAACGCGGCAATAGGGCTCACACAATTGGAGACAGTCATTCCACGGATCTCCTTCTCAACGATCTCACCATTGAGTACAGTCAGCATACGCCCCTCCTCATCGTGCTTGAACGAAATGTTCACCTCGTCCATCTGCGATGCCAGACGTTCCGTATCGATCTCCTTGGTTTCGGCATCCATCAAGCCAGCGCGCAACGCATAAAGTGTCACGGCACGATACATGGCGCCAGTATCCACATAGATATAATTAAGAGCTTTGGCAAGGCTTTTGGCCATCGTGCTCTTTCCGCAGCTCGAATGACCGTCGATGGCAATTGTAATCTTTTTCATTGTATTTATAATATTAATAAGGTGTAAGAAGAATCAGAATCTGTAATTAAACTGAAACAACATCGTTCCATCTCCCGCATGTGCTGAAGCGTATGCCATCATGAATGAGAGTTGCCGGTAGTTGAACCCGGCACCCATGCCTAAGCCACGCAAGAATCCCCCCTGCCCAGAGAAACGTCGCTGATTTCGGTAGTTGTACGAAGCAGCGAGCCAGAAATGATCATAGGCCGTCCATTCGACGCCAAAGATGAGATGATTGAGTACCATCTCGGAGTCCTTGAACGAATGCTTGAAGCCACTGCCATCCACATAGTCATGATCCCAGTCGAGCAGATGATAGGCTGTGACAGAGACACAAAGAGGAAGATGCTGGAGTTCACTGCTCCAACCCAGGTTGAGTTGCATGGGCAGGTCCTCCTTGCGTTCTTCGTAGAGTGCCTTGAACTGCCCACCCAGATTGGTGGCCGTCAGAGAAATGGAATTGCCCGTCGCTTCATTGTAATAGTTCAAACCGAGATCAAAACCCATGGCAAAAGCAGAATAGCTTTCGTAACTGGTATAAAGGAACTTCGCCTGCGCACCGATTCGAAGTCTATCGTTGACAGGATAGCCTATGGCACCCTGCAGGCTCATGTCCTTCACGCCAAAGCTTCCGGTCGAAAAGCCCTGTTCGTCATAACCACTGAAGTCTCCATAATCGATGAAGCGCATCCCGACCGACCAGCCGCCGACTTCAAGGAATCGTCCGGCGTATGCAGTATAGCCCAGATTGACATCACCCATGTAACGCGTATAGCTGACAGCAGTCTGTCCAGCCATCTCGGGACAAAGTAACGAAGGGTTCTGTTCTGCCAACGACATTTCAGGCTCCACTACGCTGATGTTTGTCCCTCCCAATGCAAGAACACGCGCCGACACTGGAAGTTCGAGATATCCGTAGCCCGTGATATCCTGCGAAAAAGCGGTAACATATACAACGAGAAACGTCACCCCAAGAACGAGACGACGAGTCAGTGGAACTGCTCTCATATATGTGCCAGTCATCGACGTAGATTGCTGTTTCTTATTATCTGTCAAAATCACAATCGTCTGTTTTAAGTTACGGAAGATTTTTCCCCTTTAAAACGGAAATTGTGTAAAAATTGTATGCAAAAGTACCCTTTTTTCTGTTAAAATACAATTTTTTTGAGTAAAAAAACGATTTTTTGGTCATTTTTTTTGGTTTGTATCTAAAAAAAGACTATTTTTGTCACGAGTTTTTAACCAATTTAATTCATTCATATGGAAATCAAGAAAGACCCCCAAGTTGATCTTGAGCCTAGAAAAACCACCTATTGGCTCACAGGTCTCGCAGGAATTCTTGCAATCCTCTTCATCGCTTTCGAGTGGACCAACGTCACTCACCAGTCAAAGAGTCTCGGCTTTGGCAATGATGTGATCGAGGATGAAGAAGAGATTGTAATGACAGTACAGAACAATACTCCGCCACCGCCACCGCCGCCGCCGATGCCAGACGTCATCGAGGAACTCACCGTCGTTGAAGACGACGTTGAAGTTGCCGAGATCGAGATGCAGAGCGCCGAGGACGACAACGCTACTGTTGAGGTTATTCAGCAGACCGTTGAAGCCGGTCCCGCTGAGGAGGAAGAAGCTGATGCCAATCAGATCTTCACCGTGGTAGAGCAGGAGCCTGAGTTCCCAGGAGGCACAAAGGCCCTGATGGAGTACATCAGTAAGAACCTTCGCTACCCGCCATTCGCTGCAGAAAACGGCATCCAGGGCCGTGTAACTCTTTCATTCGTCGTTGAGAAGGATGGTTCAGTTACAGATATCCAGGAGCTTCGCTCACCTTCTGAGGACCTTACCAAGGAGGCAAAGCGCGTAGTACAGTCAATGCCTAAGTGGAAGCCAGGTAAGCAGCGTGGTAAACCGGTACGTGTAAAGTACATGCTGCCAGTTACCTTCCGTCTGCAGTAATTCTATTTGAAGCCAACCCTGAGTTTCCGAGACACTCACGGTTGGCTTCTTTTTTTATGTGGTTTAACAAAGGGACATCTCCCAACAACATGAAAAAACTATCCGAACTCAGTGCAATGATCGAAGAGGGGCTCCAGAGCCTGAGTTATCCCACTACAGCAGCCACTCTCTATAATCCGATTCGATACACCCTCGATTCGGGAGGCAAGCGTTTACGTCCAACGCTTGTCCTCATTGCAGCCAATCTCTACAACGAAGATATCCAAGCTGCCTTGAAGCCTGCCTTGGGCATCGAGATGTATCACAATTTCACCCTGCTACATGATGATGTCATGGACAAGGCGCCCACACGTCGTGGTCGTCCCACTGTGCATGTGAAATGGAACGAAAACCAAGCCATCCTCAGTGGTGATGCTATGGAGGGTCTGGCCTATCAGCTCATTGCCGAGGCACCTCCACGTGTACTCAAGAACGTCATCGACACCTTCAACCTGATGAATCAGGAGATTTGCCAGGGTCAACAGTTTGACATGGAATTTGAGACGCGCGACAATGTAACCATCGATGAGTACATCGAAATGATTCGTCTCAAAACGTCGGTCCTTCTTGGCCGTGCGCTTCAAATAGGTGCATACATCGGACAAGACAAGCAATATGGCAACCTCTCCGATATCGGTGTGAACCGATACGAATGGCTTGACCGTGACATTGAAACCCTTTTCCTTTTCGGCACCTCGCTGGGCCTGGCATTCCAACTTCAGGACGACTGGCTTGACTGCTGGGGAGACCCCAAGACTTTCGGCAAGCGAATCGGAGGCGATATCCTGGAGAACAAGAAGACCTTCCTACGACTCACGGCCTTAGCAAATGCGCCTGAACCCAGCACCGAAGGCATGAGCGAACAGCAGAAGATCGAGACATACAAGATCTACTACAAGAAAACAGGAGCCGAGAAGGCTTGCCGCCTTGCTATCGCCAACTATCATCAAGAGGCCTTACAAGCCCTCAAGAAGATGAGCATGCCCCAGCCCAAACTGCGGCTACTGAAAGAAATCGCAGCGAAACTTGAAAAAAGAAACAAGTAAACCTTTAATTCGTCAACGGATGCCTCGACGCTATTTACCCAACTCTGACCCCAGCCGCATCAAAGCCCTTCAGAAGGCTGTGAACATGGAAGGTTATAAAGAAAACGGACAACTGGTATTGAGCTACCAGACTACCCGCGAAGCCCGACTCCTGCTGAACAAGTTCCGAAATACCCAGTCCCAGTACCAGCAGTACCGTAACCAGTTCATCAAGATCAACAAGGGGTATAAGGAAGAAGCTCATGTCGCACGTATGTATGTCTCGCACTTCATACAAGTGCTCAACATGGCCATCCGACGCGGCGAATTGAAGAAGGACATCAAGGAGAGCTATGGTCTTTCCCCCGACAATTTCACAGTCCCCCCTCTCAAAACCGAAGCCTCAATCGAAAAATGGGGCAAATTAGTCATCGCTGGCGAAGAGAAACGCATCAGCAAAGGAGGGGTACCCATCTATAACCCGAATATTGCCAAGGTGAAAGTGCATTGGAGCATCTTCGCCGACCATTACTATAACGTCAGTAGGCTGAAGGCGAATGCCGAGAAGTATCGTCGTGAACTCGTGCAAATGCGTCCCATCGTTGATGACCTTTTGCATGATCTCTCTAATCGAGTGAAGAACTTCTATGCCGACCTTCCTTTGCAGCAGAGCATCGACAAATGCTCCCAGTTCGGCCTGATCTTTTATTTGAGCACAAACGAGAAAAAGCAGATCGAGGCCGAGAAACTACAAAACACTATTGATTTTTAAAGTTAAGAAAGGTTCGAATGGTTAAGAATGGTTCGAATGGTTGTTTGTCCCACACCCCCCTCTTAACCCCTCCTAACCCCTCCTAACCCCTCTTAACCCCTCTTAACCCCTCTTAACCCCTCTTAACCCCTCCTAACCCCTACCACTTTGAAAATCATCGACACCCATTGTCACCTGATATCCAAGGCCTTCACATCGGATGTGGAGGCCTGCATCTTACGTGCCCAAGAGGCTGGTGTCGGGAAGATGCTTCTCGCCTGCTGTGACGAAACAGAATTCCCCCTCATCATGGAACTTTGTGCCATGCATCCCGGAACACTCTTCCCAAGCATAGGCATTCATCCAGAGAATATGGCCGACAATATCGAAGTACAGCTCGCTGCCACCAAACGTCTGCTCGACGACTATTGCCTCTCGGAAGAAGGCGAACTGATACGCAGGCTCCCCATTGGAGAGATAGGTTTTGACCTCTATTGGGATAAGACTCGTTTCGACGACCAGAAGAAGATCCTGCAGGCACAGTTCGATTGGGCGCTGGCCTACGACCTGCCCGTGCTGCTTCATATACGCGATGCGATGCAGGAGTTCCTCGACTTTCTGCGTCTATACCTTATCAAGACATATTACAAAGCGCCTATTGGCAGCCCCATCAAGAACCGACGGCTTCGTGGCATCCTGCACTGTTACAGCGGCAATGCCGAACAAGCCCGTGAAGCCATGAAGTTGGGAGATTTCTTGATCGGCGTAGGCGGCACCCTGACCTATAAGAACAGCAAAGTTCCCGAGGTCGTCAAGGCCATCGGCATCGACAACATCGTGCTCGAGACCGATTCACCCTACCTGGCACCCATCCCGCATCGAGGTCACCGCAACGAGCCATCCTACACCGCTGATACAGCCCGTTTCCTCGCGGAACTACTGGATTTGCCCCTCGAAGAAGTGGCAAAAACGACTACCAGTAACGCCGAAAAACTCCTCGGAATTTGAATTTCCAGAGGGAATGCGAAAAAAGGCCAAAAAATGCAGTTTTTTTCCGAAATTACCGACGAAATGCACAAAAAAACCGATGAAATGCATATCAAAAGGGGTAGAATTAGCAAAAAAAGGAAAAAAATCGACCCTCGAAAGCATTATTTTCATAAAAAATTTGCATGCAAAGATTAAAATACTTATATTTGCACTCGGAAATCTGTGAATCCAACAACAATACACAACTTACAAACCATTTAATAACAATTTTTAAAACACAACTCAATGAAAAAGTTCTTTTTGACGCTGGCTGCTGTAGTTACTATGGTTCCAGCATTCGCACAGGAGGCTGCTGAGGCTGCTGAGGAGTCTTCAAACTTCCACCATGTACTTAAGACCGAGTTCATCGACGGTGGTCCTGCCTTCATGGCATTCGTAGCCCTCGCACTCGTTCTCGGTATGGCATTCGTTATCGAGCGTATCATTTACCTGAATCTTGCCGAAGTTAACACCAAGCAGCTCGTTTCAAAGGTTGAGAACGCTCTCGAGGCTCACAATGTTGACGAGGCTCTCGAAATCAGCAAGAACACCCGTGGTCCTATCGCTTCTATTTTCACCCAGGCCCTCATTCGTCTGAAGGACGGTCAGTCACTTGAGCAGGTTGACGCTGCCATCACCTCTTACGGTGCTCTCCAGAGCGGCAAGCTCGAGACTAACCTCTCTTGGATTACCCTCTTCATCGCAATGGCTCCATCCCTCGGATTCCTTGGCACCGCCATCGGTATGATCCAGGCATTCGACGACATCGTTAAGGCTGGTGATATTTCTCCTACAGTCGTTGCATCTGGTATGAAGGTCGCTCTTATCACCACCGTAGGCGGTATTATCGTAGCCCTCGTACTTCAGGTATTCTACAACTACCTCCTCTCCAAGGTTGAAGGTATCGTAGGCGACATGGAGGATGCATCTATCTCCCTCCTCGACGCTATCATCAAGATGAAGAAGTAATCTATAACAGAATTCCTTAAAATGAAAAATATATCTAAACTCGCGCTTGTGATCGGCCTGGTCGTATCGCTGGTTGTGCTGATCCTCTACTTCGTTGGAGGTAACGTCACAGCTTTGACCTCTACTGGTGCCGAGACCTCAGCGCCCAAGAATCTTGACCTGATGCTCTATTGGATCTACATCATTGTAGCCATCGGTATCATTCTCTTGATCATCTTCGCAATCAAGACCGTGATCACCATGTTCCAGACCGATCCAAAGGAGGCAATCAAGTCCATCGTAACTGTAGCTGCGTTCTTCGTTCTCTTGATCGTATGCTACGTGATCAGCCCCGCTAAGGCATTTTCACGTGTTGTAAATGGTGAGGTAGAGAACTATACCCAAACAACCATGAAGATGATCGACATGTGGCTCTATTCAATCTACTTCCTCCTTGCAGCAACTGTTGTTCTCATCGTATTCTTTGCAGTAAAACGATTCATCTCCAAATAAGAATTGACCTATGGCGAAAAAGAAAAGAAAAGCACCGAGCATTAACTCGTCTTCAAGTGCCGACTTGGCATTTACCCTGCTTATCTTCTTCCTCGTGGTCACTTCTATGGATACTGACGAAGGTCTGGCTCGACTCCTCCCCCGCTGGGTTCCCGAAGATCAAATTCAAGATCAGGAAATCAAGAAGCGTAACATTCTCAACGTCATGGTCAACAAGGACAACGCTATCCTTATGGGCGATGACTACATTGAGGGTTCTGTCGAAAAGCAGAACGAGCAGATACGCAAGAAGGCCATCGAATTCATCACCGCAACTGGTCAGTTCGCTGGTGACCGTGGCCCCGAAATGAAGGAAGTCGATCCAGAAAAGTCTCCCGAACTCCAGAAACTTATCGTAGCCAAAGACCCAACCGTTCGTGTTGCCAAGAGCCACGTAATTTCCTTGCAGTCTGACTACGGCACAAGTTACGAGAAGTATATCCAGCTTCAGAACGAACTCGTTGCCGCTTACAACACACTGCGTCAGGAGGCTGCACAGAAGTATTTCCAGAAAGACTATGATGAAGAGGTTCTGTCGCAAGACGAAGCAAAGGCTTTAAAGGACCTTTATCCTATGAACATCTCAGAGGCTAACGCCAAGTATTAATTATAATCAGGAAAACAACTATGAGCAAATTTAATAAAGGCGAAAAAAGAGGAATGCCTGAATTGAACACCTCATCACTTCCTGACTTGGTGTTCTCTATCCTGTTCTTCTTTATGTGCGTAACCCACATGCGTGAGGATACTCCAATCGTAAAGGTCAACACTCCACGTGCCGACCAGGTTACCAAACTCGAGAACAAGTCTCTTGTCACCACCGTTCTCATCGGTAAGCCACGCGACACCCGTCGTGGTTCCGAGGACCTCATCCAGTTCAACGATGACTTCCTTGACATGAAGAACGTACAGGCTACGATGGAGGCTGCTCGTGAGTCTATGAAGGAGGCAGATCGTCCGAAGATGCAGATCTCTATGAAGATTGACCGTAACTGCAAGATGGGTATCGTTACCGAACTCAAGCAGGAACTTCGTAAAGCTCAGTGTCTGAAGATCAGTTACGCTGCCAAGAAGTAATTCGCGGCACAGTAACACTCTACAATATTAAGACCGCAATCAATCCACGTGTTTGGTTGCGGTCTTTTCTTTTCAAAACGATGAAACAACATCTGAGACTCCTGTTAAGCGTCCTCCTGCTGTTCTCTGCCTTGATGCAGCTTGCCAAAGCTGAGGAACGGGTACCTGCATTCCCCAGTGCCGAAGGATACGGAAGATATACTACGGGTGGACGCGGAGGTGCGGTCTATCATGTCACCAGCCTCGCCGACGACGGGAGCGAGGGCACATTGCGCTGGGCCATCCAGAAGAAGGGCAAACGCACCATCGTCTTCGATGTCTCAGGCACCATCTATCTGACGTCAGCCCTGGCCATCCGCAACGGTGACCTCACCATTGCCGGACAATCAGCCCCTGGCGACGGCATCTGCGTGGCCGACTATCCATTCACCTTGAACGCCAATAATATCATCATCCGGTATATGCGTTTCCGCCTTGGCAATCGTCACGTCGCTGATCATGAAGGTGATGGACTGGGCGGCATGGATCGCAAGGACATCATCATCGATCATTGCTCAGTGAGCTGGAGCATCGACGAGTGCCTCTCGGTCTATGGCAGCACCAACATAACCGTGCAGTGGTGCATTGCCGACCAAAGCCTGGTGGCTGCAGGTCATTCGAAAGGCAATCATGGATATGGAGGCAACTGGGGAGGCAGCGGCGCGAGCTATCATCACAACCTGCTGGCCCATCATTCGAGCCGCACCCCACGACTGGGACCACGCCCCAGCACTCAGCTTGACGAACGCATGGATTTGCGAAATAACGTCTTCTACAATTGGGCAGGCAATGGCTGCTACGGAGGCGAGGCCATGCATGTCAACATCGTCAACAACTACTACAAGCCTGGTCCTGCCACCGACAAGCGCAGTGCCACAATACGCAGAAGGATTGCATCGGTGAATATCCGCACCACCTCCTACTGCGAGCGCAAGGTGGACGAGGAAGGTAACGTCACGGGCAACGCATGGCTGCCGACCTGGCACGTTTGGGGGAAATATTATCTCAGCGGAAATGTCAATCCCGACTTCGATGACGTCACGAACGACAACTGGACCTACGGGTTCTACAACCAGATTGACGCGTCGGGCAACGATGGCACTTATACCTCGGAAACCAAGGACACGATCAAGCTCACAAGTCCTATCAACTATGAGCTGACCACTACGCATACTGCAGAAAACGCCTACCTGAAGGTGCTCGATTATGCCGGAGCAAGTCTGCATCGCGACAGCCATGATTGGCAAATCGTCAACGACACTCGTACCCGTTCCGCATCTTATACTGGCAAGGATTGTTATCCCGGACTCATCAACACACAGGATGACAACCGTCCAGCCGACGCCGATGCAAGCTGGTCGCCTTGGCCTATCCTCAATAGCGACATTCCCAATCGCGACACCGATCGTGACGGCATGCCCGACGATTGGGAGAGCATGATGCAGCTCGACCCCAACGATCCATCCGATGGGGCCGCTCTCAATAGTAGCGGCTATACCAATCTCGAAAACTATCTCAACATGCTGGTCGAAGAGATTTCCTTCGCACAAAACGTTGACGGCATCCCGATGGAGGGCAACCAACAGGCATCCATTGAGCGCCATTCCTTCGAAGCGCCCTCCGACATCTACAGCATCGACGGACGCCTCGTAGCCCGAAACACCCGAGACGTCGATCTCACCACATTGGCCAAAGGCTTTTATATCTACAAGGGGAAAGGCATCCTCATTCGTTGAGCAAATTCTAGACCTCTCCTTAAACCTAAAGCAAGAACATTCCTCTAAATAATCAACATAAACAAAAATTACATTATGACATTCAAACGAATACTATTGAAGTTGAGCGGCGAATCGCTCATGGGCGAACAGAAGTATGGTATCGACGAACAGCGCTTTGCCGAGTACGCACAGCAAATCAAGGAGGTAGCCGACATGGGAATCCAAATAGGCATCATGATTGGCGGCGGCAACATTTTCCGTGGTCTTTCGGGCGCCAGCAAGGGCTTCGACCGCGTGAAGGGCGACCAGATGGGCATGCTCGCTACCACCATCAATGCATTGGGTCTATCGTCAGCACTGAAGGCCGTTGGCGTAGAGGGCCGCGTATTCACCGCCATCCACATGTTCCCAATCGGCGAACAATTCTCCAAGTGGCGTGCCATCGAAGCCATGGAGAAGGGCGAGATAGCCATCTTCGCCGGTGGCACCGGATGCCCCTACTTCACCACCGATACTGGTTCGGCACTCCGAGGCATTGAGATCGAAGCCGACGTGATGCTCAAGGGCACCCGCGTCGATGGCATCTATACTGCCGACCCCGAAAAGGATCCCACCGCCACCAAGTTCGACAAGATCACCTACGATGAGATCTACAACCGCAAACTCAAGGTGATGGATCTCACAGCGACCACCCTCTGCCGCGACAACAAGCTGCCTATCATCGTGTTCAATATGGACAAGAAAGGCAATCTGGTGAAGCTCTTGTCGGGTGAGAAGTTAGGCACTCTCGTTTACGAAGGCTAACCGTTCCAAAGGGTTCCCCTTGGCAAAAGGAGTGCAAAATCTGTCTTAATGAGCAAAAATAAAACCAATTTCTTGGTATTTTCGAAGAAATGTCTTATCTTTGCCCCGCAAAACACAAAAACCTATAATAATCTATGTTAGACGTTAAGAAAACCATCAAAGATGTCGAGAACAGGATGGAACTCACCGTGTTGCATCTTGAAGACACATTCGACCACATCCGTGCTGGCCGTGCCACTGTGAAATTGCTCGACGGCATCAAGTGCGAGTGCTATGGCACCATGATGGAAATCAGTCAATGCGCCAATTGCTCATGCCCGGATGCCAAGAGCATCCTTATCCAGCCATGGGATAAGAGCATGCTGAAAGTCATCGAAAAAGCCATCATCAACTCTTCGCTGGGTATCATGCCCGAGAATAACGGAGAACTCCTTCGCATCGGTCTTCCTCCAATGACCGAGGAACGTCGTCGCCAGCTCTCCAAACAGTGCAAGACCGAAGCCGAGAACGCCAAGGTTGCCATCCGCAACATCCGTCGCGATGCCATCGAGACCCTCAAGAAGGATATCAAGAACGGCTTGCCCGAGGATGTTGAGAAGGATGCCGAAAACACCATTCAGAAGACTCACGACAAGTTCATCAAGAACCTCGAAGCTGTCTATGCAGCCAAGGATCGTGAGATCATGAGCGTCTGACGCACATCTCTCGACCACAGGATGAGAGGCCTCGTCGTCAGAAACACAGGATTCTGGTATATGGTTCTTCCCGAGGGCAAATGCCTTCGGGAAGAATCATTGCGTTTTGCCCAAGCGGGTTTCGACGATGGCCACCCCGTTGCCGACAGCCTGGTGCCCTGCAAAGTGAAGGGAAATTTCCGGCTCAAAGGCATCCGCACCACCAACCCTGTGGCTGTGGGCGATGTGGTCAATTATGAGATGAATCGCGAAGGTTTCGCATTCATCAATCGTATCGAAGTACGCCGCAACTACATCATCCGCAAGTCGAGCAACCTGTCGAAGCAGGCCCACATCCTGGCCTCCAACCTCGATCAGGTGATGCTCATCCTTACGGTAGCTCATCCTACCACAGCTACTACCTTCATCGATCGTTTCCTTGCCACAGCCGAGGCATATCGCGTTCCTGCTGTCCTCGTCATCAACAAGATGGATATCTATACCGACGATGAAAAGCAGTATGCCGACAATCTGGCTTACCTCTACCGATATATAGGCTATCCCGTGCATCTCATCTCTGTGAAGACCGGCGAAGGTCTGGACGATTTATGTGATCTGCTCAAAGGAAAGACCACACTGTTGGCTGGTAACAGTGGTGTGGGCAAGTCTTCCCTGCTAAATTGCCTGGTTCCTTACGCCAAGGCCAAAACTGCTGAAATAAGCGACACACACGACCAGGGCATGCACACCACCACATTCTCGGAGATGTATGAGATGACCGATGGTGCCTATCTCATCGATACACCTGGCATCCGTGGTTTCGGCACCATCGAATTTGAAAAGGAGACTGTCGGTCATTATTTCCCGGAAATATTCCGTATATCAGCCGAATGCCGGTTCGGCAATTGTACACATACTCACGAACCTGGTTGTGCTGTCTTGAAGGCACTTCAAGAACACCGCATCAGCCAATCGCGTTACGATAGTTATCTGAGTATCCTCGAGGACGAGGATGAAGGCAAATATCGCGAATGAGGCATTTCACGCTCATCATAACGTTACTCTATCTGATCGCCACCGCCCCAACAGCGATGGCGCAATACGTTATGCCGAACGACAGACCTGCCTCTGCATTCGACACCCTCCTGATGCGTCTTGGAGAAAGAGCGCTCAAGCAAAAGGACCTCGAATTAGGCTTCCTGGATCTCAGGACATACACCACCGGCACCTCACATTGCATCCGACGTGGCCTTGTTGCCCGACTGATCCCCCATCTGGTACCCTTCCAAGCTCATACGTACGAAGACCTCGGTTTCGAGGCCATGAGCCATGTGCACTATCAATGGCCTGGCGACATGCATCTCAACACCGTCGGGCTGAAATCCAACGACTATCGGAAGGCCCGTAACGTGATGGAACGTCTCTACGAAGGCATGCTGCCCGCCTATGCCATCAAGCATCATGGCGACTACGGCAGCGTCCGCTCTTTTGTCCTTCCTTTCTATGACCAAGGATTCAAGCGCTATCGATTCGAGCAACTTTCCGTCCACGACAGCACATACACACAATTGAGGGAAGCAGGAATCAACCCCGACACGATGGATCTATGCCTCATAAGTTTCAAGCCGAAGCATTTTCATCACACCCTCCTCACCGGTAATGTGCTGATCGACAAGAAGACACTCAATGTCCTTGGCCTCAAATGTAGTGGCAGAATCAACTGGGCAAAATTTCAGACGACCATTCACTATGCCCCCGATTCGTTGCACGACAATATCATTGTACCCAGCAACAGCGTATTGAGCATTCGTTACCATATCCTCAACACACACGCACAGAACAATTACAGCACCACATATAATTACAAGGATTTCACTCCGTTCGACAGCATCGACCAAAACAATATCCCGCTCGACCTGACGCGGTTCTATAGGGAGGAGAAAATCGAAGAAATGGATTTCGACATGCTGCGTCCCATACCAATCCCCACACATGTCGATTCGCTGATCAAATCCACTCGTCCGAAACCGACTTCTCACCGAAAGAAGCGGAAGATCTACCGTGGGTTGGAGGAGTTTTCCGAGACGTTGTTCGATGGCACACGTATCGGTCCAGAAGACAACCGTCTGCGCATCTATGGCCCACTCGATCCTTCCTATCTGGGTTATGACAAATTCAATGGCTTTACTTTCAGAGAACGGGCGCGATGGACCAAACGCCTCAAAAACGATACCGAACTCTTCATGCGCGGAGAACTGGGCTATGCCTTCCGTCTGCGGGAACTTCGCTATCGCCTATTCTCCGAATGGACCTATTCTCCCAAAAGGCGTGGACGCTGGACTTTCGAAATCTATCGCACCAATTCCACCTTCTCCAATAAATTTATCCGCACGGTCAACGAAGCGCTGAAGTCTCAGAATGCCAAGAACATCAATTTCGATTCTCTCGGCATCGAGTACTACAAACGCTACGAATTCGATTTGTTGCATAGCATTGAAATCCGAAACGGACTGATGTTGCATACGGGTGCGTTATTCACTTACCGCAATCCCGTACGTCATGGTATGAGAAAGATTTCGAAGGAGCGTCTCGACGAACTCATCGACACCTATTATTCCGATTTTGCGCCCTACATTCGTCTCGAATGGACACCTCGACAATACTACTGGTATAAGGACGGATACAAGGAATATGTCCACAGCCCATCACCGACCATGGCCTTCGAGATTGCGCGGGCCATCCCCGGCGCATTTGGCACCGACGGCAACTACGGCAGGATGGAGTTCGACATACAACAAAACATCAGGCTCGAGCGCACCAGGTTCCTCTCCTATCATTTCGGCATGGGCAAGTTCTTCAACCAGAAGGGCGAATACTTCATCAACTACCGCTACTTCAAGCGCAGCAATTATCCCACCGTATGGGAGGACGACCGCATTGGCGGAACGTTCCACCTCCTCGATGACTACTGGTACGCCTCTTCCCCAAGCTATATACAAGGACACATCATGCATGAGACACCATTTGGAATTCTCCACTTGCTGCATCCGCTCTCGCGCTTTATCATCAAGGAGCGCATCTACCTCGGCGCATTATGGACCGAAGGACACAGCCTCTTCCACGAATTAGGTTATGGCATCGACAACAATTACCTGAACGTCGGATTCTTTGTGGGCTTCAAGGATGCGAAATACTATGACTTCGGCTTCAAGCTGCGCATCGAAATCGGTCGGCACATCTAATCACAAAAAATTACTTATCAGGCAAAACGAAAAAAAGAAGGCCATCTCACGACGTCCTTCTTCCGTTAACCTTAAATCTAATACCATGAAAAACACGGTGCAAAGATAAGACTTTTTTTCTATTCATCCCAAATTTTTCTGTCATTATTTTTGAGACGATAGCAATATTTAACGTTTCAAAGGGATTTTAACGAAATATTTGTACATTATTTTGCAATTCAACTCTTTTTGTAAACGCAATTTAACGTTTCAAACGGATGGCTGAAACGATTCTTCCCGTCCCAATTCCTTCTCTCCGTGCTGAATAGATCTCTTTATAATGCTCGAATGTACACCAAGGCGTACAATCTATATGTTGGAGATCGATTCCTGCTTCAATCATATCCATCACATTGCTTTGCCACAGGTCGATATGCGGCTTTGAAAGCAGTTGTTTCCCATTAGGTCCCCAGATAGCTCGCAGCACACAATCTCCTCGTCCAGCGCTCACAAAAGCTTCAGCGACATCCTCACCCACCTCGTATGCCTCAGGACTGATACTCGGTCCGATCATCGCCATCACATCCGGCATCGCACTTCCCATTTTATCATGCATCTTCTGCAATGTCAAACGCACGATATGCTGTACTGTTCCACGCCAACCGGCATGAACGGCAGCAACAATCATCTGTTGTGTGTCGTAGAGCAATATCGGCACGCAATCGGCGGTATGCACACCAATCCACATCCCTTTCTCACGAGTGATCACGGCATCAGCATCCACAGGTTGTCGCTCCAGGTTCATATCCATCGGCGTTTTGGCATCGACCACCACAATCGTTGTGCCATGCACCTGCTGTGGCATCCATATACCTCGACCTGGGTTCTTACAGTCGCGTGTCGAACAGAAATGCTCAATTCCCGTTTGCTGATTGAGAAGCTGTGACTGCAAGATACTTCCTCTCTCATTTTCTGTCTTTATCATGTTATGCTACATTTTTGTGCAAAGGTACAACTTTTTCTCGATATGGCAAAGAAAAAGTGGAAAAATCTCATGTCCAATTTACGTTAGTGAATTGGACACTCACGATTGGAAACGTCCAATTTACGATCGGGAATTGGACACTCACGATTGGAAATGTCCATTTTACGATCGGGAATTGGACGCGCACGATTGGAAATGTCCAATTTACGATTGTGAATTGGACGCACGCGATTGGAAATGTCCAATTTACGATCGGGAATTGGACGCGCACGATTGGAAATGTCCAATTTACGATCGGGAATTGGACGCGCGCGATTGGAAACGTCCATTTTACAATCGGGAATTGGACGCGCGCGATTGGAAACGTCCAATTTACGATTGTGAATTGGACGCACGCGATTGGAAATGTCCAATTTACGTTAGTGAATTGGACCGACACGATTGACATAGAAATAATCGCAATACTAAACGAATAAATGGATAGAAAACACTCAATTTCCCCCTTGAAAATGATTGTTTGGGCAAATCAAAAACAAAAAATACTCAAAAAAGGGAAAAAAGAGCCAAAAGTGTTGGCACAATCTGAATAAATTAGTATCTTTGCCCCATCATTCAAACAAAAATACACTTCAAATGAGAAAGACTTTTCTATTCCTTATCGTTGCGATGCTGACACTGGCATCCTGCAGCACTGAGAGAAGAGGTCTCAACCAAATGCGTAAGCTCACTTACGAGGTAGAGGCCAAAGGCCAGTATTACGATGTAGAAGACTGGAAGGACGCTTATGAGGACTTCAGGCGCATCGACGACAGAATGGATGTCCGCAAACTAACGAACGAACAGGCAGCCGAGTATGGCGAACTGAAGGGCCGCCTGGTCTCCAAATTCGCGAAATGCTCGGTTCAAAGTGTCGTCAATTCAGTCACCAACTACATCAATCAGGGAGCTGGTATCATCAAGGGTATTGTTGACGGCTTGCTCAAATAAAGGCAATACGTCAAAATAGTTCAATGGAAAAAGTCGCTACCACCAAATACGTCTGCGAGCCATTTCATGCTGACTTCTCCGGCCATATTACTTTAGGTGTGCTCGGGAATCATTTGCTCAACTGCGCAGGACAGCATGCCACAGCTCGCGGATTCGGTATGGCACGCCTCAACCAAGAGGATCATACATGGGTGCTCTCGCGTATGGCTATTGAGTTCGAGGAACTGCCCCGCCAGTACGAGCAATTCGAGATTGACACGTGGGTAGAAAACGTCTATCGTCTGTTTACCGACCGTAACTTCGCCCTGCGCAACTGCGATGGCCGAATCATTGGCTACGCTCGTACGGTATGGGCTATGATAGGTATGGAGAGCCGCAAGCCCATGGACCTTGAGCACCTCTACGACGGGCTAATCTCCTCGTACGCCTATCCTGAGCGCGAATGCCCCATCGAGAAGCCCGGCCGCATCAAGGTGACAGCCAAGGAACCTTCGGGGACGTTCGTGGCCCATTACAGCGACATCGATGTCAACGGGCACGTCAACAGTGTCAGGTATATCGAACATGTGATGGATCTCTTCTCCATCGACTATCTGCGCCAACACCGTTTACATCGCTTTGAGATTGCCTACGTCAGCGAAAGCTATTGTGGTGACAAGTTGCATCTGTTTGTCGATAAGGATGAAGATGAGACCTACTCTGTTGAGGTACGCCAAGCTGTAACGGAAATCCCCGTTTGCCGCTGCAAACTGTTTATGTCATGACGCACGTCTGGAATATCTACGAGCCTTGTGACCCGCAGGATTTGGATGACGATCCCTTCGACATCTTTATCTATTCGCTGCGTCAGGAAGAAGCTCCACGCGTCGGCTCCCCCATCTACGTGGAGGGACGGCGATGTCGTATCGTTGCCATCGCCAAAGATCACAGCAAGACTGAAGTCTATGGCTTTGGCGATGTGCAGTATCACAAGGTGTGTGTTGTTCCGGCCATTTAAACAAAAATAATCGACAATTATTTAGGCTTTTTATTCAACACGAATTATCGCGAATTTTCATTAATTGTTTCAAATAATTCATGTCAATTAACGGTAATTCGTGTAAATAAAACAAATATTGATTATGGACGACGAACTCTATCGGGAAATGAATCCTGAAGATCCCTTCTACATGGACACCCGTTATTGCACAGACTGCCACTTCTGCCGCTATCAGCAGAATGGCAGTCTAAGTTGTTCGGTGAGTGGAAGGAATATCACAGAGGACTCTAAGGCCTGTGCCAACTTCATGTAAAGCTCATTATTCCAAAATACCGATGATTTCTTCGAAGGTATTGGTTTTCTGCAGCATCTCCGACCATGGCTTATTGACTACATTCCATCGGGTCATGCCTTCGAACATCGCAAAAAGATCATCCCAAAAACCATTGATGTTCCAGAAGACGACTTTCTTGTTGTGTATGCCGATGGTGTTGGCTGCCATCACCGTAAAAACTTCATCAAGGGTTCCGACGCTGCCGGGAAGAGCCAGGATGATATCCGACTGATTGATGAGGACATCCTTGCGTTCATTGAGGTCGCGCGTGAGTATCTGCTCGTCAAGCGATGAACTCACGCGGTTCCTATCGACCAGAATCTGAGGAATTACTCCCAACACATGTCCTCCCGAAGCACGGACAGCCTTGGCCAATGTTTCCATCAGGCCACAGTTGGCACCACCACAAACCAACGTTTTGCCATGTTCACCTATCCACCGTCCCAAGCGGTCGGCTTCTTCGTAATATACCTTGTCCAAGCGATTGGACGATGAACAAAATATGCCTATCTTTTCCATAAGGTGAAAAGGGCGCCCCATTGGAATGGGACGCCCAAGGGATAGATAATAGTCAGATTAAATGCCGAGAGAAGCGCAAATCTTCACAAGCGTTTCGTCAGCAGCAGCACTTGCCTTTACATAATCGCCGTCGAATTCGGCAGGAACCTCGCAGTAGAACTTGATCTTTGGCTCAGTGCCCGAAGGACGAACGCTCACCTTGGCACCATTCTCGGTATAGTACTGAAGAACATTGCTGGTGTCAGGCATCTCGATATCACTAACAGCACCCGTCTTGCAATCAACCTGCTTTAGGAGCTTGAAGTCCTTGGTCAGAACAACTGGCGATCCGCCCAACTCCTTCGGAGGATTGTTGCGGAAGTTGTCCATCATGGCCTTGATCTCATCAGCGCCCGACTTGCCTGGCTTCACTACCGATACAGCCTTCTCCTTCTGGAATCCATAGTCCTTGTAGATGTTGAGGAGCAGGTCGAACAAAGTCATACCGTTGTCCTTAGCCCAGGCTGCAATTTCGCAGATGAGGCAAATCGATGCCGGAGAGTCCTTATCACGAACCTTGTCGAATGGCAGGAAGCCGAAGCTCTCTTCGCCACCACCGATATATTTCTTCTTGCCCTCGTTGATGCGGATACGATATGCGATCCACTTGAAGCCTGTGAAGTCGTCGAAGATCTCTACTCCATTCCTGTTGGCAATCTTCTTGATGAGCTCTGAAGTCACGATGGTCTTCACCATAAACTCATTGCCCTTGAGCTGGCCGAGTTTCTTCTTGTTGGTAATGATATACCAGTAGAACATCATAGCCGTCTGGTTGCCATTCAAGATCATCCACTGACCCTTGTTGTCGCGGCAAACGATAGCAAGACGGTCGGCATCAGGATCGGAAGCGATAACGAGGTCGGCATTGATCTTGTCACCCAGCTTCATGCCAAGAGTCATAGCCTCGGAATTCTCAGGATTGGGCGATACAACGGTTGGGAAGTTTCCATCAATAACCATCTGCTCACGTACGACGTTGATGTTCTGGAAGCCCCAGGTACGAAGGGCGGCAGGGATGAGGACGCGGCCTGCACCGTGTAGCGGCGAATAGACGATATTGAGGTCCTTCTGACGCAGGATGACATCCTGATCGACCATAGCCTCCTTGACAGCGCGGAGATAGTCAACGTCCATCTCGCCGCCGATGATCTTGATAAGATCGTAATTTGGCTCAAACTTCACCTGCTCGATGGTCATCTTGTTGACCTCATCGATGATGCCCTTGTCGTGAGGGAAGAGCACCTGTGCACCATCATCCCAATATGCCTTATAGCCATTGTACTCCTTCGGGTTGTGCGAAGCGGTTACATTGACACCTGCCTGGGCATGGAGTTGGCGGATGGCGAACGAGATTTCCGGGGTAGGACGGAGGGACTCAAAGAGATAAACCTTGATGCCATTGGCTGAGAAGATAGCAGCCACGGTTTCGGCGAACATACGGCCATTGTTGCGGCAGTCGTGACCTACTACTACTGATGGCTGAATGTCGGGGAATGCACGATTAATGTAGTTGGCGAAGCCTTGAGTAGCCATGCCCACCACATACTTGTTCATACGGTTGGTGCCTGGACCCATGATACCACGGAGACCTCCAGTTCCAAACTCGAGATTCTGATAGAAAGCCTCGACAAGATCTGTCTTATCTTCGTTTTCAATCATTGCCTTTACGGCAGCTCTGGTTTCTTCGTCGAAACCATCACCCAGCCAAACTTTCGCTTTGGCTGTACAGTCTTTAATAAGCTGTTCGTCCATGATATAAATCGTTTAAATTAGGTTTGGTGTTTGAATCTGAAAATACGGTTAGCGGAAGAAGAAAAAGCCTTGGGGAGGATTGTTGCGTTTGGCTTTTGTTACGTCCCCTTTCAGTGTGCAAAGATACTGAAAAAAAAATATGCATGCAAATTATCAAACAAAAAAATGCCCAAAAAATGTTCTAAAACATATTTTTGAGCATTTTTCCATGAGGAATAGTTTGCCAATAAGTATTTGGCTATTATCGGCCCTATTCGTCCCAATCCAGTTCGAGGTCGGAAGGTGAAACACCCTCAATAGTATAGTCGTCATGACCGAAGGGATCGACCTCCTCATATTGGTCTTCGAGGCCCTTTGAGATGTCAAGATTGCGATGCGTGAATGTCTGTACACGATTCGCTTCATCATTGAGCATGGTCCAAAGCATGTCCTTGAGTTCATCAAGCCCCGTGCCTGCCACCGCCGAAATGAAGACCGTAGGCACTCCATCGGGAAGTTCCTGCCGCATCTGGTCGATAAGTTCATCGTCAAGCATATCGCATTTGGTGATTGCCAGCAGACGTTGCTTGTCAAGTAGTTCGGGATTATACTTCCCGAGCTCGCCCAGCAGAACCTCGTAGTCCTTCTTCACATTGGTTGTGTCAGCCGGTATCATGAACAGCAGGGTGGAGTTGCGTTCGATATGACGCAGGAAACGCAGGCCAAGACCCTTGCCCTCAGCTGCACCCTCGATGATGCCGGGGATGTCGGCCATGACGAACGAGCGATTGTCGCGATAAGGGACAAGACCCAAATTGGGCTCCATGGTTGTGAACGGATAATCGGCAATCTTAGGCTTGGCTGCGCTGATGCTCGACAAGAGTGTCGATTTGCCCGCATTGGGGAAACCAACGAGACCCACGTCGGCCAACAGTTTCAGCTCAAGGATGACGCTGCGTTCCTGAGCGGGTTCACCAGGCTGCGCATATCGAGGCGCCTGATTGGTAGCCGAACGGAAATGCCAATTGCCGAGACCGCCTCGACCACCCTTCAGGAGCACCACATTCTGGTCGTGAGAAGTCACCTCGCAGATGTACTCGCCCGTTTCGGCATCATACACCACCGTACCCATCGGCACCTCGATAGTAACATCTTCGCCATCCTTGCCAAACGATCTATTAGGCTGACCTCCCTGGCCATCGGTGGCGAAGACATGGCGTTGGTAACGCAGGTGGAGCAGAGTCCAGTAGTTGCGATTGCCATGCAAGATGACCGAACCACCCTTCCCTCCATCGCCACCGTCAGGACCTCCCTTGGGAATGTACTTGGCGCGATGAAGGTGCGAGCAGCCACGGCCACCCTTGCCAGAGCGACAATAGATGCGTACGTAATCAACGAAATTGGATTCTGCCATTGCTTAAACCTTGAACCTTTGAACCCTTCTTGAACTCTTAATACTCAAAATAAAGAGTCAGACCGATGCTGAGGCCATTATTCTGAAGGAAGTGGTCGTTCATATTCTTGAAGCCCCAGTCGTAGGCCACATGAACTTGCCACTGCTGGTCGTAGAGCAGGCTGCACTGCAGTCCCCAACCCACATCCCAGCGGGAAACGTCGTGTGAGTGGAAGAACGAGTGACTGCCCAGGATGGTCTCATCATCCGGACGAGCCGTACCAGCCAAGCCTAAGGCAAAATATGGTCCGGTCTCACCCATGATGGTCCAGTCGGAATCAAGATACCAGGCATAACCATAATGAATGGGAATCTCGAGATAATGGGAGGTGAAATGCGTCTTGGGCTCCATGTTCAGTCCATCAGGATGCATGGGATCAGGACCCGTTGCTCCCTTCATCGAATAGCGCACCACGGCACGGCCGAAAGTGTTGTCGAAGATGTCGCTGGCATCTAGCATCAAATCGATACCGGCATTAAGGCCGACGGTGTAATCATAACCTGTACCTGAGAATGTAGGTATGTTCAATCCTGCGGTGATACCAAGCTTGTAGGGTGGCATGCCATCGAAGTCGAGCAACTGAGCATTGGCCCTCTGAACCATTGCCGAAGCAAAAAGAGCCACCAGCGCAACAAAATACTTTTTCATGATAAAATACAATTTATACGAAACGGACTCCCGCAAGAATCCGTTTCAAAATTAGAGATTAGTCAAAATAAACTGCGAGATTGATGCTGATGTTGAGGTTCTTGCCCGTTCCCGAGAAGTAGTTCTTCTTCTTGGTCACCGCATCACAAAGTCCCCAGTCGTAACCCACGGTGACCTGATACTTCTCCATGTAGATGGCACCAACATGCACGCCCCAACCTACATCGAAGCGGCGGAGGTCATTGTAATACTTGTGCATACGTCCGCTGATGCGATTATCTTCAACTCCAGGCACATCCCGGTTAGTGCATTCAGCGCGGAACGAAGCGCCACGACGGAAAGCAAAATACGGACCGCTCTCGATCATGAGGCAAAGGTCGTCGTTCATCTCATAGGCATAGCCGAAACGAACGGGCACCTCGAGATAATGCAGATGATAGATGGCATCATGGGCCTTGTATCCCTTCGAAATATCAAATATATCCTCGCTGGCGCTTCCACCCTTACGGCTGTAAAGTACCGAGCCGCGAAGATAGGAGTTAGGAATGAAGTCCTCAGAGTTGTAAAGAGCGGTAGCTCCAACATTCCAGCCGGCCAACCAGCCATACTGGTCATGTCCGAACGATGAAACGTTCATGCCTAACTGAATGCCAAAACGCATTTGTTCGTTAGAACCATTGAAAATTGCCTGTGCACTGGCAGTAGTCACGGTAGCAGCAAAAACAAGAGCTGCAATTGACGCAAAAAGTTTCTTCATATCAATTTCAATTATTTAGATTATTGTTTATTACCTATTATTATGTGAATTGTATAGCTAACAACAAATTCAGGTGCAAATGTAAGCATCTTTTGACAAAAAAACAAATAATCGGACAAAATATTCATCAAAATAGTATTTTTTGGCCCGAAAAATTCTATTTTCGTGAATTTTTCAGTACCTTTGGACCGAAAATAAATCAATTTAAATCAAAAATCACATAAGCAGATATATGAAAGGAATCGTTCTGGCTGGCGGCAGCGGCACACGCCTCTACCCCATCACCAAGGGAATAAGCAAACAGCTCATCCCCATCTACGACAAGCCAATGGTCTATTATCCTATTTCTGTCCTCATGTTGGCAGGCATCCGCGAAATCCTGATTATTTCGACCCCCTACGATTTGCCAGGTTTCAAGCGACTGTTGGGCGATGGGTCGGACTACGGTGTGCACTTCGAATATGCCGAGCAACCTTCTCCCGACGGACTGGCCCAAGCTTTCATCATCGGCGAGAAATTCATTGGCGACGACTGTGCCTGTCTCGTTCTTGGAGATAACATCTTCCATGGCGCCAACTTCACCGGTCTTCTTAAACGTGCCGTGAAAATGGCTGAGGAAGAAAACAAGGCCACAGTCTTCGGCTACTGGGTGAATGACCCGGAACGCTACGGCGTAGCAGAATTCGACAAGCAAGGCAACTGCCTCAGTATCGAGGAGAAGCCCATCCATCCTAAATCGAACTATGCTGTCGTGGGACTCTATTTCTATCCCAACAAGGTTGTCGATGTAGCCAAGAACATCAAACCATCGGCACGCGGAGAACTTGAGATCACCACCGTCAACCAGTGGTTCCTCAACGACAAGGAACTGAGAGTAGAGACCCTCGGTCGTGGTTTCGCTTGGCTCGACACCGGCACGCACGATTCTCTTTCCGAGGCATCGACCTTCATCGAGGTTATCGAAAAACGCCAGGGTCTGAAGGTTGCCTGTCTCGAAGGTATTGCCTATCGTCAAGGCTGGATCGACGAAGAGAAGATGCGACAACTGGCCCAACCGATGCTCAAGAACCAGTATGGCCAGTATCTGCTCAAAGTCATCGACGAAATCAAGCGCGACGGCCGTCGCGAACTATAAGAAAAAACACGAATTGCCACGAATTTTCATTAATTATGCTGGTTACAAGATGCCTTTTTATAAAAATTCATGTCAATTCATGATAATTCATGTAAAATAAAAAAAGTATGGCAACTCGCACAATAGTTATTACAGGCGGCGCCGGCTTCATCGGCTCGCACGTTGTACGCCTCTTTGTAAACAAATATCCCGACTATCACATCATCAACCTCGACAAGCTGACCTATGCCGGCAATCTGGCAAACCTCAAGGATGTGGAGGGCAAGCCGAATTACGAATTCGTCAAGATGGACATCTGCGACTTCGAGGCTTTCTATCAGTTAATGCAGGACAAGAAGGTCGATGGTATCATCCATCTCGCAGCCGAGAGCCATGTCGATCGCTCCATCAAGGATCCGTTCACCTTTGCACGCACCAACGTGATGGGAACCTTGAGCCTGCTGCAAGCAGCCAAGCTCTATTGGGAATCCCTCCCAGAGAAGTACGAGGGCAAGCGTTTCTACCACATCTCGACCGACGAGGTCTATGGCGCCTTGTCCATGAGCCATCCTGAAGGTGTGAAACCTCCCTTCTCGACTACAGCTTCCAGCACCGAGCATCATCTGGCCTACGGTACGGACTTCTTCTACGAGACCACGAAGTACAATCCGCATTCGCCCTACAGCGCTGCCAAGGCCAGTTCCGATCACTTCGTTCGTGCCTACCACGACACCTACGGCATGCCGACCGTCGTCACCAACTGCTCGAACAACTACGGCCCCTATCAGTTCCCCGAGAAGTTGATTCCACTCTTCATCAACAATATCCGTCACCGCAAGCCGCTGCCCGTCTATGGCAAGGGCGAGAATGTGCGCGACTGGCTCTTCGTCGAAGACCATGCACGTGCCATCGACCTGATTTTCCACAAGGGCACGATTGCTGAGACCTACAACATCGGCGGCTTCAACGAATGGAAGAACATCGACCTCATCAAGGTGGTCATCAAAACTGTTGATCGTCTGCTTGGTCGCGAGGAGGGCGAGGACCTCAACCTCATCACGTACGTCACCGACCGTCTGGGTCACGATGCACGCTATGCCATCGATTCGACGAAACTTCAGAAGGAACTGGGGTGGGAACCGAGCCTGCAGTTCGAGGAAGGTATCGAAAAGACCGTGAAGTGGTATCTCGAGAACCAGGAGTGGATGGATAATGTGACGAGCGGCGACTACATGAAGTATTACGAGGACATGTACGCCAACCGATAAGCCAAATGACAAGAAACGGTGATGACAGATTTCTGCCATTACTGTTTCTTTTTTCTAACACTTCTAACACACATCATAACACACTTTCATGCAACGTATTTTCACCATCCTAAGCACATTCCTCCTTTCGACCATTTGTGTGATGGCCCTGGACTTGGGAGGACAGAATCGTCAGGACATCAGTCTCAATGAGGGCTGGGGCTATCATTCCATCTTCGAAGTTGCCAAAAAAGCACCCTTCGAACCTGTCACCCTGCCCCATACCTGGAACGTCAGATTCATCCCGGGCACCGTGCGCTACGACCGCGCCATGAATGTCTATAACCGCACACTCACCATCACTCCCGAGATGCAAGGCAAACGCCTCTTCCTCTATTTCGAAGGTGTCAATTCCGTGGCTTCGGTGTTCATCAATCGTCACATCGTGGGTGAACACAAGGGAGGATACCTGGCTTTCTGCTACGAGATTACCGACTTTGTCAAGCCTGGTGACAACCTGCTTGAAGTGTGGGCCAGCAATGCTTTTCGTACCGACGTTCTTCCGATTTCAGGCGACTTCAACGTCTATGGCGGCATTCATCGTCCCTGCCATCTCATTGTCACCGAGCAAGACTGTATCCGTCCCGACTTTTACGCTTCGCCTGGTGTGCTGATTCGCCAGAAAAACGTTTCTGCCAAACAGGCTGAACTGGACATCGAGACCTTCCTCTCGCTCAAAAGCGGAAGGAATCTCCAACTCAAGGCTGAGGTCAAGGACACTGACGGCAACATTGTTGTAGCAAATACGATTGCGGCACAGGGCGACGTTGCCCGTATTCCTTTGACCCTTCAGAACCCGCATCTGTGGCAAGGCAAGCAGGATCCCTATCTTTACACCGTAGAAGTGTCGCTAATGGATGGCGAGAAGGTCATCGACCAAGTGCGCCAGCAGACAGGTCTTCGTTCCTTCTACGTCGATCCCGACCAGGGGTTCTTCCTCAATGGAAAGCACCTCGACCTTGTGGGCTTCAATCGTCATGACGACTTCGACGGACGTGGCTCTGCCCTTCTACCCGAGCATTACCAGCAGGATATGGCGCTGATCCTTGAATCGGGAGCCACCTTCATGCGCCTGGCGCACTATCCCCACAACGAGGAGATGTATCGTCTCAGCGACGAGAACGGCATCGTGCTTTGGACCGAGATTCCGTTCTGCGGTCCTGGCGGCATGGCCTACACGGGCTTCCTCGACACCCCAGGTTTCAAGGAGAATGCGCGGCAATGCGCCCGCGAGCTTATGTATCAAAAGTTCAATCACCCTTCGATCTGCTTCTGGGCCATCTTCAACGAAGTGCTTGTCGATAAGGACAACTTCGTAGGTTACGACGACCCCACAGAATTCTTCAAGGAAATCAACGCAATCTACAAGAGTCTTGACCCCTCACGTCTCACGACTTTCGCTACCTGCGTCGATACGAAACTCTATCTCGGCATTGCCGACCTTCTGGCATGGAACAAATATTTCGGTTGGTACAGTGACGCCGTGGGACAGGCAGACAAGTTCTTCGACAATGCGAAGGAGGAGGCTGCCGGCACTCCTGTCGGTGTCTCGGAATATGGTGCCGGTGGTTCGCCCAACCAACACAGCTGGCCTTTGGACAACGCCAACAAGGCCGACGGACATTTCCATCCCGAAGAGGCACAGGCCGTTTGTCATGAAGGCAACTGGGCTTGCTTCTGCAAGCGCCCTTATCTATGGTGCAAGACCATCTGGCACTTCGCCGATATCCAATCGTACCAGCGCAAGGAGGGCGAAAAGGATGGCTTCAACGACAAAGGCCTCATCACCTACGACCGCAAGATAAAGAAGGATGCCTTCTGGTTCTACAAGGCCAACTGGAATCCCGAACCAATGATCTATATCGCCTCCCGTCGTTTCACCGACCGCACCGAAGCGCAGACCGACGTTCGTGTCTATACCAACCTCAAGAAGGTGACGCTCTACATCAACGGCAAGAAGATCGGCACCATGAAGCCCGACGATATTCGCCGCGCCCTTTTCAATGGCGTCACCCTCCAACCTGGCCAGAACGTAATTCGCGTTGAAGGCAAGAATGGCAAACAACTCCTCAGCGACCAGTGCATCTGGAATTTAAATTGATACACTCATGAAACTCCCCATCATCGCAAGCATAGCTCTCGCCTCCATCAGTTGCGAGTCACTCCTCGCCCAACAGATCTACGAGGCCAATCCCTCGAACCTCACCACCGTGCTGAAGCAGGTACAGAAGCAGTTGCGCAAGCCCCAGAAGGAAGACATCGTCATCCAGCTTGCCAGCGGCACCTATCAATTTACCGAACCACTCGACATTGACCAAAGCTTCAACGGACGCGACGGTCACACCGTCACCCTTCGTGCTGCTGAAGGGCAAACGCCCGTCTTCAGTGGAGGTCGCACCGTTACAGGATGGCAGCGTGTCAACGGAAACCTTTGGAAAGCGCATCTCGACTGTCCCGTCAAGTTGCGCAGCCTCCTCGTCAATGGCAAACGTGCCGTGATGGCAGCTGCTCACAAGCGTTCGCAGGGTGCAGGTGTGTTGGATTATTTCGAGATCACAGGAGACGAACCCTGGGCATTCGGTGCCGGAAAGGGTGTGGATGGCATCAAGCTTGTGGCCGATCCAGAACTTCACCTTTTCCGCAATCCCGAGGACGTGGAGATCGTGCAGGAGAAGACATGGACCGAAAAGATACTTTGTCCACGCGAGTTCGACAAATGGGGAGACACCATCATCGTGCGTTTCCAACAGCCGCTCGGTGCCATCCTCAACTCGATGGCATGGGCTGGCAGGATCGACTACAACAAGCTCTTCTACGTGCGCAACGCCTATGAACTGCTCGACGAACCTGGGGAGTTCTATTTCGACCGTTCGGCACAGACGCTTTACTACTACAGTCGCGGAGAAGACATGACTACAGCCGAAGTCATCGCTCCAAGCAGCGAGGGCCTGCTCCGTTTGCATGGTCAGTCGAATGCTCGTCAGCTTGAAAACTTCCGCATCGAAGGTTTGACCTTTGCCTACGACACATGGAACCTCATGTCGCTCGAAGGCTCGCGTGGCTTCGGTGGCATCCAGAGCCTCGGCTTGGCTTTCAAGTACATCCCCGATGGCAACTGGCATCCCACAAAGTACAACTCGTGTGATACTCCCGAAGGTTGTGTCGATGTCAAGAATGCACGTGGCATACAGATTACGGGGTGCCGCTTCGAGCATCTCGGTTGCGCCTCGGCCATCACGCTGATGAACGATGTGAGCGAATCGTGTGTCACCGGTTGTTTCTTCAACGACATCTTCGGCAACGCAATTACCATCGGTCATCCGCAGCACTACGAGATTGGGGACGGCGAAGGACGTTTTGCCCCGGGTGTCGAGGGCCTCTGCCACGACATCAGCGTTACCAACAACTACATCCGCAACGTCAGCATCGATTTCCGACAGATTGAGGCCATCATGGGCTTCTTCTGCAATACAGTTCACATCGACCACAACGACATCCTCGGTTGTCCTTATGGTGCCATCGCCCTCGGTTGGTGGTGGGGCAATGCCAAGATTCCCGAACCCACACTTTCGGGCAACAATACCATCAGCTTTAACCGATTGGGACAATCGCATCAGCTGCTTTCCGATGGCGGCATCGTCTATATGCTCGGCCCACAACCAGGCTCAGTGATCGAGGGTAATTATCTCTTCAAGGGGCCTCGCTGCATCTATCCCGACGATGGTTCTTCGGGCTGGAAGATTCACGATAACGTTATCAATTCCGTCGGACAACTCTGGTTCCACATCGATTCCGACCGCGACTACGATATCGAGACCTATCACAACTTCGTGAAGGCCAACAATACCGCCAATAGTGGACGAGGCACTACTATCACCGATACGCAAGTCTTCCGCAACGTGGATTTCAACGACGAAGCGAAGGCCATCATGGATGCTTCGGGGATCGAAGATGCCTGGAAACATATCATCCCTGCCGAAGAGCCTGCCCTCGTTCGCATCTATCCCGATTTCGATATCAAGAGGTGGTGATGTCTAGAAAGTCTAGATCACCTAGAAAGACTAGACTCAATAGAACAACCAATCCACGGCATCTTCGCTGCCGCCGAGGCCGACATTGCGCGGCTTGACCTGTGATTTAGTGAGACCCAAGACGAGGATATATCCTTCGGGCAGGATAAGCTTGTGGTGGCCAGCCTCAAAACTATAGGTATGCACATTGGCCAAAGGCTGTCCTGCCAGTTTGATGGCATTTTGTAACTGTGGTTCGGCCTGTCCGTATTCGTTGGCCGAAGCGTCTGTCTCAAGCTTGGGAGCCTTGGCATAACGGCTCTGGTCATCGCGGAAATAACCTACCAGCACTTTCAAGGGTTCCTTCGCCTCAAACTCCAGCACAAAGCCTTGATCCTCGACATTCTCCCCTTGCAAAACCTGCTGCACGCGATTGCGTGGCTTCTGAGCTTCGAACGACAATGCTGTCAGTCCTTTCAGTTCGTCAGCCAAAGCTTCCACCTTATTAATGGGCAAGTTAGTGAAAAGCTGAGTGCCGACATCCAGACGCACCTTCTTCTGCGGACTCATCAATACATAATCAGCATCCAGAAGAGGCTCCACCTTGGCCGCTTCGTCTGCAATCTTGCCTGAGGCCTTGTCCTTGAGCACTTGGATATTTGTCTTAAATGCTTCCAGTTCCTTTTCGTAATGCGGCAGCATTTCTGCCCACGTCTTGTTCTTCCCATCGTCACCTCCGATGGGGATGCGACGTTGTGCCGTCTGCATCGAATTGGCATAGAGATAATGACCCTCGGTCAGTTTCACCAGCTGTCGCCAATGATCCAGACTCTTTTCGAGCAAAGGCACTGCCTGATCGAGGTATGTGATGCATTCCATCTCGGGTCCCGCCTTCAACTTGTGGCTCCACTGATAGTCGAGGACAAGTTTGGCAGCCTGTACTTTATAATACATGAATTGCGAGAACTCGCGATAACAAGCCATGTCGTTGCGCAGACGCAGGAATTCGTCACGGTTCTTCGTCATCCTTCCCTTGTCTGCACGCAAGATAGCCGAAAGCGCGGCATCACCATGGTCCAGACATTGTTCAACGATGTCGAGCGGAAATTCACCATTGGGCACATGCGGTGCGCCCGTCCATTCGCGTTCCACCCATTCAATAAGCTTCTCCCCTTCCGGTCCGCAACTCTCGTAGAAGCCCGGATAGATGGTATATTTGTACGGATTAACCAACTGGCTCATGAAGAGGCCCAAGAGTAACGTCTCGCGATTGCCCTCGGTAATGCCGAAGCGACGCAATAGCTTCGGAGCAATCTCGCCAGAAGCCTCGTAAGCCTGACGTATGTCATCAGCCACCTCCGATGTCGTGCCATAGAAATCGGCGATACGTTCGTCCCAGTAGGCAATCTCCTCAGTGCGGTCACGTCCCTGTTTCCAAGCATATCGTCCCCATTCGGCAAACCACAACCAATCACGATCGATCTGCATTTCACGCTTTCCACCGCCGAGATCATCGGCCGAATAAGGATGATCCCAATAGGATGCCTGCGGGAAGAGGTGCAGCGCATTGGCACCATGCACACGATGCATGGCATCTACGGTCTTCTGGACGAAGTCAGGCGATGCCCAGCGCCACGGCTCCAGATTGGCAAGGATGTGGACGTTCTCAACATGCACCGAACCCAGTTCCGAAAGGTCCTTGTGGATTTTCGCCCACGGGCCTCGCGGCTGATAGGTTGTCAGCGACTCTCCGTTGTACTTGTGCATGGTGTAGATGTTCTTGTAGATGGGCAAAGCCTGATCCATCACCGCACGACAATCCACGTCATGAGCGCGTAGGATGATTGGCGGCTCGTCCGTTCTTCCCAACTGTGCCAATCCATCCTTCACACCCGGGATGACGGTATTGATCATCCAATCGAGTTTGCGGTCGTTACCACTAATGGCTTCTCCCAACGTGATGAGCAAGCCTACATTCGGATAATCGTGTACAAACGCAGCTATCGACTTGCGCGTATAGTCGGAGAGCAGCGGGTCGATGGGGCGGTTGCGATCCTGCGTCTTGATGCCATAATGTTCGGCGAAAGGCTTCGAGACAATGATATTGTAGAACATCTGGATCACATAGATGCCGCGCCGTTCGGCCTCGGTGGTAAGGAACGAGAATATGTCGCGGTTCTTCTCGAATGTCGCATCATCCACCTCCACAGCAAACGGATAATCCTCCAGCTTGACCAACGAGGCGAAAGGATGGCCGTTCCACAGATAAAGCGAGTTCATGCGGTTCTCGACCATCATGTCGAGATAGCGCAACCACATCTCCTTGTCGTAGAACCACGGGAAGTTTTCGGGTGTATAGGGATATTCATACACCGCACGTCCTGGCAGGAACTGCGTCTTCTGCACACCGATGCAAGGGCCACGAAGCACCATCTCAGGAGCATCGGCGAAATCCGTCGGGAACTGGAAATTACCTTTCGAGATATAGTTGTCGATGAGTTCGCGGCATCCATAGAGCGAACCTGTGGCATCGTTGCCTATCACCTGCGTCTCGTTGCCTGAAGTCACGATGTGGAATCCCTCCTTGGGAAGCGAGTCGGCAGGACTGGCTTGTCGCAGACGAATCACCAGCTGCGCATCGTGATCCACCAGCTTGCAGCCCTGTTTCCTGAGTTCACTCCGCAACTGTTCTGCGCCGAACGTCATCCGGCTGTTGGCATCTTCCGGCAAGTCGATGGTTACACTCGGTCCCTTGGGACCTCCGCAACTCACAAGCACTGTCAAAAGTGCGATGAATAATAATAAAAGTTTTCTCATAGTATATTTATTAGGATTACTCCAAAACGAGCCTTACAACCTGTGCAACATCCGATGGCAGACGCGAACCCTTCGGGATGGTGAGACGCAGTCCTTCAGATGTTTGTTCAAAACGACATTCAAAATTCTTTTTCACCGAGAGGAGGATGGCCTGCTCCACCGGCTGCTTCACCTCTCGCAGCAGGATGGTGTTTTCCGTGCCTGGCCAATCGAGGAAGATGGCATAAAGCGTCTTCCCGTCCTTCTTCTGGGTGTAATGCACACGATAGCCTTCTACGTCGCCTCCAGAAGATACGACAGGCAAAGCCGTCTCGTGCGAAACGAGATAAGGACGTGTCTCGTAAATCGATTCTCCGTACGACCACAACCAGACGCCCACATTGGCCATAATATCCTGCTGTGCCTGAGGGATGGTGCCATCGGCCATCGGAGCCAGATTCAAGAGCAACTGTCCGTTGTTGCTGACCACCTGTATCAGTCGTTGCACGATGTCCTTGTGCGAAATATACTGCATTCCCTTCACGTATCCCCACGACTTATGGTAGCCGTCGGCAATGGTGAAGTCGCAAAGCCAGGGGATGGGATCAATCTCGTTGAGCGACGACATCTCATGGTCGAGCATACCCACTTCACGCGGGAATTCCTTATATTTATAGGTGAAGGCGACGTCTTGTCCTGTTTTTGCTGCATGGTTGAAGTAGTGCTGCACCATTCTCAGTTTCCTTTCCTCGGGAATCTGGTCCATCCACGCATCGAAATAGAGCAGGTCGGGCGAATACTGCTCGATGACTTCATCGCACTTGTCCGACCACATCTGCAGCCACTCGTCATGGTCCATCAGACAACCATAGAGCTTGGCATACTTCGGATTATTCGCTGCCCAACCTTCCTGCACCTGCACGTAGGTGTAGTTGATCTCGTGATGCAGCGAGGTGAAGAACTTCAAGCCACGTTTCCTCACAGCCGCAGCTATCTCTCCCAGACAGTCGCGTTCGGGACCCATCTTGGCCGCGCAGAACGGCGTGACCTTCGAATCCCACATCGCAAAACCATCGTGATGTTCTCCCACGATGCCGCCAAACCTCGCACCTGCCTCCTTGAAGAGCAAAGCCCATGCGTCGGCATCGAAATGCTCGGCCTTGAACATCGGGATGAAGTCATGATAACCGAACTCCGACAGCGGGCCATAGATGGCCTCATGCCGTTCTCGCTCGCCCATCAGGAACTGTTCCCCCTTGGCATATTCTCCACTCGAAGCATCACAATGCATGTAGTGGAAATATTGCTCGTTGCCGTAAGCGGGCACGCTATAGACGCCCCAATGGCAATAGATGCCGAACTTGGCATCACGCAGCCATTCAGGCACGGCCTGATGTCTTGCCAGCGATGTCCAATTCGCCTCGAAGGGACCCTGCTCCAAAGTTGTCTTGGATAGCCTATCTTGTGCAAGCAAGGAAAAGCCAGTGCCAAGGATCAGAGCGAGCAACGTGCTCGAAAACCTTTTCGTACCAACCATGAGCCAATTGATGATTAAAACCGAAGGGTGACAGCCCCGCCATTATAATTCACCTCTTTCGAGGTTTCCGTCTTTCCATCCTTGACCTTGATGACGAAACTGCGTTTCTCCTTCATGCCCGTGAAGGCACCCTCTCGTTCACCGATAATAAGGCTACGCGACTGTTCGTTCCACGTGAGGGGAATGACGGCATACTGGCCCTTCTCGCAATCGTAGGTGATGCCATCATCTTCGTACAGTTCAAAAGAATCATCCTCCCCAGGAACGACCTCAATGGTCAAAGTCTGTTCGTTCAATTCATCGGCATATTGGATCACGGGACTCTTCGGCAGTATGCTTCCTCGACGCACGAAGACAGGAATCTCGTTCAAGGAAACGTCACAAGCCAAGTGCTGTCCACCCTCATGCACATTGCCTGCGGCATCCTGCCATTGGGCTCCTGCGGGCAGATAGACATCCAGCTTCGTAGTCTCCGACAAAGGATGTGTCACCGGGCAGACAAGCAACGCCGGGCCAAACATGTATTCGGTCTTGCATTCCCGAGCCTCCTTATCCTGCGGGAAATCGAAGGCGAGCATACGCGCCATGGTATAGTTCACCAAAGTCACCTTGGCCGCCAACGAATAGATATAGGGTAACAACTCATAACGCCGCTCGATATTGCGGACAAGGGCATCGTAATAAGGTTCGCCGACATCACCATAATACCACACTTCACGTGGAGTATCAGAGCCATGGCTGCGGAAGACGGGCAGATAGGCCGCCCACTGGCACATACGCAGATAGAACTCCCTGAAAGCCGGATCCTTGCAGCCTTCGGGATACTGGCCCTTCCAGAACCATTGCGGTCTTGATGCAGCAAAGAACGTGCCCGCATCAACCGTCCAATAAGGACAACCTGTGGCCATGAAGTTCAAACCCATCGGAATCTGGCGTCGGAACGATTCCCACGAAGCGTAGGTGTCGCCGTTCCAAGTGATGGTGGCATAACGCTGCTGTCCTGCGTAACTCGAACGGGTAAGATTGACAACACGCTTCCTGTCGGTGGTCTTGCGCTGGTTCTCGTAAATTCCCTGCGCATGGAAGAGCGCATAAAGTGAAGTGCGCTCTGCACCCGACACGGCATTCTGCGCCTCCAGATTCAGCATCCATCGGTCCTGATGGCTGTCCCATCCATATCCTTCTGGCATGAATTTCCAGTCTCCATCGGTGGGTTCCGAACAATCGCACCACCAGGCATCGAAGCCCTGACCGTCGTGGAAGAACTCGCGGTTGGCCCATTGCCAATAGTAGGCACGTGCCTCGGCATCAAAGACGTTGACAAACGAACGATTGAGCATGAAGCCATGCTCCTTGAAATCCTTTTCCTGGGCATTGCCCTGCGGATTAGGCCAGATGCTGACCATCAGGCGTCCATGCAGCTGATGCACAGTATCGGCCAAAGCCTGTGGATCGGGATAATAACGGCGATCCATCTGCATCATTCCCCAGCCTTCAGGCCAATAGTTCCAATCCTGCACCACCAAATCGACGGGTATCTGCCGACGACGGAACTCGCGCATGGCCCCGATGATTTCAGCGCTGCTGTGGAAACGTTCCTTCGACTGGATGTAACCGAACAAGTAGCGAGGCATCATCGGAGATTGTCCTGTCAGCCTGCGCATACGGTTCACGACACGATCCATCGTCACGCCCTTCATGAAATAATAGTCCAATCCTTGGGCAGCCTCCAGCTCGACGAGACCTTGGTCATCGGTATCATCGAAACGCATACCGCAACCCGCATCAAAAAGCAGGCCGTAGCCCGATGCCGTATTGATCACGGGCACCATGGCCTTCAGGTTGTGCTGGCAAAGCCACAGCTTCTGTCCCTTGAGGTCGAGCAGATCCTCCATGTGCGAACCCCATCCGTAGAGCGGCTCGCCCTGTGGGAACACAAAGCAGACCTGCCATCGCCACGAAGTGCCTATCGTATCACGTCCCAGCACGTCCATCACCACCTTCTCGCCATCAGCGGTCTTCTCGATGCGGCTTGTCGCCTCATCGTAGGTGACATGTTCGAGCGCAATCCTTTCGCATTGCTTGGGCTGGCTGTCGCGCTCCGAAAGAAGCAACGTGCTATGGCTGTCGTAATAGCTGATGGCACCTGTCTTGCTGTCAATATGCACCTGCAAGCTGTCGGAGGTGAGTACGAATTGTCCGTCGGTCTCCTCGAGTCTCACCCTGACGGGATGGCTCAAGGCCTCAGGAAGCACGACCGTGGTCTTGTTGTCCACGAAATCACTATTTTCCGACAATCGCACACGCACAATATCCGCTTCGGGAAACTCCACACGAAGCAAGCCCTGCTCTGTTGGATATTCAAAGCAGGTGATCGACTCGGTGCAGGCGGCAAGCAGCAATGCCGCGCCACAAAGGATAGGAATAGTTTTCATAGCTGAGTTTTATTTAGTGATCGGAGTATTCGGAGTGCTCCAAAAAACACAGACTCCCCCGTCCTCAGACAGGGGAGCCTAGGAATAGGATTACCTCGACTGCGGGATAGGATTCTGCACAAGGGCAGGATTGCTGTCGAGGTCACCCTGTGGAATCAGGAAGAGGAAGCTCTTCTGAGGCTTGAAAAGTGGCTCGGCAGAGTCGAAATAGCTGAGCTTGTCGGCAAAGCCACGAGCGAGCTTTGCAGCCGAACGGTCGGCAAGCACGTCGCGACGCAGTTCGTCGAAGAAGATCTTGCCCTCGCCCACGAACTCGAAACGACGCTGGTTGAAAATTTCCTCGTCAATCTCAGCCTGACTGCCACTGAAAGGAGCGAGACCTGCACGCTGACGTACCTGGTTGAGGCACTCAATGCCCGATCCTGCATTCAGGATGTTGGCTGCTTCAGCATAGTTAAGCAGCACCTCTGCATAGCGGATGATGGGGAAGTTGGCGTTGGGACGCTGCAGCGATGCATCGGTGTGCTGGTCGAAATACTTGCAGTTGAAGACGCAAGTATGCTCCACGTTGCGGTCGTTGGTGATGTAGGGCTCCCAGTGCAGGGTATTCGGATTGAAAGTGTGCGCAGTGCCGTCGTTCTCCTCGAAGTAGGTCAGGAACACATCGGCACGCTTGTCGCCATTGGCCAGCATCTCGGTGTAGATATAGGGTGAAACGCCCATACGCGAATACTGGTAGCAACCCATGTAGTTCGAATACGTGCGACCCAGTCCGAAACGGATATGCATACCGTTGTTCTGGCTCTGTGCTGCCGAATACTGAAGCTCGAAGACTGACTCCTTGCAGTTCTTGGCACCGCTCTCGTTGAACCAGTAGAACTGATCCACGTAGTTGTCCATCAGTCCATAGACGCCGCTATCAATTACCTTCTTGCTGTAGTCGCGTGCCTGGGTATAATACTCGGTCTGGCTGGCTGTCTCACCATTGACATCGGCCATTGATGCACGAAGCAGATAAACCTCGCCAAGAGCAGCCTGTGCAGCTCCCTTTGATGCACGCCATACGTCGTAGCCGCTGGTGCCGCGTACGGGCAGCAAGGCTTCAGCCTCCTTGAAGTCGGAGATTATCTGGTCGTAGGTCTCGCCATAGGTCGAGCGTGCGATCTCGAGGTTCTCCACACCATTGGTGTAGGTGAGAGGCAAAGCAAGGGCACCGAAGCAACGTGCCATCGAGAAGAATGCATAGCCACGGAGGAAGTAGGCCTGTCCCTTGATGCGGTTGCGTGCCTCTTCGCTCATCTCCACGTTATCAACGCGACCAAGCACGATATTGGCACGGTTCACAGCCTCGTAGCAAGCTGCCCAGATGCGGTGAACGCCGTTCGAAGCCGAGGCATTCTGCACACCGTCCCACTTGTTGATGAGCTCCATGTTGTTCTTGTTATAAGTAGGCACTGCCTGATCGGTAAGCAGCTCGATCTGTGCCAGATAGAGCTGACTGTTGGCGTTATACATGTTACGATAGCGGTTATAGACGCCCGCCAGCGTAGCATCAATCTCATCCTCTGTATTGTAGAACGAGGCTGGGTCGATAAAGGTATAGGGATGTTCATCGAGGTCGCTGCAACTGGTCAACGACATGCCGCCCAGCATTGTGGTAGCAAGTACTGCACCTGCGATAATATATTTGATAGTCTTCATAATAATGTCAATTAACAATGATTATTATCCATTAACCATGAACCATGAACCATCAGAACTTTGCATTGATACCAAACATGATAGTCCTTGCGAATGGGTTCGAAACGTCGCCATTTTCAGGATTGTAGCCTGTATGGTTGGCCCAAGCGGCCACGTTCTGGAAGTTCACGTTGACGGAGAGTTCCTTCAGTGCCTTTACTTTCATCAGCTTGCCGAAGTTGTAGCTGAGCTGTACGTTCTTCAGGAGGAAGTAAGCCCAATCGCCGTTGGTGCGATCGCTGAGGAAAATACCCTTGGCACCTGCCGACGGATGTTCGCCTCCGGGGTTGGTCGTTGGGTCGAACATATCTTCCCATGCCTCCTGGGTAGGAATACCGAGGGTGTTGCGCACTCCATTATCTACCCAAAGGCTGTAGCTGCCTGTATCCTGCATACCGATGCGCCAAGCGCTCGATGTGCCTGTGCCGCGATAACCGCTGTGTTCTGCACCGATGATCGAAGCATACTTGAATGCACCCTGCCCATAGACGCTGAGGGTGAGATCCTTGTAGCTCACGTTGAGGTTGAAGCCATAGAAATGCTTGGGTTCGATCGAGCCGATGCTCTGGCAGTCGTTCACGCTGATCTGGCCATCGCCATTGACATCCTCGTACATTTCCGAGCCGATGTGGGCCGTTCCCTTCACACCAGGCACAGCAGCCACATAGGCGTCGAGCTGCTCCTGCGTCTTGATGATACCGAGTGAATGACGGGCATAAACGGCATTGACGGGCTCACCCACCTGAAGGAGGGAGACGATACCCGTGGTTGTTGAACCATCGTTGACCACGACACGTTCCACGTCATTGTAGAGCTCCTTGATCTCGTTGGTGTTGAAGGTGTAGTTCACGCCGAAGTTCACCAGCCAATCCTTGTTCTTGAAGATATCGGCATTGGCAGCCACCTCGATACCATGGTTGCCCACCTTGCCGATGTTGCTCAAAACAGACGAGAATCCGGAAGTCGATGGGATAGGAACGTTGTAGAGCAGGTCGGTGGTCGTACGTGTATAGTAGTCGAACGTGAAGTTGATACGATTGTAGAGCTGCAGTTCCAAACCGGCATCCAACTGTTTGGTGCGTTCCCACTTCAGCTTCGAATTGCCAACCGACTCGTAGTAGCCGAGTATTGGACTCGTGCCATCGGTATAGTTGGCATCGCCCGTGCTTGTGCCGAGCTTCGAGAGGGAATTGTAGTTACCAATTTCCTGGTTACCGGTCACGCCATACGAAACGCGCAGCTTCAGGTTGGTGATGGCATCGTTGTCCTTGAGGAAGTCCTCGTTGCTCACACGCCAGCCCAGACCTACCGATGGGAAGATACCGAACTTGTTGTCATCACCGAAACGGGAAGAACCGTCGAAACGCACGGTGGCTGTGAGCAGATACTTGTCGGCGTAATTGTAGGCTGCACGTGCCGTCCACGAGATCAGACGGTTGCTATAGTAGTTGCTGCTGGCCGAAAGAGTGCTTTGATCCACACCCGAGAAGTTGAACGCCTGCAACCTCATGTCGGCGAACGAGCCGCTCATCGAAGAGGTGTTGTACTTGTAGTCCTGCCATGAATAGACACCCGTCAACGTGAGATGGTGCTCACCCCACTTGTTGGTGTAGGTGATGATGTTATCCATCAGCTTCGAACGGTTGCGAGCCCAGGTGTGGGCGCCTGTGCCGGTCTCGATGGCATTGCCAATCGACTTGGCATCCTGGTTGCCTGCCCAGTAGTAGCGGTTGATGTTCTTCACATCATAGCCGATATTGAGACGATAGTTGAGATGCTTGGTGAAATCGACCTGCAGGAAGAAGTCGCCGAGGAAGCGTACGCTCTTCTGGTTGTTGGTCTGGTTGGCCATCGAAGCGAGCGGGTTGAACCAGTCGCCATGGTTCACGATGTTGTACGAACCATCGGCGTTATAGACGGGATCGGTGGGCCAACCCCAGCGGAAGATGTCGTTGGTCACGCTCATATCGTAGGTCAGGTCTGAGCCGATCCTATCGGTGGTCGAAGTAGTGAGCTGCATGCTCGAACCGATGGTGATCCACTTGTTGAACTTGTGCTGCAGGTTGTTGTGAATCGTGAACTTCTCGTACTCGGTGCCCTTGATCAGACCTTCCTGGTCATAGTAGCCTGCCGAAAACATATAGTTGGTACCTCCAGCCGAACCGTCGAAGGTCACGCCATAGTCCTGCGTGAGCGACGATTTGCTGATAACCTCCTCCTGCCAGTTCACGTTCGTTACCGAATAGCCGTTGGGGAAAGGATTGGTCGAACCCTGTGCGGCAGCTGCCTTGGTCATATAGTCGATGAAGTCGTCGCCCGTCACGGTGTCGAGCAGACGATAGCGCATGTTGACAGCAGTGCTGGCATGTACGCTGAGGTTCTTGCGGCCTTCCGAACCCTTCTTCGTGGTAATCATCACTACGCCATTGGCACCACGCGAACCGTAGATGGCCGTGGCTGAAGCATCCTTCAAGATCTCGATGGCCTCGATGTCGGCGGCATTGATGTCGTTCAGGTCACCATCGACGAGGGCAAAGCCATCCACCACATAGAGCGGGTCATTGCCCGAATTGATCGAAGCCGTGCCACGGATACGCAGCGTTGGCGTCTCGCCGGGACGCAGGTTGTTGAAGACGGCCAGACCCGACGACTTGCCCTGCAGGGCTTCGAGCGGGTTGGCAGCAAGGGTCGAAGTAATGGCTTCTGAACGAAGTGAAGTGGTCGAACCCGTCAGGTCGCTCTTGCGCATCGTACCGTAACCAACCACTACCACGTCGTCGAGCAGCTCGGCATCCTCCACGAGGACAACCTTCACGGTCGGTGCGGCCTTGACGGTCTGGGAAGCATAGCCGACGAAAGAGATTTCGAGCGTCGAACCCGAGGCTACCCTCAGCACGAAGTTTCCGTCAATGTCGGTGTTGATACCATTGGTCGAACCACGTTCCAAGACGCTGGCGCCTGCTACGGGTTCTCCATTCTCATCGACCACCTTACCCGTGACGGTAATCTGATCGGCCGGAGCCACGGCAGCGGCACCAGCTGGTTCTGCGGCATTGGCAGCAAAGGGCATAGCAAACCCCGCTGTGAACAAAGCCGCAGCAGTAAACAAAGTGAATTTCTTCATAGTGTTAAAAATGTTATATAGTGTGTTAAGTGTGGTTTCAATTCATCGACAGTGTGTGCTTAGATCATCGACAGTGTTTTCCGGCAACGCTGCCCGTCGAAGAACGTGTCGAGCACATCACCGAAGATGTCGTTGGGCGAAGCTGCGTCAAACAAAGTCATCGATGACTTCAGCTTCATGGCATCGACCTCCCATCCCATCAGCACCTCGACGGGCTCTTCTTCGTTCTCAAGCACAGCTTCGGTAATCTCGCGAAGACGAGGGCCCAACACCTCATGTGCCAGATAGGCCTTCGCCTCTTCCAATCCACTGAGACCGAAGAAATCAGAATTAGGGCTACGTCCCAAGCCTCTCATCTGCGGGAAGATGTACCAGATCCAATGGCCCCGTTTCTCCCCCGCACGCATTTCTGCCAGCGCCTGCCGATAGTCGCCAAGAGGCTCGGTGTCCTGTGCTTCAACGAATCGCTCCAAGTTGAACTTGTCTTCCATGTCTTTCAGTGTATAATATAGAAACAAGAAGTGGTGAAGAAATTGCGTACCCAAGGTATATGGGCGATGAATGACCAGAGCCTACGTGGCTTAAGGCCGAACTTCGTCTCGTAATGCGGGTTGATGAAATACAGGCAACGGTCAAGGATCTTAAATTCCACCTTCCTGCTCACTCGCTCGAAGAGCTCGATGGGAGTGCGCGTCTCCTTGATCTCGAGCAACTCGTTCACCGTACTCTCCGACTCACCCGCACGCTGCAGGACCCAACGATACAGGCCACGGGGCAACAGGTGAATGTAGGGGCAATGCGAGACGAAGCGGCTGCGACAGTTCTGATGGTGACCGCCGAAAGGCATCTGCCAGGCAGGGAACGACATGAATACGATTCCATCCTGCCCCACCAGGCGCTTCATCTTGCGCAGGAAGCTCTCCTTGTCGGCGATATGCTCGATCACGTCGTGGCACACCACCACGTCGAACCCTGCCACGCTCTCATCCATCTCGAAGAAGTTCTGACAAACGAAGCTTCCCTTCAGTCCCTTCGCATCGAAGCACTCCTTGGCCGCCACAATGTTGTTAGCGTCGATATCGATACCCGTCACCTCGCAACCGCGTGCTGCTATGGGTGCCAGGTTGCCGCCCACGCCGCAACCCACCTCCAGCACACGCGTCCCTTCGCCCAGGGTGCAATGTTGCTCGATGTATGGGACAAAGTACTTCTCGCTCGTCCGCGACAGTTCGTCGAAATACTGCTCTCGTGTGATACTTCTTACTGGCATTATCAAATTTTTGCGGCAAAGATACGCAGAAAAACCGAGTATTGCAATTTTATGAAAGAAATTTTCAATTATCGGCACAATTTGACTGCATTTTTGACCAAACTGACAAATTTTGCCCCAAATCCGAAGCAAAAATCAGGCCCGCACCTCACAACGACGTGCGGACCTTTTTGCCAGTTAGTTCAGACAGATTCCCCCAAAACGGGGATTCATCTTATTTAAGTTTCTTCTCACCCTTCTGGATGAAGATGCCACGGGCATTAGCAGCGTCGATACGGCGGCCGTAAATGTCGTAGGTAGGAGCTTCGACACTTTCGGTGCTGATGGTCTCGATGTTGTCCGGACCCTCAACGCTGAAGGTGATGGTGCTCATCTCGGTGTCGCCCGAAGTGTAGCTTGCGATGACGCCAGCAGTGTGCTCACCCGAAGCAAGCCCCTCGAAGAAGTACTGCTTGTCGTCGGTCTGCTCTACAAGCTCGCCATCGAGATAAACCTTGTAGGCGCCATCGAGGCTTGGAGCGCGACGGTTACCCTGAGCCTTGCGCTGAGGAGCCGAAGCAGGGAAGCCCTCAGGCAGACCGATGGCCACATTGTCAATCATCAGGATGTAGTTGCCATCAATCTGGCGGATGGTGACATACTGGGCATCAGCAGGGATGTCGAAGGCATAGCGTGTCCAGTAGCTGTTCACCTTGAACTCCTCGCTCGCGATCTCCCAAGAATAGACGGGCACGTACTCAAGCCACTGGTAGCTGGCCGTATCGGTCCAGTCGGTCGAAGTGGTGTAGCCTACCATGAAGGTCTCAGTCTGGTAGCCGTAACCCTTGGCATAGAATGCGAACTTGAAGTCCTCGTCGAAGAAGAGACGTGGTGAAACGAGCCAGTTCTGGTCGGTGCTGTTGGCCCAGGAAGTGAGCATCTGCTGGCCCTGGTATGCCGAGAGATAGTAGGTGTAGGCGCTTGCGTTGCCGCCAGCCTGACTGATGTTGAATACCTGGAAGGCGAATGCGCCGCCACGGTTCGGATACTCCATGTCGTTGAAGTAGCCGGTACCCTCGCTCGCATCGTCGAAGTCGAGATACTGCCAGCCCAGTTCACCAGGCGAATTGATGGCAAATGCCTCATGATCCTCGAAGCCATCGAACAGCTGGTCAGCAAAGTTCCAGATGAACAGGCGGTTGCCAAGGTCGGTCTCGTCGTCGTTGATGATCTTGAGGCCGAAAGGTGTTACCTGCGTCTCAGTGAGCTGACGCTCGATGGTATAGGCATCCTCGACGTCAAGCTTCACAACCTCGCTGAGCGTTCCGAAGCCCTTGAGGTTCACGTAGAGGTCGTAGTTGGCCTTCCATACGTTCTCGAAGACAACTTCCCCGTTCGCGTCGGCGTAGTCACCATAGGCATGAACGCCACCGCCATAGACGATTTGTACCCATGCACCCTCAGCCTCGTTGGTCGGCGTGTTGGTGGTGAGTTTCACGGTCACCTTGGTGTGCATCTTCCAGCCGATGCTGTCACTCAGCACAAAGCTGCTGGTCAGTCCGTCGGTGTAGTGGCAACGAACGGCATATTCGTAGGTGCCCATCGGGAGCTCAGCGATACCTTCGTCAGTGTAGGTGCGAGCCTTGACGCTGTCGAGTAGCTGTGTCCAGGTCTCTGGCTGACCAACGGTGGTTGGAGTGAGACGATAGAGGTCGAACCAGGTGCGGTCGCCGATAGCATTGCGCTTCACTGCAGGCTCAACAGGGCTGATGACCTTGATGAGTTTATGACACTCGAGGGCTGAAATGTTTGAAGTGTTCGAAGTGTTCGAAAGGGTCGAAAGGGTCTTTTCATCCTGTTCGGTGCTACGGAACTTGGCCTCGGCAGCCGCCTCCTCGGTATCGAATGGAGCGACGGTTGCGCGGAACATGAAGTTGTAGCGATAGCCTGCGTTCTCGATGTAGAAGAACTGCCCTGAAGTGTAGTCACCCGTGTAGCAGCTCACACCTTCGACGAACGGATAGCTGTCGTTGGCCTCACTGGCACCCAGACCTACGAAGCCGTAGTAGGCAACGCAGAGGTAAGCACCACGTGGAGCCTCGATAGGCTCGTTGAAGGTCATGGTGTTCCAAGCACCTTGGGTTACGCTCACGTACCTCGAACCGAGGATGTTGGGCGTAGGCTGGCCATTTTCATCAAGGTCGAAGGCATAGACGGTCAAGCCGTAGATGGTCTGGCCTGTCTCAGCAAGGTAGAACTGTGCACCACGATAGAGACCTGGGGTACGGAAGACGTTGCCGAAGACAGCATACGACGATGACTGCGAAGTACCGAACGAAGTATAGAGCAGGTTGGCGTCATAACGCAAGGTCACGTCGTCGTTGACAGGATTGCTCCAAGAGACTTCAGGCACTCCAGCCTCGTTGAGACGTGCAGTGATCTGTGCTGGCGCAAGAATCTTGTCGTCGAGGGTAATGGTGCCGAGGTCGGTGTCGGCCACCATGGGCTGTACGGCCTGATAAGGCTGCAGACGATTGCTGGTAATGGTGAGGTTGTAGTTCTCGCTTGCCATGATGCCTGTGATACTGAACTTGCCATCGGCATCGGTGCGTCCTACATATTCGTTGTAGCCTTCGAGCGATACCTGTGCATCAGCAACGGGCTCACCTACCTTATCGATGACGGTACCCGAAAGGGTGTAGGTAGGCAGGGCGGCCATCGCGATGTCGAGGGTGCTCTGCTCCAGTTCGGTGATCACTATCTCGCCAGTACCATTCTCGTAGCCAAGACGCTCAACAACAACACTTGCTGTGCCCGAAGGAACATATGGGAAGGTATAGATGCCAGTCGTCGGATCGGTGAGGATCTGCTGCTGTGTGCCGTCGGATGCCGTAAGTGACACGAGGGCAGCGGGGATGATGGCACCCGTTGTAACATCGGTCACAGTGCCGGTGAGTGAACCATCATGATTCTCCTCGATGGCGGCATTGGCAATGCTGATCTGCCAGTTCTGATAGAAGCTGCGTGCATAGAAGCCGATATGGTATTCACCATCCTCTTCGACAACGGGCAGATTGGTACGAAGCTGAATGCGTGCCGTGGATGCGAAGTCGAACTGGTCGATCGAATCCTGAGCTTGCCACTCGCTGGTCTTGCCCATGGTGATGGCAAGGCATTCAGGAGCGTTACTGTAGGTACGTGCATCGAAGGTGAGCTTGTAGTTCTTGCCAGCCTCAAACTTGATAGCCGGCGAGATGAGCCAGTCGGCACCAATATAGCCATAATAGTAATCATAGCCTACATAAGCACCAGGATAGAGAGCATTGTAGGTATATTGTCCGGTAGGCTGCCAAGCCACCTGGTCACCATTATTGTTATAGACGGTCCAAAGCGGGAATTCCTCAGTGGTGAACGTGAAGGTGTGAGGCAAGATGATGGCTGGACCACCAATAGCGGCTGGGGAAATTGCTGGTGCGCTCTCGCCGTCGGGTGTGATGGCGGTGACTGTGTAGCTGTAGTTTGCAAGCGATGCTGGAGCATCGGTGAACGTGGTCTCACGAAGGTCGGTGTAGAGGGTCACGCCGTCGGAACGTACTACGCGGTAGCTGAGGTTCTCGGCATCGATCCAGCCGCCATAGATGCCCGTTGTCGGAGCTGTCCAAGTAACGGTAATCTTGTGCTCGGCGCTATCATCAACAGTAGCTGTGAGGTCGGCAACAGCCGTTGGGGTATCGTGTCCGATGAAAGCGCTGACAGCTTTGCGGTCGCCTGGGCCTGCTTCGTTGAAGCACTGCACACGATAACTGTAGAAACGGCTTTCGGGAACTTCATCCACCATGCTCACATGCTCACCGGGAGCCACGCCAGTGAAGGTCTTGATAGCCTCGCCGTCGCGATAGACAACGACAGAGTCGATGCTGATGAGTGTGCCACCACGGCCGAAGGTGGTCGTCGGGTTGTCCCACTCCACGGTAGCCTGCAGGGCTCCATTCTCGCCTGGAGTAACCATAAGGTCAATGACCTTGTTGGGGGCCGAAGCCTCAGCAATCTGGAAGGGGATGTAAAGACCTTGGAACTGGGGAGCGAGCTTGTTCTCGGCCACAACCTCAGTGACACCCGTGGTGATATCCACCTTCATCAGCATGGAGTAGCCGGCACTTGGATAGGGATAGGTGTACATGTGGATGTACCACTGTCCGCGATCCTCGTCGTAGAAGAAGTTGGTGTTGGGATACTGCAGGGCTGTGCCCGAGTAATTGGTCACCTCGCCGATGTAGCTCAGTTTGGCAACGAAACTGCATACACCAGTATTCGGATTGATCTTGTAGATCTTGCCCCAATAGCTAAGGCCATAGATGTCGCCATCATAGTTGATGCCGAGGGCCTGGATATTCGAAGTGTAGGATGTGCCGGAATCGGTATCAGGGACATCGAACGCGAACGTACATTCGTTCTTCACCTCGCCCGTCTCAAGGTCGATCGAGACGAGACCTGTGCCACTATTCAGCCCATTGAGGGCATACATCTTCTGGTCGGCATAACTCCAGGTCATGCAAGCATAGATGGTACCACTACGAACACCGCCATAATCAGCAATGAGAGTCACCTCGCCTGTCTCAGGATCGAGAGAGTTCAGCGTGCCGGAGTCGTAGCCATAACTCTGCTGGGTGTAGTCCATGTAGTACCACAGACCATCATGAAAGACTGCACTGCCGAGCGAATTTGCATAAGTCAACTCACGGCTAACAGTGATGTTAGTCGGGTCATTGAGCGGGAAGGAGGCAAGGCCTCGACGTGAGGTCTCTCCGTTCTGTGCTGCCCATGTGTCGGAATCGAGCCAACCATAAGCCGTGGGCACATCTTCATTCTGGGCAAAAACCGAAGTTGTTGCCACGGCGAGAAGAGATGCCAGGAAAAGGTGTTTGAAATTTTTCATGAACTTGTGTTTAAAAATTCAATAATGTATAGGACGAAATTCTAGCGCAAATATAAGCATTTTTCTCAAAACTTCAACCCTTTCCCGCCTTTTTCATTCTCAAAATATAGTTTGTTAGTGTTTGTCTATGCCTAAAATGCTAAAAAATGTACGATTTTCCACCTTTTTCTCCAAGATTTTACGTATCTTTGCACCCAAATAATAAATCACAATCCACAATTCAACATTACCTCAGATGCGCAGACTTCTATCCATTTCTATTCTCCTCCTGTCCTTCCTTTCGCTCCAGGCTATTCCAGCCTATCGTGGCACGGTGCAACGCGTACAGCCCGATGGCACGATTGTCCACATCTTGCTTCAAGGCGACGAACATTGTCACCTGATCACCACGCTCGACGGACATCCCCTCATGGAAGACGACGAAGGCTGGCTGCGTTATGCCAGACTCATTAACGGAAGCGTTACTTGCTTAGCTTCGTCACCCGCTGCTCACGATGTGGAGATGCGCACCGCCGACGAAATCCAGTTCCTCAGCCGATATCCGGCCTTCGAGTTGTGTGAAATTACCGCTGGCCGAAAGGCTCCTCAGGCATCGACCGAGCCCGGCGACATGCAAATCGGCTCCTTCCCTACCAGGGGAAAAGTGCGCGGACTTATCATCCTGGCACAGTTCACCGACGTGAAGTTCAGCACCGACGCAGAGTACTTCGAACATATCATGAACGAGGACGGCTGCACGTTGGCCACCTCCTGCGGTTCGGCAGGCGACTACTTCAGGGACCAGTCGATGGGACAGTTCGATCCGACCTTCGATGTCGTCGGACCCGTCTCACTGAATCAGACCATGGCCTATTATGGAAGCAATGACTACAACGGCAATGACCTGCGTGCCGAACAGATGATACGCGATGCGTGCCTAAAGGCCGACACTAATCTCGATATCGACTTCTCTCAGTACGACTACGACGAGGATGGCCAGGTCGATATGGTCTTTGTGATTTATGCGGGCTACGGCGAAAACTATGGTGCCTCCAGTGACTGTATTTGGCCGCACAAGTACGAGCTCTCGAATGCAGGCATAAAACTCACGCTCGACGAAAAAATCATCAACACTTATGCTTGCACTTGCGAAATCTACGGGGCTACGGGTATCGAACCTGGTGGTATCGGCACCTTCTGCCACGAATTCGGCCACGTGATGGGTCTTGCCGACCATTACAACACTACCAATGGCACCCAAATGTTGACCGGACGCTACGATATCATGGACTATGGCTGCTATAACGATTCGACGCGCACCCCACCCTCATACAGTGCATTAGAGCGTTATTCATTGGGTTGGATGGACCTCAATGACATCAAGGAGCCTGCCCTCGGCCTCAGTCTAGAAGATATCAAAATGAGCAACCAAGCCTTCAAACTTCAGTCTCCCAATGCCGACGAGTTCTTCATACTCGAAACACGCGTTAAGATCGGATGGGACTCCTTCATCCCCTCGCAAGGCATGATGATCACTCATGTCGATTACCTCAAGGCAGCATGGACGAAGAACGTCGTCAACGATGGCGAACATCCGCGCTATTGCATCGTGCCCGCTGACAACGATCGCTCGTACGTCACCGACGACCGCGACCTTTATCCACTCATCGGCCGCACCCAGTTCGACATCGGCAATAATGTCTTCACAGCCAACTCCGTCCCTGCAGCCATCACTTGGGACGGGGCGTGGATCGACCGCGATGTCACCAACATCCAATTCGGCAACGACAGCATCGTGACCTTCGACTTCCGCTCCGAATCGGTGGGTACTCCCACGGCCCTTGAGGCCACCGACCTCTACAGTAACGCCTTCACAGCCCACTGGTCCGAAGCCGTCCAGGCCGTCACCTATTCGCTCAGCGTCTTCCAGTATGACACGCTCGACACACGCCCGGTATCGCTCTACGAGGATTTCGAGAAGTTCAGCGCCGGCAGCTACGAGGCTCCAGACGTCACCGAACTCAGCGCCATCTTGGACGAATACACCTCGACCCCAGGCTGGACCGGCGAACGCATCTGTCAGGCTGGAGGATGGGTGCGCGTAGGTGCCCCCAATACCACAGGCACCATCACCACCCCAGTTCTTGACATGACGCCCAGCAACGGACGTTTCACCCTCGTCATCAAGGCACGCAGCTACAATGGCAAGCAGCCCGTTCTCACCATCACGTCAGGTCCATGCACTGCCAAGCATCGTGTCTCGGCCACTGAAAAGGACTACCTGTACGTCTTCCATAGTGGCACCGATTCCACCCAGGTAACCCTTTCGATCAACAAGGAACGTCTCTACATCGACGAACTCATCATCAAGCGTGGCGATGCCACCTCCGAATATCCCGATGCAATCATCATCGACGTAACGCCTGCCGATACCAATACCTACGACGATGCTTCTGCCGACTACGCCTTCGAACGCGTGGCAGTCGAAACGATTACCGACATCACCGAGACCAGCTACACCATGAAGGGCCTCGACACCGACTATCGCTACGGCTACACCGTTACCGCTTGGAACGGCAGGTCTCATTCCAGCGAATCGAACGAAATACAGGTCGAACTGCTCCACTCCATGCCTCCGATGGGCATCGAAGAGCTACATGCCGACGAGGCTGTATCCTCTCACAGATCGATTCTCTACAACCTGCAGGGGGAAAAAATCAGCCACCCCAGAGCAGGGCAGCTGTATATAAAGAATGGGAAAAAGTTGATTATCGGACAATGATCTTCCGGGTGCGACGCACACCGTCGGCTCCCGTCTCGACCTTCAGATAGATGCCTTGGCAAAGCTGGCCCACTAGGGAAGCCGAGCCGAGGCATTTTCCGTCGAGGGTAAAGAGAAGCTGAGCTTCAGCCTTGTCAGGTTGTGCATCGGCGTGCACCTCCTCGATGCCACTGAAACCATTCAGCTCGCCAAGCTTCACCTTGTCGGCATTCACAATCACGCCATTCTTGTTGAGCAACAGCACAGCAAGTTCGCAGTTCTCACGCAAGAGGATCGAAGCAGGAATACTGTCGAGCGTATAGTCATAGTCAACCACCGTGCCAGCTGGAAAGCTCGTGGCATAGATGCCCTCGATGCCGTAGAAGGTGCCGTAGATGGCTCGTGCCACGTCGGGATAAGTCATGAGCGAATCGGGCACTGTGCTGCCCAGATCGGTGAACTGTCCCATACCTGGGACTCCCGAATAATAATTGCTCTGGTAATAGCCATAACCCTCACCATGCACGTTGTTCTCGATCATCACGTAGAGCTGGCGGTAGTCGGCACCGGTCTCAGCGTAAGTGAAGAGGGTGCTGGTATGAGTGACAATCTGGTCGATCTTAGCGTCATACTCTGCGCTCAGCACGATGCCTGCCTTGGGCTTGGTGTCGTTCTTCACCTGATTGTAGAAATATGGGATATTGGCTGGATCACCTGTATATTTCTTCTGACGATTCACCGTGCAATGCGGATAACCCGTCATACCCAGGTTGCTGAAGAGGAGGTCGTTGTAGATGGTTGGATCGAGTTCCATTGCATCGGGCCAATTATTGCTGCCGCAGTGAACAGCAATGCCGATGTAGTCATCAGGGTGCTCTTCGCGCATCTTCTCCATGGCAACAATGCCACGCACGCAGTAGCCGCACCATGTACCGGTAACCTCCTCGGCCACCACTGTTTGTGCAATAAAGCTCGCTTTGCCACTGAGGCTGACACGATCGCCCTCGGCCTCAGCCACCAGGGTGTAGTCGGCACGTGTATTGCGATCGATATGGATTGGCTCGCTAAGAGCGAATTCAGCCACATTACCCTCCTTCAGGTTGCGCTCGAAGGTTTCGGTCACTGTCTGTTCACCAAGGGTCAAGGTGATGGTGAACGACGAGATTGCCTTCTTGGCCGTCAGCGAACCCGTAATGTTGACATCGCCATAACGGGTCAAGACACCGTCCTCCAATTCGCTATTGAGTTCGAAGCAGGCCGGTTCGCCCGCGAAGATATCATCCACATAAAGCATCGAGCGGTCCTTGGTCGTATTGACGAAAGCCACCCAAAGGGTCTTGCCCACATAGTCGGCCAGCGACACTTCGCGCTCAGTCCACGCCACGTTCTCCTTCGACACACTGAATACAGGCTCGTTGCCGAAGTCATCTACCGTGTTGCCTGTGGTCGAAACAAAGACCTTGTAGCCATCGCGATAGTCGGCATCGGTGGCTCGGGCACGCCATGTGAGCACAGCCTTTGCATCCTTCACCTCGAAAGGTGTTGTTACCATCCAGTCGTTGCTGGTTCCTGCCTTCTTATACCAAGAGGTTGAGGCGGCTACCGCATTGTTGTCTTCTCCTTCGGTCACACAGATCCAGGGCACTCCCACGGCAAAACCGAGGTTGGCCATATCGACCGATGGCTCGTTGCCATCCATATCGTAAAGGGCAAACGACGAAGGGATGCCATCGGTGAAATGTTCCACAAAGTAGGTGTTCTGGGCATGCAGGCCCATGCAGCACATGGCTGCCAGGACGATCGATGATAAAGTCAGAGTTCTCATATTTTGTATTATTATGTATTTCAAGTTTCGCATTTGCTCAACTTGTTGATATAGGGGAGTAAACAGTAGTTAATCCCGAATTATCGAGCGTGCAAAAATACACATATTCGATAAGAAAGACAAATGCCGAAGGCCAAAAACTGCGCCTGTCAGCATTTGTCTATATTCAAATAATCTCCTTAATCAAAGATTTCGCAGAAACTCGTCCAATTTTTCCTCGGGTTTCAGGTTCAACTTCTTGCGAAGCCTATAGCGCGCTGTGTTCACCGAATCGGGTGTCACACTGAGCTGCTGGGCGATTTCCTTTGCCCTCATGCCTATACTGATGTAGGTGCACAGACGCAGGTCGTTCTCGGTCAGGTCGGGATTGATCTCCTTCAGTCGGGCAAAGAATCCGGGACGCAGTTGCCCGAACATCTTCTCGGCCCGGCTCCGGTCGCCATCGTCGGTGATACCGCTCTTCACCAAGGCGCCTACAGCCTCCTGCTGCAGTACGTTACGCAGTTCACTGTTCTCCTCCTCACGCTGCTTGCGCTTGCGGTAATAATGCGTCAGCAAGGCGATGGCAAGGGCCACTACGACGATGAGCACCACGATGATGCCCCACGTCTTCCGCCGCTGCAGGGTGGCCTCCTCAGTCAGTTTCTCGATCAGCTCACGCTGTTGACGCTGGATGTCGGCACGCGCTCGCATTCGCATCTCCTGAGTCTCGCTGACGATGCGTTGCTGGTTCTCCTGTGCGTTAATGTACTGCTTGAGGTAGTTGAGCTCCTCGGTCTGGTTGCCCACCTGGCCATAGGTTTCCGAGATGATGCGGTAGATGGAAGCGGCATTGTACTGGCTAAGCGACGATCCGCACAGGCGCTCCACTTCGGTCAAGGTAGTCAGTGCCTTGTTGTATTGATGGGCATTGTAGTCGAGCAGGGCATCGTTGACCAGCAGGAAGGCGCGCAGCAGTTGGTTCTCGGGTTGATAGCGACGGATGGTTTCGAGTCCGCTGTTCACCCATAGGCGGGCACTATCGGGCTGATTGTTCCCGAGGGCGATGTTGGCCAGGTTCGTATAGGCTTGGGCTACGATGGTGGCGTCGGTACTGTCGGCATCGATTGCTTTCCGATAGAGGCCGGCTGCCTCGCTGCCATCGGGCGTGAGCAGTGCCCTGAAGAAATAGACCTTGCTCAGGGGATAGCCCGATGCTGCGAAACAGTGCTGTGCCTCGTCGATGGCTCGCATGGCTTCATCGACGTCACCGATGTCGCGATAGATGAGCGCATAGAGGTGATAGGCATTGCCCAGCATGATGCTGTCGCCGACCTCTTCCATACCTGGTATCACGACGTTGGTGAGCAGCTGCCAGGCTTCGGTGAGCCGATTGGTACGCTGGTAGTTGCCTGCCAGCTGATAGGCGATGCGCAGGCGGTCGTATCCTCCTTCGCTGGTCAACTGGAGTGCGCGCTCGAGCTTTGCGATGGCCGTATCGGACGCCATCGTATATTGGTGGCACTTCACTTCCCAATACAGCAGGCGGGCCTCCAGCTTTGCTTCTGGATGCTGGCGCACGATGCTGTCAAGCTTGCGGTAGTCGTCGATCTGTGCTTCGCCCAAACGATGATGCTTGTCGAGGCTGTCCAGACGGGCGGCTAAGCTGTCGAACTGCCTATCGATGGGCTCAAAGCGATACCGGTAGGACCACGCTGCATGGCCCTGCCCCACTGTCGCAAATAGTATGAACAACCAGATCGTCAATATCATTTCGGGTGCAAAGATACATCAAAAAAATGATATTGCAAAATATTTCGCGCAAATATGTTCGAAGAACAGCCCCTAGAACTCGATTCGATAGGCGATATTGGGGAAGGTCATCGAAGTGAAGAGGTTGACAAGCTCGTGCGTCCTCAGGTCGAAGGTCTGTCCATTGAACGAACGGATCTGCAGGTATTCGAGGATGAAGTGGCGTGCGGTGTGCTGCTTGTTGATGGTGTATTTGACCGAGAAGGCATAGCCCACATTCATGTCGAAATGGCAGCTGAAGGGGTTGGCCGAGTCCTCGGGGATGGACTTGTCGGGACGCTTGGCGATATCGTCGAAGGTCATCCCTTCGGCCATCGGCGTGTAGCGGTCGCCACCCATCAGCGTGAGTCGTCCGTTCAGGCCAAAGACGTTCTTGTCGCCCTTGCCGACCATCCATTCCTTGCCGCCCAGGATATTCGTGATGTAGCCTCGGTCATGACGTGTGGAATGCCATACATCCTGCGCATCGCGGTACTCCGACTTGAACACCGTAGCGGTGAACATCCCATACAACCCGTCCTTTAGGAAACGTTCGAGTGTGAGGTCGATGCCGTAGTTGCGTCCTGCGCCTTCGTTCATGAGCACACGGTCCTGGAAGAACAGATTGTGGTTGATGATGGAATAGACCGATCCCTTCTCGACGGGAACGTCGAAGAGATACTGCCAGTAGGGCTCAAGCTTCATCATGACGTTTTCGCCCAGACGTTGTGAGAACGAAGCCGAGACGTGGTGCGAACGCGTGAGGCCTAGGTCCTTGTTCGGATTGGTATTCCCTCCGTTGGTATCGGTGACGAAATAGGTGTCGGTGTTCTCCTTGCGGCTGTTCAAGGCGTATGCCACCGACAGGGTGTTCGACGATGAAGTCCTGTACTGCAGGCTCAGACGCGGCTCGACGAGCCACTGGTTGTTTAGGTTGAACCACATCACATTCACACCCGCCACGGTAGAAAGACGCGATGTCAAGGCCAGCTTGTGGCTGGAGTAAAGGCGGGTGAGTCCGGTGTTACCCTCCGATTCATAGACACGGTACTGCGGTTCACCGATCTCATGAACGTAGTTGAGCCATGCCGAAAATTCGATGTGGCGATGCTCGAAGCCGTTCTGCATCGTGTAGCGCGGCGAGAACTTATGCTTGTGCTGCATGCTGATGATGACGTTCCAGCCTGCGTTTCGACCATCCATACAGGGCAGTTTGGTCATCCCCTCTTCATAGTCGTTCTGCTGCAGCTTGGTGTAGGCTCCGGTATAGGCAACACTCGAGGTCAGCGTGCCACCCGAATGGAAACGGTAGGTGTGTGTCAGTCCTGTAGCGCAGTTGCGTTGGCGCGACCACGAATCGTTCATGTCCCACAACGTCTCGCGTTCCGACACGTCGGGCACTTCGTTCTCGTAGTTGTCGATAAGGCTTGTGAACCACAGGGTGAAAGTCCCCGCATTCGCTGTCGGGAAGTTCAGCTTGAAGCTCAGGTCCTGATAGTCGAGCGTCTCTTTCTCCATATTGATGGCATGCAGCTTCTTGGCAATCTCGAGGAAACTGTAGCGGTAGTTTACCAGATACGAAGCCTTCGAACCCTTGCGCAGCGGCCCTTCCGAGGCGAAGTCTATGCCCAGTGTACCCACTTGGAAGGCATGCTCATAACGGGTGTTGTTGCCCGATCGCATCTTCATGTCGAAAGCTCCAGAAAGGGCATTGCCATATTCGGCAGGCATCGCACCCGTCAGGAAGTCGCTATTGGCGAGCACTGTGCCGTTGAGCGATGTGAAAATGCCGCCACCGGCTTGGGTGATCTCTGCAAAGTGGTTGGGGTTGTTCACTTCCACGCCCTCCACACGCCACTGCAGCATCTGAGGCGAGTTGCCATGGATCGAGATGCCGTTGGTGACACCTCCCGCGGCCACACCTGCGAACATCGAAGCCGTGCGAGCAGGGTCGGCGATGCCTCCGGCATAACGTGAGGCTTCCTCCACGCTGAACATACGGGCTCCCACCTGCGCCATCTCGTTGAGCGGCATCTGCTTGTTCACGAGCGGCTTTACCACCACCTCGTTGAGTTCGGCGATGCGTTCGGTCATACGCAGATTCAACACCATCTCCTTACCCGACGAAAGCAGTTGCTCCTTCAGCAGCAACGTTTCATAACCAATATAGCTGGCCTTCACCGAATGTCGGCCCACAGGTACACTTTCAATCACGAAATTACCCTCGCTATCCGAAATGGAAGCCTTGTCAGTGCGGTCGTCCACCATCACGGTGACGCCCACCATAGGTTCGCCCGATGCCACATCGCAAACCTGGCCACGGATAGTCTGTGTAGTTTGTCCGAAGGTTCTTTCTTGTGCCTGCGCCATCACGGCCACAAACAAAAAGGCCATTAAGGCCGTCATCCAGAATACTATCTTTCTCATCTTCCAGATTCCTGTTTGTTATATAGCAACTCAGGCTTCAGCGGGTCACTCTTCCCCAATAACAGCAGGATGATAATCCCCAACAAAGGAGTCAAGACGATGCTCAGGAATACCCACACTGCCGCATTCCTATGCCGGTTCATCGCCATCACAGCCACCAGCACATACAGTCCTGTGGATACGCCGATAAAGAAGAGCGCGAACAAGAATAAGATCAAGATAACCAGCTCATCATTCCGATAGTCATTCCCGTAATTGAATCGTTCAAGGGGATCTTCCTCGATCACATCATCGATGACATCCCTCACGTCTTCGATTTCATCACCCGCTTCGTCCACCCACGATTCTTCGTCCGAAACCACCGTGGGGTCCGTCACTTGGTTCTCGTCTGACTCAAAATTTGTTTCAACAGCAAAGGCCGACGTCATCAACGACAGGCCAATCAAAATAGCAAAAACTTTTTTCATATATTTGTATTTATGAGATTGCAAAAATAATAAATATTTACGAGACAAGCGCTATTATTTCATATTATTTTTTGTGAATTATCAAATAAAGTATATATTTGCAACAAAATTTATAAAAAACACCACACATGAACAAGCTAATGACCATGGCAGCACTGCAGATGTGCTCCCTTGCGCTCGTGGCGCAGAACATCGACTTTGACCTCCCTGGCAAGGTCACTCCCGGCAAGGATACCGAAATCAACTACATCTCGTGGGCAGTACCCCGTGCTCAAAGCGACACAAAGACATTCGACAACGGCATGTCCATCACCATCAGTGCCGATGGCGCAGCCTCCGATGTGGGCAGCGACTGGAGCAAGGCCGATGTCGAGACCAACGGCCTCCGCGTCATCGCCGACGAGGTGCTTGCCACCAACATCGTCGATGGCAACCTGACGCAGATCACCGAAGGCTCCACCTCGCTCGTCCTGACCATCACGGGCATGATTCCAGGCCAGCATTCGCTCAAGGCTTATCACAACAATTCGAAAGCCGGTCAGACGCAACCCGACATCGAGGTGCGTGTTGATGGCAATGTGGTGGCTACGGGGGTGAAGTTCACTTCGTCAGCCCGTAGCAATGCCGAGGCAGGCACGTCGTTCATCACCTTCAATGTCACCGAAGGACAACCCGTGGTAATCACCTACAGCACGGTGCCCGAAGAAGGAATGACCTACACCAACACCCGTGTGATGATCAATGGCCTGGAATTCGACGTGGCATCCATCGTGGCTACCGACCCACAGCCTGCCGACCACGACTTCCATGCAGGTACCGACGATGGCACCATCCATTTCGCATGGGCTGCTGCTCCCGAGGCTGTCAGTCACAAGATGGTCTTGGGTACCGACTCCACCGAAGTGGCCAATGCCACCAGCTATGAATACGAAGGCGTGGCTCCCGAATATGTGAAGAGCGGTCTGAAGTCCATGCAGCGCTATTGGTGGCGTGTCGATGAGGTGGATGCCGATGGCCAGATTCACCCAGGCAAGGTATGGGCTTGTCAGCCTCGTCAACTGGCCTTCCCAGGTGCCGAGGGTTATGGACGATATGCCATTGGTGGACGTGGTGGTGTGGTATATCATGTCACCAGCCTCAGTGGTGGCAAGGAGCCCGGCACGTTGCTCTATGGCCTTGTCGAGATGAACGAACCCCGCTACATTGTCTTCGATGTCAGCGGCACCATCGAACTCGATTTCAATTCCTATTTCACCAAACCCTACGCCTACATCGCCGGACAGACGTCTCCCGGCAAGGGCATCTGCATCAAGCATTCGAACATCAATATCGGCTCCGACATCATCTGTCGTCACATGCGCTTCAAACGTGGTTATGGCGACACGGGCAACGCCCTCGGCATGACAGGCGCCGACCATAGCATCATCGACCATACCACGGCAGCCTGGGGCACCGACGAGACGTTCTCCAGCCGTGGTGCCAAGAACATCACGTTCCAGTATTCGATGATTGCCGAGGCATTGGGTATCGCCGACCATAAGAACTACGCAGCAGGTACCAACCACGGCTTTGCAGCCACCATTGGTGGTGAGCGTGGCACGTTCAGCCACAACCTGCTGGTCAACTGTGCAGGACGCAACTGGAGCATGGGTGGAGGTCTGGACGGCAATGGCAATGCTGCCGGCGAACTTGACATGTTCAACAACGTTTGTTACAATTGGTGGAAGCGCACCACCGATGGAGGAGCCAAGTGGATGCAGTTTGTGAACAATTACTACAAGATGGGGCCCGACACCCGTCGTACCGAACTCTTCATCGCCCAGAACGAAGGTGGCGGCGAACGCACACAGTTCGCCTACGTCGATGGCAACATCCGCGAGAACAAGAACCACTCCTTGACATACGATGCCCTGAACGACACCTACACGGCCACAGGTCCCGAACCAGAACGCACTTGGGTCGATGAACCATTCTTCGAATCAAAGGCCACCATTCACACAGCCCAGGAGGCTATGAAGATTGTCACCACCAATGCAGGAGCCACCATGCCCTGTCGCGATAATCAGCATGTGCGTGTCGTCAAGGAAACCATCGACGGCACCTACACCTACGTGGGTTCCCGCTCTGGCATCAAGGGCGAGATTGACCATGAGGACGATGCAGGAGGTTGGGAGGACTATCCCGTGGAGTATCGTGCCGAGGATTGGGACTCCGATCAGGACGGTATGCCCAACTGGTACGAGCAATGTATAGGCAGCGACCCCGAAACAGCCAACCACAACGACGATCCCGACGATGATGGTTGGACGTTGCTCGAAGATTATCTCGATTTCGTTGCACATCCCTACATCGTCATCGAACCCAATGGCACAGCCAGCATTGATCTTCGTCCCTACTTCATCGGCTTCTACGGTCAGAACGGCAACCCTGTCACCCCATCATTTAGTATCGAAGGAGAGAATTTCACAGGCCTCTATACTACACAGATCAACGGCACCACGCTGACTGTATCGGTCATCAAGCCCAACACCCAATGCATTGGACGCTTCAATGTTGTCGTCAACGATGGAGAAACCACCTTCTCCCTTCCTTTCGGCATCGCAATCACCTCAGGCACCACAGCCATCAGCGCCATAAAACAAGAACCCAACTCCACTAACACTCCTCCTACCTACGACCTCCTCGGCCGCCGCGTCGCCCATCCCGTCAAAGGCATCTACATCCAGGGAGGGAAGAAATCCATCCTCCCATAATTCTGGACGAACAATCAATATGGTCAATCATTAAAGGACATCGACATATAAATAATACATGTCAATTAGCGATAATTCGTGTTAATGAAAACGGGACAAGCAAGTCATCCCCCTAAATAGGGGGATTGAGGGGTCCTCAGTACTCCTCCTGCTCCTTCATCCCGCATCCCCCATGGAACTCATCCACCAAGTTGATGGCGTATGCCTCATCGCGCGACACCTCCGTCTTCGTCCAATCAATCTCCCCCTCATGCCCCGCATAGTCGCTGATGCGAACAGAGCACAGATAGCCTTTGTCATTGCGGGTATAGGCGCTGCAACCCGACATTGCGATGCGGTTGCGTTCCTGCTGACCCTGCTTCGAAACGATATGGCACCATTCGATGACGCAGGTCTTGCCGTCGTCAATGATTGTCTCGTAGCGCATACCCACACAAGCGGGGATGTAGGTGGCCAGACCATAGCCGAAGCGATGGGCATTTTTCGACATCTCCTCCTTCGAGAGGATGGGAGTTCCCCACGGGTCATATCCGCCCACGATGCACTCATCCGCAAAGGCTGCGTGAATCTTCTCAGGGTTGCAGTAAGGCGCATGGTGGAGCGCTTCGTAATAAGCGCGCATAGCTCCAGTCAGCAGACCCGGATCACCCATCTCGTAATGGGCAGGCTTGAAGATAGGCTTTCGGTAAGGCGTAAGGCCTGGGATAAAAGTATAATGCGTGTACATCCTCACCTCCTCAAGCAGAGACGGTGTCCGAAGGTCTGTAATCACAAAGAAAGGCACCTCCTCGATGGCTTCATCCACCACGAACTTGAATACGCCTTCCAAGGCAATCCTTCCACCACCGATGGTTTGGAACACCGGAGTAAAGGTGGCCGAAGTCGCATTGAACTTATCTAGGAATCCCGCTGCAAACGAACGTATATCCTCAAGGCCCTCAAAACGTCCGTAAGGAGCATCGACAGCCGGCTTCTCGTCCCAAAACAGTTTCTTCTCACGGAACAGACTAACCACCTCATCAGCCTTGCCGGCACAAAGGGCATTCACAAACGCTAGGTCTGGCGTATCCATTCGGATATCCTGGGGCATATCCTTATAAAGACGCTCCAGGTTACAGGGCTTGCGAACCGGCAGGTCCGCCTCTTTCTCCGACGAACTGCATGCCTGCATCAGCAGCATAACAGTGCCTGCAAGCAGCATAGATTTAAAACATGATGATAGAATCATAGTGGTAGATATTTACAGAACCATTTTGCTGGGGCAAAGATAGTGATTCCACTTCAATTATCCAAGTATTTTGTCCATAAGTGGGTGTTTTTATATGGTTACGGACAGAAATTGGACGATTATGGTCCATAAGTTGGTGTATGATTTTTGGTCATTTAACCAAATATAACATAAGTTTCCTTGCATAATTCAGAAATAAACGATACCTTTGCACCTAATTAGGATTAACATCGATAGGGAGTTTTTTGCAGACCATCGACAAGCTCAATAAAAAAGGTAAAGTTACGTATAATATGAAGAAAAAACTATTCATGATAGTCTGTGGACTATTAGGCATGGTGGCTGCGGAAGCGCAGCCGCTATTGAAAACGCATGTAGAAACAGGAGATGTGGAGGGTACGCCCGATGGGACGGACCTCGCCGTGTATAAAGCCATTCCATACGCAGCGCCACCCGTGGGCGACCTGCGATGGAAGGCGCCACAGCCAGCACTGCCGTGGAAGGGAGTGCTGAAGGCAGAGGATGTGGCCAAATGGCCTCCCCAGCCCGAAAAGAGCTACGTGAAGTACGACATGATGAGTGAGGATTGCCTCTATCTGAGTGTCGCCACACCCGCCAAGACTGTCAACGATGCCCTGCCCGTGATGGTATTCATACATGGAGGCGGCTTTGCGACAGAGCATTATGGTGGCGACCTGTGGCAGAGTCTGGCGCGCAGGGGTGTCGTAGCCGTCTCTATTGAATATCGAGCCGGCTCATTAGGATTTATGGCGCATGCCGATCTGGCCAAGGAGTCGGGCGGTCACTCCGGCAACTATGGCATCCTCGACCAGATCTTTGCTCTGCAATGGGTGCAGCGCAACATCAGCAACTTTGGCGGCGACCCTGCGAAGGTCACTATCTTCGGCGAGTCGGCAGGAGCCATGAGTTGTCACATCCTATGTGCCTCGCCCCTGGCCAAGGGCTTGTTCCGCGCCTGCATCAGTCAGAGCGGGGGCTTTATTTCGCCCACGAATGTGGTTAATCAAGAGATGGCTCAGATGATTGGTCAGATGTTTATGAGTCAGCTGCAGAAAAACTCCATCGCTGAGATGCGTCAGATGGATACCAAGGAACTGACGGGCAATGGCGTGAACTTCCCAGCCTGTACGCCCATCGTTGATGGTTACGTCATTCCCGAATCTATCTACGACCTTTACGAGAAAGGCGAATTTAATGATGTGCCCGTGCTGATTATGCACAACAGCGACGAGGGTGCTGTATCCTTCGGTTCGGCAAGTGAAGAGATGTATCAGCAGCTGTTTAGTCAGTTGCCCGGCCAGTGGTCCGACAGCGCAAAAGCAGTTTATCCTGGTTTGACCGACGAGGAGCGCTTGTTCAGCATGCGCGACTTTGTGCGTGACGTAAGCTTCGGATGGCCATCCTACGCCTGGGCCACCTTCCAGAAGCAAACAGGAAAGAGTGCAGTCTATTCGGCTTACCTCGCCCAGAAGTCTGATACCACCGTCTATGCTCAAGGCAATCGTCGTGGCGCTGCTCATGCCGACGATATGATGTATCTGAAAGGCGTCTTTGATGATAAGGCAGAGAAATTCCCGCAGGAGAAGAAAGTAAGCGATCTGATGCAGCAGTATTGGGTGAACTTTGCCAAGACGGGTGGCGATCCCAATGGCGAAGGCCTGCCCTACTGGCCTGTCTTCGAGGAAGGTAAGGCTACCGTAATGCAGTTTGACAATGGGGCATCACTCATCACGACACCCAATCAGGAGGGCATCAAACTCATCGACAAATTTATGAAATACGTTCGCTCACTCAGGGCCACAAGTAACTAAACATAGTGTCTATATCATCTAAATGAAAGACATCTGCAAAGTATTGGTGTTATTCGCCTCGCTGTCATCCTTTCCCATATATGGCCAACAAGAGAATCCATTCGGACACGCTTTGGTGCCCGACACGATTGCAGTGGTATGGGGAGACTGGCAGGAATGGGGAGAGCAAAGGGGAATGTACCGCAACCCGATAGTGCCGGCTGATTACAGCGATTTGGACTGCATCCGCGTAGGCGACGACTACTATGCCATCTCTTCCACCATGCAGTTTTCGCCAGGCATGACCATCCTGCACTCGCACGACCTCGTGAATTGGAAGATTGCTGGCCATGCAGTGGGAGACTTGAGCCAGATAAGCAGAGCCATGACCTGGAGGGAGATGGACCGTTATGGCCGAGGCGTATGGGCTGGTACGTTGCGATACCACGACGGACGCTTCTACGTCTTTTTCGGCACTCCCGACGAAGGCTATTTCATGACATCGGCAGAACATGCCGAAGGCCCATGGGAGCCGCTGACGCCATTATTGGCCGAGGAAGGATGGGACGACTGCACAGCCATCTGGGATGAGCGAGGACGCGGCTATTTCGTTGGCACCTGCTTCAAGAACGGCTACAAGACATACATGTTCGAAATGGCAGCCGACGCGAAAAGCATCAACCGCAGCAGCGCTCGTCTTATCAACGAAGGCAATGGCCGCGAGGCCAGCAAACTGATCTATCATGACGGCTGTTATTACCTCATCTTCAGCGAACACCGCGAAGGGATAGGCCGCTACGTCATGGCCAAACGCGACAAAAAGCTGACGGGGAAGTTCAAGGAAGAGAAACAACTGCTCTTGCCTTGCCGTGAAGCCAACGAGCCGAACCAGGGAGGCATCGTTGAGGGAAAGGATGGCCATTGGTACTTCCTCACACATCATGGTTCAGGCGACTGGAGCGGACGCGTAATGAGCCTGTTGCCCGTGGAATGGGTCGATGGTTGGCCGATGATAGGCGATCGCAGTCAAGGTGAACCAGGCACAATGGTATGGCAAGGGAAAGTGCCCTTAGGTGAGAAAAGTGAAGAAGAAGAAAGTGAAAAGCTGACACTACAGCGTAGCGATGATTTCGATGCAACACAATTAGGCCCACAATGGCAGTGGAACTATGAGCCTCGAAAAGAGATGTATTCCTTGTCCGAACATCCCGGATGGCTGCGCCTGAAAGCCTTCATACCGCTAAAGCAAGGAGTATTCCTCACCGCTGGAAATACGCTGACACAACGTTCCTTCCGCTCCAGGCATAACGAAGTGACCGTGAAACTGGACATCAGACACACAACCGACGGACTGCATGCAGGCTTGGCTCATTTTGCCAGTCAGAGCGCATCATTAGGTATTGTCAACCGAGGGGGACAAAACTATCTTGAGTTCACACAAAACGACAACCGGCAACAAAGCATTGCCATCACGTCATCCCATCTTTGGCTGAAGTCGGTATGGGGACTCGACGGCATGAGTACGTTCTATTATAGTATCGACGGCGATAACTTTGTGCCGATGGGGCAATATCAACTCTCCTGGGGCTACTATCGTGGTGACCGCATTGGCATCTACTGTTTCAATGACCTGTCAGAAAGCGGATTCATCGATGTGGACTATTTGCATTATCCTATCTGATACTTTCCAATTGTTTTTCAATGATTCTATTCAGAATCTCCTCAGTGGTGCCCTCCGTGCTGACACCTGCCTGCTTGGCGGCTTTCACGGCTTCGGCGTGAAGCTCACTTTCATCAACGTACTCATCGACGTTCTCTTGGATATTCTCGTCGAGGGCGTCTTGGGACTCCTCCTCGTCATCGGATGTCCAGGGATAGTCGATGGTTTCCTCGGGTTGCTCTTCCACATCCGAAGTGTCAGTGTTCATAAGCCAGTTGATGCCGTTCGACAAGATGGTTAAGGACAACCAAATGAAAAGTAAGTGCCTCCAGTTGAATCTGCTCTTCCTCTCTTGAGTGGGTGGATTCTGAGGATCCGGGGGATTCTGTGTGCTCTGTGGTCTCGGTGGCACATTGTGGCCCTGATTAACGGAAGCCTTCGGCTCCGGTTTCCTACTGGAATAGTGCGACCTCTCCTCCTTGTTGTAAGAAGAGCTCTCGTATGATTTCACATACTCTTCCGATCTATTTTGATAATCTTTTTTCATAATTTTCAACAGAAAAGGTCGTCGAGCATATCATCTTCGTATTAGGCAGTCGTTGTTCTTTTTCACGTCCAATGAAGAGCTTATTCATAATGGCAATAATATTAGGTAATTACGGCGACAAAGATACATCATTTAATTTGAAAAACCAAACAAAAATGCACGAAAGTGGTCGCTCGGCACACACTTTTGTGTACTCTGCTACCGATTTCGTGCAAAATGGACTAAAAAAATTGTCCACATTTAAACAAAAATACTCGTGACCTCAAAAAGCGACCCCGAAATAAGGATGTTATTTGAAAAGATAGGGAGTTGATGCTGCTTTTCGCCTATACGCACGCATGAGTACGGACGCGGGTTCATAGTAAATTGAATAAAGAAAAAGAATAAGAGAGATAATATCGCGCGAGACACTTATATTATGAAAGATCGAATGGCGGTTTTACTTTACGAAAATCTGCCAGTACAAAGTTACTTATTACAACCCATGCTTCAAGCATTCGTTGGACACAGCACCTCCCTATTTCCGCAAACCGAAGAATTACCCATGGAGTCTTGATGCTTACCGAAAGGCGAAGGGCCAGAAGGTTTCGACCTACGAGAGCTATGCCAGGGTGACGGATTATTTCCAGAAATATGTGTTCAACGACCTTAAGCCTTTCCTCATTTCTTAGCGCATATAGCACTATGACGGCCGACAGAGTGCTTGATGCGATTGGATAGATGGGGGTGATGGGAATAATGGGGGTTATCACCTGATGAGGACTTTACGGCCATTGTGGAGATAGAGGCCGGGAGAAGTGGGGGCGGCGGGGAGACGGTGGCCGTGGAGGGTGAACCAGCCGGAGGGGATGGAGTTGTGATTATGAGAGGAGGCGTTAGAGGGGTCGTTGGAGAGGTCGATGATGGGGAGGTCCTCGGCGGCGGCGAGGTAGTCGGTTTGGAGGTAGGCAATTTTGTTGATGACGTTCAGGACGAAGTTGGTGGCGGCTTCGGTGTGGAAGCCTTTGGTGGATTCGACTTCGAGACGATCGGAGTCGAGGCCGCAGTCATCGCGTAGAAAGTCGCGGAGGTGCTCCATGTTGTAGTAGGGCACAATCTCGTCGTTGCGGGAATGATAGATGAAGAAGCGGGTCTTGTCGTTGGGTTGCCATTCGGACACGAGGGAGTTGTCATCGACTGCCTGGAAGAAGGGCACCATCTGGGGGTTGGTACGGGAGAGGTTGTCGGTGCGGAGGATGTTGCTGACGAGGGTACCGGTCTTTCCATCGCCACCTGTGATGGCGAAGATGGAGTCGTTGATGGCATCGGCAGTAAGTTCCTTGCCGTCAATCCAGTCGATGACCTTGGTGTCGAGCGGCTGGGGGAAGATGTCGCTGAAGCTGATGTCGAGGCTGGCACCTTCGATCTGTCCTGCAGCGATGAGCGCGAGGGCGCAGGGATAGGAATACATGGCACCAGGGATGAGCAGCGAGTCCATCATGGCGCTGAGGTCGTAGGGACCGGCGCCGCAGAGGGTGTAGTCGATGTGCGTGATGGCCTCGGGGTCGGGGTCGTGGGTGTCGAAATAACGCTGTACGGCCAGAGTGGAATGGCCGCCCTGGGAATAGCCGAATTGTGCAAACAGGTTGCCACAGGTGTAGCCCATCTGCTTGAGCAGGCGGCGTGCGGCCTTTACGGCGTCGATGTTGTTACGCGCGGTGGCATCGGCCATCAGGTAGGTCTGGGGCTTGTCGGCTGTTATGCCGAAGCCGTAGCCGTCGGGGCTGATGGTGATGACGTCGGGACCGAGGGTGACGAAGGGGCCTTCGATCTGGGGGGATGAGGTGACCGTGGGTGCCTGGTCGCGGGTGGTGATGGTGTAGTGGTTGTTGAGCACGAGGCCGCTGGCGTTGAAGTCCTCACTGCCGATGGCGACAAGCTTGGTGCGCTCGAAGATCCTCTGCGGGAAGAAGAGGGCCGAGGAGAGGGTAACGGGCGTGGTGCCGTCGGGTGCCACGCTCTCGTAGGTGTAGTTCACGCGGTAGTAGGGCGTCGGGAAGAACAGGGTGTAGGTCAACCTGGTGGTATCGACGATGGCTTCCTGCGCCTGGAGGGGGAACGAGGCAGCGGCTAGAAGGAGCTGGAGGAGAAGGTGGGCAGGTTTCAAGGGAGGGATGGGTTCTGAGGGGTTCAAGGGGTTCTGAAGGGTTCGAAGAGGATCCCTTAAAAGCCCTCGATGGCGCCGGCATCGACGGGGAGAGTGACGCCGTTGACGTACTTGCCGGCTGGGGAGCAGAGGTAGAGGGCGGCGTTGCCGATGTCGTCGGGATCGCCGAAAGTGTGGGTGGGGATGCGGTTCAGGATCTTGTTGCGACGGGGCGCGTCGGTGTCGATGGCCTTGTGGAGCATCGGGGTGTCGATCCAACCGGGGGCGATGGTGTTGACGCGGATGCCTTCGCGGCTGTAGTCGGCGATGAGGGCGCGCTGGATGCCGAGCACGGCGCTCTTGGCCGTGGTGTAGGCTACAATCTTCTCCATGCCCATGAACGCTGACATCGACGAGATGAGGATGATGCTGCCACGACGACGTGGTACCATGTAACGGAGCACTTCGCGGCTGAGGGCGAAGACGCTGAGCACGTGGGTGTCGATGACGCTGAGGTATTCCTCGTCGGTCACGTCGAGGGCGGGCTTCTTGAGATGGATGCCTGCGCCATTGACGAGGATGTCGATGGGTCCGACGTGCTGCTCGATGTCGGCCACGAGGGCGGGCATGGCTGCCTTGTCGGTGACGTCGAAGGCGCGGTAGGTGCAGTTGGCGCCCAACTGCTGCTGGGCTCCACGGAGTTTCTCTTCACGACGGCCTACGATGACGACCTTGGCACCAGCTTGCACGAAGATGCGTGCAATGCCGAGACCGAGGCCCGTGCCGCCACCTGTGATGACGGCCACCTGGCCGTCGAGTTGGAATTGTTTCAACATATCTTTATTACATTATTCCGATTTTTGCAAATGCTTCGACCGTGCACATTCCTGCACGGATGGCCTGTGCGACGAGTTGTTCGCCACGTGCCTTGCCGATGGCTCCTTCGAAGGCATCGGTCACAGCTTCGGCGGGCACGATGAGCACGCCGTCGAGGTCGCCGAAGACCACGTCACCCGGGTTGACACGTACGCCGCTGAATTCGATGGGTGTGCGATAGTCGAGCACCTTGCCGCGTGGACCCTGATCCTGGGCATATCCTCCCATCGAGAACGTGGGGAAGTTGAGGCGCAGGATCTCGTTGGTGTCGCGCGAATATCCATCGACCACGGCACCGGCTGCTCCGCAATAGATGGCGCGTGTGCTCATCAGTCCGCCCCACAGTGCATAGCGCGGCGAGGAACCTGAGCAGATATATACTTCACCAGGCTGGAGCGAGTCGAGGGCTTCGAACATGATGCCGAAGGGTTTGCGCAGGAGGGGGTTGTGGGTGTCGTCGCCGAGTTTCTCGTTGAAGACATCGGCTTCGAGAACGGGCATGGCACGGCCGACGACGACCATATCCTGGCGCACGGGTTTGATGAGCGGCGAGATGAACTGATGCTGGTAGCCCATCTTGTCGAGGATGTCGCCCACGAGGGCGGGGAAGAGTTCTTTGCGTGCGATGCTGAAGAGTTCGGCATCATCTTTCCAAAGAGGCATATACAAATAACAATTATCAATGAACAAATAACAATTGGGCGGGGCAAATATAATGATTTTTTTGATGTGTTGGTGTAATTTTGCACAAAAAAGGGAGAAAAGGTGGCCAATTCTTTCATATTCTGAGAAAATAGTATATCTTTGCAGCATCCATTTCGACAAGTCGAAATCAAAAACCGATAATAACATGAGTGGTCGCTTCGCTCAAAATCTCTCAAAATCGTCCAAAATCTCTACGGACTCATCGGTCTTAATGGACTATTCGCATTGAGCCACAGTGTCCATAAAGTCCCTATAGTCCGTAGAGAAAGATTTAGTTGAAATTTTTTATTGATTTTGTGGGATTTTGAACGCAGCGACCCTTCAACATCCTGCCATTTTCACAAGAATTAAATGAAATATGCAGCACGCCTTTTTGACAACACTCCTTTTGGCCCTTTGTGGCGCACAGGCCTTTACGCAAATACATATCCCCACAGCGGAGGAGGTGGGGCCTGCTGTGATGCCGGACACGATTGCGGCGATCGAGGCACCCTTTGATATGCCGCAACTGGAGCGGCCTACGTTTCCTGAGTATCGGATCAGCATCACGAAGATGGGGGCCAAGGAGGGACGGTTTGTGCGGACGCAGATACAGGCGGCCATCGATGCGGTGGCGGCACACGGCGGAGGCACGGTGGTGATCCCCAAGGGCAACTGGCACACGGGACGCATCGAGCTGAAGTCGAACGTCTGCCTGCATGTGGAAGAAGGTGCCAGGGTGTATTTCAGCGGCGACATCAAGGACTATCTGCCCGTGGTCTTCACCCGCAGTGCGGGCATCGAGGCGATGTCGATGGGCGCGATGATCTATGCCAACGGACAACGCAACATCGGCCTGACGGGCACGGGACAGCTCATCGGTCCAGGACGTGACTGCGAACTGTGGCACCGCAATCCCGAATACGGGTCGTTCGACAGCCGCGTGGACTACGACCTCCCTCCTACCGAACGCATCTACGACGGACACGACAGCACCTGCATCTATCTGCCGACGTTCATCGGGCCGATCAATTGCAACAACGTGCTCATCGAGGGCGTGGAACTCTCGGAGTGTGTGTTCTGGAACATCGTGCCCACCTACTGCGACTCGGTCATCATCCGTGGCACAAAAGTACATAGCGTCGGGCTGCCCATGGGCGACGGCATGGACATCGAATCGAGTCGCAACGTGCTCATCGAATATAACTTTCTGGAGACGGGCGACGACAACTTCACCATCAAGGCGGGACGTGGCATCGACGGACTGCGCGTGAAACGACCGAGCGAGAACCTCGTCATCAGGCGCAACCTCACGGCCATCGGACATGGCGGCGTGACCTGCGGCTCGGAGACGGCAGGCATGATACGCGACGTGTATGTGTGCGACAACGTCTTTGCTGGCACCAACGTGGGCTTCCGCTTCAAGACACGTCGTCCGCGTGGAGGAGGCGGCGAGAACCTCTATTACGAACGCAACAGGATACGTGCGACAAAGGAGGCCATCAGCTTCGACATGCTCGGCTCGGCGATGTATGTGGGCGGCCTGTCGGCACGTGTGCCCATGGAGGTGGATCGATTCACACCGACGTTCCGCAACGTCGTGATACGTGACCTCATCGTCGAGGATGGCACCTGGTTCCTCCGCGTGGTGGGTATTCCCGAGTCGCCGGCGCGCAACGTCACCATCGAGCGTGTCAAGGCCAAGACACAGCGACTCATGTACCTCCACGACCTAAATATGCTCAGCCTGCGCGAGGCCCAGCTTGCGGCCGATTCGGCCGTCATCGACATCTCGCAGGTTCGCAACCTTTCACTCGAAAACGTCACGTTCGACGTGCCCGGAGAGAAGGTGAACTGGCGCATCGAACCGGGTGACAACGAGAACATTTACATGGACGGGAAGAGCCTGACAAACACGGTTTTCGAACGATAATTGTCAGATAGAGAAGGCAATTCGCGTTAACAAACCTATAAAATGAAGGGAAAAATGCTAAAATTTGTGCAATCTATTGCGCATATCATGGAAAACCCCTATCTTTGCATCGTGTTTTTCATGGTAATGTTTTAGATAATATATGTGTGTAAGTTAAGTGACCGTCGTGATGACCGGTCATTTAATGTTTTAAAGCCGTCCTCGAAGCGATTTTCGAAGACGGCTTTCAATATTTTACCAAGAAAAGGATCGATTACCTTACCACCTTGGTGAACTCAGGCTTCACGTTCTTGTCATTGGGAGCAACGACGTAAATCTTGACGGCAGCCTCCTTGTCCTTCTGGCCCTTGTTCTTCACGGTGAAGACATATTCGGTAGCATCGGCAAGTGCACGCGAAGCTACGAGGACAGGAATGCCGAGCGGCATCTGGTAGTCGCCGCAAGCAGCGTTGAAGATGGCTATGTCGGCCTTTGTGACAGGCTTAGCAGCCGAGAACTCGGGAAGCTCAACCTTCTCGCCAGCGACGATGCCAGCGTTTACGAGGAAGCAGCCCACCTCGGCAGCAGCCTTCTCAACACGAGCGGTGCGTACGCCATAGCCGTCGAGGATGGTCGTCTCGGGAAGGGCAGCCTTCAAGTTGGCCGTACTGGTCTCGAGACCTCCACTACCGAAGGTGCAGAATGGAATGACAACCTTGCCCTTGAGGTCAACAGCCTTGAGCAGACCTGCTACAGGAGGTGCGTAGGTGCCGAACCAGATGGGATAGCCGAGGTAGATGGTGTCGTACTTGGCGATGTCCTTCACGAGGGGAGCGATTTCAGGCACGGTGCCCTTCTCCATCTCCTCCTTGCAACGGTCGATGGTAGCTTTGAAGTCGCCATCATAGGGGGTGGCCACATTGAACTTTTCGATGTCGGCACCGGTCTTTTCAGCGATGAGCTGAGCCACCTTCTCGGTGGAACCGGTCTGAGAATAGTAGAGTACCAATGAACCCGGGGTAGCGGGTTCTGGTTCAGGAGCGGGAGCCTGCTTCTTGGTGCAGGCGGTGAGCGCAACGAGTGCGCCGAGCATAACGACTAGTTTTTTCATAATGGAAAAATTTATTAAGGGTTATGAGGGGTTATGAGGGGTTTGAGGAGTTTGAAGGGTTTGAGGGGTTTGAGGGGTTCAAACTGTTCAAACCGCCTCGTTCACGCGGCCTCAAACTATTCAAACTATGGCTTCTGTGCTACTCTGGAGTGATCTCACCACTCTTGGGTAGTTGCTTCCAGCCTTCGCCGTAGGTGTCGTAGGCATCGGTGACGACGACGAAGGCGCGGGGATCGGCTTCGCGAATGGCCTCCTTCACGCCAGGCACCTCCTTGTTGTGGATCACGAGGAAGAGCATCTCCTTGTCGCCATCGGAATAGAGGCCCTTGCTGCGGATGCGTGTGGCCGAACGCTCGAGGTCCTTGAGGATGTAGTTGCGCAGTTCGGGGATAGGCTTCTCGCTGACGATGAAGAGCAGCTTGTCGTCCTTGTTGCCCGCAATCACACGGGCGATGACGCGCGACGACACGTAGATGGCGATGAGCGAATAGAACGAGAGCAGACAGCTCTCCTTACCGACGGGCTCGTTGCTGCCGACACCGAAGCCGATGACGATCAAACCGAAGAGCACCACTATGCCATCGACGATGAGCAGACCGTTGGAGAACGGGATCTTCAAGTACTTCTGAATGATCATGGCCACGATGTCGGAACCACCCGTGGTGGCTTTGCTCATCACCACGATGCCGCAACCTATGCCAATGACGACAGAACCCATGAGGGTGGCGAGCAGTAGGTGGTTGGACATGTCGATGCGTCCACCACACAGGAGCGCAGGGTCGAGGGCTTCGAGGGCCGCCTGCGTAGGATAGGCGAGCGCCGACATCGTATTCATGATGAGTGGGGTTGCCAAGGCAGCAGCGATGGTTCGGCTGCCCAGTTTGGCACCAAGCACCAGCACACTGATGATGAGCAGTGGGATGTCGAAGCAGTAGCCGAAGGTACCTACCTGGATGGAAGGAAAGAGGTTGTGGAGTACGATGCTGGCGCCATAGACGCCGCCCGGGATGATGTTGTAAGGATTGATGAAGAAGACAAAGCCAGCCGCCATGATGGCATCGCCGATAAAGATGCCGGCCCATTCGAGCCACCATCGCCACGATGTAAGCTTTTCGCTTACCGTCTTGATCTTTTTCATATCTCTTTTCGTTAATTTTGGGTTACAAAATGTATATGTATCGAAGAAAAGCTATAAAATTTGTCAATATATTTGCAAATTTCTGACAAAATCATTAACTTTGCGCCCGATTTTTAGAACAATTGTTATTTGCAAACTGTAAAGTGTTATTTATGGAGAAGATTCGTGCAGCCATCGTAGGTTATGGCAACATCGGGAAGTATGCACTCGAGGCCATCGAGGCTGCTCCCGACTTTGAGTGTGCAGGCGTTGTGCGCCGTGCAGGTGCAGAGAACAAGCCTGCCGAACTCGCTGATTATCCCGTGGTAAAGAATATCCAAGAGCTGAAGGATGTCGATGTGGCCATTCTGGCTACTCCTACCCGCAAGGTGGAGGAGTATGCCAAGCAGTGCCTTGCCCTCGGCATCAATACGGTGGATTCGTTCGACATCCACACCCAGATCGTTGACCTTCGCCGCACGCTCGATGCAGTAGCCAAGGCACACAATGCCGTGAGCATCATCTCGGCAGGCTGGGATCCGGGATCGGACTCGATTGTCCGCACGCTGATGGAAAGCCTTGCTCCGAAGGGCATCAGCTACACCAACTTCGGTCCAGGCAGGTCGATGGGCCACTCGGTGGCCGTGCGCGCTATTGCCGGTGTGAAGGATGCGCTGTCGATGACCATTCCCGTGGGCACGGGCATTCATCGCCGCATGGTCTATGTCGAACTCGAAGAGGGTGCCGACTTCAAGACCGTGGAGGCAGCCATCAAGGCCGACCCGTACTTCGTGAACGACGAGACGCACGTGCAGCAGGTGGTTTCGGTCGACGACCTCAACGATGTGGGTCATGGCGTGAACCTTACCCGCAAAGGTGTGTCGGGCAAGACCCACAACCAGTTGTTTGAGTTCAACATGAAGATCAACAACCCGGCCCTGACCTCACAGGTGCTGGTGAACGTGGCACGTGCTGCAATGAAGCAGAAGCCCGGTGCCTACACCATGGTGGAGATTCCGGTGATCGACATGCTCTGCGGCGACCGCGAGGAACTGATCCGTCACCTAGTGTAAGACACCACTACTACTGGCACTCGGTCTCGAGGATGCGCTTGATGACCGTCTGGGCCGAGATCTCGCGATTGGCGGCCTCGGGGATGACGAGCGAGCGCGGACCCTCGATGACATCGTCGGTGACGATCATGTTGCGACGTACGGGCAGACAGTGCATGAAGTGGGCATCGCGGGTGACAGCCATCTGGCGATCGCCTACAGTCCAACTGCGCCAATCCTCCTCGTAGAGACCCAGTTCGGGCAATTCCAAGGCAGGGAATCCCTTTGTGCCGACCTTACCGCCTGCGACGGCGACCTTCTCGAGGTTCTGTCCGTAGTAGGGATCGGTGTAGGCGGCCCAGTTCTTTGCATAGACGAAGTCGGCACCTTCGAAGGCCTTCATCTGGTCGTACTCAATGGTGGCACCAGCGGTGAAACGCGAGTCGAGTTCGTAGCCATGGGGATGGGTAACGACCACCTCGTAGCCAGCAGCCACGGCAAACTGTGCGAACGAGTTGGGCACAGCCTGTGGCAGACGGCCGGGATGAGGAGCCCAGGTCATTACGACCTTGGGACGAGCCTGCTCCTTGTGTTCCTCGATGGTGATGATGTCGGCAAAGGCCTGCAACGGGTGACCCGTGGCACACTCCATCGAGAAGACGGGACGGCCCGAGTGCTTGATGAACTGCGAGAGGATCATCTCCTCGTAGTCGTCCTTCTTCGACTCGAAGCGGGCAAACGAACGCACACCGATGATGTCGGCATAGCAGCCCATCACAGGAATGGCTTCGAGCAGGTGCTCGGCCTTGTCGCCGTCCATGACGACACCACGCTGGGTCTCGAGCTTCCAAGCACCGGCATTCACGTCGAGCACGATGGTGTTCATGCCGAGGTTCTGTGCGGCCTTCTGGGTGGACAAACGCGTGCGCAGGGAATTGTTGAAGAAGATCAGCAGGCAGGTCCTGTTCTTGCCCAAGTGCTGATAGTCGTAGCGGTGAGCCTTTACTTCAAGGGCTTCACGCAAAGCGACCTGGAGGTCCCCCAGGTCGCTTACATTTTGGTAATATCGCATAAAAAAATATTACTCAGAGTATTTCTTGACGATAATAGAACCGTTGTGGCCTCCGAAACCGAAGGTGTTCGAAAGAGCGGCACGAACCTGACGCTTCTGGGCCTTGTTGAAGGTGAAGTTCAGATTGTAATCGATCTCAGGGTCTTGATCATCCTCGTCATGGTTGATGGTGGGAGGAATGACATCACATTCTACAGCCTTGACGCAAATCAATGCCTCGACAGCACCTGCTGCACCGAGGAGGTGTCCAGTCATCGACTTAGTGCTGCTGATGTTGAGCTTGTAGGCCCAATCGCCAAACACCTGCTGGATGGCCTTAGCCTCCGAACGGTCGCCCACAGGGGTAGAGGTGCCGTGCACGTTGATGTAGTCGATATCCTCGGGCTTGAGACCAGCATCGTCGAGTGCTGCTTCCATCACCAGGCGTGCGCCCAATCCCTCGGGATGGGTGGCGGTGAGATGATAAGCATCGGCCGACATGCCACCACCGACAACTTCGGCGTAGATCCTGGCGCCACGGGCCTTGGCATGCTCGAGTTCCTCGAGAATGAGGCAACCTGAGCCTTCGCCAATCACGAATCCGTCGCGGCTGGCCGAGAACGGACGGCTGGCACGCTCGGGGTCATCGTTGCGCGTCGAGAGGGCCTTCATGGCATTGAAGCCACCCAGACCCGGCTCGGCCACAGCAGCCTCGGCACCACCGACTACCATGATGTTGGCCTTGCCCAGACGAAGCAGGTTGAACGCGTCGATCAAGCCATGCGTCGAAGAAGCACAAGCACTCACGGTTCCATAGTTGGGGCCGTGGAAACCATAGTGGATCGAGAGCTGACCGGCAGCGATGTCCGCAATCATCTTGGGGATGAAGAACGGACTGTAACGAGGACCGACCTCGGGGTCATAGCCCATGGTCTCCTCGTGGAAGGTCTTTATGCCACCTATGCCTGAGCTGTAGATGACGCCTATGCGGTTCTTGTCCTCGGTGTCGAGGTCGATGCCACAGTCCTTGATGGCCTCGCTGGCAGCAGCAAAGGCAAACTGCGTGTAGCGGTCAACCTTGCGGACTTCCTTCTTCTCGAAATAAAGGAGCGGATCGAAGTCCTTGACTTCGCAGGCGAACTGTGTCTTGAACTTAGAGGCGTCGAACAGGGTGATAGGTGCACTTCCACTTTTGCCTTCCAAAAGGTTGGCCCAGGTCTCATCAACAGACTTGCCAAGTGGAGTAACGGCACCTAGTCCCGTTACTACTACTCTCTTTAATTCCATTAAAACAGAGGAGTGTATAGATTACTTGTTAGCCTCGATGTAAGCAACAGCGTCACCAACAGTGGAAATCTTCTCGGCCTGATCATCAGGAATGGTGATACCAAACTCCTTCTCGAACTCCATGATGAGCTCAACAGTATCGAGTGAATCAGCACCAAGGTCATTGGTGAAAGATGCGTCCATAGTAACTTCAGACTCTTCAACACCAAGCTTCTCAACGATAATCTCTTTAACTTTGCTTTCGATTTCTGACATAGTTTTATAATTTTTAGTGTTAATATTGTTGTTCGGCATTGTCAAATTCAATTCTCTGTGCCCCAAAAATAGCGAAAAGAGCACTTTTTTTTGGCTATTCAGCGAAAAATGGTTAAATTTGTCGCCGAAAAAGCCTATTTTCACCGTGCAAAGAAACAAAATTTATTCCGAGTAACGAAATAAATTGGTAAGAAATTATAAAAAAATGCACAAAAATGTACGTTTTGTGCGAAAAATGCAAACTAAAAATGAAAAATATTGCAATATTTGCATCAGGTTCGGGTTCGAATGCCGAGAATATCGCGAATTATTTCAAGGAGAGCGAGGTGGCGCAAGTCTCCCTGATTGTCTGCAACAAGGCCGATGCGTACGTCTTTGAGCGTGCCAGCAGGTTGGGAATCCCATCGAAACTGGTTACGCGCAAGGAAATGCAGAACGAGGAGGCCGTGATGGCGCTGCTCAAAGAGTATCATATCGACTTCATCGTGCTGGCCGGATATCTGGTGCTGGTGCCGAAGTATCTGGTCGATGCCTATCCACGTGCCATCGTGAATATCCATCCGGCGCTCATCCCACTCCATTGCGGCAAGGGGATGTATGGCGACCGTGTGCACGAGGACGTGATACGCTGCGGCGACAAGGTGAGCGGCATCACGATCCACTATGTGAACGAGTTCTTCGACAATGGCGACATCATCTTCCAGGCCACCTGTCCCGTTGATCCTGGCGATGATGCCCATGCTGTGGCCACGAAGGTACACAAGCTGGAATATGAGCATTTCCCGAGAGTGATTGAAGAGACAATCGTAAAAAGATAGCGTTTTTGCATAAATTGACAATAAAAATTAGCATTTTTCAGATAATTCGGTCAAATCAACCATTTTTATTAGTATTTTTTTTGTATTTATACGGAATAGTATTATCTTTGCACCCCATAATTTCATTAATTATTGTGTTATCAGGTTTATATTTAAGGCAATGAAAAATAAGAAGGACAGAATTACTGTCATACGAGACATCGTCCAAAGCCAGAGCATCAGCAGTCAGGACGAATTGCTGAAGGAGCTTCAGCTGAGGGGCTTCAAGGTCACGCAGGCAACGCTTAGCCGCGACCTCAAGCAGATGCAAATCGCAAAGTACGCTACCCGTGAGGGCAGCTACATGTATGTCATGCCCGACTTGGCAGCTTCTTTCAAGAACAATAATGGTTCCCCGCATTTTATTCCCTCAAAGACGGTGGCAGGCGTGGTCAGCATAGAATGCAGCCAGGTCCTGATCGTGGTGCGCACCAAGCCAGGCTATGCCAGCAGCATTGCATACGACATCGATATGAGTGCCCTCCCCGAAGTTATGGGAACGCTTGCAGGCGATGACACCATTCTCGTTATCCCTCGTGGCGGATACTCAACCCATCAGGTCGCCGAGGCCCTTTGCGCAGCCTTACCAAAGAGTTTTTAGACCGACTACACATATAATTATTTAGTGTCGAATCAAGTAGTACCCGATACTGCAATGGAAGAAGTTAAAACCGAAGAGGCTGTTGTGAAGCCTCAAGTCAAGATTTGTGTGGCGGGCAAGCAGCACATCCGTTTTGTCGATGAAATCCTCACAACCATCGAGGAGTCGTCGAAGGCCCGTGGCACGGGCATTGCCCGTCGTTCGCCCGACTACGTAGCACAGAAGATGATCGAAGGCAAGGCCATCATTGCACTCTGCGACAACGAATTTGCCGGATTCTGTTATATCGAGAGCTGGAGCAACAAGCAGTATATCGTCAACTCCGGTCTGATCGTCAGTCCCAAATTCCGTGGCATGGGTCTGGCCAAGCGCATCAAGCGATTCTCGTTCAACTACAGCCGCCGACTCTACCCCGAGGCCAAGCTCTTCGGACTGACCTCAGGTGCCGCCGTACTGAAGATCAATCACGAGCTGGGCTATCGCCCCGTGACCTTCGAACAGCTCACCGACGACCCGGCCTTCTGGCGTGGTTGCCAAACGTGCGTAAACTACGACGTGCTCACCCGCACCGACTTCAAGCGATGCATCTGCACCGCCATGCTCTACGATCCGAAAGAGCACCCCGACGAGGTGCTGGAGGATCTGGATAAGATCTAACCCTCAAACCCTTCAAAATATATGGCAAAGAAGAAAGTGGTGGTCGCCTTCAGCGGCGGTCTTGACACCAGTTACAACGTGATGTACCTCACCCGCGAGATGGGTTACGAGGTTTATGCAGCATGCGCCAATACCGGCGGATTCAGCGAAGAACAGCTGAAGACCAACGAAGAGAATGCCTACAAGCTCGGCGCAGTGAAGTATGTCACCCTCGACGTGACACAGGAGTATTATCAGAAGTCGCTCAAATATATGGTGTTCGGCAATGTGCTTCGCAACAATTGCTACCCCATCTCGGTATCTTCGGAGCGCATCTTCCAGGCCATCGCCATTGCCCGCTATGCCAAGGAGATCGGTGCCGATGCCATCGCACACGGTTCGACAGGCGCAGGCAACGACCAAGTACGTTTCGACATGACCTTCCTCGTGCTGGCTCCCGGCGTAGAGATCATCACGCTGACACGTGACCGCAACTTGAGCCGCAAGGAGGAGGTCGATTACCTCAATGCCAACGGTTACTTTGCCGACTTCACCAAGCTCAAGTACAGCTATAACGTGGGTATCTGGGGCACGTCGATTTGTGGCGGCGAGATCCTCGACTCGACACAGGGTCTGCCCGAGAGCGCTTACCTCAAGCACCCCACGAAGACGGGTACTGAAATCCTCGCATTGGGCTTCAAGAAAGGCGAGCTTTGCAGCGTGAACGGCGTGGAGTATGACGACAAGATCCGTGCCATCCAGGAGGTGGAGAAGATCGGTGCATCCTACGCTATCGGACGTGATTGCCACGTGGGCGATACCATCATCGGCATCAAGGGACGTGTGGGCTTCGAGGCAGCTGCCCCGATGCTCATCATCGCTGCACACCGTTATCTGGAGAAGTTCACCCTCTCGAAGTGGCAGCAGTACTGGAAGGACCAAGTGGCCAACTGGTATGGCATGTTCCTCCACGAGAGCCAGTACCTCGAGCCGGTGATGCCCGACATGGAGGCCATGCTTGCCTCCAGCCAGCGCAACGTCAACGGCGTGGTGACCCTCGAACTCCGTCCCTACAGCTTCCAGACGCTCGGTGCCGACACACCCGACGACCTTGTCCACAACAAGCTCGGCGAGTATGGCGAGACCGCCAAGGCATGGACCAGCGAGGACGCCAAGGGCTTCATCAAGGTCATCTCTACCCCACTGCGCGCCTATTATTCGGTTCACCCTGACGAGGAGCGTTGATCATGGTTCGCGTAGGCATACTTGGTGCAGCAGGATATACGGGTGGCGAGCTCATCCGCCTGCTCATCCATCATCCCAAGGTCGAGGTCGTCTTTGCCAACTCGGAGTCGAACGCTGGCAATGCGGTGGCTGCGGTGCATGAGGGACTCTATGGCGACACCTACCTGACGTTCACCGATCAGACGCCCTTCGACAAGGTCGATGTGGTGTTCTTCTGCTTCGGACACGGCAAGAGCGAAGCCTACCTTCGCGAGCATGAGATACCCGCCAACGTGAAGATCATCGACATGGCGCAGGATTTCCGCATCCGTGGCAATCACGACTTCGTCTATGGTCTGCCCGAGATTCATCGCGACGCTATCCGACAGTGCCAACATCTGGCCAATCCCGGATGTTTTGCCACCTGTATTCAGCTGGGTTTGCTCCCATTGGCCAAGGCGGGGCTCCTCACCCACGACATTGCCGTGAATGCCATCACGGGGTCGACAGGCGCAGGACAGAAGCCCGGGGCTACCACCCACTTCTCGTGGCGCAACGACAACCTATCGGTCTATAAGCTCTTCCAGCACCAGCACCTGCACGAGATCTGTCAGACGCTCAACGAACTGCGTCCAGCATCGGCTCCTGTCGTCTGCAACACGTTGCTGAGCCAGCCTGCGGAAGGGGAGATCACCGTCGATTTCGTGCCCTATCGCGGCGACTTCACACGCGGCATCTTCTGCACCGAGGTCATCAAGCTCGAAGGACCCGAAGGCGGTGCCACCAATCCGACCAAGGACGAACTGGTGAGCCTCTACAAGGCATTCTATGCCGATGCTGCCTTCACGCATTATGTGGATGTGGCGCTCGACCTCAAGCAGATCGTGGGCACCAACAAGGCGCTCGTCCATCTCGACAAGTTCAATGGCAACAAGGTGGTCGTGACCAGCATCATCGACAACCTTCTGAAGGGAGCTGTCGGCCAGGCCGTACAGAACATGAATCTCATGTTCGGCCTAGACGAGAAAGCCGGCCTTGGCCTGAAGGCCATCGCATTCTGATAATTATTCAAAAAAGCAATGAAATTATTCGACGTATATCCCCTATTTGACGTAACCGTTGACCATGGCAAGGGCTGCTATGTGTGGGACGATAAGGGTCAGGAGTATCTCGACTTCTACGGAGGTCATGCAGTGATCTCAATCGGCCACAGCCATCCGCGCTACCTGCAGACCTTGCAGGAGCAGGCCAGCAAGCTGGTGTTCTACTCGAATGCCGTCAAGAACCCGCTGCAGGTGAAGCTTGCCGAGAAGCTTGGCCCCATCTGCGGCTACGACGACTACCAGCTGTTCCTGATCAACTCGGGTGCCGAAGCCAATGAGAACGCGCTGAAGCTGGCATCGTTCTACACCGGCAAGAAGAAGGTCATCGCCTTCACCCATGCCTTCCACGGACGCACCTCGGCCGCAGTGAATGTGACGCAGAATCCCAAGATCCAAGCGCCCATCAACGCCACCTTCCCCGTGGAGTTCCTGGAGCTCGGCGACATCGCCGGCCTGCGTGCAAGCATCGCCAAGGGCGATGTGGCCGCTGTGATCATCGAGGGCATCTCGGGTGTGGGCGGCATACGTATCCCCACCGCAGCATTCATGCAAGAACTGCGGAAGGTCACTACTGACAACCGCGTCGTGCTGATCCTCGACGAGATACAGTCGGGCTATGGCCGCAGCGGCAAGTTCTTTGCCCACCAGTGGTTCGGCATCCGTCCCGACATCATCACCGTGGCCAAGGGCATTGCCAATGGCTATCCGTTTGCGGGTGTGCTCATCTCGCCGATGTTTGCACCCGTCTATGGACAGCTGGGCACCACCTTCGGCGGCAATCATCTAGGCTGTGCCCTTGCCTGCACTGTGCTCGACGTGATCGAGGAGGAGCACCTCATCGAGAATGCGCGCCAACAGGGCGAGTATCTTATAAGCGCACTCAAGACCATGCAAATCCCTGGTCTGAAGGAACTGCGTGGCCTTGGTCTGATGATAGGTATAGAGTTCGACTATCCGTATAAGGAGGTGCGTAACCGACTGCTCTACGAGCAACATGTCTTCACGGGTGCAGCAGGCACCAACGTACTACGTATCCTGCCTCCGCTCTGCATCACCCAGCACGACTGCGACCTCTTCCTGGAACGCTTCGACGCTGCGCTTTGATTAAAGACGAATCATCGACTTTCGCGCTTGCGAAAGTAGAGTTAAAGATACATCCAACATACTCTACCATATAGCTGCATCCAGTCTTTGCACTGGTTGTAGCTATTTTCGTTTTCGCACACCCAGAGAATCCTCGCAACGATCGAATTGTCCATGTTGGGGTGTGCAGCATAGCCGTCGGTGAGGATGATGAGTCCGTCGTAGATGTTGTGCTCGGCCAAGTAATCGAAGACAGGTTGGAACGACGTGCCTCCGCGTCCGAAAATCTGCACCGTACGCGATGCCTTACGCAGAGGCTTCACCTCGCCCAGTTCGCAGTCGAACTGCACGCAGTCGATCTCGTTGATGCCGTATTTGAAGAACTTGTTGATCACCGAGTAGAAGTGCGACAGCGTCTTGTCGGAGATCGAGCCCGAGACATCGACAGCCACCAGAAGCTTAGTATCGAACTTGCGGATGGTGCCCATCTGCTGGAACCCTGTGCGACGATTGGGACGCATGCGTGTGAGTCGCATCGTATTGCTCAACACCGAAGCCCGGAAGCCCTGCATGATCTTGCGGTAGTCGATACGTGCCTTGGTCGAAGCCTGTATCTGTTGCACCATGTTACCTGGAATGCTGCCCCACGCATTCATCTTGTCGATGAGGTCGTTGATCTCCTGGGCACGCATCTCGTCCTCTTCCCAGAGCTCCGAACGTGCAGCCGCCGAGCCAAGCAAGTCTTGTTCCTCCTTGCTCAGATTCTTCCAATCATTCAGATTACCTGAAATACTCTGGGCACTCTGAATATCCGCCTCGTCGATCATATCCTCGATCTTGCGCACATACCATTCGAACGGCATGTCGTGCTGCAAATTGAAGAACTCGGGCGAGAGCAGGGGTAATTGCTCATCCGTTTTGTAGCCTGTGGCATTCGGCCCATTGTAGGCCGACTTGATGCAGACGTCGCTGCCCAACGCCATAGCCACGCGGCTCGTGCCTTCGGGCTGGCGCTCATAGGGATGCTTGAGGAAGAGGCGGATCATCTCGATCCTCATCAACAACTCCACCTCAGCAGTAGGTCGGCGCACCAACATCGTCGGATTGTATTGCAATTTCCCCTGTCCGCATCGCAACGCACAGTTCATCTTGTCGTTCACCTCCAACTGCAGAATGCAATAGAGGGCAAAATATGCAGGTTCCCGCAGGAACCATTGTTCAGCAATCTTCTTGAAAACTTCCTCCATATTTACTCAAACCATAAAATAAACGACAGCCCCGTATTGCGTGCCGAAAGGACAGCCTCGGTATATGGCATCAGCGTCAGGTCCTTCAGATCTTCGCGCTTGTGGTCGATCATGTCGAGCAGGCCCAGATTGAAACGGAACTCGGGAGCAAGCTTGAAGAAGGGCAGGTAGAAATCGCAGCCCATGCCGATGTGGATACCCATGTCGAAACGCTTGAAGACGATGGGTGTCTCCTTCTCCTTGCCGATGTCGAAGTTGAACTGCGCACCTGCCACCATATACGGGCGATAGTTGTTGATGCGACGCGTGCTGATCTTCAGTGAGGCAGGAATCTCGATGTAGGTGGTCTTGAGCTGCTGGTTCGTACGCTCACGACCTTCGAGCGATTCACGTTCGAACCTCACCGTGCGTTCCTGGAAGTAAAGGAATGGCGTGACGCGGAAATTCAGGTGCTCGGTGATGGCCAGATCGCCCATCAGACCCACTTGGAACGAGGGATTGGCCTTGGGGCAGGTGACCCACCAGCCTTCAGCCGCCTCGCTACCTGTCTGAGAGAAGCTGACGGTAGGCATGTTGAAGCCAAAGCTGAAGCCCCAGTGCAGCAGACGCTGGTCGTAGTAGGGCAGGTTCTTGATCTTCTGCCTTTGTGCCACAACGGTCATTGCAGGCATCCCAATGATGGCCAGCAAAAGGAGAATGCGGATATGTCGTAGAATCGAATACAAAGTCGATGAACAATTAACAATTAGGGACTAAGAATTATCAATTGGAACAGTATATTAACGTGCAAATAGTCAATTTATTGTGTGAATCAACGTATTCGCAATTAATTACCTATATTTTTCAATCTATAGGTGACAATTTTGTCGATTTGTAAACAAATTATAGCCTCATGGGCCAAAAAAATGCAAAATACAGTTCAATAAATGTGAAAATACCTTACCTTTGTGCCGCAAAAACAAAAGGTTGTGCAATTTTTTAAGGTATTAACTATTATAAACAACTAAAAAAGTATTACGATTATGAAGAAATTGGTTCTTTTCGCAAGTGTTCTCGTTGCTGTAAGCTTCGCTTCTTGCAACGGTGCTAAGGAGAAGGCAGCTGAGGCTACTGAGGCTGCTGTTGAAAACGTTGAGGCTGCTGCTGAGGCTACCGCTGATGCTGTTGAGGCTGCTGCTGATTCTGTTGCTACTGAGGTTACCGAGGCTGCTGCCGAGGTTGCTGATGCCGCTGCCGAGGCCGTTAAGTAATTTGGCCTACAGTTTGCTTACACTTTAAACGACACTGAACCGCCCCAAGTCATCATGACTGAGGGCGGTTTTTCAAGCATCTTTTTGAGAATGAAGTTGATCAGTTTGAATCGCATCGACAACGTGGCAGTGGCACTCTGTGACCTCCAGGCGGGCCAAGAGGTGACACTGACAGATGGCTCTGTGCTGACACTGCGCGACGACATTGCCTTTGGGCACAAGGTGGCCGTACGAAGCATTGACGAAGGTGAAAAGGTGCTGAAATACGGTCTTCCCATCGGTAGCGCTACGCGCGACATCGAAGAGGGTGAACATGTGCATGAGCAAAACCTCAAATCGGATTATGTCTGGAGTTTATGAAAGGCTATCTCAGAAAAGACGGAAGGAAAGGCATACGCAACGTGATCGTTGTGACCTACCTCGTGGAGTGTGCCCATCATGTAGCTGAAGAAATCGCCCGACAGACCGATTCAAACCATCAGCCCATCCATCTGATCGGGTTCGGCGGCTGTGCACCCAATGCCTACGCCCAGCAGGTGATGGAACGGCTCTGCACACATCCCAATGTGGGAGGCGTGGTAATCGTCTCGCTGGGATGTGAGAACTTCTTGCGCGACCAGTTGCTGCAAGTGGTGAAAGAGAGCGGACGCGAGGGAGCGATGATCGTCATCCAGGAAGAGGGCGGCACAAGCGCCTCGATCCGCAAGGGTGTGAAGGCCGTGGGAGCCATGATTCCTGTTGTGCAAGCTGTTCCGAGAGTGGAGCTGCATTGGCAGGACCTTTGCATCGGCACGGTGTGCGGCGGGTCGGATGCCTGCAGCGGCATCACGGCCAATCCTGCTGTGGGACTTGCCTTTGACCAGCTTGTCGATGCGGGAGCCACCTGCATCTTTGAAGAGCCCGGTGAACTGATCGGCTGTGAGGCCATGCTTCGTCAACGCGGCGTCACACCCGAAGTTGGGCAACAACTCTATGACTGCATCCACAAGGCTGACGTCTATTACAAGAAGATGGGACACGACAGTTTCTCGCAGGGCAATGCCGAGGGTGGATTGACCACCATCGAGGAGAAGTCGCTGGGCTCGTATGCCAAGAGCGGTAGCCGACCGATACAGGCGCTGATACGTCCGGGTGAGATACCCGCCACATTGGGACGAGATGGTGGTCTCTACATGATGGATGTGGTACCCGATGGTGAGGCCCGGTGGGGCTTCCCTAACGTGAGCGACACGGCCGAGATTGTCGAGATGGCGGCCTCGGGGTGTCATCTGGCACTCTATACCACTGGACGCGGCTCGGTAGCCGGCTCCGCCATTGCGCCTGTCATCAAGGTCTGCTCCAATCCCCTCACCTACCAGCGCATGAGTGAAGATATGGACGTGAATGCCGGTCGTGTCATTTCAGAAGGAGCCTCGCTCGAAGAGATTGCCAACGAACTGCTGAAACTCATAGAGCGTGTGGCAAATGGACAAATAACCAAATCAGAAGCTCTAGGCCACCGCGAATTCTTCTTAGGATATAAAGAGTTTTGTAGACACTGCTATTGACAATAATCAAAAACAAGCCGCCGAAGAAAAATCTTCGGCGGCTTGCTATTTAATGGTTCAATGTCCAGTGGTTTAGAACCAGCGGGTGTAAGCGAAGTCCATGCGGTGTGGCAGGTTCTCGTTCTTCGGGAAGAGACGGAAACCGATCTTGTAGGCACCGGAGTACTTGACAGGGAAGTCGATTTTGAAGGTCACGAGAGTTCCCTCACGCTTCACAACCTCCATCTCGTAGCTCTTGGTGTTACGAGCTGCGCCATCACCTGTGTCGGCGATAACCAGGTCGAGACCCAAGTCATTGGCAATAGCCTTACCATCGACCACGACAGTAGCCTTGTAGGTCTTGCCGATTGAGAGACCCTGAATAAACTCCTCCTGTGGGAGATCGACTTCCTTCACCTCGATGGTGTCCCAATTCTCAGCTACGACCTCCTTCCAAGCAGCAATCTCCTTGGCGATCTTATAACCATTGGCCGCAAGCTTGCGGGCACGTGCGCCCTCCTTGGTGTAGAAGCGATCGTAGTAGTCGTCGAGCTGGCGACGCATGGTGAAGTGAGGCGTGATCTTACACAGACAGTCCTTGATGGCCTTTACCCAATCGGGTGAATAACCCTTGCGGTTCTTGGCGAAATAGAGAGGCACGATCTCGGTCTCAAGCATGGTGTAGATGGTCTCAGCATCAAGCTGATCCTGGAGCGACTGGTTCTGGAAAGTGCGCTTGTCGGTGAGTGCCCAGCCTGCGCCCTCCTTGTAACCCTCGTACCACCAACCGTCGAGGACGGAGAGGTTCAACGTACCGTTCATGATGGCCTTCTCACCCGATGTGCCGGAAGCCTCCAGCGGACGGGTAGGAGTATTCATCCAGATGTCGCAACCCGAAACGAGGCGCTTGGCCACATCCATGTCGTAGTTCTCAACAAAGACAACCTTGCCAACGAACTGAGGCATACGTGAGATCTCAACGATGCGACGAATCAGACCCTGGCCACCGCCGTCGGCAGGGTGAGCCTTGCCGGCAAAGATGAACTGCACAGGGCGCTCAGGGTTGTTGACGATCTTGGCCAAACGGTCGAGGTCGGTGAAGAGCAGGTGTGCACGCTTGTAAGTAGCGAAACGACGGGCGAAACCGATGGTGAGAGCCTCGGGATTGAGGGCACCGATGGCCTGAATGATCTTGGCAGGGTTCTCCTGCTTCTTGCGGAGGTTGTTGCGCACCTCCTCCTTGATGAAGTTGAAGAGCTTGGTCTTAAGACCCTTGCGGATCTTCCAGATCTCCTCGTCGTCAGACTCGTAGATCTTCTTCCACATGTCTTCCTGTGTCTGGGTCTCGTAGTAGTCGGGACCGAAGAGCTTCTCGTAGAACTCCTTCCACTCGCTGGCAGCCCAAGAGGGAAGGTGTACGCCGTTGGTCACATAGCCGACATGGAGCTCCTCGGGAGCATAGCCCTTCCAAACAGGTGCGAACATCTGACGGCTCACCTTTCCGTGGAGCCACGATACACCGTTGGCCTCCTGGCATGTATTGAGAGCGAATACCGACATCGAGAACTTGCCTTCACCGGGAGTCTCGCGGCCCAGGTTCATGAAGTCGGCCCAATCGATACCGAGCTTGGTCTGGAACTGCGACATATACTTGTAGAAGAGACCTTCGTCGAAAGAGTCGTGTCCAGCAGGTACTGGAGTGTGGCAGGTATAGAGCTGCGAGCTGCGTACCACCTCAAGAGCCTCGTTGAACTTCAGACCCTCGTTCTGGATAAGGTCGGCCATGCGCTGAGCGCCGATGAGGGCAGCGTGACCCTCGTTGCAATGATAGACATCCTTCTTGATGCCGAGCTTGTCGAGCAACATCATGCCGCCGATGCCAAGCAGATACTCCTGCTTGATGCGGTTCTCCCAGTCGCCACCATAGAGCTGGTGGGTGATGCTGCGATCCCACTCGGAGTTGCGGTCGAGATCGGTGTCGAGCAAATAGAGCTTCACGCGACCTACATTGACCTGCCAAACATTGGCATAGACGATGATGTTGTCGTGGTAGGGCACTTCAAGGACGAGCTGCGAGCCATCTTCGTCCTTCACGGGCTCGATGGGGAGCTGGTTGAAGTTCTGGGGCTCGTAGTTGGCCTCCTGGCTACCATCGGCAGAAAGCGTCTGGGTGAAGTAACCGAAACGATAAAGGAAACCGACGGCACAGAAATCGATATTGGAATCAGAGGCCTCCTTTACATAGTCACCAGCGAGGATGCCAAGGCCACCGGAATAAATCTTGAGGCAAGCTGTCAAACCATACTCCATGCAGAAATATGCTACTGATGGACGCTTGGTGTTGACTGGCTGAGCCATATATTCATTGAAATGGGCGACAACAGCGTCAACCTTCTTCATGAGCTTCTTGTCGGCTACTATCTCGTTGAGACGATCGAGCGACATGGTCTCGAGCATGGCAAGTGGGTTGTGACCCGTCGAGCGCCACAGATCCAGATCAAGCTCACGCCAAAGCTTGTGAGCTTCGGAATTCCACGACCACCAGAGGTTGCGGGCTACGGTATGGATACCTTCGAGTTCGGCTGGAAGGTTTGACTTGACGGTAATATCGCGCCAGACAGGGGCGTTGGTATGACTTACCTGTACTTTCATAATAGGTTAAGTTAAGGGTTAAATAGATGTTGTTTGATTATTGATTTCCTTTAAAATATTCCTTTACGGAGCGAAGTTTCCTTCAAGGCCTTATCATAGGCCTGGTCGTAGTACTTGATGAAGTTATGCCAACCAGCACGTGCTGCTATACGGCGTGCTTCCTGACGGATGACCTTGACCTCGGCATGAGGCACTTCAGCAAAACGGAGCACAAGGTTGGCAATGTTGGTTACCACCTGATCATAATTGGAATCGCTGCGTGATACGACAGCTACTGCATCGAGGATGTCATCGTCCTTGCCGATGCCCTTGCACCACATACCGAAGCCCGAAAGACTGGTGGTAATGGTGGGCACACCGAAGGCACACGACTCCATAGGAGTGTATCCCCAAGGCTCGTAGTAGCTTGGATAGATCGTCAGGTCGAGACCGGCTAACAGCAGATAATAGTTGCGGTTGAGCAATCCGTCGTCGCCATTGAGATAGGACGGGATATAGATGACCTTGACCTTGTCATTCTTCTGGTTTTGGAATCCCAGCTGATGGATACGGCTGAGAATAGCGTCATTATAATAATTATAGATCGCGTGCGTGAAGACGGGGTCGCTGAGCCCCGTGATAAAGGCGGAACCGCTCTGGTAACGCTCGAGAACATCGGCACGCACTTCCTGGACCCAACCCGGCACCATGATAAAAGCGATGATTTCGCGCTCAGGGTTGCTGTCGCGCAAACGGCTCATCGTATCGAGGAAAACATCAAGGCCCTTGTTCTTGAACTCGCAGCGACCTGCTGTACCCACGTAGATGGCATCTTCAGCGGGGACATGCCCCGTGAGACACTCCACCAAACGGCTGAAAGCCTGACGGCTCATCTTGCGTTCGCGGCTGAATGCTGTTCCCTTGGGCACAAAGTCGCCTTCGAACCCATTGGGAGTAACCATGGGGGTGCGTTCGAGAAGCTGTGTACATTCGGCTGCCGTGATATCGCTCACCGTGGTGAAGCAATCGGCCTCCTGGGCTGCATGTTTCTCCACCGAATGCTTGGAAGTCATGTTGAGCTCATCGGCCATCTGATCGCCAAAATATCCGGGCAGATAGTCATATAGCGGCTTGTTGTTGCCACAAATGCTACGACCCACACAGGTGGCATGAGTGGTAAACACTGTTGCAATGGCAGGAACCTGGTGCTTGAGATAGAGCACACCCATGCCCGTTGTCCACTCATTGAAATGGGCCACAGCATTGCTGCGCAGCGGACAGAGATGCTTGAACAGACTTTCGATCACACGTGCTGCTGCATGTGCAAACGTACATCCCTCGTCGTAGTCGCCATAGCCGACCATCGAGTTGACACCATACCACTCCCACATCTGGCCATAGAAGGCATTCTTGGCTGCATATAATGGACGAAAATCAACAAGGACAACCTGAGGATCCCCAGGCACCTTCCAACGACCTACACGAACCTTAAGATTTTCGGCTTTCGCCTTATGAGCCCATTCGTCAAGTTCAGGACTTGCTGTTGAAGGATCAAAGAACGGAGACTCCTGCTGCTCCCACAAATCCGGCCCAATAAAGAATAGATTGTCGCCAAGTTGTTTCTTCAGTGTAGCTGCCTTGGTGGAAAGGACGGCATAGATGCCACCCACCTTGTTGCAGACCTCCCAGCTAACCTCAAACAAATAGTCGGGTTTGATAGAATTCTTCATTATAATACCTAAAAACACTAAATTTCGGGCGCAAAGGTAAGGAAAACTTTTGAAAAATCATGCTTTTTGCACTAAATAAATCTTAAAAGAGAGGCAAATGAACATTTTTTAATAATCAGGCATTTCATTTTTACATATTTTTACTGAAATTGACGTTTTTGGATAGCGATTTTTACAATTGATAAAACAAGACGTGGAGGAAAACCATTAGTAACTATATAAAAAAAGGAGATTGAACTCACCAAATGGTGATGTCCAATCCCTTTTCTTGGTCTTTGTGGACCATCGGGGGTTATGCTACCGATCACTCAGCTGCATTCTCCTTGAGGTGCTGAACGTAGATTGCATGTTCCATCCTCTTGCGACGAACCTGAGAGGGCTCGTTGAACTGCTGACGACGGCGAAGTTCCTTGATGACACCGGTCTTCTCGTACTTACGCTTGAACTTCTTCAGGCACTTCTCGATGTTCTCACCTTCCTTAACTGGTACAATAATCATATCAGTACGGGTTGTTAAATGACCCGAATCGCCCGGCTCCCTTTTTTACATCTCCATTTCTAATAGCCATGGGCTCATCGGTTGCTTACCACTTTGATAAGCGGGTGCGAAGATATGAAAATTCCGCAAGTTGAACAAATTTTTTGAACAAAAAATGCAAAAACCATACAGATTTTTTTGTTTTTTCGAAAAAGTGTCGTATTTTTGCACCATCTAAATGTCAATTGATATGAAAGCATCGCTGTCAAGAGTAAAGAAACTTCGTGAGCTCATGCAGAAGCAGGGCATCGATCTGTACGTGATGGAGAACAACGATCCGCACGAGAGTGAATACCTCCCCGACCACTGGAAGGAAATCGAGTGGCTCAGCGGCTTCCGTGGCGAAGTGGCCACCGTGCTTATCACCCAAGAGGAAGCCCTGCTGTGGACCGACAGCCGCTTCTTCATCTCTGGAGAGCAGCAACTCAAGGGTTCGCCTTTCAAGCTGATGAAGATGAAGGTAGCCGGTGTTCCCACTGTGGCCGAGTGGCTCGACGAATATAAAGCACAGCATGACACCAACTGCACGGGTGGAGATTGCCGCATCCTGTTCAACAATAAGGTGGACATGGATGTTAACCTCATCAGCCGCATCTGGAAGGATCGTCCTGCCCTGCCGATGAACGAGATTGAACTCTATCCAGAAGAGCTGAGCGGCGAAAAGACAGCTGACCGCATCCATCGTGTCTTAGAAGCCGTCGAGGAACAGGGCGGCAAGGGCCTTTGGCTTTCGGCACTCGACGAGATAGCCTGGGTGCTCAACCTGCGTGGTACAGACATCGCCTGTACACCCATCTTTATCAGCTATCTCTACCTGAGCAACAAAGGTTCGATGCTCTTTGTGCACGAAGAGAAACTCACCGACGAAGTGCGCACCTACCTTTCGAACTTCAACATCACCATCCGTCCCTACGAGGAGGCTGCCGAGAGCCCCTATCGAAGCATGGTCGGCTTCAACCCCATTCCACTTATGAAAGGCATCAAGAATGCCGTCGAGATAGAAGGCTACTGCTCTGCAATGCTCAAGGACGGCATCGCCCTGACGCGCTTCTACCATTGGCTGGAGAACCAACTGAAGGCCGGTGAGGAATTCTGCATCAAGGATGACGGCACTTTCGGCATCGGAGGAGAAATCACCGAGATGAATCTTGTGCAGCGACTGATTGACTTCCGACGCGAACAGCCTCTTTACCGCGACGAATCGTTCCCTGCCATCGTAGCCTGGAACGAACATGCCGCCATGCCACATTATGAGCCATCGAGGGACCATGACACGCCCATCACAGGCGATGGACTGCTCCTGATCGACACGGGAGGACAATATCTGGATGGCACCACCGACATCACCCGAACGATCGGTATCGGCAAGGTGAGCCGTGCCATGAAGCGCGACTACACACTAGTGCTGAAGGGACACATCCGGCTGGCACGTGCCGTCTTCCCACGCGGAACACGCGGCGACCAACTCGATGTATTAGCACGCATCGACCTTTGGCGCGACGGCAAGACTTATCGGCATGGCACTTCACACGGCGTGGGACATTACTTGGGTGTCCATGAGGGACCCGAGTCGGTTCGCATGGAACACAATCCGCAGGTGCTGTGCGACGGCATGGTCTTCTCGAACGAACCAGCCATCTATCTGGGCGGCAAATATGGTATTCGTCATGAGAACCTGGTGCTGGTGCGTCCTTTCGATGTCGCCACCGATGCTCCTGATGCCACGCCCTGCGACCCGACAGAACAGGGCGAGTTCCAGTGCCTCGACACTTTGACTCTTTGCTACATCGACACCTCGTGCGTCATCAAAAACCTGCTCGACAAGGACGAATTGGCCTGGCTAAACCAGTACAACAAACGCGTCTTTGATACGCTTGCTCCTCACCTTGCCGAGGACGACCGCACCTGGCTCGAAGAGAAATGCAAGGCCCTCTGACGCAATATTGCCTTCTTGAGCTAACCCTATTTGTTCAATTTTTATGAATGAAACAAAGAGACTACTTAGATCCACTCTTCTGGCGCTTGTCGTCGCACAAGCAGCGATGACAAGCGCCGAACAGCGATTCAGGTATTATGACCACATCACATTCTACGATGTCTATGCAGGCACCGTGAATGACAGTGTGGCCCCTGTCCCCGAGAATATCTTTCGTCTCAACAACGCACGATTGACCACCCTGCTTCCCGCCGAAGACCTCGACAGCATGGGTGACTCGCTGCGTCTGGAGATCAGCATCAGTGCACTATGCGACAACTACGACCGAATCGGCTCGGTAGATCTTGTGCTGATGCCTAGCGACTCGCTGATCTACAACGATTGCGTACACACCAAACCCAATGGCAACACCTATTCCGGACGATTAGGCGACACTGACCCAAGCATCCAACGTATCGAGGTCGGACGCTTCATCACCCCGTTTATGGACATGAACAAAGGAGTAGATGTGCCCTACAAGTGGGATATCTCCTTCTTGTCGCCTCTATTTCACGACAGGTTGTTGCGCGACACGATGAACCTTTGGCTGGAATTCCATCTCGAAGGCGTACCATACGCTGCCAACACGCAGATTGCAGGCTGTTCTGGCCGCAAAGACGTGTTTACAGGAACCCTCGACATCGTCACGAACGACAAACTGGACAACGCTTCGCCCCAACGCCAGCTCACCCTGCCCTTGGCCTACGAACGTTACCTGAACACCTATAGCAAGGGTCACAGCGACGAGGAGGGCACCACAGTGGCACATTATCAAGTGCATCTCGACGAAGCGATGAGCGATGCGATGTTCCTGATGATCAACTCCAACCACGGTGCCAACTCTGGAGGCGAGGAGTACAACCGCCGACTGCACTACGTATGGGTCAACGAATGGATGGCGATGGTCTATCGCCCTGGACGCACCTCCTGCGAACCGTTCCGCATGTATAACACACAGGCCAATGGAATATACGGATCATCTACGATGACCGACGAAGCCTGGCAATCGTTCAGCAACTGGTGCCCAGGCGATGTCATCGACAACCGCATCATCCACCTCGGAGCCATTCCTGCCGGCGACTACAATTTCCGTCTGTTGGTGCCCGATGCCGTATTTAATGATAATCAGGGCTATTTCCCCTTCTCACTCACTTTCTTCGGGATGCAGGAAGGGGGCATCGATGGCATCGACGTTGTCGAAGATGCACGACAAACAGCATCCCAAATACATTGGGACGGTGACAAACTGCTGATTGACAGCGACGTCAAAAAGGTCGTGGAATGGACGTTGCTGAATTCCGCTGGCCAGCGTATCGCCATACAGCCAGGGACAGTGGACGAAATCAAGATGTCAAATCATCCGACATCGATCTATATTCTCCTGCTTCTAATGGAGGATGGCAGCACTGAAGTCCATAAATTCTTTAAGAACTGATGGCATCCAATATATATATAATAATGTGTAACGCTACAGCCACGATAAAGCGCCTCGCACTGCTCTCACTGCTGGCCATTTCCTCGATGAGTGTTTCGGCACAACTTACTCTGGGCTATTGCGACGAAGAGGGTTATTCGGGAAGTCTCAGCAACAGCAATACGCATGCAACCATCTCGTGCGCCATGGGCCTCACTCCCGCCCTTCAGGCCGATTATACGTTCTGCTCCATCAGTTACCTGCGCATCTATCTCACCGCTCCTGAAAACCTCACTTCGTTCATCGTGTGGGTACGCAATGACCTGGAGGATGATGACGATCTTGCGAGCATCGATGTAGAGCCTTCCGCACTAACAGAGGGATGGAACGACATCGCCCTTCCCCGCCAGATCGAACTAACGGGAAACGAGATTTATTACTGCGGTTACAGTTATACACAAAGCACCAAGACACGCATTCCACTGAGTGGGACGAAAGGGACAGCTGAATCGTTCTACGTCTCGACAGGCAATGGATGGCGCGACATGAGCGGGCAATATGCGCCAGTCTGTATCCGTGTCGGTCTCAGCAGCAATTATCAGTACGCGATGGAGTTGACCGATCTGCGTCTGGCCCATCGTTGGTACGACATCAACTGCGACGACGACACGGTCACCATCCAAGGCGCCATCCGCAATCTCGGCAACGAACCTCTTACGCATTTCACGGTCACAGTACAAGAAGATGCCCGAAATACCTTCACATCAGAATTTGACTGCACAAGCGCCGATTTCGGTTATTCAGTCCTTTTCGAATTCCGATTTCTTCGCAACCAGGACATTCATTTGACCAACCCCGACATCCCCGTTGTGGCAACTGTCAGCCAGCCTAACGGGCAGGACAATCAGTGTGACCACAAGACAAACTGTACTGTCTATTACGAACTTGGTGAGAGCAATCCCGATCCGCGTGTCCCAGCTAACCTGCTGATTGAGGAATTCACCAGCGAAGCCAATGGATATGCTCCAGCTGGACAAACGCACTTAAGAAACAGTATCGTGTCGGCATTGGATCGCCTCGAAGACATTGAACCCGATGTGATACTGCTCAGCCGCCACGAAGGTTATGGTCCTGCTGACACTTGGCGCATTGCAGGCTCGGACTATAAGGCGAGCTTCTTCGGCGAGGAAGAACTAACCTATGCACCCGCCGCAATGGTGTGCCGCAATGGCCTACCTTTTAGCACCACACTCGACGAAGACAGCATCGCACAGTTGATTTCCGAACGTTTCAACATCCAATATGGAATAATACAATACGAAGATGCAACGTTTGATGTCGCCACGCACACCATCAGTGCCACCGTCCTGACTCACCTTTTCGGCATTTCCATCTACAGGAATCCTACGCTTGTGGTCTGTGTGAAGCAGGACAAGGTGGCATCTGTCGCCCAGAAGAACTATTATCCTGAGCTTTATGAGGATGGCTGGCAACTTGATGTAGTACGCCAGTTCTTGACCTTGCCTGGTCAAGGGAGGTTGCTCGGCGACCTGGATTCCGAGGCTGTCGCCACAGGACTGGTCAAAGTATCGGACCTTGTCAACCAGCAATTTGTCCTGAGCGAAAGCATTCCTTCGGACATCACATCGGGGGACGGGCTCACGCTCGTCGCTTACATTTACGACAAGGATTATTCGAACAAAATCATTGCGGCATCGCAGGTGAAAATCACCTCCAAAACACCGTAATTAGTTGGTTTTCTTGACAACTACGAATGACAAATCGCCCCGAACCGAGGCGATTTGTCTGTTTTTTAGAAAAAAGTAGTGCAAACGTTTGCACTATTGCCAAAAATCCCCTATCTTTGCATCGTGTTTTTCATGGTATTAGATTTAAGGTAATGTGAATTCGAGCCGTCGGGATGACGGTTCGGATTTTTTTATGCCCTTTTCATCATTTATTCTGCAATCGATTTTTTCGCATTACCAATCATTTCGACGGCCTTGTCCATAATTCGATAGAGTTCTTCGACCGTCTCGGCACGAAGCATAGCGATGCGTGTCTCCCTGAAGTTGGGGATACCCTTGAAAATGGGTGTAGCCGCCAGATGCCTACGGATATGCAGGATGCCACGATACTCATCGATGCGTGCCACACTCTCCTCCACCTGGTGCTTGAGAGCCATTACGCATTCATCGAGCGGGATGGGAGGCAGTTCCTTGCCCGTCGCAAGCAAATGCTTGATCTCGCGGAAGATCCACGGCCGACCAAAGGTGGCACGTCCCACAAGGATTCCATCGACACCCGTCTCGTCGAAACGTTGCTTTGCAATCTGCGCTGAAGTAACATCGCCGTTGCCGATAATCGGGATGTGGATGCGAGGGTTCTGCTTCACCTCACGAATCAGCGTCCAATCGGCTTCCCCATTGTACATCTGCGAACGCGTGCGTCCATGGATTGCCAAAGCCTGAATACCGCAATCCTGCAGTTGCTCGGCCAACGTGGTGATGATCTTGTGCTCACAATCCCAACCCAGACGTGTCTTGACAGTCACTGGCAGCTTGACTGCATCGACGACAGCTCGCGTGATGTCAAGCAGGAGCGGGATATCGCGCAACATACCGGCACCGGCACCCTTGCCTGCCACACGCTTCACAGGACAACCGAAATTGATGTCGAGGATGTCGGGATGAGCCTGTTCCACAATCTGGGCAGCCTCAACCATCGATGGCACGTCACGTCCATAAATCTGGATCACAACGGGACGTTCCTCTTCCAGCACAGTGAGCTTACGCATCGTTTTGTCGATGCTGCGAATCAGTGCGTCGGCTGAGACGAACTCCGAATAGACCATGTCGGCACCGAAGTGACGACACTGGAGACGGAAACCCACATCGGTGACGTCCTCCATCGGTGCAAGCATCACGGCCTTATCAGGCAATTCTACGGGGCCAATCTTCATATATTTTAAAATTGTTAAGAAATTGCTATTTTGATAGTGCAAAGATAACCATTTTTGCGCAATATTGCACATTTTGAGGTCAAGAAATTGGTTTTTTTTCAATAAATAATTATATTTGCAGCGATATAAAAAGAATTACGCCTTAAAAAAGGCTGTAAAGTGCCAACAAAACAACCAATAAATCAATATTACTAACAACAACACCAAATTCCTATGTGGTTAACATCTTCGTCAATCGGTCGTAAGGTGGTAATGAGTGTCACCGGTGCATGCCTTGTGCTCTTTCTCACCTTCCACATGCTGATGAACCTTGTTTATGTGTATGATGTCGTCGTAGGCACACCTGCAGGCGAACATTACTTCGACAAGGTCTGTGAATTCCTGGGCACCAACTGGTATGCGCTCCTTGGTACTGCCGGCTTGGCTCTGCTCATAGTCATCCATTTTATCTACGCCTTCATCCTAACCCTCCAGAACTGGAAGGCTCGTGGCAATGACCGTTATGCCATTTCCGGCAAGCAGCCGGTACACTGGGCTGCTAAGAACATGCTCGTGCTTGGTATCATCGTGATCTGCGGTGTCCTGATTCACCTCTACAATTTCTGGAGCAACATGATGTTGGCTGAACTGGCTGGTTCAGATGGCTTATACGGTGCCACTGCCGGTTTCGATTGGATTACCTACACCCTTTCTGACCCAATCCTCTTCGTGCTCTACATCATTTGGTTTGCAGCTCTTTGGTTCCATCTCACACACGGCATTTGGTCGTCTATGCAGACCCTTGGCTGGAACGGCAAGACCTGGCTCAATCGCTGGATCTGCATCAGCTACATCTGGGCCACCATCATCTTCTGCGGCTTCTTCCTCGTTCTTGTGACTGCCGTTATACATAAGGGAGGCTTCCACTGCATATGCTGCTAATTAATCTTAACATCGTAAATCCATAAACAGCAATTTAGACTATGGCTATTGAACACATCATGGATCCCGCGCTCAGCCGCATCCCCGAAGGAAAGCTCGCTGACAAGTGGACGAACTATAAGGCACACCAGAGGCTGGTGAACCCAGCCAACAAGCGTAAACTCGACATCATCGTTGTAGGTTCAGGTCTCGCAGGTGGTGCTGCTGCAGCTACTCTTGGTGAAATGGGCTTCAAGGTAAAGTGCTTCTGCATCCAGGACTCTCCTCGTCGTGCCCACTCCATCGCTGCACAGGGCGGCATCAATGCTGCCAAGAACTATCAGAACGATGGTGACTCGGTTTATCGTCTCTTCTATGACACCATCAAGGGCGGTGACTACCGTGCTCGTGAAGCTAACGTATATCGTCTGGCTGAGGTATCGAACAACATCATCGACCAGTGCGTTGCCCAGGGTGTACCTTTCGCACGCGAATATGGCGGAACCCTCGCTAACCGTTCGTTCGGTGGCGCACAGGTATCGCGTACCTTCTATGCCAAGGGACAGACAGGCCAGCAGCTGCTGCTCGGCGCCTACTCTTCGCTCAACCGTCAGATTGAGAAGGGTACTGTCACCATGTATCCACGCCGTGAGATGCTCGACGTTGTCCTCATCAAGGACAAGGAGGGCGTTGAACGTGCACGTGGTATCATCTGTCGCAACCTCGTAACCGGCGAGCTGGAGCGTTATTCTGCTCACGCTGTCATCGTTGCAACCGGCGGTTATGGCAATGCATACTTCCTCTCGACCAATGCAATGTCGTGCAACGGTGGCGCAGCCATCCAGATCTATCACAAGGGTGCCATGTTTGCCAACCCCTGCTATGCACAGATCCACCCCACCTGTATCCCTGTACACGGTGACATCCAGTCGAAACTTACCTTGATGTCCGAATCTCTCCGTAACGACGGCCGCATCTGGGTACCCAAGAAACTCGAAGATGCCAAGCGTCTGCAGCGCGGCGAAATTCGTGGTCACCAGATTCCTGAAGAGGACCGTGACTACTACCTGGAGCGCCGCTATCCCGCCTTTGGCAACCTCGTACCTCGTGACGTTGCATCACGTGCTGCCAAGGAGCGTTGCGACAAGGGCTTTGGTGTCAACAGCACCGGTCTCGCCGTGTTCCTCGACTTCTCGGATGCCATCAAGCGTCTGGGCAAGGACGTGGTTGCAGACAAGTACGGCAACCTCTTCCAGATGTATCAGAAGATTACCGACGACAACCCATACGAGACCCCAATGATGATCTATCCCGCTATCCACTACACGATGGGCGGCATCTGGGTTGACTATGAGTTGATGACCTCTGTCAAGGGTCTGTTCTGCGCCGGTGAGGCAAACTTCTCTGACCATGGAGCCAACCGTCTTGGTGCTTCTGCTCTTATGCAGGGTCTCGCCGATGGTTACTTCGTTCTGCCTTACACACTGCAGAACTATCTGGCCGACCAGATTCAGGTTCCACGTTTCTCGACCGATCTCCCCGAATTCCAGGAGGCAGAAGATGCCATTAAGGCAAAGATCCAGAAGATCATGGCTGTGCAGGGCACACGTACCGTCGATTCCATCCACAAGGAACTGGGCCACATCATGTGGGACAATGTCGGCATGGGTCGTACCAAGGCTGGCCTCGAAGAGGGTCTCAAGAAACTCGGCGAGCTCCGCAAGACCTTCTGGAAGGAAGTTTATGTACCAGGTGAAGCCAGCACGCTAAACACCGAGCTCGACAAGGCCATTCGTCTGCTCGACTTCATCGAGATTGGCGAGCTGATGGCACGCGATGCCCTCCATCGTGAGGAGTCATGCGGTGGCCACTTCCGTGAGGAACATCAGACCGAGGAAGGCGAAGCCAAGCGCGACGACAAGAACTTCATGTATGTTGGCTGCTGGAAGTACATGGGCGAAGGCAAGGAGCCCGAACTCTACAAGGAGATGCTTGACTACCAGGAGATCAAGGTACAGACACGTAACTACAAGTCATAATTCACCCTTTTAATAATTTAGACAACTATGGGAAAAGAAAATTTTCTGAACGTAAAAGTCAAAGTTTGGCGTCAGCGCGGCCCAAAGGAAAAGGGCGAATTCAAGACCTATGACGTTGAGCACGTTTCGACCGAAATGTCATTCTTTGAGATGATGGACACGCTCAACGAGCAGCTCATCAACAAGCACGAGGAGCCCATTGTCTTCGACCACGACTGTCGTGAAGGCATTTGCGGCACCTGCTCGCTTTACATCAACGGCCGTCCACACGGCATCGACGATGCCATCACCACTTGCCAGCTCCACATGCGTAAGTTCAAGAATGGCGAAACCATCACCGTTGAGCCATGGCGTTCGGCAGGATTCCCCGTAATCCGCGACTTGATGGTTGACCGCTCTGCTTTCGATAAGATCCAGCAGGCTGGTGGCTACACCTCGATCAACTGCGGTGCTGCCCAGGATGCCAACGCTATCCTCATCTCGAAGGTGGATGCCGACGAGGCTATGGACTCTGCATCTTGCATCGGCTGCGGCGCTTGCGTTGCTGCCTGCAAGAACGGTTCAGCTATGCTCTTCGTCAGCGCCAAGGTCAGCCAGTTTGCTCTCCTTCCACAGGGCAAGGTAGAGGCTGCTCGTCGCGCCAAGGCTATGGTAGCACGCATGGACGAACTCGGATTCGGCAACTGCACCAACACTCGTGCCTGCGAGATGGAATGCCCCAAGAGCGTGAAGATCTCCAACATCGCACGCCTCAACCGTGAGTTCATCAAGGCTAAACTTGCTGATTGATCTGAGATCCTCCTTCATTGGAGAAGAATAATTAATAATGCGGCCTCCGAATGCTCTTCGGGGGCCGTTTTATGATTTATCTTTCACCACTATAGGAGTTTTTATGTTCAAAATTTGGAATATAACAAGAAAAGCAGTATCTTTGCGGCCAGAATACAAACAAATAATAATCATATAATCCCTCAATCAAAATGAAATATTTTGGTAATTTATTCTGGGGCGCACTGCTGCTGATGCTCGGCATTATCGCCCTCCTTTGGGCCACAGGGGTAATCGAAAGTATTACATTCCTCAAGACATGGTGGCCTATGTTCATCATCATCCCGTGTGCAATCCGCCTGATGTTCGCACCCGATAAACTGATGTCGCTGCTTGGCATCGGTATTGGTGTGGTTCTGCAGCTCTACCGTTGCGGTCTCATCCAGGACTTCAAGACCACCGCAGCCATCACAGGTGCTGTAGCCCTCATCATGATTGCCCTACAGGTTCTGACCCGTGGAGGGCGTATGCCAAGAGGTGGACACCGCTGATAAAAAACGAAGAGCGGCTGGCTTCACAGCCCGCCGTCCTCAAACACACATGAATAGCTAAAATATTTTATAAACACACACTATCTTATAACCAAACTTTATATCCAATTTTCACATATAAGATTCTTGACAGATCCGATGGTTTAATCCTTTCGGATCTTTTTATGTCTTTTTGACGATGCAAAGATAGAGACTTTTTTTGGAATGACAAAGGAATTATATAGAAAAAAGCACAAAAAATAACATTCATTGGCCGTATTTGTAACAAAAAAGACATACACGTATATCGTTTTTTGCGAAAATTTGTACGATTTTCCTCCCTTTTTGATTGTTTTTTTCATATTCCAACCGTTTATCATCCCAATGAATTTGCTTCAAACGCGATATTTGATAGGAAGATGTCCATTATATTCACCTCTTTGACCATTATTTCGCAAGAATATTTGGTCATCTCAGAAAAGAATGCTATCTTTGTACCCTCAGAAAAACTGAAAACCGATATATGATTTACCTACTTGATTCGACAATAGGCTTCCCCGACCCGAGGGAAGGCGAACCAGACGGACTGTTTGCCGTAGGGGGCGATCTAAGCACCGAACGCCTCTTGCTGGCCTACAGTTGGGGTATCTTCCCCTGGTACGCTTTCCGTGCTGAAGACACCTGCAAAGAACTCATCGACCCCGACACTGGTAAACCATATATCCAATGGTGGTGTCCGATGCAACGCTTTGTTATCTTTCCCGACGAGATACACATCTCCCACTCCATGCATCAGGAACTCAACAAGGTCAGGCGCGGAGAACTGCACGTCACTGTGGGGAAAGCTTTCGAGCAGGTTATCGACCTATGCGGTAAGCTGCGCGAAGAAGGCATAGGAGCCTGGCTCGGTCCCGAGATGAAAGAAGCCTACATCCGTCTGCACGATCAAGGATCTGCCACGAGTGTCGAGATATGGAAAGATGAGCAACTTGTGGGTGGTCTCTATGGAGTCACCATGGGCAGCGGTTTTTTTGGCGAAAGCATGTTCTCGCTGATTCCAAACGCATCGAAGATTGCCCTTGTCATGCTAGCCCGCTTGATGAAGCAGCTTGGAAACACGCTTATCGATTGTCAGTTCGAGACTCCACATCTCAAAACCATGGGTGGCAGATATATCGGTTATGATGAATATCTTAAGCTCATCCGTCAGCTTCCAAAAGACAACTAATCTCTAAAACATGACTCCTCTTCCTCCTCACGAACAGACACTCCTTGACATGGCACATCAAGTGCTGGCCGAGAGTCGTCAGCTGATGCTACCCCATCACCAGAACAGCATCGGTCCCCGCCTTGAAACCTTTGACGAGATGCAGATTCATGATGTCAACGCAACGGGGATCAATCGGGGAAGATTCCGAACCCACATCTTCCTTTTATCTCGCAAGGGACAGCATCCCATCCTCACTCGCCAGCAGACTTTCGAGGATGTGGTCATCATTGACCTATCGAACCAGCCCGAAGACCTCATGACGATGCGCCGCTTCCTGCTTACCACCGAAGAGGACCGCACCTGGCACCATGCCCCGTGGATTGTCATCAACATGCTCAAGAAAAAATTCTCCCGCTATGAATGAAGAGATTGCCCAACATCTGCAGAATCACGACGTGCGACCCACTGCCGTGCGTATCATGATCTGGCGAACGCTCAAGGACTTCGACTACGCCTTTTCGATGGCTGATCTCGAAGGACTGTTACCCACTGTCGATCGCAGCACCATCTTCCGTGCCCTCACCCTTTACGTCGAACATGATTTGCTACATACCCTCGACGATGGTTCGGGCGAGAAGAAATACTGCATCTGTCTTGAGCATGACAATTGCGACGACGAGGGTAAGGAATCCGAGTGTCATCATATCTGCCTGGATGATCATTGCCCCCATCATCACGAGTTATGCCAACACGTGCATCTCACATGTTCGGTCTGTGGCAAGACCTATTGCCTCAAAAACGAAAAAATCCCCGAGGTACATGTACCCGAGGGATTCAAAGTGGAGTCCATTCAATACATTATTCATGGAGTGTGCCCCAAGTGCGGACACTACCATCCCAAATCATAATACTATCTTCCTCGACTCCTTTCCACATTTGATAATATATTGTCCGTGTGGCAACGGAATGCGATTCTCACCACTGTGCGAAGCTGCGACGGCGATGCGCTGGCCCAAAAGGTTATAGACTAGGGCTGGGGCATCGCCGATGACGTTGAGACAGAGGACTCCGCCAATGACCTTCATCTCAAAAGAAGGGAGTATTTCGTCATCGTCCACCTCCTTCAAGTCATCATAGCCTCCATCCACAATATTGAAATTCCTCCACACATCCGCTTCCTTGTAGGCCTCCACCTGGTCAGAGGGAACGACAAGTGTGCATGCCGACACATCTACCCCTTCGAAGACATCCTCGGTGATGGCGATAGGCCCGCCCTCCATCTGTACCTTGGTCAAATTCGAACAATATGCAAACGTATATTCTCCAATTTGATCTACCGAGCCGGGGATCAGGACCTCATGCAAGGAGATGCAATAATAGAAGGCATTTTGGGCAATACTCTTCACCCCACGCGGCATCTCAACCTTGGCAAGGCTCGTACAGAATGCGAACGTACAAGCGCCGACACGGCGGGTGGTCTCAGGCACACGGACCTGCTGCAAAGACACGGCACGATAGAATGCCCAATCGCCCAAGATGGTCAGCGTTGAAGGCAGGTTAACCTCCAGGAGGTTCGGACAATCAGAGAACGCACCAAACCCGACACGGGTCACACCTTCTGGCAGATACACCGAAGTGAGATCTTCACAATAGACACAGGCGAATGGCGTAACTCCCGTCACCCGATACTGCGAACCATTTGCACCAATCTCGGCAGGCACATCGAGCGCACCACGATAGGCATCCACATTCAAGGAATCGTACGACAGGTAGGTCAGTTCTGCAGTTTTCAGTTTTTCGTCGATGTGGTAATGACGACCTTCGACTTCAGTCTGGACTTCAGCAAAACACATCGCAGCAGGCATCAAAGCGATACCTGCCACAATAATTGCTATCTTGTCTTTCGAGCCTTTCATGCTAACATCGAATGGTTTGAGTGGTTTGAACAATTAGAATGGTTTGAGTGGTTTGAACCCCTTGAGCCTTTCGAACTTTTCGAACACTTCAGAACCCTCCTCACACCATCTTCTCTACCCACTTGCGTGCATTAACGAAAATCTCAATCCAAGGAGTCACCTCATCCTGCTTGTGGTCATGCGGATAGTATCCGCACTGCCATGGGAACATGGCGCGCTCAGGATGTGGCATCATGGCAAGGTGACGGCCATCGGCTGAGCAGATACCGGCCAAACCTTCTGGCGAACCATTCGGATTAGCAGGATAGGCATTGTAGCCAAACTTGGCAACCACATTGTAGTCAGCCACTGTCTTGCCCTCCGGCAGACCGAACTTGCCTTCACCATGGGCGGTCCAAATGCCGATACGAGCGCCGCCCAGCGAACCCATCATCACGCTGTTGTTCTTAGGGATGCGGACATTGATGAAATTCGACTCAAACTTGTGACTATCGTTGTGGAGCATGTGGACGCGATTAGGATTCTGGGCAGCTGCCACGAGGTCGGGATGCTGGGCATCGAGGTTAGAACCTACGAGGCCAAGTTCCACCATCAGCTGGCAACCATTGCAGATACCGAGGCTCAACGTGTCGGGACGTGCATAGAAATCCTGCAATGCCTTACGCGCCTTCTCGTTGTAAAGGAAGCCGGCTGCCCAACCCTTGGCCGAACCCAGTACGTCGGAATTAGAGAAGCCTCCACAGAAAACGATGAGGTTCACGTCGGTCAAGTCTTCACGACCGGTGATGAGATCGGTGAGATGGACATCCTTCACGTCGAAGCCTGCCAGATACATCGAATAGGCCATTTCGCGCTCCGAGTTGACACCCTTCTCGCGCAGGATAGCCGCCTTGATGCCCGTCTTCGCGCGGCGGTCGGCGCTGATGCCGTACTGTGCCAGTCGTCCCGTGAAGCCCTTAGGCCAAAGATAATAGAGCGGCTGATGCTTGTAGTTGTCGAAGCGTTCGTCGGCCTTCTTCTCTCCGCTCTGCTTGCGATCCAGCAGGTGCGACGACTCGTACCACACGTCACGCAGGGCATCGATGTCGAAGGTCTCCACATGGTCTCCCTTGCGAACGCTTACGGTACGCTCGTCGCAGGGATAGCCAATCTTGGCAACAGCCACGCCAGCCTTCTCCATCAGTTTCTCAAAAGCCTTACCGTCCTTCACCTGCACCACTAAGCCAGGGTTTTCGGCAAAAAGAATCTTCACAAGATCATCCTCTGCGAGACCTGTGAGGTTGATACGCAGACCACCCTCGGTATTTGCAAACGTCATCTCGAGCAGCGTAGTGATCATGCCACCTGCACTGATGTCGTGTCCTGCCAGAATGAGATTCTCGTTGATAGCCTTCTGTATGGCATCGAATGCATCGGCGAAATATTCGGAATTCTCGACCGTTGGCACGCTATCCCCCACGCGATTGAGGGTCTGCGCCAAGGCCGAACCACCGAGACGATGTTCGCAGAACGAGAAGTCCACATAATAGAGCGATGTCGAACGGTCGAGCCGAACCACAGGACTTACCACCTTGCGTACGTCGGGTACTTCGCCGCCACCGCTGATGATCACGCAGCCAGGGCTGATGACCTTCTCGCTGGTGCCATCAGGCTTGTTGTATTGCTGGGTCATCGACAGCGAGTCCTTGCCGGTCGGGATGTTCACACCCAGTTCGATGGCAAAGTCCGAACATGCCTGCACGGCAGCATAAAGGCGTGCATCCTCACCCGTATTACGGCAGGGCCACATCCAGTTGGCCGAAAGTGAAACGCCCGAGATACCTCCCTCGATGGGTGCAAACACGATGTTGGTGAGCGCTTCGGCCACAGCCATCACCGAGCCTGAAGGAGCATCCACGAGTGCCACTGCAGGAGCGTGGCCAATCGATGTGGCGATACCCGCCTTGCCACGATAGTCGAGGGCGACGACGCCGCAGTCTGAAAGTGGCAACTGCAGCACACCCTGGCACTGCTGACGGGCTACCTTGCCCGTCACCGAACGATCGACCTTGTTGGTCAGCCAGTCCTTGCAAGCCACCGATTCCAAACGAAGCACGTCCCTGATATAGTCCTGAATCTTCGAAACCTCCGTCTCGACAGGTGCGTAGTGATGCTCTACGGTCGTGTCGCGCATGATGGTCTTTGGTGCATGGCCGAACATGTCGGCAAGAGCCAGGTCGATGGGCTTGATACCATCGGCCTGCACGAAGGTGAAACGCATATCATTGGTGGCCTCACCAATCACATAGAAAGGCGAACGCTCGCGTTCGGCAATCTTGCGACAGAAATCGATCGACTCGCTCTTGACAAGGAAGCCCATGCGTTCCTGCGATTCGTTGCCGGCAATCTCCTTGGCGCTCAACGTGGGGTCGCCCACGGGGAGCTTGTCCATCCAGATTACACCTCCCGTGGTGTCGATGAGTTCCGACAGGCAGTTGATGTGTCCGCCAGCACCATGATCATGTATCGACACGATGGGGTTGTAGTCGCTTTCGCCCAGGGCACGCACCACATTGTAGGCACGCTTCTGCATCTCGGGGTTGGCACGTTGCACGGCGTTGAGCTCGATGCCCGATGCATACTTGCCGGTGTTGACCGACGAAACGGCGCCTCCGCCCATGCCGATGCGATAGTTGTCGCCACCGATGAGGATAACCTTTTCGCCAACTTCCGGTTTGCCTTTCAGCGCATCGCGCATCTTGCCATAACCTACGCCACCAGCCAACATGATGACCTTATCGTAGCCATATTCCTGCTGTTCACCCGGATTGGGGTCCTGATGCTCGAAGGTGAGCAACGAACCGCAAATCAACGGCTGTCCGAACTTGTTACCGAAATCCGAAGCGCCGTTCGAAGCCTTGATGAGTACCTGCTCTGGTGTCTGATAGAGCCAGGGGCGGGCCTCCAGACCGTTCTCCCACGTCTTCTTCTCGTCGTTACGTGGGTAGGAGGTGATATAAACTGCCGTGCCGGCGATAGGCATCGAAGCTTTACCGCCACCCATACGATCGCGAATCTCACCGCCTGTGCCGGTGGCAGCGCCATTGAAGGGCTCCACAGTAGTGGGGAAGTTGTGAGTCTCGGCCTTGAGTGAGATGACGCTCTCGAACTCCTTTACCTCGTACTCCGAAGCCGTAGTAGGATCGGCAGGGGCAAACTGCTCAACAACGGGACCTTTGTTGAAGGCCACGTTGTCCTTGTAGGCGCTCACCAGCTTGCCGGGCTGCGCCTTCGAGGTCTTCTTGATCAAGTTGAAGAGGCTCGACTCCTTCTCTTCGCCATCGATGATGAACGTGCCGCCGAAAATCTTATGACGACAGTGCTCCGAGTTGACCTGGCTGAAGCCGAACACCTCCGAGTCGGTCAGCGGACGACCCACTCGCTTGGCCACATCGTTGAGATACTCTATCTCCTCAGCGCTGAGAGCAAGACCTTCCTGCTTGTTGTATTCCTCGAGGTTCTCGATATATACGATGGGATCGGGTTGCTTGTTGATGGTGAAGATGGCCTGATCCAGTCCGTCATAAAGGCGGCGCAGCATCGGATCATATTCCGAATCCGGGCCCTTTACAGGATAATATTCCTCAATACGGGCAATGCCCTTGAGGCCCATGTTCTGGGTAATTTCTACAGCATTGGTACTCCAAGGAGTGATCATTTCACGACGTGGACCATTGAACCAGCCTGCGAGTTGCTGCTCAAGAAGAAGGACGGCGCCACTGAAGAGCCAGCACAATCGCTGTGATTCATCGGCACTGAGCTGATGATCGACATCGACAGCCAGGATAGTGGCCGAAGGTTGCTTGAAAAAGAAAACCATATCTATAAATAACAATTAAGAATGAACAATTAAGAATGGGTCTGCCCTAAAAAAACGCAAAAAAAGGAGAAAAATCGCCTTTTGCGGTGCAAAAATACAAAAAAAAAATGATATAAATGCGTAAGATTCAAAAAAAGTCTCTATCTTTGCACAAAAATAAGCCTAAACACCCCCTTTTTGATGTTCGAGACAACCATATTCACCATCGTGTGGGGCTTCGCTATTGGAGTTCTGGTGTCGGCCCCTATGGGTCCGACAGGTATTCTCGTCATCCAGCGCACACTCAACAAGGGCCGACTCCCCGGACTCCTCACCGGCCTGGGAGCTTCGCTATCCGATTTCATTTACGCTGTCATCACTATCTTTTTCCTAGGCTTGGTAGTCGATTGGCTCGAAGAGTATGAATCAACCTTGCAGTTTGTGGGCTCTTTGGCCATCGCTGCCTACGCGGCTTATCTTTGGAGATCCAATCCCGCCTCGTCGTTACAGAACAAGGATACCTCGACCGATGGCATGTCACCTCGACTGAAGGCCTCAGGTATCCTGAAGAATTTCTTCTCAGGATTCGGCATTACGGTGAGCAATCCGTTCATCATCTTTTTCTTCATTGCTCTATTTGCACGCACAAACTTCCTATTCGCCGCATCTACCAAGAACTGGTGGCTATATATCGTGGGTTTTGCCAGCCTCATCACTGGAGCTGTGGGATGGTGGTTCCTCATCACCTGGGTGGTCAACAAGGTACGCAACAACTTCGGCGTACGCACACTTCGCAACATCAATCATGGTATCGCTATCATCATGTTCGGTATTGCCCTCTTTGGCTTTGGCAACGGCATATATTATCTTTTCGTCTCTTAATCGCCTCAATTAAATGAAACACTTCCTTACTTTCTTTACCGTCTCCATTCTAATTATCACTTGTGAAGCACAGACACGTTTTCAATTTGGTGATCATCAACTCACCTCTTCGGAACATCACCTTTATGTCAATGATCAAATGAAGACCCGCGCCTCGCGGTTCACTTTCCATAGCGTCAACGAAGCGCTCCTCTTTGCGCAAGCCAACAATGGGAAGGACACATTGTGGACCGACATTTACATCGAACCGTCGGTCTATTGGATTGACGACCCCGATGACCCGACCATCCGCGTGTCCTCTGTGCCTCGTGAAGGACCCTTTGGCCTCAAGGTCAAGGTGGACCGTCTGCGTCTCATCGGCCTCAGCGACGATCCCGAGGATGTCGTCATTGCCTCCAATCGTGGGCAGACACAAGGCTCCGACGGCAACTTCACCATGCTGCACTTCACTGGTAGCGACATCGAAGCCCACAACATCACCTTTGGCAACTATTGCAACGTCGATCTTGTCTATAAGCGTAATCCGATTCTCAGCCGCCCGAAGCGCAATCCTGCCATTGTGCAGGCGCAACTGGTCATCTGCAAAGGCGACCGATACACTATTCGCAACTGCCGATTCATCTCACGCCTCAACCTATGCCCCTTCGTGGGTGCCGACCATGTCGATTTCGACCACTGTTATTTCGAATGCACCGACGATGCTCTATGCGGCACTGGCACATATCGGCATTGCCGCTTCACCTTCTACGGCAGCAAGCCTTTCTATGCCACATCGCCACAAGGGGCCACGTTCATCGATTGCGATATCCACTCGAAGGTCAGAGGCACCCAATATCTCACCAAGGCCTCTTCTCCAGTCTCGATGCGTGACTGTCGCTGGACAAGCGATGATCCCAACCTCAAATTGGCATGGACACCAAAGCCCAATCCGAAACATATCTGTGTGATGACTGGTTGTACGCTCAATGGTCAACCCTACAACGTACCCACAACGCCCGACGTGCCTATGCCGTTGGCTCCTGTTAATCTCCCCATCGTCAATCAGCCCGAGATCATCCCTGGAGCATGGACGCTCGATTCCTACAAGCCTGCCGACACTCAGCAGTACAACTGGAACAACATGTTTTTCGATGCCAACAGCAACAAGGAACGCTCCGCCTGGTGCTTTGGTGAGGGCGTCGATGGTGCTGAGGGATGCTTCGGTCTCATTCCCAATATCCGTGGTGCTCGTATGATGTACACTGGTCGTGAAGGAGAGGAATACAAAGGACAGACATTGAGCCTCAGCCTCGATCCTTGCAAGGAGATCGGACAGGGTTTCGGCAGCGCTACAGGTCAATATCTCGACATCTGCATCAAGTTCGATACCCGTACGCTTACAGGATATGGCGTTCGCTTCATTCGCACACCCAATCACCACAATGCCGTTGAAGTCTGGCTGGTGGAATACCAGAATGGACAGGTTTCCCCCATCACCGAATCGCGGACCTGTTACCTCTTCCGTCGAGGATGCGAACTGACAATCACCGCCTCAGCAGATACCCTGACCGCACTCATTTCGAACGACCAATACCAACCTGATGACCCAAGTATGGCCTCGCCTATCCTACTCTCTGCGCCCATTGCTCACCCGAACACCTTCGGCGGCATCCACATCCAACACACCGGCTATCTTGGTCCTTCAGCCACCGTCATCAGCGACATACTTTCGAACTATCTGGGAAAATAAGATAGATGCTATAGAAGCTATAGATGCCATAGATGCTATAGATGTCATAGCTTTCTATTCTCTTCTATGTTTCTATCGCATCTATAGCATCTATAACATCTATTGCATCTATAATAAAACAACATCCCCATGCCCCAAAACGACAAAAATGACTCCCAAAAGCCAGCATTCGATGGCATATTCCGCAAGGCGACCAAGTGGCAAGATCTCTGGTTCTATCAAAAGTCGGAAGTGCTTTATCAAATGACCTTTGTCTTCTGCGATCGCTTCCTACCCCATCATGGAGACCGCACGGTAGATCAGATGGTGCAGGCAGCTCGCTCGGGGAAACAAAACATCGTTGAAGGGTCAGAGGATGGAAAGACATCCACCGAAATGGAGCTCAAGCTCCTCAATGTTGCACGAGCAAGCATAGGAGAACTACGTCAAGACTATGAAGACTTCTTGAAATCGAGACAACTGCCTCAGTGGACATCCAAAGACAAACGCTTTCAACCGCTCCAAGAATTTACAAAAAACCACAATCTCCTTAAAGATTATGATTCTTTTTTCGTAAAATGGTCTGCTGAAGAAATGGCCAATGTGGGCATTACACTCTGCCATCAAATCGATGCTATGATGAACAAGTATATGGAGGGATTGGAGCATACTTTTGTTACTCAAGGAGGCATCAAAGAACGAATGTATCAAGCCCGCACTGGTTACAGGAAGCAACAGGAAGATCATCTGGCAGAACTGGAACAAGCCATTCCCATTTTGAAACAGCAACTAGCCCAAGCCCAGGCAGAAGCAAAAACATGGAAATCCGCTTACGAGGATCTGAGGCAGCGAGCTCTCTCCGCCTACCAACACCAACAAAATGAAATCGCTCTTCTAAAAGATTGTCTTTCACGTCTTTCAGAAGAGCGAAACCAATAGCTTCAAAATTGCCTATTTTATTATTGCATCTATTGTTTCTATTGCATCTATCGCATCTATAGAATCGGAAGCAAATATTCCCAAATCAGATCCATGTATGGCTGATAGAGCGAGGAAGAGGTGGTGAGCACCAGAACAGCATCGCGATCGGGGAATACCATGATATACTGGCCAGCGAAACCATCAGCACGATAGGCATTATGACGGCACATCCACATCTGATAACCATAACCCTGCACCCATTCGTTGTTGTCCTTGTTAAGACCAACTTTCTCCAAGTCCTCGAAACGTGTACCAGAGGGAGCCGAAGGAACTTGGTAACTTGACATTTCCTTCAACCACTTGGCCGGCACGATTTTTTTGCCATTCCATTTGCCTTTCTGCAGGAACAACTGTCCCATCTTGGCCATGTCCTCGGTCTTCAGATACAAACCCCATCCGCCGCAGCTGATTCCCTGAGGAGACTCATCCCATTGCGGGCGTTCGATATGCAAAGGCTGGAACAAACGGGTGTCGAGGTAGTCGAGCACCTTCTCACCAGTCACTTTCTGAACGATGGCCGAAAGCATATAAGTCCCGATGGAGTTATACAGATAATATTCGCCCGGCTTATGTTCCACCGGCCACGATAGGAATCCCTCCACCCAATCGCTGGAGTCGATTCGCATGCCGCTTGGCTCGGTATCATGTCCACAGGTCATAGTTAGCAGGTCGCGCACAGTCATTGCCTTCAGGTTGTCGCTCTGCTCAGCAGGCAACTTGTCGGGGAAGAATTTCACAACGTGATCGGTGAGTTTTAGTTTTTTTTCTTTAATGGCAAGGCCAACGGCCGTAGCAGTGAACGTCTTGCTCACCGAATGCATGGCATGGGGTGTGTCGGCTGTTTGGCCATTGTACCACTTCTCAAATACGACTTCACCATGCTTCAAAATCATGATACTGTGAATGGTGATTGAGTCAGGACGAACAGGGCGTGTGACGGTAGCATTGACGAACGAATCAACAGCGGCCTCAATCTCGGGCGAAACCTCTGCCCTTGGCAGATCGATAATCACTTTTTCTGGTTTGCAACTTGACAACAACAGTGCCGTCATTGCGATTAATAAAAATGACTTTTTCATAATTAATGGATTGATTATTGGATGAATAATGTAGCGCAAAGATAAAGATTATTTTCGAATTACAGTCCGACAACCCACGAAAAATATAATTATTACCACTAGTGTCCAATTAAAATTTTAACAATAGCTGAAGACCATCTATCTCGTGTTCGTCAGTAGCAAAATGCCACTTTCGACCAGCTTCGAAGAAATCCCTCAGAGGAATCTTCTCAAAGAGTGAACCTTGTAAGACGCG
>JAFZBE010000041.1 GCA_017561935.1 Bacteroidales bacterium | reverse complement strand
TAAGACTGGATATCTTAGATTACACAATAGTTCACTTGCAACTCGGTGGTTAATCCTTTTATTGTATATACATGCAAAGATAAGGATTATTTTTGACTGGTGCAAATCTAAATGATTGCACGGATTTTCACAGATCTTTTCTCTATGTCGTAATGTGGGCGCAAGCGATGATCTGTGCTCATCTGTGGAGATCTGTGTGACCTTTGCCTACGCTCCGCATGACTTCGTTTTTTGTCACACAGATTGCACCGATTTTCACAGATCTTTTCTCTATGTCGCAATGCGGGCGCAAGCGATTATCTGTGCCTATCTGTGGAAATCTGTGTGACCTTTGCCTACGCTCCGCATGACTTCGTTTTTTTGTCACAGATTGCACGGATTTTCACAGATCTTTTCTCTATGTCGTAATGTGGGCGCAAGCGATGATCTGTGCTCATCTGTGGAGATCTGTGTGACCTAATATCTCGCCTAATTGACAATACGGTGAATATCTTCCATGATAGAATCCGTAGAGAAATTCACCAAGAGACCAACATGAAGATTCATCAGTTTCAAATATGTAAGCGTCTGTTTCCAGAACAAAGGTTTCATTTCTTCCACCGATTTTAGTTCAACGACCACCTTATCTTCCACGAGAATGTCTATTCTCAAAGGAGACTTAAGGGAGTTCCCCTTATAGATGATGGGCACTTCTATTTGTCTATCGACCTTCAGCCCCCTCTTCTGAATCTCGAACACTAGGGCCTCTTCATATACGCTTTCCAATAAGCCGGGTCCCAACTCATTGTAAACATCGAAAATGGCGCCTCTCACTTGATACGTAATCTCGTTGTTTGTCATATTAATCTCTATTTTATTCATAAAATATTTGTGTAAACACTCTTACTGTTGCCTTTGTCACACAGATCTCACCGATTTTCACAGATTACTCTCTCAAGCGGGCACAAGCAATAATCTGTGTGCCGAATTGCGGGCGCGTATGCGATGATCTGTGCTCATCTGTGGAGATCTGTGTGACCTTTGCCTACGCTCCGCATGACTTCGTTTTTTTGTCACACAGATTGCACGGATTTTCACAGATTATTTTCGTGTGTCGAAATGCGGGTGCGCAAGTGATAATCTGTGCTCATCTGTGGAGATCTGTGTGACCTTTGCACACGCACCGAGTGACATCGTTTTGTCACACAGATTGCACGGATTTTCACAGATTATTTTCGTGTGTCGTAATGCGGACACAAGCGATTATCTGTGCTCATCTGTGGAGATCTGTGTGACCTTTGCCTACGCTCCGCATGACTTCGTTTTTTTGTCACACAGATTGCACGGATTTTCACAGATCTTTTCTCTATGTCGTAATGTGGGCGCAAGCGATGATCTGTGCTCATCTGTGGAAATCTGTGTGACCTAACACTTTTTTCCTGTGCGACCATTACAAGTATCCATCGAGGTTCTTGGCGAACGCAGTTCCCAAAACGCGACAGCGGCGGCAGCAGCCACGTTGAGCGAATCGACATGATGGAACATCGGGATGCGCACCACATGATCGGCTTCGGCAATCGTTTCTTTCGGTAAACCATCGCCCTCGGTCCCCATCACGATAGCCAGGCGAGGGATAGTCTTCAGCAAGGGTGCATCGACCGAGATACTTTCGTCCGACAAAGCCATTGCCGCCGTCTCGAATCCATATCGATGCAGGCTCGACAACGGCTCGCGCAGGTATGTCCACGGCACAAGGAAAACCGAACCCATCGACACGCGGACAGCGCGTCGATTGAGCGGGTCACATGTGTTCGTGGTCAATAGCACAGCATCGATGCCCAAAGCTGCCGCCGAACGGAAGATGGCACCGATGTTCGTCGTATCCACCACACCATCAATCACCACTATCCTTCGGGCATCGCGCACCACATCCTCCACCTGTGCCTGAGCTCCCGTCTTGTCAGCCAATCCAGCTGTAGCCTCCGGCCGTCGCATTGCACAAAGCACTCCGCGGGTCAGATTATATCCCGTAAGTTCCGCCAGCATCCCGCGTGCGCCCGTATAGACGGGAATATCGCCACAACGTTCGATGATGCCTGCCGCATCTCCTGTGATATGTTTCTCTTCGCAAAGCAGGGCCAAAGGCTCATAGCCAGCATCGAGGGCCACATCGATGACCTTCGGACTTTCGGCAATGAAGATCCCCTTTTCGGGCTCCAGCCGATTACGCAGCTGTGCTTCGGTCAACACGCCGAAGACCTCGACCCCTGGGTCGTTGAGCGAATGAATGCGAATGACGGGCATTGAGATGTTAATCTAATTATTCAGCTTCTATATAACAAAAACATATAATATTATGGTGAAAATGGCATCGTCTCTGGCTTCAATAGCAGAGACAATTTATTTTATGCCCGTAGGGCAATTTTATGCAGGTATTGGACCTGCAATTTTCCGGATTGTGAGACGGGCTATTGAAGCCCACGTCTCAAATCCATTTTTGCCTCCTTTTCTTGTTATTATCCGTTTTTGTTTTCGACTAATCGAAATGGATGCTGCAAATATAGTCAAAAAAACGGTAATAAAAGCATTTGGCGGCAAGAATTTCCATTTTTGTGTTCATTTTGATAGAAGCCATGCAATATTTTGCAAAAACTCTCGGCAAAATTTGGAGAATTTGCCGAAACTCACTACCTTTGCGACGTATTTTTCGACAATTGTTTTCTTTAACATGAATTATCACGAATGATCATGAATTATATGCTTGTACAAACCGAAGCCAAAAAGAAATTAATGATAATTTATGGCAATTCGTGTTTATTATATCTACAAGATAATTACTGTGAACAATGGAAACCAAGTTCAAGCGCTTAGACCATAAAAGCCTCGTCGCCCTGCTGCTCGTCATCACGCGAATGATCAAGGCCGACAGCCGCATTGATGCAGACGAAATAAAGAAGCTCATGGTGCTGGAGCAGCAATACAACTTCGATCACACATTGATGACCGAAGCTTCCCGCCTCACCCTTTCCGAAGCCATCAGGCAACTCCGCTCCCTCGATCTTTCGACCCGTCATCAGATCCTCCAGTCGCTCACCGAGCTGGGCAGCACCGACCGCATCCTCGAACGTCACGAGGCATTGCTCCTGCTAACCCTGCGTTATTGTCTGCTCGACGAAGACGGACAGCAATGTGAAGTCGTTTCGAGTCACATCAGCCACCGCAGCGGCGACCTCGGCACCTACATCATTTATTTCGAGACCGAAGACAACGACGCTATCCATCGCGAGATTATCGACGAATGGGAGCTGATGAAACTCATGCTTCAACAGAATGGTCTCCAGTTCTTCTTCGTCGAGCACATTGTCCAGAGTCTTTGCAAACAGGATCCCGTCATCATAAAGAAGATGCTCGAATACTTCGCGCCCACCAAGACGGGCCAGCAGATCGACCATCTTTATGATCGCATGGAAGAGATGGACAGCTCCACTTTCTGCCAGCAGGTGTTTGTGCGAAGCATGCAGCTGTCCGACCTGCGCAATGCGCGTCCCTCCCTGCTCATCAACCTCGGCTCGACCGACCTGCTGCGCATCGAAATCACCGACACCCCACAGGCACATATCCGCAAGTTCCTCGACGACTACAATCGCCAGGCCAGCCCAGGAATGACGGCTGTGCGTCCGCTCGACAACGAGAACCACCTGGGGCACTTCAGCTATTACGGCTATTACCGCGACTTCTTCAACCTGCTCGTGCAATCCGAGCCCAAGGAGAGCCGCATCGTCCTGTGGCCCAACAAGTCGGAATTTGAATTCCCGCAGATTGGTCGCAGCCTGCGTCTCAACCAGCAGGAGGCAGCGCTCTACAGCCTCATCCTCGTCTATACATATAAATATAATAAGAAAGGCCTTCCCCTCTGCTATACCCCTGAGCAACGCAAGATCGAAGCTCTTTATCGAACCATCTATTGCCGAAAGAAGTTCGTCGAAACCGAAGACGTCATCTTCCCCGACAACCTTGCCCCCATCCGCGCCAAGATCGAGAAGAAGATGCGCGACCAGCTCGACGGACTCGACAACATCGAGGACTTCATCCCACGCAACGAGCGTCGCGAGGGTTTCTACCGCATCGCCGCCCCCGTCAAGATGGTTTGCGTACGTCCCGACATCCGCCAAAGTGAGGTGGGCATCACGGATTTCGAGTGGTGACAAGGTTGCAAGACGTTTTACCTTCCGGCTACTTTTCGCAAAACAATATTGTCAAGATATACGTCCTTCTCTCCCATTGTCGTATCTTTGCAGTGTAAAAAAACAAGTAATACTAACAATTTTAAAATATACGACTATGACAAAGAGATTGACCAAAAGCATCAGAAAGAAGGTCTGCGGCGTATGCGGCGGCCTGGCTGAGTACTTCGACTTGGATCCCACCCTCGTGCGTGTGGTCTATTTCGCTCTCACCTTCCTCACCTCCTGGTTCCCGGGAATCATCATGTACTTCATCCTGGCTTTGGCCATGCCGAAGCATGAGCTCAAGCAGATAGAAGGTTAAGTCAGGACCCCCTCTTATCCCCCTGCATAGGGGGAAGAACCAAGCCCCGGACAAGCAAGTCCTCCCCCTAAGCAGGGGGAAAGAGGGGGTCTCCTCATTATTAACTATTTAAACTCCTTACCAATATGATCCTATCAACCACCCCGACCATTCAAGGTCACAACATTGAGACTTATTACGGCATCGTCACTGGCGAAGTCATCATCGGTGCCAACGTTTTGAAGGACTTCATGGCCTCCATCCACGACTTCTTTGGCGGACGCGCCGGCTCCTACGAGGATGTACTCATCGAAGCCAAGAATGCAGCCCTCAAGGAAATGGAGGAACGCGCTGCAGCAATGGGTGCCAACGCCGTCGTCGCCATCGACCTCGACTACGAGACTGTGGGACAGGCCAACTCCATGCTCATGGTATCGTGCAGCGGCACCGCAGTGAAGATTTCATAGAAAAGTATCATCGGGAGTTAACGGAAGTTAGCGCTGACGCGCAGGAGTTAACGGACGATTGTTCTGTGGCTCCAGAATTCTACAGGCGAAAGTAACGTCCGCTAACTCCCACTAACTCCTGTTAACTCCTATTAACTCCTAATAACTCCTAATAACAACAATGGCAAACAAAAACACCTACACTCCCTACGAGGAAGTGAACAACAACCCTCGTCGCGCAAATGGGAACGGCACGTTTCTGGCACGTCCCGCCTTCTGGATCGCCATCTGCTGCCTCATTGCCGCCATCATCACGCTCAACGCATCATGCACCGTGATCGACTCGGGTGAGATCGGCATCAAGTTCCACAAGTGGTCGGCCAACGAACAGGACTACGGCGGAGTCGAAGGCACCTGCAAGGGTTGGGTCTTCTACAATCCCATCACCACCAGCGTCTTCTCCTACCCCACCTACATCCAGCGCAAAAACTACGAGGCGTTCAACGTCAATGCCAAGGATGCGTCGGTATTCTCGATGGATCCCACCATCGCCTACCGCATCAATCCCGAGAAGGCTTGCGACATCTTCACCAAGTACCGCAAGGGCATCGAGGATCTTGAGAACGGATATATCCGCACCTGCATCTACGAGGCTTACCGTACCTGCGCCAACCAGTACACCTCCGATTCGCTGATGTCCAACCGCGCCAACTTCGAGCGTGACGTACGTACCCGTCTGGAGTCCTCACTGATGGACGAAGGCTTCATCGTCGAGGAGTTCACCTCGCAGATCACGCCTCCCCAGTCGCTGGCACAAATGATCAACGAGAAGAACGCTGCCGTGCAGTCAGCCCTCAAGGCCGAGAACAAGGTGAAGGAAGCCGAAGCCGAAGCAAAGATACGTATCGCCGAAGCCAATGGTGCTGCCGAAGCCATGCAGATCAAGGCCGATGCCGAAGCATACTACAACCGCACCATCGCCGCCTCGCTCAGTCCCCTCATCGTCCAGGAAGATTGGATCGAGAAATGGAACGGCACCGTCCCCACTGTGATGAGCGGACAGAACATGATGCTCGACATGTCCAGCATCATCGGCAAGAAGCAATAAAAATATGATAACTGTTTCAAGAGGATGTATCCCATTGGGCACATCCTCTTTTTTATCGTTTTTTGTTATATTTGCAAAGCAAAATCGCCAAATGACCGCATAAAACACGGCCAAATGACCGATTAAAACACAGCCAAATGACCGAATTGCCTTTTTTCTTATATATTTGCATGCAAAATAGAGTCATAAACCAGAATACATTATGAAAAGGGAATACAGGCCAAGAATTGCAGATAGGCTTCTTGCCCGCAAACTTGCCGGCAAGGGTGGCGTGCTGATTGAGGGAGCAAAATGGTGTGGAAAGACAACTACTGCTGAACAAATTGCAAAGAGCGTTCTTTACATTTCAGAGCCAGGCAAGGTAGATCAAAACAAGCAACTGGCAAAAATGAATCCATCGCTTTTGCTCCGAGGAGACAAACCGAAACTGATTGATGAATGGCAAGTAGCACCCAGCTTGTGGGATGCCATTCGTTTCGATTGCGACCACAGTGATAGTTTAGGATTGTATATTCTGACAGGATCATCAGTGCCAGCTAATATGAATGATGTTATACATTCAGGAACTGGTCGAATAGGATGGCTCAAGATGCGCCCGATGTCATTATGGGAGTCGGGAGATTCAACAGGAGAAGTTTCTTTATCAGATCTCTTCAAAGATGCCAAGCCTGTTGCGGGATTATCATCTGCCAATCTGGAGGATATAGCATTTCTAACATGCAGGGGTGGATGGCCGTTAGCGGTTGACATGGATAAGGATATCGCACTTGACCAAGCATTCGACTATGTTGATGCGGTTGAGAAGCGTGATGTCTCTCTGGCAGATGGTGTGCAACGTGATCCTGTTCGAGTTCATCGTCTTCTCCGTTCGTATTCCAGGAATCAAGGAACCCAAGCTTCGTATAGCACGATTAGAGCAGACTTGATTGCGAACGAATCTGATTCGCTTGGAGAAGATACCGTAGCATCTTACATCAATGCCTTAAAGAAGATTTTTGTGATTGAAGATGTTGAAGCCTGGAATCCCAACCTTCGCTCTAAGACTGCCATTCGCACATCAGATACACGGTATTTTACAGACCCTTCTATTGCGACTGCGGCAATGGGCTTGGGGCCAAACGACCTAATAAATGATTTGAACACTTTTGGGCTGTTTTTCGAAACCCTTTGCATGCGAGACCTTCGCGTATATGCCGAAGCGTTGAATGGGAAAGTATTTCACTATCGCGACAAGAATAATCTTGAGTGCGATGCTGTTGTTCATCTTCGCAATGGTGAATATGGTCTGATAGAAATCAAACTCGGCGGAGACGATTTGATTCATGAAGGAATAAAAACACTAACTGAATTGACCGGCAAATTGGATACCACCAAAATGAAGAAACCCTCGTTCCTCATGATTCTGACCGCTGTTGGCGAATATGCATATCAACGAGAGGATGGAATCTATATTGTTCCGATTACTACACTGAAAGATTAAAAACATTTTTGAGTCCACTTGGAAAAGTGGCGGCAAATTGAATTGATGTGATCTTCATCTTGTTCCTCACTGAGACGATGCCGTCCGCGTAAAAGGGGCCGGATGGATTTTATGCGATAGCAATTTTACCTCCTTTGCTTGTTATATTCCGCTTCTGTTTTCGACTATCGAAATGGACGCTTCTATATAACAACAAATGCTTTCATTGATATTTTGGTGAAAATGGCCTCGTCTCCGGCTTCAATAGCCGAGACTCTGCCGGAAAATTGTGACCTCCAATAGGTCACATAAAATTGCACTGCGTGCATAAAATAAAGCTCGTCCCGATTGTGCTACAAATTAAGCGTAAAAGGGGCCGGATGGATTTTATGCGATAGCAATTTTATGTCACCATTGAGGCGACAATTTTCCGGATTGTGAGACGGGCTATTGAAGCCCACGTCTCAAATCCATTTTCACCTCCTTTCCTTGTTATATTCCGCTTTTGTTTTCGATTTGTCGAAATGGACGCTGCAAATATAACACATTTGCACGAATAATGCTAATTTTCGTGCAAAAATCGAATGGTCGATTTGCCAAATGTTTCGATATTCGGTCATATTACAGACAAAACTGCAAAAATACAATCGAAAAATAGGAATTCTCAATGTATTGCGTTATTTTTGCGTACTGAATCGAAACCTCAATCCACACACAATGAAAGCATCCGTTCTAACAATCCTGTTTCTGTTCTTCGCTTGTCTCGTCCCCTCCTCTGCCCAGGAGATACACTACACCGGCACGACGCTCAGCAATCCCTATCTGCTTGATGGAGGATTGGCGCCTGCTATCGGTGTGCACAACATTCAGACGATGCGCACTTCGCGCAGCCGTGGTCTCGAAGCGCCGCTGGGCACCACCGTCTGCCCTGCCAAGGAAGAGGTGCTCTATCCTGCCGAGGACTCGAAAGGCTGGACCTACAACCACCAGCCCATGATGGTCTATTGGCAGGGAAAGTTCTGGATGCACTTCCTCAGCGACCCGCTGGGCGAACATATCCCCTCGGGCATCACGTGGATGCAAAGTTCCGAGGATGGCTACCAATGGACTGCTCCTGAGATCCTCTTCCCCGAATACACGCTGCCTGCTGACATCATGGACGGCAAGCGCAAGGTCTATAACCCCGATGGCTCGCTCCACAAGGTGAGCACGATGGAGCAATTCCCCAACCAGTTCCGCCGCGAGGGACTCAAGGCCGTCATGCACCAACGCGTAGGTTGGTATGTATCGTCGGCCGAAACGGGCTCGCGTCTGCTGGCTATCGGCCACTACGGCATCTGTCTGCACAAGAAGGACGATCCCAACGATGGTGACGGCATCGGCCGCGTGGTGCGCGAAGTCATGCCCGACGGCTCGCTGGGCCCCGTATATTTCTTCTACTACAACCACGGCTGGGACGCTTCGAACACCAATTTCCCCTTCTACACGAAGGCGAAGGACAAGAAGTTCCGCAAGGCCGTCGAGGAAATTCTCACGTCGCCCCTCTACTGGATGCAGTTCGTCGAGGAATGCGACCGACAGGATCCGCACCTCCCGCTCACCAACGAATACAAGGCATTCAACTACTACACCCTGCCCGACGGCGAGACCATCGTCTCTTTATGGAAGCACGCACTCACCAGTCACTCGGAGGACGGCGGCGTGACGTGGGACACGCTAGTTCACCGCGCTCCGGGCTTCGTCAACTCGAATGCCAAGATCTGGGGACAACGCCTCACCGACGGTATGTATGCCACGGTATATAACCCCTCGGAATTCCGCTGGCCGCTGGCTATCAGCCTTTCTGCCGACGGACTCGACTACCAGACTCTGAACCTCGTGCATGGCGATATTTCCCAAATGCGCTACGGCGGCAACTACAAGTCGAATGGTCCGCAGTATGTACGCGGTATCCTTCCCGCCTTCGCCGGACACCGTGCTGCCGACGGCAAGCATTGGGATAGCCATCCGCTGGCCGGCAACGGCGTGCCCTGCGACTCCGACCTCTGGGTAACCTATAGCGTCAACAAGGAGGATATGTGGGTGGCTCACATCCCCGTGCCCGTACGCACCCGTGCCACAAGCCACAGTCGCCGCGACGAGATTGCCAAGGCCAAGACGTTGGCCGACCTCACCGAATGGAACCTCTACAGCCCCGTCCTCGCTCCCATCTCGTTGAAGGACGAGCTTTCGATGGGCCGTCCGAAGGCGCAACTGGTATTGTCGGATGCCGATCCGTTCGACTACGCCAAGGCCGACCGCCTCTTCCCCGCCGTGCGTCATCTCTTCGCCAACTTCGACATCACCCCATCGCAAAACAACCACGGCGAACTGCAGATCGAGTTCTGCGACGCCCAAGGCAATCCCTGCTCCCGCCTCTGCTGGCAGCCGGATGGTCAGGTCACCATCAAGACCGGTGCTCGCTACACCACCGTGCTCAAACAGTATGAGCCCGGAACAACTTACCACGTCACAGCCGACGTGAATCTCAATACCCGTATGATTGAGGTGCATATCTCAAACTCCTCAAACCCCTCAAACCCCTCAAACCCCTCGAACCCTTCAAACCCTTCAAACCCTTCAAACCCCTCAAACCCTTCCCATAAGCGCTCCATCCTCTACGCTCCCATCTCGCAGATTGAGCGTCTCACCTTTCGCACAGGTCCGCGTCGCATCGACCTCACACCCGACACGAAGGCCGACCGCACGGAATACGAAGACCTCCCCGATGCCGAGGCAATGGATCCCAAGGCCAGCTTCGCCATCGCGAACGTCACCACAGCCGACCGTGACCTCAAGGCCGTCATCGCCCCACATATCGCACAAGACCTCATCACGGGGCCGCAGGTTCTCCCAGCCCTGCTCAAGTGGAGCAACTACAGCCACTATGTCGATTATTTCAACACGATGGAGGACGAGAACATCGTCCAACTCATCCCTAACAGCGAGGCCGCCGAGTGGATGGAACGCGAGATTCCTCTCTTCGAATGTCCCGACCGCGAGATGGAGGAGATGTACTACTTCCGTTGGTGGACGTTGCGCAAACACATCATCCAAACCGATCTGGGTCATGCGCAGACCGAATTCCTCGTCGAACGCAGCTACGCCGACAACTACAACCTCATCGCCTGTGCCGTGAGCCACCACATCATGGAGGCACGCTGGCTCCACAACAACCTCTATGCCATCGACGAGGCATACAACTGGCTACGCGGCAACGACGGCAAACCGATGGAGAAGTTCCACAAGTTTTCCGACCTCGTTCCCTTCGCCCTCATGCAGGATGCCAAGGTCATCGGCACTACCGAATGGTTGCGCGACCTCAGGGAAGACTTCGTCGAAGACATGCAGTGGTGGGACGAAAACCATCTGTGGTGCAATGTGGCCAAGGATGCCCGTTTGGGCAAGGATGAAGAGGGTGTCACCAAGCCTTTCGCTGCTGGCGATAGCCTCTACTGGCAGGGTGACGTACAGGATGGCATGGAGGAAAGCATCAGCGGTGGCCGCTACAGTGCGAACAAACTCATGTTCCACCAGAACCGCCGCCCCACCATCAACAGCTACATGTACGGCAACTTCGCGACCTTGGCCGAGGTGTTCCCTGAGGGAGCAAAGCTTGGCTCCCAACTAAACTTCGCTGAACGCGCCGCACACCTCAAGCGGTTGGTCAATGAGAAGCTTTGGGACGATGGTCTGCAGTTCTTCTGCACCCGCGACAAGTTTGACTCGCTCTGCCAGGTGCGCGAACTCATCGGCTATCTGCCCTGGTACACCGGCCTGGCTGATGACGATGCCGAGAAATATGCGCCCGCATGGCTCCAGCTCACCGACCCCGATGGTTTCCTTGCTCCCTACGGTATGACCACTGCCGAGCGTCGTCACCCGCTTTTCCGCCATGCCTGGACGGGCCGTCCCACCTGCGAATGGGATGGCGCCATCTGGCCCTTCGCCACCAGCCAGACGCTCACCGCCTTGGCCAATGTGATGAACGACTATCCGCAGACGGCCGCCCTCCTGCCCGACACGTTGTTCTATCAACACCTGAAGCTCTACACCGAATCGATGCATCATCGTGGTCATCCTTACGTGGGCGAATACCTCGACGAACAAACGGGAGCCTGGCTCTGGGGCGATGCCGAGCGTTCGCGCTACTACAACCATTCGACCTACAACGATCTCATCATCTCGGGCCTCGTCGGCCTGCGTCCTTCGCTCCAAAACGAAATCTCCATCAACCCGCTCGTTCCAGCAGGTCAATGGAGCTGGTTCTGCCTCGATAACGTCGTCTATCACGAGCATGTCCTCACCATCCTTTGGGACGAGACGGGTCTGCGCTATGGACAAGGCCAAGGCCTCACGCTTCTCGTCGATGGAAAGCGCGTTGCCAACCGTTCAACCTTGGGAAAACTTGTCTGGAAACTCTAAAAATCCCTATAAATCCTAAATAGAACGTCAACGTCCGTAGATGTTCCATTTCCAATCGAAGTTGGAACGTCAACGTCCGTAGATGTTCCATTTCCAATCGAAGTTGGAGCGTCAACGTCCGTAGATGCTCCATTTACAAACGAAGTTGGAGCGTCAACGTCCGTAGATGTTCCATTTACGAACGAAGTTGGAGCGTCAACGTCCGTAGATGCTCCATTTCCGAACGAAGTTGGAGCGTCAACGTCCGTAGGCGTTCCATTTCCGAAAGAAGTTGGAGCGTCAACGTCCGCAGATGTTCCATTTCTGAACGAAGTTGGAGCGTCAACGTCCGTAGATGCTCCATTTCCGAACGAAGTTGGAGCGTCAACGTCCGTAGATGCTCCATCTACGACAGAAATAGAGCGCCTACGTTCGCAGACGCTCTATTTCCATTTTATCAAGACTTTCCTGTGTATTTACCGACAAATAGGATAACGCCGGACGACATTTCGCGAATCACATAGACGAACGGACGATTGGCATGGAACGTTGCCTTGGGAATCACTTCCTCTTCACTTGGGCCGGCGCTTGTCAACTCTGCCATTCCTGCTACCGTAACCGCCGCAGCCTCCGAGCCTTCCTCATTCACTTTGATTTTGGCTTTCTGGCGCATCATCTCGATATAGACAAGCTTGTTGCACATATTCGGAATCTCGGCAAATTCCTTGTCGAAGGCCTGACGGATACCCATCTGTTGCAACAGTGAGATCAGACCGCCTTCCAGATCTTTGGTATCGGATGAGGTTTCGAAACGCGGCAACTTCAGATCCACTTCGTAAGTCTTGAAAACACCATCACCCGAACTGCGGTAATCCTCAACGTCCGAGAAGCCATTTTCAGCCAGACGATTAACGATGTCGTCTGTGGTCTTTCCTTCTTCGGGCAGCATCACCACCATGTTCCAAAGGCTGTTCCCGTATGGAATCTTGACAGCCGAGTAGGTCTCGTTCTTGACATAGCTGATATAGACATCCTGACGCATCATTGGCATTTCGGTGCTGCCCTTGCCGGTCTCGAATTTCTCGTTCTTCGTGTTCTTTGGGTCGAACTTATTGGTCCAGTCGGCCTTGAAATAAATAGCATTGAGCAAATAAGACACCATTTCGGGGTTCACTTCGTCCAGTATAGACGGAATCATTCCTTTCGTCTGTTTTTTGCACCAGTCATTGATGTGGCTGAGAGTCTTCGACGAAGAAAAGTCGAGGGCTTCGGCCTTCGCGTCGTAGTAATACGCCATGTCCTCCTCAAACTGAGGCTTCAGCGTATAGTCCTTGTTGAGGAAGATGGCGTTGGCGATGTCCAGCTCCACATCCTCATCGGCCTTCGGGAGGTTGTCAATCAGGTTCTTGCAATAGTCGTTCACGGCCTGGATGCCGCCCTCATGGAAGCCAAGGGTCTCTTCGAGTTCCTTCTCGGTATTGCCCGTTGCTGCATCGTTCACCATGCCAAGCACGTAGGTGATGCTGAGGGGCGAATAGATGAAGCTTCGGCCCGAATGGTCGGTCTCGTTCACCTTCTTTAGGAAATTCAGGGTGAAGCCGTTGTTGTCGTTGGCAAACACGCGCTGCTCCTCGGTCAGTTGAAGGGGTTTCTGATCAGCCACCATGTTGACAATTCTCTTCTCTTCGCTGCCGCCTTCTTCGTCCGAAGAGCACGAAAGCAGCATCATGCTGCATGCAGCCATCGCTGCCATACCATAAAAAAGCTTCTTCATAATCGTTGATGTTTTACATTTCTGCATTATAAACGTAAATAATCGGAAAACCTTGCATCATCACTCGTATAAATTTCGATAATTCGTGATAAAAAAACGAATAATACATGATAAACGCTTTGTTATCTCAACTTTTCTTCGTATCTTTGCCCCGCGAAATGGTTTTTGAACCAGCCCAACACTATCACATAGTACACACATTATGAAAAACTCCTTAACACTCCTGCTCGTCGCCCTGCTGTCGCTCCAAGCGCAAGCAGCCATCCATGTCACCAACCTCAGCGTTGAAGGTCGCAAGGACCAGCCTCTCGGATTGGATGTCGAGACACCGCGTCTCGGCTGGCAAATCGTGGCCGATGCAGGGGAACAGGATGTTGTGCAAACCAGTTACCACATCCTCGTAGCTTCTTCGCCCGAACTGCTATCCAAAGGCCAAGGTGACCTGTGGGATGCCACTGTGGCAAGTCCGCAGAGCCTGTGGATTGATTACCTTGGCACACTATTGAAGCCCAACCAACGCGCTTATTGGAAGGTGCAGGTCAACTGCGAACGCAGCAAGGGAGAAAAGACCGTCAACGAACAAAGCCACTGGTCGGATGTCTCATCATGGGGCGCAGGATTGCTCAACGACGGCAACTGGCGCGGCAATTGGATCGGCCTTGACTACGCCATGCCTTGGGATGTCGAGGACGAACACTCCCAGCTTTCGGCACGCTACTACCGCACCACCTTCGCTACAAAGGATAAGAAAGTGCTACACGCCACCCTCCACATCGCCGGCCTCGGCCTCTACGAAGCCTATGTCAATGGCAAGCGTGTGGGCGACGCGCCTGACTCGAAGAATCATTTGGGCCAGCAGGTACTCATGCCTGCGCCCACCGACTATCGTCGCTCCATCATCTACAACAGCTTCGACGTCACCCCTTATTTACTCCCCTCAAACTCCTCAAACCCCTCAAACATCTCCCACTGCCTCGCCGTCACCGTCTCCAACGGCCGATACTACACGATGCAGCAGAAGAAGAAGCTCTATAAGATTGCCAACTTCGGCTATCCTACCCTACGCGCCAACCTCATCATCGAATACACCGACGGCACTTCGGATGTCATTGCCACCAACGAGAAGAATTGGCGCATCACCGCCGATGGCCCCATCCGCTCGTCGAACGAGTACGACGGCGAGATCTACGACGCGAATAAGGAGTTCAAGAATTGGACGCTCGCCGACTTCGACGACAGCCAGTGGAGCCAACCCGACCGAAGTGCTCTCCCTATCGGCAAACTGCGCGGCAACACCACGCCCCCGATGGTTGTGCAGGAACTGCTTACGCCACACGACATACGCATCGCCGAAGACAACCGCATACTCATCGACTTCGGACAGAACTTCGCCGGATGGATGCGCGTGCCCGTCGGACTCATGGAACTCAATAAGGGCGACACCCTGCGTCTGCGCTTTGCCGAAAAGCTCGAAGCGCCCATCGGTGCCCCATGGACCGAAGAAGAATCGTGGAACAGCAATGGCCCCGGCTATTGTCTCACCGACACGTCGCGTCTCTATGTCGAAAACCTGCGCAATGCCCTCGTCACCGACTACTACATCGCCAGCGGCAATGAAGATGAAGACGAGACATGGGCCCCGCGTTTCACCTATCACGGCTTCCGTTTCGCCGAGGTGGAGGTTCTACGGAATGCCAATCCCGACTATACGGTCAAGAAACGCATCAAACCAAGAAACGGCCATACTTCTCCCCTCTTAACCCTTCTTAACCCCTCGAACCCTTCAAACCCCTTCGTTGGCGAAGTCGTTGGCGACCCGATGGAAACCCTCTATACCTTCGAGACTCCCAACCCCGTTCTCAACCGCGTGGTGCGAAATGCGTTCTGGGGCGTTCGCTCCAACTACAAGGGCATGCCCGTCGATTGTCCGCAGCGCGACGAACGACAGCCCTGGGTGGGCGATCATTCGATGGGTTGCTGGGGCGAGAGTTACTTGATGGACAATCATGCGCTCTACCTCAAGTGGATGCAGGACCTCGAGGATTCGCAGCGTCCCGATGGCACTTTGCCCGGCGTCTCTCCCGCATTCTGGAACTACTACAACGACGATATCACCTGGCCTTCGGTGTTCATCTTCGGTGCCGACATGCTCTACACGCAGTTTGGTGACATCGAGGCCATCCGTCGCCACTATCCCGCCATGCGTCGCTGGGTGATGCACTTCTGGGAGAATCATCGCGACCCCACGACGGGTGTCGTGAAGGCCGACAAGTATGCCGACTGGTGCTGTCCACCCGAAGCACCCGAACTCATCCATAGCCAAGATCCCAACCGCGTGACCGATGGCGTGCTCATCGGCTCGTGTTACCTCTACCGTATCTTCCAGGACATGATGAAGTTCGACGACATCCTCATCCAGAAGCTGCAGAACTGCTCCACCGCCGAACGCCTTGCCCTCAACCGCGAAGGTCTCACCGTCGAGCTGCTCGAAGCCGACAAGGCCGAGTACCACGCTTGCCGCACGTCGCTACGCGATGCCATCAATGGCGAGTTCCTCAACGTCAAGACAAGCACTGACGACGCTAAGGCAGGACGCACACCCAGCTCGATGACGGGACCGGGCAACCACATCCTCTACCCCGATTCGGTCTTCTACAGCAACAACAGCGTCACGGCCAACCTCCTGCCCTGGGCCTTTGGTATCGTTCCCGACGAACATGCGGCCACCGTTGAGCGTTGGATCATGCGCAAGCATCTGCTGCTGCCTGGCGACACACCTGAACTGCGCGGCATCGACGGACACATCCAATGCGGCGTCATCGGTATGTCGTGGCTCCTGCGCGGATTGGCCGACATGGGTCGTCAGGACCTTGCCTGGATGCTCGCCACCGTGAAGAGTTATCCCAGCTGGGGCTATATGGCCATGCATGGAGCCACCACCATCTGGGAGCTTTGGAACGGCGACACCGCCAATCCCCGCATGAACTCGGGCAACCACATCATGCTGCTCGGCGACCTCATTCCGTGGTGCATGGAAAACGTGGGCGGCATCAAGGCAGCTGCTCCAGGTTTCTCGACCATCTCCTTTGCGCCAAACTTCGAGGTCGAGGAACTCAACGAAGCTTCCGCCAGCTATAAGACGCCCTACGGCCTTGCTTCCAGTCATTGGCAGAAGACCGACCGCCAGCTCATCTGGGATATCACCATACCTTGCAATGCAAGGGGCTGGGTAAAACCGCCTTATAATGCGGTTGGTTTGAAAGGTTTGAAAGGTTCGAGAGGTTCGAAAGGCTACTTGCCCACTACATCTCAAACCGCTCAAACATCTCAAACCCCTCAAACCCCTCAAACCGCTCAAACCCCTCAAACCCCTCAAACCCCTCAAACCCTCACCCTTGGCTCCGGCACACATCATCTTGTCTTTGACCTCGATCCCTCCCTTCCCGTGCGCGATTATTATAAAGGTGGAGCCTACGAGCGACAATATGCCGACAGCCTCAGCCGCGACCGACAGGGCATCGTCTGCGACCAGTTCGTCTATGACTTCCAGAACGCCGCCCATCCTTCGTGCCACAGTGCCTCCATCGCCGAATTGCGCAATGGCGACCTTCTTTGCACCTTCTTCCTCGGAGCGCGCGAAGGAGCGCCCGACGTCTGCATCTATACGTCGCGCAAACCGAAGGGCAGCGACCAGTGGGAACCCCTCCAGCTCGTCGCCAACGGAGACCTGCGCCAAGGAGCCAAGGCTTACGGCACCGAAATCGACAGCACACTCACCACGCCCATCGAGGACAACGTGAACCGCAAGGCGTGCTACAACCCCGTGCTCTTCCAGATCCCGGGCGGCGACCTCCTGCTCTTCTACAAGATCGGCAAGAACGTGCGCGACTGGACGGGCTACATGATGCGGTCGTCCGACAACGGATATACGTGGAGCGACCCGCGTCAGGAGCTCGTCGTAGCCTCTAACCCCGTACCCAGCCCGCAGCTTTCGCCCGTACAATCGAGCGACAGCCTGCTCGGCGCCATCAAGAACCAGCCCATCTATCTGCCCAAGGGCTTCCGTTGCGCCAACGGTACGGTACTCCAAAAGGCACGCATCCTCTCGCCTTCGAGCAAGGAGACGGGCACAGCCTCGAAGGAAAAGTCGGGACAATGGCGAAGCTACATCGAAATGAGCGAAGACGACGGCCACACCTGGGCGCTCTATGGCCCTGTGCCCGAAGAACCGAAAATCGGCACCATCCAGCCCGCATTGCTTGTCCATAAGGACGGACGCATACAGATGCTCTGCCGTACCCATCGTCCCAAGGATACCGAGAGCCATCTGGCCCGCATTGCCACCGCGTTCAGCGAAGATGGCGGACTCACCTGGGGACCTATGCAACTGCTCGACGACGTGCCCAATAACAACTCGGGCATCGATGCCGTGACACTGCCCGACGGCACCTTCGCCCTCGTTTATAATCCCTTCTCGCTCGTTCCCGGCCCCGACAAACCGCTGCGCAATCCCACTTGCATAGCCACCAGTACTGATGGTATTACGTGGACGCATCGTCTCACCCTCGAATCGTCGCCCATCAGCCAATACAGCTATCCTTCCCTAATCCTTGGAAGCGACAATACGCTTCATGCCATCTATACATGGCGTCGTCAAGGCATCAAATATCAGCAAATAAGGCTCAAATAGGGCTCCATTTGTAAAAAAACCTTAAAAAAAGAGACTTTTTGGATGAAATGTTTGGAACATTACAAAAAACGCCCTATCTTTGCATCGTGAGTAATTCCACAAAACTTCATAAAATGAGAGAAAGGGCTGACGACTGTCGTGAGATGGGCGTCAGTTTTTTTAAGAAGTATCACTAACAATTAATATAAAACATTATGGCAAAGCAAATCACAGATCAAAATGCCAACGAAATCCTGGCAAGTGACAAACTCGTAGTCATTGACTTCTGGGCACCATGGTGCGGCCCCTGTCAGCGTCTCTCTCCTATCATCGAGCAGCTCGCCGAAGAGTATGAAGACAAGGCTGAAATCTGCAAGTACAATGTGGATGAAGGCGAAGACCTCACCGCCAAGTTCGGTATCCGTAACATTCCCGTTGTCATCCTCATCAAGAATGGCGAAGTGGTAGGCAAGAAGGTCGGTCTCGCTGCCAAAGCTGACCTCCAGAAACTGATTGATGCAAATCTGTAAGATAAACAATGCAAATCGAGATCTGTTTCTCTCCAAGCCTAATCCATCTCTACGAGCATCGTGACAGTGTCGTGGTGGTGACGGACGTGTTCCGTGCCACCACTACCATCTGTACGGCCTTTGCCAACGGAGCCACCTACATCATCCCCGTGGCCACCGAACAGGAAGCGCTTGCCTACAAGTCGCTCGGGCATCTGGTGGGCGCCGAACAGGCTACCGAGCGCTGTTCGTTCGCCGACTTCGGCAATTCCCCTTCCGAATATTCGGTCGATAAGGTCAACGGCAAGGCCATCGTCTTCATGACCACCAACGGCACCAAGGCCATCAAAGGAGCCGCCGACTGTTACCAGCTCCTCATCGGTGCGTTCGTCAACCTGCGCGCCCTGACGGACCGCATTCTCTCATTGGGCAAGGATGTGCTCATCGTCTGCTCGGGCGCCAACGGACGCATCTGCCTCGAAGACTCGCTCTTCGCAGGTGCCCTCACCAGCACGCTGCTCGCTGAAGATGGTGTAGAAGCTGCCAGCGATGGCGCACGCATGGCCGTCGCCCTCTGGCATCAGGCTAATCGCGACTTCTCGAACATCCTGATGCAGAGCGAGCATGCCCGCCGCCTCATCCAGCACGGCTTCCGCGCCGACATCAACTACTGCCTCCGCAAAAGCATCTTCGGTGTCGTCCCCGAGCTCCAGGGCGACAAACTCATCGTCAATAAAGAATAACTATAAGGTAATAATCTCTTAAAATGCAATAAAGAGATTCTCAATTGACATTCCTTTTGATAAAGCGCCAATAAAAATACATCATTTTTGTCAAATAATTTGGAGATTTGACAAAAATGATGTATTTTTGCAGCGTTTTCAAGACTATGACAACAACAGAAGCCATATTGAACTATGCTACAATGCAAGGGGGGACTTTCACACGAAAGGGTCTTCTCCATGATATTGCCAACCGCTTGCCAGACATCAGCGCAAGAACTGTTGACAACCAAATCATGCGACTTCTTGCTTCGGGTACCCTTCGACGCATTGGACATGGAGAGTATTGCCTAACCGAAAGTACTCTTCCCGAATTCATTTATCTTCCTACTGAATGGGAAAAGGATATCTTTAAGCAATTGAGGCAACAATTTCCATTTCTTTCTATATGCATCTGGAGTCCAAAGGTATTATCTTCATTCATGCTGCATGTTCCAAATATAGGTTATACACTTGTTGATGTAGAGCGCGACGGCATGGAACCGGTCTTTCACGCTTTACAAAGCTTAGACCATAATCGAGAGGTATTTCTTACTCCATCTGCTTTGGACTGTGAGCGTTATCTTTCAGGGTCAAAAGCAATCGTAGTACGTCAATTAATCGGGCAATCTCCTTTGACCGAAGTTGAGGGTTGCACTGTTCCTCGAATAGAGAAAATCCTTGTGGATGCCATCAATGATAACGAACTTCATTTTGCCAGTGGATCGGAAATCTACAACATCTTTGAATCTGTGCTTGAACGTAATAATTTCAACATGAGGAAACTATTAAGATACGCTTCACGCCGTAACCGAAAGGAAACCGTAGAACAGATCGTTAATGCCATAAATCATGATAAATCCAAAGAGTAGAACCTTAGAATGGATTACCGAATCTGCACACCGCATGAGGATCCATGACTCTACTTTGGTTGAAAAAACCATCAGAGCATTTTCCCTACTTGAAGCACTTGCTCGCTCTGGGTGTCCTTTCCTATTCAAGGGAGGAAGTTCGCTTATGCTCCATCTGAATACCAGCAAACGACTGTCCATAGACATTGATATCATTTGCCCTCCTGGCACAAATATTGAGCCCTATCTAAAACAATATGCAGAAGAGTATGGCTTTGAGAGGGTGGAAATGATTGAACGCGTTACACGCACAGATGTCCCTAAGCAACATGCCAAATTCTATTACGAGATAAGTTATCCTGGCAAAAGAGGACAAGACATAATCCTACTTGATGTACTCTTTGAGGACACATACTATTCGAGCATAGTATCACTTCCCATCCAGAGTCCTCTTCTACTTACCGAGGAGCCTCTTGTCTTTGTTAATCTACCCAGTCACGAAGATTTATTGGGTGATAAATTGACCGCTTTTGCTCCACACACCACTGGTATTCCTTTCTTCAAAGGAGAAAGAATATGCACCATGGAGATTATCAAACAACTCTTTGATGTTGCTTCATTGTTCGACATCACTGGCAATCTTTCCGTTACCCGACAAACATTCATTCAATTCGCTACGATTGAACTCCAATACAGGCATAGACAATCAAATGATATACATTCCGTACTTGATGACATATTCCAGACTGCACTTTGTATCTGTATGAGAGGATCGCAGAATCCTGAAGAATTCAAACTTCTTCAAGATGGAATCAGTCGCATTGGGAACTTTATACATAGCGAAAGATACACGCTCGACTCCGCCATCATCAATGCATCTAAAGTAGCATATTTATGCAATCTTATTGAAAATGGCATAAATAAAGTAAACCATTATTCTCCTGAAAAGTTTAGCGAGTTGACTTCGGCAGTGTTACACCAACCATTGCCGACAAAGCTAAACAAACTGAAGAAGACACATCCAGAAGCGTTCTTCTATTGGTGGGAGATTCAAAACAATAACAATAACAAACACTAAAACAGAACAAGGAAATGGCACAATTAGGACAATACAATACGCTGAAGGTGGCGAAGATGGTTGACTTCGGCCTATACCTCGATGGAGGGGACGGACTCGAAATACTCATGCCGAAGCGCTACGTGCCCGAAGGAGCCAAAGTGGGCGATGAACTGAAGGTCTTCGTCTATCAGGATGCCGAGGCACGACTCATCGCCACCAACGAACATCCCTACGCCACCGTGGGGCAATTTGCCTATTTGAAAATCAACAGCGTCAATCAGGTCGGTGCGTTCGCCGACTGGGGCACCTCGAAAGAACTGCTCATCCCCCATCGCGAACAAGCACAGAAGATGGAGGAAGGCCATCGATACATTATATATATTTATATAGACCAGCTATCGGGCCGCATAGTCGGCACCGCCAAGGTCGGCAAGCACCTGGGCAACGTGCCACCCGCCTACGAAGAAGGACAGGAGGTCGAAGCCCTCGTTTGGCAACGCACCCCGCTTGGCTATAAGGTCATCATCAACAACCAGCATGTCGGTCTCCTCTATCAGAACCAGATCTTCCAGGAGATACACATCGGCGAACGTCTGCGCGCCTGGGTCAAAGGTGTGCGCGAAGATGACAAGATCGACCTCAGCCTCCAGCCTATCGGCTATCGCCAGATGATTGATCCAGCCGAGGCAACTATCCTTAAGGCGCTGCATCGCCGTCAAGGCTTCCTGCCGCTCACCGACCACTCTTCGCCCGAGCTCATCGCCTCTGAGCTGCAGATGTCGAAGAAGACCTTCAAGAAAGCCATCGGCGCCCTCTACAAGCAACAGCGCATCGCGCTACTTGAAGATGGCATCCAGCTGCTCGACAACTCCGAAGAGTGAGAAGACCTCACAGAGTTCATGGAACAAGGGCACACATTTCTTGGAATAAGGTCACACAGATGCCACAGATGAGCACAGATAATCGTTTGCGCGTCAGCAATTTACGAAAAAAGAAATGATCTGTGAAAATCAGTGAAATCTGTGTGACAAAACGACATCACGCAGAAAAAACATTTTAGGGCCTTTTCGTGTTTTCGGACTTAAAGGACAGTGTGGCTCCAAGCTAATAGTCCCTAAAGTCCCAGAAGTCCGTAGAGATTACTATTCCGTAGAGTAATTCGGACGACCCTCGGAGCGCGTAGCGAATATCTGTGCCTATCTGTGGAAATCTGTGTGACAAAATAAATCAGCGAGGGAAAGCGAGAAAAGGCAAGGTGATGTTGGCGAGATGCTTGTATCCTTCGACGTTCGGGTGAAGCTTGTCCTTCTGATAGTATAGGCTATAGTTGCTGTGCGTGAAGCCCGAACGACGGAAGAGGTCGAGGTAAGGAACATCGTGCGCCTTGGCCCACTGAATCTGGGCATCAACGAAATGACGGAGGCCGATGCCTTCGGAATAGAGCGTGTCATATCCCGCTGCTCCTTTATTGAAGATTGGCAACGTCGTAAACAGAAGAATCTCGGCATCGGGGTTCTTCTGTTTTAGTGTGTGATAGCAGTAGTTCATCCCACCCAGCATCGTACCCAGCTTCGACGTGTCGTAACCATCGGCCTCGGTGAAGTCGCTGAGTGAACCAATGGAAGCTCGCCCCTTCGAGAAATCATTGCTCGGCGACCAAAGCAGGTAGATATCGTGGGGATCATCACGACGACAGCAGCGATCAACGGCATACTGGACTCCATTTTCCTGTGTAAGGGGGCTGTAGCCTGCGCCATTGATGCCATGACCGAATAGGCTGAGCTGTAGCTTCTCCTGCCAATAAAACTTGCAGCTATCTGACTCCGCGATGTTGCAAAACGATCCGCCAAAGATACCGATACTCTTGCCATAGTTGGGCGAGAGGGTGTAGTCTATTACCGGTAAACTATCGATAGGTTCAGGCTGAGGTTCAATCACTTCCTCCACATGATGATGGCAGGCCGTCAACATGAATAGGTCGATAAGCAAAGCGGCAGAATAATATTTTATCATCGTGTTTCGGTTATTACAATCTTCTTCCTTTTATATATCGTAATTTGTCTTGTTTCAGGATGACTTACCCGTCGTCCACAAAGGTCATAGCAATATACATCCTCTGCAACGGGCACTTGTTCGAAAACGTAGATAGAGCTATCTGAAGAGGAGAATGGTTTCAAGAATACCGAATCACATTCTGGGTAATCCCTCAAATCAATATGCACGGCAGATGATGGGATATGATAGTTCTTTTTCGTACCATCAAGCAACAACAATGATAACATCCAACCTTCTGTAATCTCTTCAGACTCAACTGTCGAGACCCAGTCGTGGAAGAAAGCACCATCGAAATCACCAGCCTTGAGCATTACACCATTGAGCGAGACCTTCACACCTTTCGTCTCAATGACAGCAGGAACCACTTTGCCCAACGAGAATGTTTCTGACAGATTACGATACATCGCAGCAGCACGTTCCTTGGTATAATCCAACATCGCATTCTGCTCGTATTTATACCAGTTATAGGTTCCAGATGAAGAATATGCGTCAAAAGTATAACGCATCTCGTCTTCAATCTCATTCCTTATTTCGGTCAGCATATCGCAGGCAACCGATGGTTTCAGGAAATCGCCAAGATACGCACTGAATCGATTGACGAACATACTGCGGAATTGCTCGAAGGAAAACAAAGTTGTAAAGAACTTATGTCCCTTCTCATTATCCTTTTTCTTGACATCCTCGCCCTCCTGTCCTTTCACGAACATATAGTTCAAGAAATTCTTTTCGTTCGAATAGAATCTATATTCGTCCAAGTCTTTCAAAATCCACCTCCAGCGTCCACCCTCCGACTTTGGAGCCCATGCGAAGATGTTGTTCCCCGGCCAGTCCCTATTGCCACAATATGCCTCAGCAATCAGATAATTGACAAATTCGCTGATGTCCATCAATTTGCCAATAGCTTCAAATGAAGGTGATTTGTCCCAAATGAGCGAAACCAAATTGTCGAACGTACCCTCTCCGTAGAAGAGATTATCAGTTTGATAGATATCGTTGTCATCAATGCCAAAATTTGCTTCGACATAATGTTCGTCCGATCGTTCCCTCAATTCGAAGACACCTTTGTATTCCCCATTGATATACACAATCACGGGGCGATAGGCCTGCCAATCCAAGTCGGTGACATGGGTACCGAACAACTGTTGCACAAAGGCATCGTTCGTCCTCGAACCGAAACTCCGCGAGCCTCCATTGCGAAGCATCAGTGAAGAGTTCTTTTCTACATCTGGCTTTTCGAACCAAAAAGGATATTTGAAACGTTTTGTGCCGAAGCGTTTGTGAGCATAGAGCCTCAACGATTTCTGCCTATAGACGCGCGATGTCTTACCGCCAACAGAAGTTTCACACAGTTGATTCAAGGCAGTACTATCAGAAACGAAACACTCCACGTTGAGCGGCCGTCTCCAACTCTGCATGTAGTTTGCATTCGGGTCATCTTCCGCTCCTGCCAAAATACCGATTATATCGTCATATAGATAATCGTTGTCAGTAGCCAACGAAAAAACGGGCATCTTCAATTCACGGGGGGGAAAGATATAGGAATGAGTGACCGAGCGTGCTGGCAGATACTCCTGAGAAAGAATCTTGGCACGAACGACCATCGAGTGATCGATATTGAGAGTCACCTCCTTGGCATGCGCCGATTGTATGCCAGGTTCGCTACCATCGGTAGTCCAATAAATCGAAGCGTCACTTGGACAATCCTCATCGGGTAAAGTCACAATAAGCGTGAATGGATTGGACATGATGCCACCCTCCAAGCTAAAAACGGGGTCGAGTGCAACGTCCGACGTTCCTTGTCCTACATTCGCAGTACCAGGAGTTGGCTGCAATTCATAGTGCCAAGCTTCACTCCCATCATTCATGCGACCGAACGCAATGTTCGGAGCAGGCATCTTCTCATAAATAAGCTGGTCAATGATCCTTCCTCCAGCATCAAACAAATACAGCTCTCCCTTGCCCGAATCCAATCGGAAATCGGTATTCAGTCCTTCCGCTTTCTTGTCGCAATAGATAACCAAATGCCCCCAAGCAGGAATCGACGCACTATTTTCCAATGGCCAAGCATCCGTTCCATCGGCATGTTCTCCGATGGAATAACCTCCAAGACTCACTTCCACTTCGCTGGGGTTGTAGAGTTCCACCCACGAATCTGGATAGTCATTATCGACCATCAAGCACTCTACATTCGACTGCATTATCTCGTTGATGACAAGGTGCCCCGATTCATTTGAACCGAGAGCATCAGCCGAGGCCGTCGCTGTCAGCACACCAAGCGCAAGGCTTGCCAAGAAGAGCTTTGTCCGTTTTTCCAACATAAAATCGGTCGATTTTGTCCGTTTTTCCATTGCAAAAATGAGTATTTTTGTCCGTTTTTCCAACAATTTTGGTGCAATCGCGCCTATTATTTTCGAATAATTAACGACTAATAGAGGAAGAATCTTCCAGCTACACTTTCCGAGAAGCATGAAGGCGGTTCGGATGATTCGACGATGCTCCAGTTTTCGGGGTCGAATCCAGGGGAAGAAAAGAGTGACTGCATGCTTTGGAAGTCGTGGTCGAAGCGGAAAGAACAGATCGGGTTGCCTTGAGGGTCTGTGAGCGAATAATAACATCCACTGTGGCAATCATCAAGAGCGGGTCCCAAATAATAGGGCTGCTGGTTAGAACCGAGGTTGCGCAGTTCGGGGTGCTGCGCGCCGCCGAAGGTGACGACGATGCCGCTGCGGAGTAGAATACGACTGTTGTCATCGCAGTCGAGCGCTTCTTCCGAAGGGCCTTGTGTCGTGTAGGCGAACAGGTTGCCTCCTTCGATGACGATGGCACCCGGCTGGGCATAATCACTGTCGATGGCATCGTCGCCTGTGCTGTAACAGACTGTGGTGCCACCTGCTAAGGTGATGGGTCCGGCGCTGTTCAGGCAGTCGTCGTAGCATTGCATGAAGAGCTGCCCGCCACTGATGTCGATGCGCTCACCGGCCTTACAGCCCTGCGATGCGTTGTCGGCTGTCTCAATGTTGATGATACCGCCTCGGATGCTGATGGAGCGCGTCGTCAGTATGGCTGGACAGCCCTCGGTCAAAGTGTGACCGTCGGAGCCAGGGGTGTAGAGCGTCTTACCGATGCAATGGATATCGAGTTCAAGGGAGGTATCCTGATATGGGCCGATAGTGACAGGACCCTGACATACGATTCCCTTGCACGCCTCGCGTGTGGCATGAATCGACAACCGACCTCGACTCATTTCGAATGTCTCATCAGCCAGAATTGCAATGGGCGAGTAGATGACACCTATGTCCTTGATGCCTCGGCTACAATTGTCAATCGTGAAGGAACCGCCCTCGATACTGAGAGAACCGGCATGTAGCGAATGCCCGACCTTTCCTTCTGTCAGGACAGTAAGGGCTCCTGAACCCGAGAGAGTGAGTTGCCCAGCTGCAAAAATAGCAGCCTCGGGCGAATCACGATCGAATTCGCTTGCCGTATGTCTGAGCGTGTTTTCGCCTTCGATGAGGATGGTGGCAGCCGATGCCTTCGCCAGTTTGATGATTGAAGGTCGGCTGCTGGAGAGCTCCAGACCATTGAGGTGAAGACGAATGGGTTGGTCGGCTTCGATGAGAATCGACGCATCGGAAGCTTGTCCTTCGATTATGATATCTGTCACGAAGTCACAATGGCTCACCACCTTGACATTATTTCCGCTGCACTCAATCGTCAGTCCGTCGAAATAGTAGGGATTGACCGATGACACAATGTCAGCACCGAAACGTATGGATACGTACGACTGGAGTTGGGGAAAAGAGATGCTGTCAATGCTGGAAATAGGAACATAATAGCCAGAGGTCTCAGCGCGATATACGACGAGCTGCTGCTGAGCTGCATCGAAGGTCAGGCTGTCGATGCTGCTGATGTCCGTCTGGATGCACTGTGCACCCAAATGGAGCTGAAGGGCTGTAGCCGCAAGAGGGAGGAGCAGAGGGAGAGTCATGGACAAAATGTTTTTCGGGTATTTCCATTCGCGTCACGTATGATGCCGAGGCCTCTCAATGTTGACCGGGTTGGGCGGCCAACGAGGTCATAACATTGCTGAGGTGCCGCATAGTCGGTCGTGACGCTTTCAATTCCCATTTGAACAATAGGCATGGGATCGAAGCGTACGCTTGAGAAGCCCGTGCCATAGTCGACGAGACAGAACGAGAGTGAGGAATGACGCTGTTCAAGGGTCTGAATACGGCCTACGGCATCTATGAGTGTGATGCGCCAACCCAGGTCGTCATTGCCGGTGTCGAGACGAACGGGACGGTTCGAAAACAGGACTCCGTCGAAATCGCCCTCAGTAAGGCGGATGTTATTGACCTTTATGCAAAGTTGCTCGTTGCTCAGCTCGTCGTCATCACTGCATCGTGTGCTGACACTCATTTGCACAACTTCTCCTAATCCGTAATAGGCAGCCAGATGCTGATAGTGTATCAACGGGCGCTGCTCCAGATAAGGGATGAGCTTATGTTCGATGCGATCGGCAAAATCTGCGTACGTCACACCCTCGTCGAGCACTTCAAAGGTGGCTGGAATCTCGTCTTCTATCTCAGTACGTAATCGCTGAGCCATGGGCACTGTGACACTGGGCTTGCAGAAGTCGCCCAAATAGGTCTGCATGCGGTCGAGAAATGCGTCTTCGAATTCCTTCAAACCGAATAAAACTGCATAGAGGCGACGGCAGTTGTAGTTCGACCCCCATGTGCCCTCAGGGCCTTGCAGGGTGATGAAGTTGTACCAATTGGTAGTAGGAGCCGTGGAGGCCAATTCATCAAGGTCTTTCAGAACAGGGTGAATGCGGCTATCGGGGTCGTCGGGACGAAGCGTGTCGCCATGCACCCACATGAAGACATTGGCCGAAGGGAAGAGCGTGTTGGTGGCGAAAGCCTGGCAGCACGTGTAGTCGAGCAGCAAAGGCATGTCGAAGTATTGGCAAAGAGCCTCGTAGGTTGGGTTGTCGCTCCATATCAGGTCGCGAACTGGCTTGTAGATAGGATCGGTGCTGTCCATATCCTCGATTTCGGTCACTTCGTCCTCGTCGATACCATAGTTATTGGCTGCAAAAGTGCTGTTGGCACGTTCGCGCAGGTCGTACAGGCCGCGATAACGTCCATTGATATAGACGATGACGGGGCGATAGTCGAGGTATTCCAGCGTGTCGATGTGTTCGGCAAAAAGAAGCTGCACGAAAGCATCTTCAAACCGCGAGTCGGCACAGCGGCTGCCGCCGTTGCGCAGGCAGAAGGTCTTGGTTTGAGTAATGTGTGGCTTATGAAGCCAAAAGCGTGATGCATCGAAGCGTTTTCGCTGCCATCGTTTGTTGGTGTAGAGGTTCATGGCCTTCTGATTGTGGAGCATGGACCCTGCGCCGTGCATGCCGGCTTCGCCCAACTGGTTGAGGATGGCACGGTCGGGTTGGTCCTGCTCGTACATTTCGAAGTGGATGGGGCGACGCCAGCCCTTGTAGCAGTTTGAGTGGTAGTCTGAACCGATCAGCATACCGAGGCTGTCGCCCCAAAGAAGCAGGCTGTCGCACGAGAGCGAGAAGACCGGCAACTTAGTGGCACGCGGGTGGAGGATGTAGCTATGAGTGGAGGGCACATTGGTGAGGCCTTGGGAGGAAAGGAGGCGTGCGCGCACAACTGTGGTGCTGTCGAGAGTGATGATGAAAGGATTGTCGCGTGAGTAGCAGGGTGAATCATGTGTTGGGAACGAGCCATCGGTGGTGACATATAGCCGTGTGTCGACAGGCAGGTCGGGAGTGTCTGGAATAGATACGACGAGCTCCTGTCCGGGGCAGTCGAGCAACCGGCCCGTGAGACTGAATTTGGGTTCAGGCATCAGAAAGTGGGTGAAGACGCCCTGGTTTGACGTGCCTGGTGTGGGAGTGACTTCGTAGTTCCAGTGGTCGCCGCCATCTTCAGTTCGTCCGTAGGCCACCCCGGGTGCAGGCTGCTGGGAATGACGCAACGAATCGGCTATCGTGCCACTGGCATCCCACAGATAGATGGTGCATTCATGGGCATCGAGGTGAAAGTTGGTATGCTGGTAGCCATTATCGATCTTGTCGCAATAGACCAACAGGTGACTGGCAGCACTGATGAACATCGAGTGGCTGAACTCCCATGCGGTGTCGAAATTGCGCTCCAAGCCTATGCGCCAACCCTGTATATTGGTTGCCTTCCTGCTGTCGTTATAGAGTTCAACCCATGAGTCGGGGAAATCACCTTTATACATGATACCATTTACGTTGCTCTGCATAATCTCATTGATCACAACGTTTTGCGACACTGCGATCATGAAAGATGCGGCAAGAAGACCCGCGAGGGTGGCAAAAAGGCGTTTCATAGAGTTATTTAACGTAAATAGACGATGCGCGAGGATCCGTCATCGTAGCGCACGATGTTGATGCCACGAGCGAGACGGGTGCGCGGAGTGCCATCGGGGGCAAGGACAGCGATGGCGTGAGTCGCATCAGAGTGAGAGACCTGTTCGAGACTTTCGGGAGGGGCAGTATAACTGAAGTAGGAGTCTTCGAGCGCGATACGTTCATCGATCCAGTCATCCAGGCGGTCGAGGCTGTCGGTGTAGCCAAGTTGCTGATAGGGACGCACGCCCTGGGTGACGGAAGAGGCAATCCAGACACGTCTAGCCAGACGACAGACATCGCCAGGCTGATAAGTGACATCATCTTTCCACTCGGGCAAATAGTTGAATTGGTCGGTCCAGTCATCAGAGACTGTCCATCCGGGATTAGTGATAGTCTGGCTGATGCAGAGGGCGTTGGGCCAGCGTGTCCACTCCATGTCGTAGAGGTCGCTGCCGATGTGGTCGTGCCATGCGTGTATGAGATCCGAGATGTTCTTCAGGCTGATGACACCGCTGTCGCGCAATTCGGTGTAGCGTGCCTGGATTTCGTCAAAGTAGTAATCCCAGAACCACGTGGCGATGCCACGCCGCGAAATCTGGAAGCGGTAGTCGCTGTCGCTATACGAGAATCGAGCAGGGAAGACGAAAGTGCCCTCATGATAGTTGCCGAAGGTGCAGTCGAGGTCGTAGGGTGCCACGTGCCACGTTTCGCCACCATCGTAGGTGAGCCATTGCCAGTTTTTGGCGAAGCCGTCGTAATTGCTTGTCACGATGCTGAACACGAGGTAGTTGACCATCGACTCTACATCGAAGTGGCGGGCAATGGCTTGGCGAATCTCTTCGGCCGAGGCTCCGTTTCGCTTCAAGTCGGCCACCTCTCCCACTCGTCGTGTGAGGCTGATGACGGCCTGCTTGACTTGGGCAGAGCGTTGTTTGGCCTGGCGCACGTCCTGCGGATCGTCGGACAGCGCATAGTAGGGCGAACTGCTGTCGATGAGTTCGGTGGCTCCATCGTAGACATTGCCATCCATGTCGTAAAGTCCTCTGGGATTGCGCACCTCGATTGCACTCCACTTCACGTTGTCGAACCAGAAGTTTGTTTCGTTCATATTACCGTCCAGATGGATATGGAGGGCATTGTACTTCTCTTGTGCCATGTTGCGGCGATGCTTGGCAAGCTGCCAGGTGCAGATGCCCCAGAACTCGCCGTTGAGGAACATCATGCAAGGGAAGCCGTCGGGGTAGCAACGTGCGTTCTTGTGTCCCTCCACGCCTGCACGCTTCCAGATGCGATTGCTCGAAGCAGGCATCTTCTGTTCCATCTGGTCGAAGAGCTGGTAGCCTACGATTCCGACACCGCGCAACCAGTCGGTATAGAATGCCTTGAGGTGGAAATGATCTTGTTTTACCCACCCGTCAAAGTCAACAGTGGGCACGACTTCGCCCTTCCAGTCATCGTCGATGAGCTGCAACTTGACATTGCGCTTGGGAAATGAGGTAGAAGTGGCACCCTGCACGTTGACGATGGCGCGCTTCATGAAGTAATTGCCCAAAGCATCGAAATATTCGATGGTATCGCGTAAGTTGGAAGTCCTGGTGTAGGGGATTCCGTATTTGGAGTGCAGATTGATAAAGGCCAAGCGAGGCCGGGGCAGATTGATGTCCGACTCAAGGCTCCAGTCATGTGTCTGACCAGGAGTGTATCCGTGCGAGCAGATGGTCTGCTCGTAGTTGGTCTGGGCCCTGCTTGGAAAAAGAAGGCAAAGAAACAGTGAGGTGAGTAATAAGTATTTCAACATGAGTGTTGCAATCGGTCCCGTTGTATCAGCTAAATAAGCGCAGAAAGCCAAACACTTGGAGCAATGCCCCAAGTATCTGGCTTCAATAAACGTGAAAAAAACGTATTAATATGCTGGGATGAGCAACCATGCGGCTGGACATGTGCCCGGATCATCGTTGGCGTAGGTCGAACGGATATTGTCACGCACACTCACAGCCTGGGCGCGGGTGTCATAACCGCCAGCCACTACACGATAGAGGCCAGCCTCGTTCTGTACCAGGAATGCGTTGTAGCCACGGCTCACCATCTTGGCCTTGAAGTTATCAGCGTTGGCCTTGTTGCTGAATGCGCCAACCACAACATTGTAGTCCTTCAAGAGTCCTGCATCACCACTGTTCACCACTGATACCTTCTCCTGACGATCACCGGCCTGGGCAACAGGCTGGGTACGAGTCGTGGTACGCGTAGGCGTGGTGTAGGTGATTGGCTCCACTTCCTTTACCTCCTCGGTAGGAGATGCAACGGTAGCAGCCTCGGAAAGGGTTTTCTTACTTTTGCAGCCAGTCAGTGCGACAGCTGCAACAATGGCAAAAGCCATCAAGAGTGTCTTCTTCATATTTATTTGGGTTAAGTAGATATGTCAATTTTGGGGGCAAATTTACGCAACAAATCCGTAGAAAGCAAATTTTTATTCTAAAAAAAACTGAAATCCTTGGAAAAATGCTCAAAAAGCCGTAATTTTGCCGCAGTTTAAGGAAAAAGAAACAAATGAAAGACAGTATTATTATCCTGAGCGGCGGCATGGACAGCGTGACGCTGCTCCACGAATTCCAGGAGCGCATCGCCCTGGCCCTCACCTTCGACTATCATTCACGCCACGCTGAGCACGAGATTGCCTGTGCCCGCTGGCAGTGTCATAAACTCGGCATACCTCACCTCGTCATCTCATTCGACTTCATGGAGCAGTACTTCCGTTCCAGTCTTCTCAAGAACGGATACGAGGAGATACCCGACGGACATTATGACGAGACGAACATGAAATCGACCATCGTACCTTTTCGCAACGGTGTCATGCTCAGCATCGCTGCCGGCATCGCCGAAAGCCAGGGTTTGCAGTACGTGCTCATGGCCAACCATTCGGGCGACCACTTCGTCTATCCCGATTGCCGTCCCGACTTCGTCGTTGCCATGAGCCGCGCCATCGAGGCAGGCACCACCAACGGTGTGACGCTCCTCACCCCCTACACTCCACTTTCCAAACGCGACATCGCGCTACGTGGTCGTGAACTCGGTGTCGATTACGCCCACACCTACTCCTGCTACAAGGGCCATGACCGCCACTGCGGCAAGTGCGGCACCTGCATCGAACGCAAGGAAGCCCTCGAAGGCTTCGACCCCACGGAATACGAGGCATAGTCCATCCTTGAAACTACACCCCGATCACTTTATTTTTCGATTCGGATACGGGCATCAACAGCGACTACATCGTTGTCATCAGCGATGAGCGGGTTGATGTCCATTTCCTTTATTTCGGTAGCGAAACGAAGCAGAGTGGAAAGACGCACGATGATCTCCATATACTTGTGCTCGTTGATGCCCTTTTGTCCACGTGTGCCCTTGATAATCTTGTAGCCACGGAGACTGTGGATCATCGATTCGGCTTCGGAAACCGACAAGGGAGCGAGACCACTGGACACATCCTTGAGCACTTCGACAAAGATGCCGCCCAAACCGCAGAGCACAACATGGCCGAAACGCGGCTCGTACTTGGCACCGATGAATAGCTCGGTGCCACGCAGCATCTTTTGAACCATCACGGCGGTAGCACCCTCGATCTTCATTTTGTGGTCGAACTCCCAGGCAAGGTGTTCGGCATCGCGGATATTCAATGTCACACCTCCCACATCGCTCTTGTGGATGGGTCCAACGACCTTGGCAACCACGGGATAGCCAATCTTCTCGGCGAAGGCAAGCAAATCTTCCTTACGTTCGCTCACCATCTCGGGCACCATGGGGATACCGGCACAGCTGAATATCTGGCGCACAAGGTCGGGCGAGATATAACCGCTCTGTTTGATGGAGCTCACGATGTCGCGAATCTTAATTACATCGACACCAAAGAGTGTGACTTCGGCCGGCGCCGGCTTGGGTGTGTTCATCACGCGGACGAGACAGTTGGCCACCGTCACCTCGTCGGAGAAGTTGACATGTCCCTTGGCCAGGAATTCGGCCACCTCGGGACCTGCGGTGTTCATCGACGGCAAGATGGGGAAGATGGGCTTGTGGCATTCGAGTATCTTCTTGTGAAGCACATCGTAAGCCTCATAGAGCTGTACTAGACCTGGGGACCCGAAGATGACGAAGATGGCATCGATGGTGTCGAAACGTTTTTCGCAATAGTCGATGGCGATGCCCAATTGCTCGGGTGTGCCCGTAGCCAGGATGTCGATGGGATTGCTCACGGCAGCACCCTGAAAGAGCTTCGTCTTCAGTTCCTCGGTGTCGGGGCCCGAGAGATGAGGCACCTGCAGACCGCCTTTCGACAAGGCATCGGTCAGCATCACACCAGGACCTCCAGCATGGGTAACGATGGCAAAGTTCCTTCCGTTCAACGCAGGAAGGGTGAAGATGCAACCCACTGTGGTGAGCTCTTCGCGCGAGAAGCAACGCACGATACCAGCTTTGCGGAAGAGTGCCTCGACAGCCGAATCGCTGCTGGCAATGGCTCCCGTATGAGAACTGGCCGCACGTGAACCACTCTCGCTGCTTCCTGCCTTGATGGCTGCGATGCGACAGCCCTTGCGGATGAGCGAGCCTGCATGATAGAGCAACTTGTCGGGGTCGGAGATATTCTCGATATAGAGCAACTTGATGTGCGAGTCCCGTTCGGCATCGAAGTTTTCGTCCATGTACTGAAGCACGTCCTCGATGCCAATCTGCTTCCCGTTGCCGATGCTCCATACCGAGCAGAACGGCAATCCCTTGCTGACCGCCGACTCGAGAATGAATACGGCCGTAGCACCACTGCCCGAGATGAAGTCGGCGCCCTTGGCGGTGAGTTGTGGAATTGGCTTGGTGAAGACACCGTGATACCAGGCGTTCATCATACCGATGCAGTTGGGACCGATGAGCGCACAGCCGTACTTCTCGCACGTGTCGAGGATGCGCTGTTCGCGTTTGGCGCCTTCGGCTGTCTCTTCGCCAAAACCTGCCGAGATGATGATGAAGGCACGCACTCCTTTTTCAGCTGCAAGGTATTCGGCGTAATCGGGACAATACTTAGCTGCAACAACGAGGATGGCCATTTCGGTGGGCGGTATCTCCTTGGCATCGTGGAAAGCCTTGATGCCCTGGATCTCGTCTTCCTTGGGATTGACAATGCGGAGGATGCCCTGGTATCCACCTTGAATGAGGTTGCGCACGATGGCTCCGCCCGGTTTGTGGACGTTGTTCGAGCCACCTATAACTACGATGCTTTCGGGATGAAGAAGTTGTCGGTTAATCATGATGTTGGGTGTTTTTCTGGGCACAAAGATAAAAGAAATCGGGGAAGAATCCAAAAAATCGAGTGACTTTTTTGGATTTTGAGGTCAAAAATTGGAAGAATGCAGAATAATTCCTATTTTTGCAGCATCCATTTCGGCAAATTGAAAACACAAGCGGATGATAACATAAGGTCGCTTCGCTCAAAATTTCTCAAAATCTGATAAAAATCTACGGACTCATCGGACATAATGGACTATTCTCTTTGAGCCACACTCTCCTTAAAGTCCCTATAGTCCGTAGAAGATTTTGTAAATGATTTTCTTTTGATTTTGAGCGAAGCGACCCAAAACAAGCATAATACAAGAAGCGAAAACAAGAGCATTAACAAGATGGGAAAGGGACTGACAGTCAAAGTGACGGAGTTTGACAACCTGCGAAGTGAATACATGCACTGCGAAACTACCGGCGAAGACTGCGTCGGCAGGCTCGAAGCGCAACTGATGTCGGAATACCAAAACTATTTGGAGGAAGACGAGGCAATGGCCGAAGATTATTTGGCGGAAGGCAAGGCACTCATCCGTCAGCTAACCGACTGGGCGGCATCGGACCAGCATCGGATAGACACGGAGTTTGTGGCCTCAACGCTGCAAAGGCTCGACGAGGAAGTGCGTCGCCAATCCTTCCCACCCCAATACCAATATCATGCGTGGGTCTATCTGGCCGGAAGAGATTACGTCTGTCTGCATTACGGTGACGACACCGATAATGTGCGACTAGTTTATACGCGTGAAGGTGTCGAGGAATGTATCATCGAAGCCGTGAGAATGCAGCGCGTGAAACGTGAGGCACGCGAAGCCGAAGAACGTCGCACTATCGAGCGGATGCAGAATGCCCTTCAGGAGTCGCTGACCAACAAGAAGAGGCTCAACCGCCGACGGTTGCAGCGCAGTTTCTCCTGTTCGATGTTAGGCAACAAGGCCACCTTCCTCGAAGAGACAATCAAGGAGGTGGCCACAGGGGAAAAGGGCACGTTGGGCAAAGGCTATGATCCGGAACTGAATCAAAAATACAAAGAGTTCATCGTCGAACTCGCGAAGGTCACCACGCCACTTGTGATGGCAGGCGATGGCAAGACGGTGGATTTCCGTTTTGAACTGTCAATCCCGAAGAAAGGGGAGATTGAGGTAAGCTGGAACACAACCAACAGCCAGCATTACCTCTATACGCATTACTTCATGGTGGAGCAGGATTATTCGAACGACCTGCGTTCGTGGTGGGCCACCAGCTGTATGATGGAAATGAAACGACTTAAGGTCGAACCTTCCAAATAAGAACCAAATCATCATCAACCAAGTCCGCGTCAGTTTTACACTACTACAACGAGAACACATTTCTATGAATATATTGGATAATTCAGCGATATTTGGCCGATAATGAGGGAATATGAAGGAAGGGAATATTATTTTGCGTAAAAATGACGCAGAAACAACGTCGTTTTTGAGTAAAAAAAGTGATTTGTGAGAAAAAGTGAGTCGAAAAATGCAAAAAGTCGCGAAAAAATTTGGAGGATTTAAAAATTTTTCCTATCTTCGCGCTGCAATTCGACAAACTTTTAGCGATTATGAAGAGAGAGTATTTGGAAATCATGAATGAGTTGGAGGAGAAAACTCGATCGAAAGTGATGATTATGTTGACGCAACGTTTCAGGATTCCTGAATACGATGCCAAAGACATTCTGCAAGACGCTTGGCTGCTCCTTTTGGAAAAGCTGACGGACGGAACACTGCCTGAGATGCCGAACAAACTGTTGGCGTACATGCTGAGTGTATGTGACAAGAAGGCACATGAGTATCTGCGCAAGCGGACGTATGAAAACCTGGAGACATCGCTCGACGATGAAAACTTAACCGCCGACCGACTGGACGGCATTCAGAAGGAGATCCAATCGTGGGTCGATTTCATCGAAGAGAGCGAACGGGAGAAGGAACGCAAGATGAAAGCCATCGAACGAGCGATCAAGATGCTGAATCCTCGACAAAGGGCCTTGCTTGAAGGTTACTACTACAACCACAAGACGATGAGGGAACTGGCCGAGCGACTGGGGTACAGCAACGAGGATGTCGCCAAGAGCACCAAGAACCGAATCATGAATTCGATTCGTACAACAATCAAACAGCAGGAGAGAGCCAACCGAAGCAGGCTCTCCCCTGCTGCCTTTTTAAAGCATTTCTTAATACATCGTGAGACCCAATACTTTCCAGAAATCGGCGGGAAGGGCGACGTTCTCAAGGTTGATGCAGTCGCGGAACAAGGGGGCAATCGTGTCGGGAGTATAGCCGGCGATGCCACAACCGATGCGAGTCACGAGGAAGCGCATATCGGGATGTTCGGCTGCAAATTGCGTAAACCTATTTACGGCATTCTCCAGGCTTTCGATGCCTTCCATCGTCGGGATAGCATAGCTCTGTCCCTGCAAGCCTTCGCCCTGGCCCCAGATGGCACCGAAGTGATCCATTGCAGCTGCAGCAGCTCCACCTGCGTGATATCCCCGGATGTTGCTGCCGAAGACGAAGATTTCGCCAGCTTCAAGATGAGAAATCTGGTCTGGACTTACCCTGTTTCCGTAGTATTCGCGAGCGAACTGACGTTTGCGGTCCAGAATCTCTGATGCATCCATCATGGGCGAACTATAAACGTCATTCATCTTCCTGAAGAAGGCGCACTTCGACGACGACTCACGCCGCCAGCTGCTGCGGGTTCCACGATCGTCATGACTGAACTCTACCACATTGTCGATAGCAAGCAGATCGGTCACCTCCTTCACATTGTGTGCCGAACCCATGTAAGAGAACGACCAGCCTTCGGCCTTCAGTTTCTCAATCAGGGTGCGCAAGGATCGTGCATTCCATTCGCGTGAGGCATTCTCCAATCCATCGGTCAGGATCGTGACTACAGCTGCTGCATCGGGGTCATCCTTGATGCGGTCGTGCAGGCGTGTCAGCGACTGTCCCATCGCATCGTAGAGAGGAGTGCAGCCATTGGGCTTATAATCCGAGAACTCCTTGACCTCGGTGATGGGCTTGTTATCAATCATCGTCCGCACATAGGGCTTGTTGCCAGTGTCGAAAGTGACCAGCGTCAGGGTATGCTCCTGCGTGTCCTTGAACTCATTCTGTGCATTGCGGATGGTTCCAATTGTCTCGTTGATACCTGAGAGGGTGGATTCGCGAAGGTGGCCCATGGAACCACTTTCGTCAACGATAATCAGGTTGTAGATTCTAGCTTTTTTCTCCATAACAAATGTTTTTTAAGTTTGACTGTAATATTTATTTAAAAAGTGTGTTGCTTGAATAAGATGGCATTGGCCATTAGAACGTCTTGATGTAATGGCCTTTCTCCTGCAGCCGACCGATGACCTCGATAAAACGTGGTGGCAGCTTGTCGAGTGCATCACCGGCAAGGTCAGACGGAATTTCCTTGTAGAAGGCCTCAGCTATGCCTCCAGTGATGCAGGCAAGCGTGTCGCTGTCGCCACCCAGGCTAACGGCCAGACGGATGGCATCGACGAAGTCATGGCTGTCGAGAAAAGCGATGATGGCTTCGGGAACGGTTCCTTGGCAGCTACCATTGAAATAGTAAGTCGGACGAATGTCATCGCAGGTACGATGCAGGTCATAGCCATATTTCTCTTCGATGTACTTGCGTATTTCCTCCTTGGTGCTACCTGTCCGCGCCATGAAGATAGCTGCGGCCGTGGCTTGCGCACCCTTGATGCCCTCGGGGTGATTGTGGGTGATGGATGCCGAAATCTCGGCTGCATTCTCAGTCTGCCGAAGCGAATCGAACATCCATCCAACTGCAGAAACGCGCATAGCCGATCCGTTGCCCCAGGAATTATAGGGTACACGTTCGCCGCCCGTATAGAAACCACGATAGTCCTTGAGGCGTTCGGGATGGAAGAGCCAGGTGCGGAAGCCTCCACCATATCCTCCCATCGGGCAAGGAAAGTCCTTGGCAAACTCTACCAGTTTCTGTTCCAAAACCTCGTGCGAGAGATTAGGGTCGTCGAGAAGCCACTCGGCAACAGCGACGCTGCAGATGCTGTCGTCGGTGAAATTGCTCTCTTCGGCGAAGAGCGGGAAGTAGTAGTCGTGCGTGTTATTGAACTCAAATGTTGATCCGGCGATATCGCCAATGATTGCTCCTAACATAGTGGTGTTTGTTTATTGGAAAATGATATTATTAATAGGGGAAAAGGGGGCGGCCATAGATAGATGGCCGCCACTTGGATGATGAATGCGAGTGGTTATTCTTCGACGACCTTTCCGTAGAAATACTTGGGATAATGACCGAAGACGAAGAGGGTGACCGGGCAAAGCCAAAGGGTGCGCTGGGACACTTCGCCGGTGAGAGGATGCCTGCGAACAAAACTTTCCATATTGTTTCCTCGCGCCGTGTAAGTAGCACCGCCTGTCAATGATGACTGGGTCTGCGTCAGTTCAAGCCAACCATCTTGCATCAATTCCTGGAATTCTGTCTCATCCATGGGCTTGGAAGATGGCTTCACCAGAAGTGTCACCCGATCCTTTCCCTGGCTCAAGATGTCGAGAAGCTTATCGGCTCCAGCGACCATCTCGAGGTTGGCTTTCTTCCAAGGCCAATTGGGAAGATCAATATACCAGCGGTCCTCTTCTTCACGATCGAACGACAGCCTGTATTCCTCCTTCTTGCTCGTTATGGCGCTGCCGAGAAGTTGAACGAGTTTCATGACGCTCATTCCGTCCGATTCACCATAACCACCTATCTGATCAGAAACCACTTTGCGGATCTCCGAAAAAGACAGGCCATTGGCTGCCATCTCATCCGTGTTACGAACTGTCTGCTTTTCTTTTCCTGTGTTGTGCATAAAGTAAAAAAATTTGGTTAAACGTTTGCGGTTCTTTCGTCCCACATTATAATATGTCAAAAAGACGAAAAGGTAAACAAAATACTTCAATTAGGAGTAGAATTGTATAAAATATACTTCCGAGCCACCTAATTCAAGGAAATCTACCCTTTCATAAATTATTAATGCAAAGTATATGCCAAAATAAAAGTGCGTCAAAATGACACACTTTCTTTGTTTATGCACAAATATGGATTAATTCTGTCAAAGTGGATGCTGCAAATCTGTCATACTCTATAGAGAAAGCCGACAAGGAAACATCAGAAAATAAGGTTCGACAATTTTCCGATCCTCTTGAATTCCTCGTACTTCTCAAGATTCAGTTCATAGTTGATACTTCTGCTTTCAGTGGGGAAAGCATCAAGGATGCCGCTGTCGAGCATCTTGCGGGCGAAGTTACGACGGTCGAAGTTCTTTTCGAGGATGGATTCATAGAGTTTCTGCAAAGTAGTCATCGAGAACCGCTTGGGCAGGAGTTTGAAAGCCAATGGCTCGAAACACAACTGTTGCTGCAAGCGAATATGAGCTGAAGCAACTATCTCATCATGGTCGAAAGCAAGGAAATGCATGTCATCAGGCATATTCTTGATGGCATTGAGCACCTGATAGAGAGGCACCCACTTTGCATCGGCTGCATCGTCACCGCCACGGACAGGTTGGATGCCCACCAAGGCATAATAGGCATCGGTGATGGTGATGCATCGAGGATCACGACCTGGTGTGCTCCATGTGCCAAGTTCGTAAATGTTCTGAACGTCGAAACCCGTCTCCTCCTTGAGTTCGCGCTTGGCACAGTCGAGCAGACTTTCGTTGGTCTCCTCGACCACAAGACCATACTCATTGGTCTTCGCTTGAATTTTAATGAAGCCACCCGGCAAGGCATAACGTCCCTTGAATGGCTCGATGCCACGCTCAATGAGGAGTACCTTTAGAAGTTCATCGTTGAGATCGAAGCCAAAAATGACACAATCGGTCGTGACTGCGGGACGTGGATAGACATATCCGAAATTCGGTTTTTCGTGATTCTCCATAACTTTTAGCGTTTGTTTGTGCAAAGATACGGGATTTCTTAGACAAAAGCAAGTCTTTGGAACTTTTTCTTACAAAAAATGCGTAAATTTAACACAAAGGCACTTTTATGCTGTCTCTTTCTTCATCTTTCGGTGGCATAAACAAGGATGGCCGAGAAAGCCGACGCCATGACCATGCCAATCAGGATGGACATACAAAACTGGCCAGCAGAAAAGGATCTGCTGACCAGGAAGGGGATGTTGTAATATGTGTAGATTGATGATTTTTACAAACGCGAAATGAACTGCGGATTGATGTTGAGAGATATCCAAGCCCAATCCTGCCACTTCGAATGATCGCCACCCTTCACGGCATCCATCGTGTCGGTGCCAAACATGGTGGAGTAGCCTATCATCATCGTGACGCTCTTCATCAGGTTGATGTTGATCTGAAGATCGATTTCTGAACCGAGGGTCTTTCCGTCGGTGACGAGAATGTCGCTTGCCGTCAGGAAGTAGTGATAAGCCAGTTGCATCGCAGTGTTCTTCGTCGCCTTGTAATCCACACTGAGTTGAATGTCCTGAAGTCCGGGAGCCAATCCGTTGATGAAGCTCGAGGCATAGAAATAATCCATGGCGCCATAGAACTTGTGATGGGTACCATAAAGTGGATTGAAAGCGCGTGTCTTTGTCGGATCTGCCTTGTGCACTTCGATATCTCCTGAAAACGATCGGGTCGCCCATTCATAATCCTCACCGTCCATGAAGTCGAAACCGAAGGTGGCTTTCCATCTCGGGTTGATGATGTAACCGGCCTTCACACTGGCCATGAGAGCCGATATGTCAAGATTGGATGCCGTCTTGCCTGTCTGATAATAGAATGAAGCTACAAGGTCCCAATTGGTTGGCTGAGCAGTGAAGTGGAAGCCCATCGTCTGCATGTAACGCGTCTTGGCATCACCCCAGACGCCTCCTTCCTGACCAAGGTTCATGAAGAGGAGCGAGAGTGTCATCGGCTTGGCGAACTGATGATTGTACCACAGAGTCTGCATACTCTTGTAAGGTTGTCCTCCATCAGCATAATAGGTTCCGCTGTTTACTTTCTCGCCATTCTGGTTGAAAGCGAGAATGAGATGCAACTTGTCGGCATTCTTTTCGTACGCCAACTTGAAGGCATCGTGTGAACGGCCCGCCACATTCCAATCGAGATCGCCGAGGAGGCGCTCGTCATCGTAAACCAACGGCTGTCGGCCAATCTGGGCATACACGTTGCCGTGCTTCAACTTTGCCCAAGCCTCATTCAGATCGTAACGTCCGTCCTTGTTGACCTGAGGATCCTGTCCCCAGACACCGACCTGCTGCCCCGAAATTTTCAATTCGAGGTTATTTGCACGAACATAACTAATTGACAACCGTGTACGGTCATTGATGAAGGATGTGAAATCGGCACCCTCACCACGAGGGAAGATGGAACCATTGCGATATTCGGCACGTGTGCGAAGCTGAGCCGACATGCTGAACTGATTCTCTTGAGCTTGCATGGACATTGTGGCCATAGCAAGACTTAAAACTAAAAGTAATTTCTTCATAATACAAATAGTAGTTTCATTAAAAAAATAATTGAATAAAAAAGATACAAGTTTCGCATCTACAGGAATTATAAGGGAGTTATCGGGAGTTAACAGGCTTTTAGCCTGTGGAGTTAACGGGAGTTAACGGACGAATGTACTGTTGGAACCTGTTTCCCACAGGCGAAAGTAACGTCCGCTAACTCCTGTTTACTCCCGTTTACTCCCCTTGAAAAAGAGTGCTTATCGTAGAACCTTCCGGCCATTCAGGATGTAGAAGCCCGATTCTGAGGCCTTTACCCTGCGACCTTGCAGGTCATAGAGGACATACTCCGATGCGTCAACACTGATGGTACTGATGCCACCAGGAATCTCTCCGAAATAGAGTGGCAAGGATGGAGCGGCCACTCCTTCGAGGACAAGATATGCTCCACCAGCCTCAACAACATCCGTGCTATTGGCTACGAATGTGCCATCCTGATAAGTGTAGGCATTGCTGATGGTAGAAAGGTCGGTATCGGCAAGAGCAGCCATGAGCAGGTTGCCAGTGACATCGGCCGAGACGGGGTCGTTGCTGGCCTTGAATACCAAAGTCGATTCGCCTTCTACAAGCAGGCCATTACCAGCCTCGACGACACCCTGGACGATGGAAGCGTATAGTTTCGGTTCCTCATCATCAGAATAAACGACCTTATATGCCTTGGGTGTTGCAGCTTCGATTTCCTCAAAGTTATCATCGACAACAACGATGCCATCGAGATCAATGTTCCTCGACGAAGAGAAACCCTGTACACAATGAGCGCCAAATGCCTTGAACGAATTGACCTGAGTGAATTTACTCCAGCCATCGGCCTTGGAATAGACGGCCTCTGTGCCAACCGGGATGATGAGCTGAATCTGGTTGACCTTCAATCCTGCGAAGGTGCCAGAACTAACGCCCGAGAAACAAGAAGGATTTTTCCTGGCCTTCGACACAATTGTCGTGAGTTCGTCACATCCACTGAGGCAGGACATACCCATGGTTACAACGCTTGCAGGAAGAATGAGGCGCGTGATAGAGGTCCCGGCAAGACTACCATCACCGATTACCTTCAAAGAGTCGGGAAGATTATTGACCACTCCTTGTGCAGAAGGATATGTGTTCAATGTTTTGCCTTCATTCGAGAACAACATACCATCATGGGCCGAATATTTGGCATTGTTCTCGTCCACTTGGATATCGACAAGATTATTACACCCTGCAAAGGCTCCTTGTCCAATAGCTTTGACAAATGCGGGAAGATGAATGGCTGTGAGACCCTTGCAATCCTCAAAGCAATATTCGCCAATCGATGTCAGTGTGGCAGGCAGGGTGACGCTCAAAACATCAGCACAACCGTTGAACACATTATTGTCAAGACTCGTAACAACATAGTTCCTGCCATTGGAAACAATAGTGTCGGGGATGACGATATGTCCGGCATAATCTTCGCTGCCACCGACAAGTTTGGCCTCCTGTGTTTCGGGATTGAGCTTGAAACGAAGACCATCGATGACCACGTCTCCGGAATTGATGCCTACCGTACAACTACCAAAGATGCACTTACCGCTCGGATCGGATCCGAAGCTGACCGTCCATTTGCCGCTCGAAGAGGGACGGAACGAGAACGACACACGAAGACTATCGTGAGCAGGTACCGTGAAACCTTCAAAGGAAGAATATCTCATATTAGGAGTCTTACCTTCCCCTCGATTAGAGAACAGATAGATGGGGCCATAATACTCCTGATCGGTATCGTTAAGGAAAGTGACCTTGAATGGCTGCGTCTGGCCGATGAACAGGCTGCCCTCAAATTCGTAATTAACCGTCTGCATCTTATTCCAAACGGTATTGAACTCCAGAGAGCCATCCTCTCCCACCATCACCTCGGCATAAGGATAGAGGTCGTAACGCCATGTGCTGTCGCCTTCCATGCGAGAGATAGGCACAAGGCGATGGAGGCCGGCATCAACACCAGATACGCGGAACTCCATATCCTCCTCGCCCCAGAACTGACGTATTTTTTCCTTGTGCAACGTTTTGTCAAGTGGAGACATGTCGCCATCAATGACTTCTCCCAATCCGAGTTCGTATTCCTTAGTGCCTGTAACCAAGCTGTAATACTCGACGAGCACCCCCTGTTCGGTTACCCCGACAATATTCATTTCAAGAGGTTTGTTAACCAAAGGGGTCTGCAGTCCTGGCTTAAGGAAAAGAACATCCTGATCGTAACTGAAGCCGTCCTCCGAACTGCTGGAACCAATGCTGGTATTGTTATAGGGATTGAGCACAGAAAGAAGGAAATAATTGTCATCTTGGCCTCCCCATCCCCAATTGACATGGAAAAAGTGATTGCTGTCATATCCATCGACCACGAAGCTGTGTCCACCTCCCGTTGACATGCCATTGAAAATCACGGGATAGCCCATAGCAAGCTGCTGATAGATGGAATCCTCGAAAGCTACCAGTGGATAGTTCTTGCGATAGAGTTGGGTGACCTGATAGTCGAAATAATTGTTAAGAGCAGGCCCCATATCGGAACTGTAAGCACCTGAACCCATGAAGTCATAGTCCATCTTGATGCCCCGACCTACATAACTCATCAATTCGGCCACAGCTTGACGCGACTCGGAGCTCGACGTGTGATTGTAAGTGTCGAGCATCGCATCCCAGTTGAATACGGTACCTTCGGGAACAGCTTCCAGATAGAAATTCCTTGAGCCAGTGCGATAAGAAGGTATTTCGGCTGTCGTTGCAGCCGGCCACTTATGATAATTCATGACCTGAGCCGTGGATGTAGCGGCACAACCTGTGGGACAATTATTAGGGCAGAGAGCATTGTAAGGCGAACCCTGGTCCCAACGAGTGCAGATCAAAGGCGCGATGGCCTGATAATCCTCTTCACCAGCACGACGTGGAGCGCGCTGAACCTCAGTAATACCCGCATCTTCAAGATACTGGATTTCGTCGGCATAAGTCTGGAGGAAAGCCTTTACATGCTGAGGCAATTGAGTCTCATCGAATGAACCCCTATAAGCATATCCAAGGACTTCGGCCGTGCGGTCATCACCCGACACGACAACGAATCCCTGTTTATTGGGAGCGTTGAACACAAAATAATACGCATCCTCTTCGGAAACCTGTCCACGGCGGGGCGACTTATAGGCCATCTCGGCTATCTGCGATGACATGCCCTTTTTATTCATAAATTGGCGAGCCACTTCCTGTGCCTGCGAGCGTGTCACTGGTGCTGCACTTACCATCAGAGGAAGAGCGAGCAAAAGTGCAGAAATAATAAGATATCTTCTAAACATTATAATAATATTAAAAAACGGCGCAAATATGGGCGCAAAATTACTGAAAAAAACGTCGATATGCAAGTTTTTAGTAGAAAATTGATAGAAATCGAGCATAATTTAGCCTTTTCTTTCATCGAAGATATCATTTGCTGACATAAATGTCTTCGATGGGGACCTTCGTCCAAGAAAATTCAGGCACGAGATCAAGAGCAGATACCGGTTCCGGACGGTCGATAAGACCTGCATAGAAAGCCAGTTGCCCAAGTACCGAGTTGGAAGAGTGTGCCGATTTGCGAATCTCTCCCAGATCAAGACTCTTGTCGCGCTTGCAGAGACGTTGTCCGGCTTCGTTGCAGAGGAGTGGCAGATGGCAGAATGTGGGAACCTCGAAACCAAGCAGTCGATACAGATAGATCTGCTGAGGAGCGGAAAGCAGCAGGTCGCGTCCGCGCACTACCTCGGTGATGCCCATCAAGGCATCATCGACCACCACTGCCAGCTGGTAAGCCCAAGCTCCATCGGCACGCCGCAAAACGAAATCTCCACAGTGTCGAGCCAGATTGACCGACTGCGGGCCATAATGCGCATCAACGAAACTGATCTCTTTGTCGGGAACAATGAGTCGCGTGGCAGGTTTTCGGCCCAATGGATGTGAATCGGCATTGAGCCATGCATGTTCCAAATTCGCCGGACGACACGTACCAGCATAAACGATGCGGCCATCTGACTCATGTGGGGCCTGCGTCGCCATGATGTCGGCACGAGTGCAATAGCAGGGATAGGTCAAATACTTCCCCTTTAATATATTTAAATAATGTGTATAAATTGCGCCACGCTCACTCTGGACGAAATATTCATCCCATTCCAGACCCAGCCACTTCAAATCATCCTCGATTTGCTCAGCAAACGAACGGCGAGAACGTTGGGGGTCGAGATCTTCGATGCGCAGCACCCATGCACCACCTTGGCTCCTGACCGATAGCCAGGAGAGCAAGGCAGAATAAACATTGCCAAGATGCATCCTACCCGTCGGTGAAGGAGCAAATCTTCCTTTCATGGGCACAAAGATACTACTTTTTTTATTCCCTTGGACAATTTTATGCAATAAAATGCGGAAAACTACGTTTAATGGTTAGCGTTTATTTCGAAAAACGACAAAAGGACATGCGGAAAGCTTTGCAAAGGACATATATATGGCAGAATACCGTGGGCATGATGTGTGCCATCGTCATGCTATTTTCTGCTTCTTCGCTCTTTGCACAGCAGGACACCAACGAGAGTATGTACTGGGCCACGCCCACGCTCTACAACCCAGCTACTGCAGGCTGCGACTCAGCACTCCACATCACGGCCTTCGATCGTATGCAATGGGTGGGGGTCAAGGATGCTCCTCAGACTTTCTTCGTCTCGGCAGACATCCCCATCATGTTGGGACGAAAACGGACGGGCCTTGGTGCCACCATCCTGAATGACCAGGCAGGCCTTTTCACCACGACATTTGTCAACCTGCAGATGAACTACAGCTTCAAGATGTGGGGCGGACGACTGGCAGTAGGCCTTCAACCCGGTTTCGTAAACCAGACCTTTGCTGGTGGCGAAGTCTATATCCCCTCAGGTGAAGCCTGGGATGCAGCCGACGATGCCATTCCGACTGGTGACGTGTCGGGCATGACATTCGATCCCTCGGCAGGCGTTTTTTACGAACGAGGCTGGTTTTATGGCGGATTCAGTGGACTGCACCTCCTTGGAAGTGAGATAGAATTGGCCGATTATGCCTATTATGAGCTCTCACCAACTTTTTATTTTCATGCGGGAGGCAATATTCCTTTAAAACATACGTTATTCATATTGCAACCCTCGCTGCTGGTGAAGTCAACGTTCCAGTTCACGCAGTACGACTTCACGGTTCGTACCACCTACAACGAGAAATTCTGGGGAGGACTCTCCTACCGTCCGGGCGATGCCGTCGTCGTCATGGTGGGTGCCGATGTCAACCATGTGCGATTGGGATATGCCTACGACATTCCCATCTCGCAGATAGGCTTTGCAGGCGGCGGATCGCATGAGATTCTGGCAACCTACACGATGCACATCGACCTCGACAAGACCAAATCGAGAGGTACCAAGTCTATTAGAATTCTATAGATGCTTCGATCTGCGGATTGGACTACGTAACGCAAAAACAAAAAATACAACTATATGAAAAAAATCTTTCTGGCAATCATCGTGGCCGTCTTCGGCTGCACAATGCTGACCAGCTGCATGAAGTCGATGGGCGGACAAGGCGGCGAGGTCACTGGTGTGCGCGGACGTTCATGGAATGAACCACAGCCTTATGGCATGGTACTCGTGAAGCGTGGCTCGATGGAAGTGGGTGCACAAAGTCAAGACTCGCTTTGGGGTGATCTTTTAGATGCCAAGGGCATATCGGTTGACGCTTTCTGGATGGACGAGAAGGAGGTTTCGAATGCCATGTATCGACAGTTCGTACACTATGTGCGCGACTCCATCATCCGTGAGCGTCTGGCCGACCCTGCCTACGGAGGCAATGAGGAATACAAGATCGAAGAAGACAAATATGGCGAGCCCGTAACGCCACACCTCAACTGGTCGAAGCCCATCCCCTGGCGCAAACCCAACGAGGACGAGGAGCGTGCCATCGAGAGCGTTTATCGCATCGATCCCATCACGGGCAGGAAGATGCTCGACGCGCGTCAGATGAACTATCGCTACGAGGTGTTCGACTACAACTCATACGCCCAGCGTCGCTATCGTCTCAACCCTGAACTGCGTGACCTCAACACCGACCACGCAGTAGATTATGACGCCGAAGTCCTCATTTCGAAAGACACCGCCTTCATCGATGATGACGGCAATATCGTGCGTTCCACCATCGTACGTCCGCTCTCTTCCGAGTGGGACTTCCTCAACACCTACATCGTCAACATCTACCCCGACACCACTGTCTGGGTTAATGACTTTGCCAATGCTTTCACCGATCAGTACGCACGCTATTACTTCTCATCGCCTATCTACGACGATTATCCCGTTGTTGGCGTGAGCTGGGAACAGGCCAATGCCTTCTGCCGTTGGCGTACCGAATATCTCGTGTCGAGCCACGGTATGCGCAGCATCCAGATCGAACCTTACCGTTTGCCCACCGAGGCCGAATGGGAGTATGCCGCACGCGCCGGCAACAACGACCAGACATTCTCCTGGAGGACCGACGTGCCCCATACCGACAAGGGTTGCTACAATGGGAACTTCAAACCAGGCAACGGTGACTACAGTCGCGATGGATACATCATCACCTCACCCGTCGGTGCTTATCCGAGCAATGACTTCGGCCTTTACGACATGTCGGGCAACGTGGCCGAATGGACTTCGACGGCCTGGACCGAATCGGGTGTTCACAGCGCCAGCGACATCAACCCCGACTACCATTACAACGCTGCGAAGGAAGATCCCTACCGCATGAAGCGCAAGGTGATACGTGGCGGCTCGTGGAAGGATGCTGAGCACTACGTTCGCGGTGATGTCCGTTCATGGGAATATCAGAACGAACAACGCTCTTTCATCGGCTTCCGTTGTGTCCGCACCTATCTCGGCAACAACAAGACCAACGTCAAGTCCAGCAGCAAGAGCAAAGCAGCCAAACAACCCAAACAAAAGAAAGAACGCGGCGGTGGCAGCGGCAGCCGCTCAGTAAGAAGAAGATAAAACCAAATAAAAACCAACCAATATGAACTTCCGTAATATTCTTCATATTCTCCAGGTCTTCAAGGGTGAGAAGGGACAGAAACGATTCAACTATCTCTACTCCATCGGTGCCTCTATCGTCATCCTTGGCGCACTCTTCAAGTTGACCCACGTTCCCGGTGCCGACCTCATGCTCATCATCGGCATGGGTACCGAGGCCGTCATCTTCTTCCTTTCTGCATTCGACACTCCTGCACGTGATTATAAGTGGGAGAAGGTTTATCCAGAACTCGACATCCCAAACAAGGAGGAGGCTGCTCGCGAACGCCTCGACCGCATGAAAGATGGAACTAACGAGTCTCGTCGTCGTAGCAGCGAAACAAACACCGGCAGTGGAACTGGCGGCAACGTCACCATCATCGGTGGTGGCATGCCTGCAGGTGGAACCATCGTCGTAGGTGGTGGTTCGCCAGCAACAGGAGGCACATCAGCTCCCCTCGTTGCCTCAGGCAATGTCGGTGTGACGCCCGAACAAGCCGATCAGGTCACCGAAGCCACCGAGAAGTATGTGAAGCAACTCAACGAAATCAGTGTGGCCCTCAGCAAACTGCAGGAGACGATGGCTGCCCTCGATACCACGACAAATTATGCCGAGCAGATGGCTACACTCAATCGCAACATCCAAGGGCTCAACACCATCTACGAGATACAGCTCAAGAGCGTCAGCTCGCAGCTCGGAACCATCGAGATGGTCAACCAGGGTCTCAACAACATCCGCGCGCTTTACGAAAACGGTCAGAACGATTCGTTCCGCATCCGTCAGGAGACCGATCAGATGACACGCAACCTGCAGCAACTCAACGAGGTCTATGCCCGCATGTTGCAGGCTATGACCGTAGGCTACGGTCTGCAAGCACAAGCTCAGCAACCCATGCAGCAGCCCACAATGCCATATCAGCCACAGCAACCGCTCTATGGTCAGCAGCCCCCTCAGCCAGGATTCAATCAGCAGCGTTAACCCCTCTTAACCCCTCTTAACCCCTCTTAACCCCCTCTTAACCCCTCTTAACCCCTCTTAACCCCTCTTAACCCCCTCATAAATGAGTGCCAATAACAGCAAACTGTCGCCCCGTCAGAAGATGATCAACCTGATGTACATCGTCTTTCTGGCCATGGTGGCCATGAACGTATCAGGCGATGTCCTCGAAGGCTTCAAGCACGTCGAGGATGCGTTGGATGCCAGTAATGCCGGAGCGCAGTCTCGCAACCAAAAACTATACCAAGAGTTCGACCTCGCCCGTGAGAAGAACCCTGAGAAGGTGTCCCGCTGGTACAACCATGCTCAGGAGGTTCGCACAAGTGCCGAACAGCTTGTCACTTTCATCGACTCACTAAAGCTCGAGATTGTCCGCTATGCCGATGGCAAGGATGGCGACCCCAACAATATCGAGAACCGCGAGAACCTGGAAGCAGTCAACCAAGTCATGCTTTCCCCCATCAAAGGTGAGGGTGCGATACTTCGCAAGCGACTCGAAGCCTACAAGGAGCAACTTGTGGCCTTCCTTCCTGAAGCTGATGCTCGTGTGGTAGCCAACTACCTCAACACAGCCAAGACGGGCGCGACCTTTGCCAGTTGGGAAGACCAGATGTTCGAGAATATCCCCGTCGCAGCAGCCGTCACCATCCTCGCCAAGATACAAGGCGATGTGCGCAATGCCGAAGGACAGGCTGTCGAAAGCCTTATGCAAAGCGTCGATCGTGGTGATGTACGTGTCAACCAAGTCAGTGCCTTCGTGATCCCCACTTCTCGCAATGTGATGCGTGGTTCGGTTTATGAGGCACAGATTGTCATGGCAGCCGTCGATACAACCCAGACTCCCAACATCTACATCGGTGACAAGCTTTACAATCCTGCCAAGCAGGGCTACTACAGTGTCACAGCCGGACGCGAAGGCATACAAACGTTGCAGGGCTACCTCGAAGTCGATAAACCTGATGGAACGACCGAGAAACTGCCTTTCGAGTCAACCTATTTCGTCAGCGAACCTGTGGCCACGGTTTCGAACACGATGATGAACGTGATGTATGCCGGCATCGACAACCCGCTGTCGATCTCTGTCCCTGGCGTAGCTGCCGGACAGGTCAGTGCGTCGATGACCAATGGTACACTCACCCGCACCGCTTCCGGATGGGTGGCCAAACCAAAGACCGTCGATCAGGATGCCGTCATCACCGTGACAGCCAATCAGAATGGTCGCACCATGACGGTAAGCCAGACATCGTTCCGCGTACGTCGTCTGCCCGACCCAACACCTTATCTGTTATGTAAGGATGCAGCAGGCAATTCAGTGCGATACAAAGGCGGATCGCCCATCTCAAAGCAGGCGCTACTCAATGCCGGTGGCATCCGTGCAGCGATCGACGACGGATTGCTCAACGTCGAGTTCACCGTCAAGTCGTTCCGTATCGACATCTTCGACTCAATGGGTAACGACATTCCCGAGGATAGCCAGACCTCAGCTTACTCCGATCGTCAGCGCACGGCCATCAGTCGCTTGCAACGTGGCAAGAAGTTCTTTATCACCCGCGTCAAGGCTGTCGGTCCCGACGGTATCGAACGCACGCTTTCACCCATCGAAGTTATCGTAAACTAAAAGAAAATGAAACATATCATCCGACTGATCATGCTCACACTCATGCTGGGCATCGTCATACCAGAGGCCACGGCACAGGTCAGTGTGCGTCGCTCCAGCAGTTCGCGTAGTTCATCCACTTCAACAACTAAGAAAAAGGACAAGGCTACCGAAAAGAAACGTGACAAGGACGCGACAGCCAAACCCACCGAAGTGAAGGGGACAACAATGCCCACCACTCCTACAGCAACGAACAATGGTCAGGTATCCAAGCCGGCACGTCCTACTGAAGGCACCGTACAGGAGGTTGCCACTCCCGCTGCACGAGTAACTCCCACCCGCAAAGTGCAGAAGAAGGAAGCAGCTCCCATCGTCGATGGCAACAGCCAGCGTCAACAATCCTTTGCCGATTATCAGCGCAAAGAGGATGGCTTCATGCCCTGGCAACATGTAGTTTATCGCGAATTGGACATGGAGAACCCCATCAACGCCTCTCTCTATTATCCCGAGGAGCCGATGGACGGGCTGACCAACCTTTTCCGCGTCATCCTCGACGGCATCTGCACCAATCGACTGAAGGCCTATGAATACCTGGATGGACGTGAAATCTTCAACGAGAAATTCGAGGTGAAGACCAAGGACATTCTTGACAAGTTCCAGATCCTTTATCAGGAGAAACCGGCTGTGGGACAAAACGGCAAACCCACATACATCGTTGAGGAGATGGATGTGCCCTGTAACGAAGTGTTGAGCTACTTCATCAAGGAACGCTGGGAATTCAATCAGAAGACCTCGAAATATGGCCCTCGCATTCTCGCCATCTGCCCTGTAATGCACCGTATCGGTGATTACGGCGTAGGACAAGTGGTCAAGTATCCCATGTTCTGGCTTAACTACGAGGACCTTCGTCCACTGCTTCGCGACCATCTTATTATGAGCGACGGCATGAACAACACTCCGCGATTCACCATGGAGGAGTTCTTCACCCTCGAACAGTACAAGGGCGACATCTACAAGGTGCAGAACACTCGCGGACTATCGTTGATGCAGCAATATCCCGATGCCGACACCCTCAAGATGATGCGTGCCAAGATTGAAGCAGAGCTTCGTGGATTCGGTGGCAGCATCTGGGTCGATGAAGAAGACGAAGCCGACCTCGCTGCCCAGGACAGCATCCGAGCTGCCCGCCGAGCCGAACGTCGCGCTAAGCGTGGTGAACCAGCAACCGCCTCGACTGGCGACGGCAAGAAGAATCGTCGAACCAAGGCCGAGGTCGATATGGCGGCCGTCGAGGAAGCCAAGGATGCCAAGGAGGATGCCATCGACAGCCGCATCGAATCGACAGGCAAGGCACATTCCGCACGTCGAAGAAGGTGAGCCCCATTATTCTCATTAGCCACATCATTCCCATAAATAAACTATGACTCAATTCAAGACACTTCGCGACTCTGCCGCCCTACGTTGGACGGCATTGCTCCTGCTGGCACTGGCCATGTTCTGTGCCTACATCTTCATGGACATCCTTTCGCCCATCAAGGACCTCATGCTCTCCGAGCGTGGTTGGGACTCGACAGCATTCGGCACCATGCAAGGTTCCGAAACCTTCCTCAACGTCTTTGTCTTCTTCCTCATCTTTGCAGGCATCATCCTCGACAAGATGGGCGTACGATTCACTGCTGTCCTCTCGGGTGCTGTCATGCTGACGGGAGCCCTCATCAAATACTACGCCGTCAGCCAAAGCTTCATGGGCAGCGGCATTGAGACGTGGTTCACCAACCATCTCAACCACATCCCCATCTTCGAGCAGTTGGGTGTGTCACCTTTCTACGAGGGTATGCCGGCATCGGCCAAAGTTGCTGCCTGCGGCTTCATGCTCTTCGGCTGCGGTGCCGAGATGGGCGGCATCACCGTGTCGCGTGGTATCGTCAAGTGGTTCAAGGGTCGTGAGATGGCCCTCGCCATGGGTTCCGAGATGGCTCTCGCCCGTCTGGGCGTTGCCACCTGCATGATCTTCTCACCTTTCTTTGCCAAACTGGGCGGACACATCGACGTGTCACGTTCGGTAGCATTTGGCGTAGTGCTCCTCTGCATCGCCCTCATCATGTTCGTCGTCTATTTCTTCATGGACAAGAAACTCGACGCACAGACTGGTGAAGCCGAAGAGAAGGATGATCCATTCAAGGTGAGCGACATCGGCAAGATCCTCAGCAGTATGGGCTTCTGGCTCGTCTCCCTGCTCTGTGTGCTCTACTACTCCGCCATCTTCCCGTTCCAGAAGTATGCGGTCAACATGCTGCAGTGCAATCTGACCTTCACCGAGGTGCCTGCCGACTCGTTCTGGGCCTCCACCTCCGTCACCATCGTGCAGTACATCATCATGCTTGTCGTTGCTGTCACAGCCTTCATGTTCAACTTCCTGAAGAATAAGAACACGAAGTACGGAGTCCTCTGCATCTCCATCGTTGCCCTCATCACCTATTGCTACATGGGCTATATGCGCCAGTCGGCCGAGTCCATCTTTGCCGTGTTCCCGCTTCTTGCCGTGGGTATCACCCCCATCCTCGGCAAATATGTCGATTACAAGGGCAAGGCAGCCTCGATGCTCGTCCTCGGCTCGCTGCTCCTCATCGCCTGCCACCTCACCTTCGCCTTCATCCTTCCACAGTTCAAAGGTAATCAGGTAGGCGGCGTTATCGTAGCCTATCTCACCATCCTCGTCCTCGGCTCATCGTTCTCGCTGGTTCCTGCCTCCCTCTGGCCTTCGGTACCCAAGCTTGTTGAGCCCAAGATCATCGGTTCGGCCTACGCGCTTATCTTCTGGATTCAGAACATCGGCCTGTGGCTCTTCCCCCTCCTCATCGGCAAGATTCTTGATATGACCAACGAGGGAGTGACCGACCCCACCAAGTACGACTATACATGGCCGCTCATCATGCTCGCCTGCCTCGGTGTTGCCGCCCTTGTCATCGGCCTCATCCTCAAGGCTGTCGATCGCAAGAAGGGCCTCGGCCTCGAACTGCCCAATGTGAAGGCATAACGGAACTGCTCAGTGTACGTGTCAAAACGTCCTTTTTAAAGCAGTTTATTCCTAAAAAGACTAACAAAACAAAATTTGTTAGTCTTTTTTCATTTGTAGTCCGCCCTTTTTCCAAAAAATTCATTATATTTGCGGCATCTTTATCTTTGATTCCTTTTCACCAAAAAAAACACAATTATGAAAACCAGAAACATCTACCTTTTATTGCTGGCGCTATTGACGCTCACATTGCCTGGCAGATCCAACGCACAGACGCTGGAGAACGGGGATGTGAAGACTGCCCGTTTCACAGAAACACAGCGGGAAGTATGGTACACCCTTACCCTGCAGACTGAGGGCGATGCTACCATCACAGTCACTCCTGTCAGCAACGTGCGCCTTGACGGTCTCGACCTCTATGCCGAGGTCGATGGTGAAACCCATTGGCGCACCGGTTCATCGTGGGTTGATAACGGTTACATCCTCATCTGCACCGACATGGGTATCGGCACCTATAAGGTGAGGGTGAAAGGCAGTCCCACCAACAATGCCACAAGTGGCACGTTCCAAATCATCTGCGTACTGAACCAGCCTTCTCGCTTGAGCGATCCTGAGCCCAACAACACATGGAAACAAGCCGCCTCGTTGACCGACGGCGTGACCATGCCGGGACGTATGGGCTACCTCTTTTACAACGACCGCGACAATGTCGATTGGTTCAAGCTCGAAGTGCCCGAAGATGGCAAACTGACCATCGAGACCAAGAGTGACCCAGCCTTGCGTCTGGGCAGCATTAACCTCTTCACACTCAAGGCCGACGGCTCCGACGTCTCGTGGCGCACCGCCAAGGACATGGACGGATACGGCAAGGATACCACAATCGTCTTCGAGATCCCCAATGTGTCGGCGGGCACATACTTCCTCCGTCAGGATCGTTACAACGGCGTGGGCGGCTACCAGCTGACCTATTACTTCACCTCGCATAGCCTCACCGCCGATCCCGAGCCCAATGGCACATGGCAGGAGGCCATCGAACTGAATGCCGGACCCTCGGTAAGCGGACAGCTGGGCTATGACTACCAGAACTCGACCGATGTTGTCGATTGGTACAAGATCGTAGTGCCCGACGAAGGAACGGTGATTTTCACCACTTCGTCCGAAACCACCCTGCGCCTGGGCAGCCTTAACCTCCATACCTACAAGAACGACCAGACCGACATTTCATGGCGCACCGCCAAGGACATGGACGGATACGGCAAGGACACCACTGTCACATTCACTATCGTCAATTGCGCTGCCGGCACATATTTCCTGCGCCTCGATCGCTACAATGGCTACGGCACTTACACATTGAAATACACCTTCAATGCCAACAGTCATCAGAAGGACCCAGAGCCCAACAACGATTGGAAGGAGGCTCCCGAAATCAAGCTTGGCACAACCCAGCAAGGCCGTTTGGGATATACCTATTACAATGATCTTGATGGTGCAGACTGGTTCAAGGTCGTAATCCCCGATGAGGGAACCCTGACATTCTCCACCACTACCGAGACTACGTTGCGTTTGGGCAGCCTCAACCTCCATACCTACAAGGGCGATGACCTGACCGACGTCTCGTGGCGCACGGCAAAGGATATGGACGGCTACAACAAGGATACCACTGTCGTCTTCTCAATTGCCAATGTTGCGCCTGGCACCTACTACATCCGTCAAGACCGCTACAACGGTCAGGGTGGCTATAAACTGAAGGTCGAATTCACGCCTAGTCCTTATGGCCCCGATTCGTTCGACAATAATGATTGGAGCAAAGCCACCGAGATTGTTTCTGGCGTCACACAGCCGGGCCGACTGGGGTACAATTATTACAACAACACCGACGGTGTCGATTGGTACCGTTTCGAAGTACCTGCCGATGGCGAGGCTGTATTCACTACCACCACCGAGACCACGCTGCGTCTGGGTAGCCTCAACCTCTACACCTTCAAGAACGACCGCACCGATATATCGTGGCGCACGGCAAAGGATATGGACGGCTACAACAAGGACACCACCGTCATCTTCACAATTTCCGACCTTGCTCCAGGCACCTACTTCATCCGTCAGGACCGCTACAACGGACAAGGTGGATATGCCCTCACCTATCACTTCAACAAGAACCCCTACTGGCATGAGAAATACGACAACAACACGTTCGACGGCCGTCTGGATCTGAAGAAGGGCAAGACCATCTATACCACCTTGGGATTCCTCTATTATAACGACCGCAATACCGAAGACTGGTACGATCTGGGCACATACACACGCGACATCATCGACATCACCATCTGTCCCGACACTACCCATTCGCTCAACATGGGCACAGTCGATTGGTATCGTTGGGATGGCACCTACAACGACAACGGCTCACCGAAGCTCTCGTGGATCAAGAACGATCGCGTCGAGCGCAGCCGTATCACCACATCGTACTACAATAACACCGATGAATCCACCCACCTTATCTTAAAGGTGAACCGTTATACCGGTCAGGGCGGCTACAGCATCGTAATGGGCGAAGATGAAGCCGAAGTGGCAGCACGTGGCCCCATCTATGCCAATTATCTTGGCCTGCACGTCATTGCCGGTGGACGCAACACCGTGCGCAAGGGCGTGGCTTGCTACAACCCGATCACCATCTGCAATACGAGCGATGTGCGCACCATGCCGGCAGCATTGGTCATCTCTGCATCGAACGACATCAGCATCATCGGATTCGAGATGCCAGGCGACTTGGGCACCACCTATCTTCCCGCCGACAGCGTACTCGTCGAGGGCGAGGACTGTGAGGGTACAGCCGTCTTCATCGTGCCGGGTCTCGACCCCTGGCAGTTCTATACGTTCAACCTTATCAGCGAAGGTGTGGGTGACATCAACTTCATTCCCGTCCGTCCTGGCGAAGATGTTGCCGAGAGGATTCGTGCCTTCGAACCTATCTCCACGGCCGTCGTCATAGGCTTCGTCGTCGATTGCGCCTGGGACATTGTCCAGGACCAGCTTGGCATCGACCACTTCGTCTCGCGCACCGCAGGCGAGGTACTTGCCCTCAACGATCAGGAGGAGCGGCAATATCGTCAGTTCATGAACCTCACCTACGAACAGTATCATGGCGAAAAGCCTGGCGTGGCAGCTTACACCGCCAAGTCGGTCATCAAGACGGCATGCGTCAAGGGCATCGGCAAGATACCCGTCATCGGCACAGCAATCAAGGCTGTAGGTAGCGCAATCGAAATCATGCAGAACATCGTGCCCAACCTGCGACGCCGCCTGTGGTACTGGATCTACAAGGATCTGGGCTACATCAAGGACGACCTCGAAGTGAGAGATGGCAAGCAGCCCATCAACGGTATTGTTTCCTCGTGGGATCCCAACGAGATACTGGGTCCACAGGGCGTGGGCGACCAGCACTACATCGCAGGCGATCAGATCATCAGCTACACCATCATGTTCGAAAACAAGGCCGAAGCTGGCGATGCAGCCTATCGTGTGCGTATCAGCGATGTTCTCGACGAGGAAGTTTTCGACGTGAACTCAGTGAAGTTCGGCGGCACAAGCCACGATGGAGTGGGCTACAACTGGAAGATGGCTCGCGAAGGCAACCGCCTGTCATGGGACATCGAAGGTATCGAGCTGCCACCCAACGTAAATGCTCCCGAGGGTGAGGGCTTCGTCACCTTCACTGTCAGCCTGAAGCCCGATCTGCGCGATGGCACTGTCATCCGCAACAAGGCCGAGATCATCTTCGACAAGAACACCCCGATCGAGACCAACGAGTACATCAACACACTCGACCTCACGCCGCCCGTCACCAGCATGTCACAGGCACACTACGACACAGCCAACGAGCTCATCGCCATCGACTGCAACTCCTACGATGCAGCTTCAGGTGTCGATAGCTACCAGCTCTTCGTCTCGAAGGACGGTGGCGACTACACCTGCGCAGGACAGTTCCCCGATCTGGTATTCTATAACGTACCTCGCGGCGATGGTGCCACCTATAGCTTCTACGTTCTCGCCATCGACCGTGTGGGCAATGCCGAAGTGGTCATCCCCGATGCCATCCCGTACACCAACGGCATCCATGTCATTCGTGCCGACGACCCATCACTCAGCCAGAAGGTTTATACCATCGACGGCAAGTATGTCGGCGACGACATCAGCACATTACCCGCTGGCATCTACATCAAGGGTGGCAAGAAACTGATTATTGAGTAAAAAGATTCCCCCATGGCATTCGCAAAATGGATAGGCGCCTTCCTCGGCTTGCTCTCTGGAGGCCCCTTTGGAGCCATCGCCGGATACGCACTTGGCTACGTCTTTGACGACCTTATCAGCAACCGCACCGATCTCACAACAAAGGAATTCGAACAAGGTCGCACAAGCAGCAACCGCACTTACCGAACCACCTACACGCAGCGTGGCACGCAGCAGGAAGGCGAACGCAACAGCTACCTCTTCTCGCTGCTCCTTCTGTCGTCGCACATCATCATGGCCGACCAGAAGATCATGCATTCCGAGATGGAATACGTGCGTCGCACCCTGCGCAACAACTTCGGAACTGCCGCTGAAACACAGGGCAACGAGATCCTGCTCCGACTATTTGAAAAACACAAGTCGATAGGCACGACGATGTGGAACCAGCAGATACTCCAATGCTGTAATCAGATGGCAGGGGCCATGTCGGTCGAAGAACGGCTGCAACTGATTGCCTTCCTCTGCGAGATCGCCAAGGCCGACGGCACGGTGGCCCAAGTCGAGGTCGATCGCATCCGCGACATCGCCCGATGGCTCGGGATCAGCACCGACGAGGTGGACAAACTCCTCCACCTCGGTTCAAACAAGCTCGAAGATGCCTACAAGGTATTGGGCGTAGCACCCACAGCCACCGACGACGAAGTGAAGAAGGCCTATCGCCAGATGGCCTTACAGTATCACCCCGACAAGGTAGCTACACTCGGCGACGACGTCAAGGCCGCTGCCGAAAAGAAGTTCAAGGAAATAAACGCCGCCAAAGAACTCATCTGGGCTGCCCGCGGCCTATAGTCCCTCGTTTTTGATTCCACCTTCGGTGCTCCCTTCGGCAGCTGGATTTGGCTGTCCCACCAGCACTCCATTGTGGAACATATATTCGCCCACCAGCTGGCCCTGTTCGTCATAATGACGGGCAGGGCCTTCTGCGATGCGTCCGCACAAGGGGCGATGTCCGTCACGTGGCGTGGCCCAGATGTTCCATGTGCTCTCCACACGCTTCTGTCCATTCGGCCAATACTGTGTCCACACGGCTGTATGCGTAGCGGGATCCACCGTCCACCCTTCTCCGAAATTTTCAGGTCTGAACGTGTCGGATGTCAAGTCTCCCTCTGCGCTCCAGAACCATGCCTCGTTGAACTCAATCTCCAACCCTGGGTAATTGGTTGTGGTAAGCACATGTATCATCCCATTGTCCGACTGGCGCACGGTGACGTATCCCAACGAGGGATGTTCCACGCGATGATGCTGCGGCAAGGTGCCCGGCAATATTTTGAAGGTCCACGTCTTGCCATTGTCCTTCGAAACACCTGCCACGCACTCGTTGCCCTGTTTCCAGCCTGCAGGTGGCGCAATCTTCTTCTTGTGCATATACGAATCGGTCACCACCAGCAGGTCGCCGCTCAGCAGGCGAATCATGTTCGGTCGTTGCGCTGTGCCCAGTGGAGGTATCACTCCCGGCGTGGCCTTCTCCCATGTGGCACCCCAGTCGCGCGAGATGTTCTGCGGGTTCCAACCCTCGACGTCGTTGTTCTTGCCGCCGATGCTCAGCAAAGTCCCAAGTTCGTCGAGCGGCACGATGCTTGAATGACGGCTGTCGGTACGTCCACCCATGTCGTGCCAGGTCACCCCATTGTCGCTGCTGCGCCATAGGAAGCTCTGCGAACCCTTTGCATCCATAGCGATATAGAGGTTGCCCTCCGGATCGCGGAAGGCATTACTGATGGGCTGGGCCGTGTAGTCCTCGGCAGGTTTGTCTAATCGGGGTACATTATATGTCCACGTGGCTCCATTGTCATCGCTGTAGCACACGCGGAACGGCACCATATCGGTCATTCCTCGTCCACCGCCAAAGAACCAGATGCGTTGGCCGTCACGATAGAGCAGGGCCGACTGGTCATTACCACCCTTCGTGTCGAAAAGGAGCTCAGGCATATCCCAATAGTTATTGCCCGCCCTTCTTCGACATTGCACGAAAGTCGTCGAAGTGTCGGCCTCAGCCTTTCCCATTGGAGTGCTGAAATAGATAGCCAACAGGTCACCGTTAGGCAACGCTTCAAGCGCTGCTGAATGCATGTGATGATACACACCTTCATCCAACCCCACCAACGCGCCCTGTTCTGTAGGTGTATAGGCCGAAGGGACAGGTAAGGCCATGCGAATCTGATAATAAGGTTTGTCGAGGCTCGGACCTAACAAAGCCAAGGCATTGTCCTGACGCACATGCTGCTGCGTTTGCGGCACGAATGCGCGCTCTTTCAACTGAAATGTGATTCTGTTTCCAGCGGGGTCGCATACACTCATGTTGTCACCCGCCGTGAACTGTGATGCCACAACGGTCAACGTGTCGTCGCGCTGTGTACCCTCATCGGCGATTGCGTCGTATGCCATCATCGATGACATGACACCAACGATTAAGAAAGCTGTGGTTTTCATAAGATGTTATTCTATCGAAATGTTCGCTGCAAAAATAAGTGTTTTTCCCAATATATCCAAATGTTGTGCAAAAAAAGAGAGCAAATATTTGGAGATGCCTCAAGAAAAGTGTATCTTTGCCGCATGAGAATAGTTGAAATCTGTGCGGGCGACATCCAGAGCGCCCAAGCTGCTGTGTTGGGAGGTGCCCAACGCATCGAATTATGTTCGGCCCTTCCCCTCGATGGGCTCACTCCCTCCGCAGGACTCATCAAGTTAGCGCGCAGTCTGGAGGGCATCAAACTCCACGTCCTCATCCGTCCACGTGAAGGGGATTTTGTCTATGATGCCACCGAAACCGAAATCATGCTCCACGACATCAGCCTTGCCAAACAATATGGTGCCGATGGTGTGGTGATTGGCGCATTGACCCCCGATGGAAACATCGACGTCCCGACTTGTAGTCGCTTGATCGAAGCCGCCGAGGGTATGCAAGTGACCTTTCACCGTGCCTTCGACCGATGCACCGATCCGCATCTGGCCCTCGAAGAAATCATCGCCCTCGGCTGCACTCGCCTCCTCACTTCGGGACAAGCTCCCACAGCCCAAGCGGGCATCCCGCTGTTGCGCGAACTTGTCCACCAGGCCAACGGCCGTATCATCATCATGCCCGGTGCCGGCGTCACTCCCGCCAATGCCCGCCTCATCCTCGACGCGACCGGTGCCACCGAGATCCACGGCTCCTTCCGTTTGTCGCACTCTTCCTACACCGATCCCCATCTGGTTCGCCAAGTTGTCTCCATCACCCAATGAAAACCCACCTCCTCATAGCCACCGCCCTGCTGGCCCTTTCTGCCTGCAGTACCATTCCCCATCAGACCACCCGCGACGAAGCCCTCGACTTCCTCTATGCCGCCATGCCCTTGCCCGACAGTGTCGATTACAGCCGCGACTTCTGGCTTCGGAACATCGACTGTTCCCTCCAAGCCCGCCGCGAGATGCCGTGGGGCAAGACCATCCCCGAACGCGAATGGCGACACTTCGTCCTCCCCGTGCGCGTCAACAACGAGAATCTCGACAGCAGTCGCATGGTTTTCTACGATCAACTAAAAGAACGCGTCAAAGACCTCTCGATGGCTGATGCCATCCTCGAAGTGAACCATTGGTGCCACGAGCGCGTCACCTACCAGCCTACCGACGAACGCACCTCGTCGCCTTTGGCCACCATCCGCACGGCTTACGGTCGCTGCGGTGAGGAATCAACCTTCCTCGTAGCCGCCCTGCGCAGCGTCGGCATCCCCGCACGCCAGGTATATACGCCACGCTGGGCACATACCGACGACAACCATGCCTGGGTCGAAGCATGGGCCGATGGACGTTGGCACTTCCTCGGAGCCTGCGAACCCGAACCCGTCCTCGACCTCGGTTGGTTCAATGCCCCAGCCTCCCGCGCGATGCTGATGCACACCAAGGTCTTCGGCCAATACGACGGTCCTGAAGAAGTCATGCAGCGCAACCCCTGTTTCACTGAAATCGATGTCACCAACGGCTATGCACCCGTAGCACGCAGTTACGTACAGGTGCTCGACACCAAGGGCCATCCCGTAGCCGATGCCACGGTGGAATTCAAGATCTACAACTATGCCGAGTTCTATACCGTCGCCCGTCATCATACCGACCACAACGGCATAACCTCTATGCAGGCAGGTCTAGGCGATCTCATCTGCTGGGCCTGCAAGGATGGAGCCTACGGCTTCGACAAGATACACATCGGTGACACCGATACGCTTCGATTGGCACTCAGTCATCATTCTGGCGAACGATACAGTCTCGATATCGAAATTGTGCCTCCTGTCGAACGAAACACGTTACCCGAAGTTACAGCCGAGCAACGAGAGTTCAACGCCCTTCGCCTCGCTTACGAGGATTCACTCCGCAATGCCTACATCGCTACCTTCCCAACCACCGACGACCCGCTCATCCTCGCCTCTCGCGGCAACCATGAAGTGATACGTCAATTCCTTGAAGCACCCGATATTGCGGGACAAGTCATTCCTGTCACATTGCGCCGCCAACTGCTCACTGCACTTTCCGACAAGGACCTTCGCGACATCACCCCCGATGTGCTCCACGATGCCTTCTTCGGTCTGGACGCAGTTAATCAAGAAGTCATCGATGGCTTCTACGTCCAATATGTCCTCAATCCGCGCGTCGCCAACGAAGGGCTCCGTCCCTACAAGGCATTCTTCGCCCATAAGATACCCGTAGAACTGCAAGCTGCTTGGCGGGACAATCCGTCGGAACTCGTCGCCTGGATGAATCAGAACATCCAGCTCGACACCCTCCGCAACCCGCAGAACCTGCGCATGAGTCCTGTCGGAGCCTGGATATACAAATGCTGCGATGCAGTATCGCGCGAAATCCTCTTCGTTGCCCTGGCACGCAGTTGCAAGATCCCTGCACGCATCGACCCAGTAACACACAAGGTGCAGATGGCCTCGATCGACAATCATGACTGGAAAGATGTGACGTTCCACCAATCCCAATCCGAAGCCTCATCCAAAGGCAACCTGGCGCTCCAATGGCAACCCACAAAATACCAGCTCAACCCCAAGTATTACATCCATTTCACACTTTCTCAAATCAAGGATGGCATAGCCTCCCTACTCAACTATGGAGAGGACGATACCTTCCAAACGCTCTTTGGTGGCCGCAAAATGCAGCAACTCGACTGCGGAGACTACCTCCTCATTACAGGCACACGCATGGCCAATGGTTCCGTACTCGCTCATGTCGAAGTGGCTCCTATCGAACAGGGGCAAACCACTCGACTTCCCCTCGCACTCCGTCAAGCCGAAACGGGACTGCAAGTCATCGGCAACTTCAATAGTGAGAATCTCTATAACGACCGTGAGCGAGGTATCAAAACCCTACTTTCTACTACAGGACGCGGCTATTACATACTCGGTATCATCGCACCAAGCAACGAGCCGACCAATCACGCGCTGCGCGACATCGCACAATACAAGGAAGCTTTCGACAAATGGGGTGGCACCCTCATCCTCCTCTTCCGCAACGAACAGGAGGCCAACAGATTCAATCTCGCTGATTATCCCCTCCTCCCCAACAAAACAGTTATTGGCACCGATATCGACGGAAAGATCCTCAGCGAGCTATGCACCGAGATGCACCTGAAAGGCACTCCGCCCATCTTCATCATCGCCGACACCTTCAACCGCATCGTCTTCCTCTCCGAAGGCTACACCATCGGCCTGGGTGAACAGCTCAGTCGCGCCATCACCTCGTTGTAGAACAGAAATCCCCTATTGAAAACCGTAGCAAGCATCATGTCGGCCGTCAATCGTAACAAGCACAATGTCGGCCGTCAGAGTACTCTATTTCCTCCAATAATACAAAAATTTTTCTCAAAAGATTTGGTGAATTATTGAAAACTCTATATCTTTGCACTTGGTTTAGACAAATAGAGCAAAACGAAAGATCTATGAACAATAACAAAAACAGAAATATGAAAGCTAAATCATTAGTGTTCATCTGTCTTATATGCAGTTTGTTGTGTAGCTGCTTCGATGTAAAGGACGAAGGCAAGCGACCATCCACGCCCTGGGTGCCGCTATCGCAAGACGCAGAGGAAAGCATCGTGAACGACTATGCTGCTGCTCTCGACGAGTTTGCCTCAATTATGCCAATATTCGGGCAAGACACCGAAGCACTGTGGGTAGCCGACACCGTTCATGCAATGGCAAAAACAGTAAAAATGAGTCATTCCCTATTCACGAAAAAATATGCCACCATCAGCCAGATGCAGAACTACCTCGGATACGGAATGGCATATCGTACCGCAACTATGGCAAAAGCCAAGGACCCCGATGTGGCCGATTATGCACTTCGCATCATCCCTCACTGCGATTCAATCTACACAAGGTTGAGGGAAACGAAGTTTCAGAACGTGACATTGCTGTCCCTCTTCAACATCCTGTCCATACAGAACATGCAGCTATTCACCACTCTCACCCGCATCAACAATGATCTGGAGATGGACAAGGAAATCAATTACTCGATGTATGCGCTCAGTGTTGTCGATAGCCTCTCTCGGATCGAGGACTATTCCGACAAGGACATCTATAAGATTTCGGCCATCATGGAATCCACCTCATATTTCCAGATGATTTGTCCATTGCTGAAGCTCTTTGCAGGGTCAAAGGAGAAATACAATTCGAATATGGTTGTGATAGATAATGCAGCCCTGCACTTCGATTTTCGATCAAAGCCATTGATCGAAGACCTAAATGCAGGGAGAAAAGTATCTGTCATGGATGATGACAAATTCGAAGAATGGATGCTCGATGCCACCGCACACAAGGTCAGGCTCCTCAAGCTCCTGACCAAGCACGTGAGGGAGTGGAATCCCAATCGTGAATGATAATTTATCAATTACTCAAGACCTGGCCATGTACCACGGATGGGCTTGCAGGAGGTATAGGTGGCAGGACAGCTGTTCACCCGGTATAGCTCGCCGTCAAATTGCTTGAAAACCTGAACGCCACGCTCTTGTGTGTCCCAACCCTCAGCGCGGGTCTGCAGCTGGTAGAATGTCCCGTTATACATATCCGATTCCTCATCCCTCCTCGCTACAGCCTCCACTCACTCAAATTATCTTCTAAAAAAATTAATGTCAATTCGCGGTAATTCGCGTTAAAGAACCATTTTGGTCGTGTGAATACCTGCTCCGATTAGAGCATGACCATTTTTGGCCAGGATTGGTCATTCTTCGATTCAAGTATGACCTTTTTTGGCCAAGATTGGGTATGCGTCACTTGGATGGGGCACTCTGACGGCCGAGATAGTGCTTGTTCCAATCGAAGTATGACCAACCTTGGCCAAGACTGGGTATTCTTCGATTGCAGCATGACCATTTTCAGCCAAGATTGGGTATTCTTTGATCTCTGCATGACCAATCTCGGCCAAGATTGGTTATCCTTCGATTGCAGCATGACCTTTTTTGGCCAAGATTGGGTATGGAACTATTGGATGGAGCACTCTGACGGCCGAGATAATGCTTGTTCCAATCAAAGCATGACCTTTTTCGGCCAAGATTGGTTATTCTGGGTTTTGAGAAAGAAGACACTCGCCTCCAAGCATCACGCCACCACAACAATCATGATTCCTGAAAAACGCCCTTGAGGTGGCCACTGAAGGTGGCACATTTGTTTCCCGCTTGGGTGGCACAATTATACCGATGCCATCATCTTTCCCTAATCTTCCAAACCATCAGCCACCTCCAGTTTCGAAATGGATGCTACTTTCGATTTTTGGCCAAATGACCAAACGATTTTTGGCCAAATGACCAAACGATTTTTGGCCATTTAACCAAATATAACATACATTTCCTTGCATTTTGGTTGTTCCAATCGGTTGCCTTAAAGATTAACCTGATATATGAGGGAGAATACTTCATGACATTTGCGAGACGGGGGTTACCGAATGCTTACGGATAAAACAAACATTTTTCATCCTTTACAATACTCACACATTTCCATATTGAAAAATCAGATCGACCTCATTGGGACACCACTTCTGCAGCATGTCCTCGCTATACATGATGATGGCCTTGGTTCCTTTTGCCCATCGGTCGGAAGTAAGATCATTCACGACATCGGGATGATTCTTCTTGTAATTATCGACGCGCTTCAGATAGCCCTCCATGAAGGTAGGATCATGCAGCGTATGGCGCACAAACATCTCCTCGAACATCCAGAACAAACCCTGGACACGCTCCTTCTCGCTATCAAACGGACATTTGTCCTCGCCGTGATAATAGTGGCAGAGGGTGAGTAGATCTTGGTTGGGCATTGATGTCTTAATTGTCAGTTTGTATTGTCCAGGTCAGACAGTTGAGGGCACCACCAGAATTCATTTTATCATTCATGTCCTTCACGATAGGTGACATGTTACAATCTATTGTTTGGACAATCACCTGCTGATTCGCTTTCTTAAATGCTGCCTTAATTTGTCTTCGTGCGGCTTTATCCAATTTGCGATAACCAAGGCTGGGAACAAGTATTGTATTATTTACTTGCAAATAATTGATGTAGCACCAAGACTCGTCAAAGAGCAGTTGGAATGTGTAATCATCGGCAAACTCATTCCAGAAGTCCAAGGTCACAACATCAAAACCAGCCTCAAAGAGAGCAGTCCACAACTTCTTGCCGAAGCTGCCCTCATCAACCTTATCATCCTTATATTTCTTGTCAAAATCCAGATAGTTTGTCATCAGTACATGTCCGTTACCGATATATCTTATCATACCATCAGCATGGCCTATTGGATTAAAGTCCTTTCCCTCCCATGGTAGGAGAACCAGTCCCATTTCAGTACCCTCAAAATTGTTTTTCCACCATTGGTCCCACCATTTTTTGAAGTTTTCAACTTCGGTTCTATTATTCCTGTTGATATTGTTCTCAGTCAGCACCTTTTCACACATGATCATATATGGTTTGCCACCTAAGACAGCTTTCACCACATTTCCACCATCGAGGATTAATGGTATTTGAACGATTGATAGGTCTTTGAAATTATCTTTTGAGGTATGAACATTATGCTGTTTCCAGTCAGTAATGCAATTTTGATGTTCCTCAACAAGGTAATCTGGATCGTAGGTATATCCAAGGAAAATATCTTTTGTCAACTGTATAGGCATATAGTCACGTGCCCAAACATCCCTGGTGTTTATCAGGAGTTCAAGGTTGGGACAATGTGCCTCGATACAAGCTTTAAGATCGCTGCGGGTCTGTATGTCAAGTCCTCCCAATGACGAATCTATAAGACTGGAGATATAGACTTTATTTGTCTTTTTGTGATTTGTCTTTTCGCCGTCAATAAAGTCTTTGATTATCTTTTCTTCTGTGATGAAGTTTTCAGCTGTAATCTTTTCCATAATAGTAGCAAATTAATCAATAATACAACGAAAGATATAAAAGTGACATATAGCGAGTAGGACAAGTATGGACTGAACTGTTTCTAATCAAGATGTTACAATGTTGGAAGAACTTGGTTGTCGCGTTAATTTGGTAGTTATTGTCAAAAATATAGTATGTTTATACTTTGGGAATCCCAACTTATATCCGGTTTAATCGCATTTTATTTATCAGTTTGTCTCTTCTCTTCTATATGATTACGACTGAATCTCATCAATCCATATATACATGTCGGAATTAAAAACGCGTAAAATAAAAAGTCTGTTACATCGTAATTGGTGGGGCTAAAGGGCTTATTCCACCTTGAGTAAGAGTTTCCAAAAGGCCATAGATATTTAAAAGAGTGAGCATCTTCGTATCCACTCAATAACAAAATTAAATTGATTATAAAATAAATAGAATAGATGATACCCCATTTATACAAATGCTTTCCATTTACCTTTGATAGTTCAGGTTTGATATTCAATTTGCATTCGGATTGTTGTAAATCAATACCTTTTATTTTACCTCCGCAATGCTGACAATAATTAGAATCATCAGCTATTTGTTTGCCACAATATTTACAAAACATAACTTATTATATTTAAATGAAAAAACATTGTATAGTATATGAAAAACAACACCCTTCTTTTCTAATAGAAATAGATGAGCATCTTCGAAAATTAACTTGTTCGCTTTCAAAAGTTATTTCAGTTATTTGCAGGTTAATTGTTGAACCATGATTATTGTATCAATAAAGTCGCCATCGTCGAGCACGATGATACTATTGTGGTAGTCCTGACGAACAGACAACTCTGCTTCTTGAGCAGAGTTTGCCTCTACATCCAATGTGCGCTCTAATGTTTCACGTATTGTAACTTTGTATTTCATATCGGGTGCGAAGATACAAAGAATAATTGGAAGATAGAACCTTTTATCATTATTTAACATTATAATTCGATTAAATATACGAAAGGCAGCCTCACTCAATGGCAAGTCTGCCTAATTCGTTTTATTATAACTATTAGAAAGGCAAATCTATTTCTTCATCCTCGACAAATGAAATGTCGGCTTCTTGGGAAATAAACTTCTTTGCGATCTGTAGGTCATTCAGTTTCTTTCGATAGTTGCCGCGTATTTTGTTGTCTTCTAGTTCCTCTCGACGTTTGATGCTAATGTCGATGAACTCTTGTTCTTGCTCAATGCCCAGGAAACGACGATTTGTTAAATTTGCTGCTATACCTGTTGTACTGCTTCCACTGAATGGATCGAGAATCCAGGCATTATCCTTGGTTGAAGCAAGGATAATGCGTGTTAGTAATGATAATGGCTTTTGTGTTGGATGTTTACCACAAGATTTTTCCCATGGGGCAATAGCTGGTAGGCTCCAAACGTCCGTCATTTGCTTTCCCTCATTGATAGCACGCATTAGTTCATAATTGAAATAATGCGGTTTCTTTGGACTCTTACGTGCCCAAAGAACGAACTCTGTGCTATAAGTAAAGAAACGACAGGAAATGTTTGGTGGTGGATTGGTCTTTGCCCATGTAACACAATTCAAAATCCTAAATCCAAGTTCAGTTAGCTCTGTAGCTACACTAAAGATATTGTGGTAGGTGCCACTAATCCAAATGGTTCCATTATCTTTAAGTAGGTCTCTGCAACAACTTAGCCATTTATGATTGAACTCCTTCATGTATTCAGGAGAGCCGCCCTTATCCCAATCTCCCTTATCTACACAAACCACTTTTCCTGACTGAACGGAGATGCCTCCGTTAGAAAGGAAATAAGGAGGGTCTGCAAAAATCATGTCGAATTTGAAGTTCACGTTCTTTATTTGAGGCATGAGTTCAGTGCAGTCGCCTTGCAGCAATGTGAAGTCTCGGTTTGAAGATTTATATACTGAGGTTATCATATTATGTTATTATTCTGTATCGACAAGTTTTTGCTAATTCTATGCTATTGTATTTATCTAAATCAATAACTGTATTTTGGAAATTACTTTCCCAATCAACATTTTATGCTTTGTCTTTTAATCTTTAGTTCTGCCCTTCAGTTTTAACTATTTGAATGAATTCTTTAATATCGGTAAGGTTATAGACCTTTGGTATGTTATAATATGCCTCTTCCAACTTATTCTTAGCTGATAGCCATCCAATACCATCTGTAATCCAAACAAATTCAAATCCTGCAACTGAATTAATTTTAGGTGCTAAATCAGAATAAGAACGTGCGACTTCGTTCAACTTAGAACCTCCACCACTATAAAAATTTACTTCTATTAAATATACCTTTTGTTTCGTTTCTACTACGAAGTCAAATCTTTTTTCGTCACTGCCCAGTTCGTGAGATAATTTAGGCCATTCACTAGAAAAAATTTCCTTTCTGTGTATGATGCCATTTTGTGTTAATAAATTATCGATTACATTTTCCATGACGTGCCCACTACGATTCTTGCGAGCATTAGAATCTAAACCTGTTTCTATGCCAAAAACATAATCGACAAGATTCTTAATCTTTTGCTTTTGAAAGATTTCCTTAAGGCCCGTGTTTTCAAGAAATTCCATAACGCCATCAACAGATGCGAACAAAGAATCTAAGATGACACATTTATTCAAGGAATTAAGGACAGCCTTCTTACCTTCGCTTCTTACTGCAATAAGAATATCCATTACGCTGAATGCAGATTTGTCACGGCGCCAAATCGCCTCTACTGCAGCACGCATATCTTGAGCGCCAATAAGGCTATTAAGTGTGCATAGACTTAATTTGATTTCTTGTACATTCTGACTAATCTTATCAAAATCACAAAAGAAATCTAATGACTGATTTGTGGTTTGCAATTGAGACATAAAAGTCTTGAATTCCTGTTGTGTGTGTGCACTCATTTTATATCGATTATTAAATATTTAAATCTGGAAATAAATCTTCACTGAATGTAGGATGAACTACATAGTTATGTACTAAAATCTCTGTTAACTTTCCTCGTTTAGAGGCATTTGCATTGACATTCCTTGATGCCCAAACTCTGTCGATAATATACTCTGAATAGAGGTCGTCGAAGAAGGTGTCACCATTTTTGCCTTTTGGATCGGAATTACTAAGCATGAAAGAATGCCCAGCAGCATTTACCTCATCACAGAATTCTTTTAACCGTATTTGAGCTGCATCATCAAAAGCCTCTTTTGAATAATCGTTAAAGCTTGATGTGTCGCTCAATGGTCTGTAGGGAGGGTCAAAATAGAAAAGTGAGGAAGTTTGTGCATAGTTTATCGTTTGACGGAAATCTCCAGTGAGTATTTCAACGTTTTGAAGTAACAAACTATCACTGAGGATTGTTTCTGTATCACAAATCATTGGGTTGTCATATCTTCCAAAAGGCACATTGAACAACCCTTTTCGATTCACACGATAAAGTCCATTGAAGCAAGTGCGGTTAAGGAAGATGAATAGACAGGTATTCTCGATGGAATCAAGAGAGTTGGTATTGAAACGGTCGCGCATGGCCATATAGTAATCACGACGCGCATCTTCATCGAGCAATGCATGGTACTGCATTTGTATTTGCTTTAATAACTTGATAAGTTCATTGGGATGGTCACGCACAGTGAGATAGCAAGTTGTCAAGTCCGCATTTATATCGTTGATTACTGCACGGGTAATGTTTGAATGCGTTTTAAGCATATAGAACAACATTGCCCCACCTCCTATGAATGGTTCTATGTAAGTTACATTCTGCCATGAAGTGAAATTTGATGGAAGCAATGCCTCAAGTTGAGGGATGAGCTGGCTTTTTCCACCTACCCACTTTATAAACGGTTTTGCCATTTCCTTCTTTTGGTATTATAAGAACAAAAAAAAGCCTCAAACAGGCAGATCTATGATCTAAAACCTATTTGAGGCTCGAAGTATTTTGTTTCTCGTTTGATCGGATCAAGATCATTGAGTAGTTGGACAATGTCATCTACTCGATAATCCAGATAGCGTAGTGCCACCTTGGCACAATGTGTTTCTATATACATAGGTCGATGTTACATCTTATATGTAATTCTAGCAATGCATCAACCTTATCACATGTTCTTCAAGGACTATGAAAATACATAGTATCGATAGAATAGCTCTAGTACGGACATAATAAAAGTGAAGCATGAATCTCCAACTTTTTATTCGCCCACCCAGGCAGCCTAGGACGGAACCCTTCGTTGCAATAAAAAATTGAAAACCCATACTCCACAGAGGAGGATGGGCATCAACTTTTATTTTAGCAACGAGAAGGCAACCGTACGACAGACTTCACTCTTTAGGGCAAAGTCGTCTTTCCAAGGCTACCAACCATTATTCTTGGCGTCGATTATTCCGAATGAGTTTCCTAGGCTTTTCCGGTGAACGTAAAATAATAGTCAATGCGGCCAGTATGTTATGTCGTTCGACTATGAGGAATCTGATTCCAAAGTCATGTCCCGCTGGCAGTCATACTGCACTCCCTTAGGGGCATTGGAAATAAATTATCCGGTGCAAATATAGGTCTTTTCTTTGAAACCACCAAATCTTTTCCCTCTTTTTTCTAATTTGGACGAAAAAAAGCAAGCCGATACTTTTCAGATGGCTTGCTTGTGTACATTAAAAGTGCCCCATGAGTTAAAATAGATCGAATTGAGATCTAAAGATTCTAAAACTGATCTAAATAGATCAAATATATTTTTTAGTCTCGACTAATTCGCTTATATTTGCCGAAAAAACTATGGAAAAGAAATGGATTACTACTGAGCAGATGCTCGAAAACCTAAAGAATGACGCCAATCATGTACATGAATATAACCTGTGGCTTGCTGGTGGGTTCCTTACTTCAACTCATTGGCTTGTGTTCGACTCGAAAAGCCAATTGATAGGTCACACTCGAAACAATGAATATGACTGGTACACTGAAACAGAATTCCTTGAAGATTATGCAGGTTGCCGTTGGCTTAGGTTCGATTGATTCTCACCTCCCATACTCCGTAAAGTAATTATCCTCACCATCGATGTCTGCTTCGCTGAAGCCTGCTTCTACGAGGCAATATTGCGTGCAGTAATGTTCGCAGTCGCCTATAATGTAGCCATGGATATGCGGGAGTCCGCACTGGTCGCAAATTCGGAAGTTATCATCTTCGAGTTCGGAGGCGAGTTCTTCAAGCTGTCCTTTGCGTATAGTGTTCATAATGAGATGACAGACCATGAACCGCTTGCGGTAAGTGGGACGCATGGAGAGCAATGCCTTCAATTGGGAGGGTGTTGGTGAAACATAGTGCAGATATAATGCTTCCAGCTGTTCACTATGCAGTAATGCTTCCGTGAGTTCCTGCCACCCCAAATCCCGGTTGTCACAGTCTTCATGTCGCACCCAATGGTTTGCGAGCAACATCTGCTCCATCTCTTTCTTCTTTAGTCTTTTCATCTTTGCTATTATTTTTGATATTCATTGCCGCAAAGATAATCTATTTCTCCATCCCTCACAACTTCCCACAACAATCTTTAGATCTTGCTCCTTTGATCTAACAATCATTAGATCATTTCAGTGGCATGACGCATTGCGTTTCCCGAAGAATCAAACATCAAGGACTTCAAGGTCGATACCCTATACAAACGGCTGAACCTGAGCGACCATCTGCCCATCGTCTTGGAACGTTAAATTCAAAAATACTCTCTTACCGCAAACTCAAACTGGTCGATGAATATCTGCTTGAAGGCATAAAGATTATTTTGTTCGTAGAAAATAAGCATAGCCTTTTTGTAGTCAATGGAATCACTTTGAGTGTTTAATCGGTGCAAATATAGTAATTATTTTCCAATTATCGGCTCATCGTGAACTTAAAAATGAATAAATCACACCAATTTTGAGCCGATTCCTCCTCCTAATTACTTAAATAAGCAATTTTTATGATAAGATGTTGAGAGATTTTGAGCGAAGCGACCTCTCATGTTATTATCCCTTTTTGTTTTCGACTTGCCGAAATGGACGCTGCGCCAAAGGGAGAATAAAAAGTATCGCAAGTGATGACGCCATTTCAGGTGCTTCACTTGCGATACTTCTGTTTCGAAGAAATTGGAAGGGATTACTTCAGATAGTAATCGATGGTGGTAACGACGCGAACTTTGCGCTTGTGGGGCATAACGTCGTCGCTTTCAATCTCGAACTGGCCCTGACGGGCGGTGCAGATGCTGCCGAGCTTTGCTCCGGCATCTTCGGCAAACTTCTGTGCCACGATGCGGGCGTTCTTCGTGGCCTCCTCCACCATCTCGGGCTTCAGGCCATTCAGTCCCGTGTATTCATAGCTGCAATAGCTGTTGTCGAGGATGACACCTTGCTTCAGCAGGTCGAGCTGCTTCATGCGGAGGTTCATGATCTTCTCGACATCAGAGGAAACGATGGTCAGTCGGCCTGTAACGACAAAGCGGTCAATGAGACCCTTCTTCTCGTTCCAGTTGTACCACGACGAACGGTCTTCAGCAGAAGGCACATCACGGAAGATCTCTTCCTCCTGCACGCCATTGGCCTTGAGGAAGCGGATGAGCTTCTCCTGCTTTGGCTCAAGACTCTCGTAGAGGAACTCGAGTGCATTACCGGTGACGTTGAACGACAGCGACCAGGTCACTTTGTCGGCTATCACTTCGCGCTCGGAAAGGCCCTTGACAGTAACATGACGATCCTTGTTGGCAAAATGTTCGATGCCAAGATAGATGAAGTAGCCTGACAGTGCCACTCCGATACCCAGGATCAATGCCCAAACATAGTTTTTCATAATTTAATTGTTTTGTGGTTTATTGTGCCGCAAAGATAGGATATTTCATCCAATTATGCAAGAAAAGAAGGGAAAAATGTGCTATTATCATCCACCTTTATACGAAAAGCATCTTTATAACACCATTATTTGAGCAAAGAATCTCAAAAAAGATGTTTAGAAAATGGACTTAATTTTCGTGTTGTCGAGCACACGATTGAAGAAATCATTGACGGGCTTTCCGATGCGGAAGCCTTCGACAACACGTTCCACAAGGTCGGGAGCCAAGACTTCGGCCTCGGACAAATCTCGATAGAGGTCCCAATCCTTCATGCGTATCAGGTCTTCATAGGGGCTGTTTCTCCACTCCTTCGGCAAAACCTTGAGATGCTCCTCCGACCAAAACACGTATCCGAAACGGCGTACCTCCTCAGCCTCGACTGCATCGCGCAGCTCCTGTCCTTCGTCAAAGATGGCCTGACGGATAATCTTCGCAGCCGCTGTAGGAGGACAATGCACGCCAACATCGATCATCGAGTTTTCGGAGTATTCGCCATCCTCGTTCCTGGGCTGCAGATGAAAGTAATAGCCTCCACCCACACACTTCTTGCCACCGGGGACAAGATAGAGGCCGAAATGCGTCTTGTACGGGCTCTTGTCCCACGAGAAACGCGTGTCGCGTGCAAAACGGAATATGCACTGCTTGGGGTCAAGCCCGCGCAACAAGGGGTCAATCTGTGCCATCCGGCCCATGATATCTACGCTGAGCGCGTAGAACGTGTCGCGCGCCCGTTCATACTTCGCCCGATTGGCGTGCATCCACTCCACGGTGTTATTATACTTGATTTCACGAAGGAAATCGAAGATTTGTTGTATGTCGTATTGTGTCATAGAAATGTTTTCATTGATTATTTGGTGAAAATGGCCTCGTCTCTCGCTCCAATAGCGGAGACTTGGCCGGAAAATGTGCTGTCCCAATGACAGCAGAAAATTGCACTTCGTGCAGAAAATCCTTCGGGACGGTTAAATTGTTTGTTTTTTATAGGATTCCCATTATCTCGCGCAACGAGTGCACCTCGAAGTTGACGGGCTCGGACGGATGGAACGTTCGGGGATTGCGATTGAAGAACATTACATCGAGGCCGTATGCCTTGGCACCGAGGATATCGGTGTCGAAGGTGTCACCAATCATCAAAGTGGTTTCGACCTTGGCACCCGTCTTTTCCATGGCATAGTCGAAGTAGGCACGAAGGGGCTTGTTGGCTCCGGCATCTTCGCTCAGTATGACGGTATCGAAGAATTCCTCCATCTTCGAGGCCCGCAATTTGCGATACTGTACCTCATGGAAACCATTGCTGCAAAGGTGCAGTCCATAGCCCTTCGCACGCAGATACTTCATCAGTTCATGTGCACCCGCGACGACACCGGGCTTGTCGGCACAAAGGTCGAGGAAGTGATCGCTCACCTCCAGACAATATTCTGCAGTGGGAGCGAAAGGCACGCCAGGACTTACAAAACCACGCGAAAGGGGTCTGCGGAATCGTTCGACGATGAGATAGGGGCGATCGATCTCTCCACGCGCATACTGCCCCCACAGTTCGACATTGGTCTGCCAATAGGGAACGGTGAAATCCTCGAGTCGCTCGAAATATCGTCCCAGATTGAAATCCTCGTACAGTTCTGCCAAGGCAAGCTTGGCATTGCCGTGGGTGTCGTAAAGCGTGTCGTCGAAGTCGATGAAAAGATCCTTGTATTTCTTCATAGCGGGGCAAAGATACAAATAATCTGCAATTTCTCCAAATTATTCGTGGTATTATTGTAACAAAAATCTACCTAATATGTTCATTTGTGCAAAATTATTTGTCTCTTTGAAAAAAAATAAGTACCTTTGTCGGCGACATATAGTCCATCGAAAGACAGTTCATTTTATAAATATTTATAAGCTATGAAAAAATCCCTTCTACTACTCTCCTCGCTCCTCTTGCTCGCGGCATGCAACAGCAAACAGGAAGTGAGACAGGATCTGGTACTCAACGACCTCGAATACTTCGAGCGTCAGGGTGTCAATGTACTGGTCTATAGCAACCATTTCAATGGTGGCTTCAATGACGAGAAGAACTCCGGCATTGAAATCATCCATCATGGCGTGCGCACCGTGCAAGGTGGAGCCGTGCGTCTGAACAAGACTCCCGAACAATGGGACCTTGTGCCGAAGACCACCAGCCGCACCGTGAATCGCGAAGCCGGACAGATTGAAGTGGGTCTGCGCTTTGATGACTACGACTTCGACAGCCGCATCGTTGTGACTGGTCAAGGCGAAGCCGTCGAGATTGCCGTATGGCTCGACAAACCTGTGCCCGATGCCATCGCAGGCGAGGCGGGACTGAACATCGAGTTCCTGCCTTCGCAATACTGGCTCAAGACCTTCCTGATGGATGGCCGATTGAATCGCTTCCCGCGTTATGCCGCCAGCGAGACAGAAACTCGCCCCAATTCCGAGAAGCCACGTCAGTTCAAGGGATTCAAGACTTACGATGACCGTGGTACCGATCGCTTCGTCGATCCAAAGCCTCTCGAAAGCGGACACGAAATCATCCTGGCACCAGATGCTCCCGAAAGGATGATCAAGGTGACGAGCAACGATGCCGAACTCAGTCTGTATGACGGACGTGTGCTGGCACAGAACGGCTGGTATGTGCTTCGCAGCGTGCTGCCTGCCGGAAAGACGGGCAAGGTGGTGAGCTGGCGCGTCGAGCCACATGCCGTCCCCGGATGGATACGTGAACCAAACATCGGCTTTAGTCAGGTGGGATACCTGCCCGAGCAGCCCAAGGTGGCCGTGATCGAACTCGACAAGCTCGACAAGGTTCAGAGCGAGGCTTCGATCATCCGCATCAAACCCGATGGAAGTACTGAAAACGCTTATCGCGACACAGTGGCGATCTGGGGTGATTACTTTAAATATAAATATGTGAAGTTCGACTTCTCGAGCGTCACCGAACCCGGCATCTACTACATCCAATACGGCAACACACAGACGGGCAACTTCATCATCGACGAGAGCGTCTATGATAAGATCACCGATGCAACTACCGACGTGTGGATTCCTATCCACATGAACCACATGACGGTGAACGAAGGCTATCGCATCTGGCATGGCGAACCCTTCAAGGAAGGCTATCTGCAGGCTCCTCCGAGTGATCACTTCGACCTCCACTCGCAAGGTCCGACCACCGACACGAAATACAAGCCCCTGCAACTCATCCCGGGACTGAATGTAGGCGGTTTCTTTGATGCAGGCGACTTCGACATCGAGACGGGTTCGAACATCAACGTGGTGCAGAACCTGGTACGTATCTGGGAACTCTTCCGCAGTAACCGTGACGAGACGTTCGTGAGCCAAGAGCAACGCTATGTCGATCTGCATCGTCCCGATGGTGTGCCCGACATCCTGCAATACATCGAGCATGGCACCCTGAACCTCGTGGCGCAGGCCGAACAGATCGGACACATGTCGCAAACCCTTTCGAACTCCGTGCTCGACAACTACCATCACCTCGGCGATGCCGCATCAATTACCGATGGCCTGCATTACGATCCGAGGCTGAAGCCCTACCAGGTTTCTTCGGATGGCAAGCGAAGTGGCACCCCCGACGATATGTGGGCCTTCACGACACGCAATCCAGCTCTCGACTTCCGCGCTGCCACCATGTTTGCAGCAGCCAGCCGTGTCCTCAAAGGATATAACGACAACCTGGCACGCCGCGCCCTCATCCAGTCGAAACGACTGATGTCCGAAGCCTCCCACCTGCTGCATGAAGCCGACCTCGGTGCAAACCTCCAGCTTTATGGGGCTACAGAGGAAGAACAATATCTCGAAAAGTTCAAGACAGGCATCTGGAAGTCACTCGACAAACATCTCAACTTCACACTGCAGACCGCTCTCGATGCCGTGCCCTATATGGATGATGCCTATCGTGAGCAACTGCGTCCATACGTCGAGAAGTATCGTGCCTTTGTCGATAGCCTCGACATCGATAATCCATACGGTGTACCCATTGGACTGGGCAACTGGGCAGCTGGCGGCGGTATCGTACAGTTTGGTGCCACACTCTGTTTCGCCAACAAATACTATCCCGACATCATCGACAAGTCGCAGCTCTATCGTGCTGCAAATTGGATCTTCGGTTGTCATCCCTACCACAACTATTCTCTCGTGGCTGCCGTGGGTGCTGCTCGTCCCAAGGCCGTGTTCTATGGCAACAACCGTGCCGACTTCTCATTCATCCCGGGTAACCTGGCACCAGGTGTGCTCTTCCGCTTGCCCGACCACTTCGAGAACTTCGACGACTGGCCGTTCCTATGGGGACAAAACGAGGGCACCATTGCCGGAAATACGCAATACGTGATCTTCGGCTTGGCGTTCAAGGATAGGGTTAAGAGTAATTAAGGGTTATTAAAGGAGAGTCAAAAACTTGTTCCCAGCGAAATCCTGATGTTCACCATGATGTATGTAGCCCAACTGGTCGCAAACCAGTTGGGTTTTTCCTATTCTCATGCCAATGTTGTAATGAGAGTGCCCGAAAATCCAATATTTGATGGGACTTTGCGCAATGAAGGGTGCCAGTTCGACGGCGAAGGCTCCGCTATACGACTTGCTCGCAAACTCAGGATAAAGAAGCTGGAAGGTAGGCACATGATGCGAAGCCACGATGATATGCTTAGCCGTGCTCTCTCTGACGGCACGTTGCAGGAATGCCAGACAACGCTCATGCTCCTCATTGAAACGCGGCCACGTCAGACTCTCCTCCCCTGAACGAATGCGATGGAAATCGGTCACCCCAAATTGCGTATAGCGTCCATTTTCGGGGGCGACCCTTGACCAAAGTGTTGACGCAATCAGGTCGATGTCGTCGCCCAGACGTATCACACAATTATAGTAGCAATGCACATTGTGACGAATGGGCAGCACCCATCCCTCGTGCAGTGTGTTGATGTCGAAGAACTGATAAAACTCGTGGTTGCCCGGCACGACAATCACCTTTTGATAGTGTTCCGAGGCCCAGTCCCAGAAGGGATGCTGTGTGTAAGTCTTATCATCGCCCAGATAGCCAATGTCACCAGCAAGCACGAGCACGTCGCCCATCACTTGGATGGGATGCAGGATCAGGTATTCGCCATTCCTCTTGTATTCGAGATGCAGGTCGGAGGCGTATTGGATTCTCATGGAGTAACTGTCTTCGATTTGTGGTGCAAAGATAGGGGTTTTTCGTGAAAAAAGCAAATATTGTTTAGATATTTGTGAATTGATAATTGTTAATTGAGAAATAATCAGTATCTTTGCAGCGTGAAGGCTAGCAATATGGTGAAATGGCTGATCTACCCGACTGTGCATCTCAACGAGAATAAGGCGCGTGAGACATTTGCCAATCGATGGGTGGTGGTCACTGGTGCATCGCGAGGTATCGGCGAAGCGCTGGTGCGCCGCCTTATCGCCGCCCATGCCAACCTGTTTCTCATTGCCCGAAGCGAGGAACGACTGACGGCATTGTGCACCGAAGCACATGAGGCAGGGTGTGAAGCATCGTTTTGTGCGATGGATCTGCGGGACAAGGACAAGCTGGAGGCGCTTTGCGAAAATCTGAAGCAATCCTTGCCGCATGTGGATTACCTCTTCTGCAATGCAGGCAAGTCCATTCACCGCAACATCATCGATGCCACCGATCGGATGCACGACTACGACAGGACTATCGACGTGAATTATCGTGCCCACGTTGCACTTTCCTTGGCCCTGATCCCCAAGCTCAGCGAAAGCAAAGGACACATCATCTACACATCGTCGGTGAGCACTCTTTTCCCTCCTGCACCAGGATGGTCAGCCTACCATGCATCGAAGTGCGCGGCCAACACCTGGTATGAAACAGCACACACGGAATTGGAGAAGCAGCACATCGTCGTGCAGGTAGCCTTTATGCCGCTGGTGCATACCGACATGTCGGAGGCAAACCCCGCCTATCGCAATCTCCCCGCTTACACTGCCGACGAGGCAGCGTGCCAGTTGCTCAAACTGAGCACGACGAACCGCTTTGCCTACAAACCCTGGTGGGCACGCATCTCGGCAGCTATTGCCATGCTCTTCTCGCCCCTCGTCAAGCTGTTATATTGACATGCAACGACCGCTATTCCATACGCTCACAGCATTACACTTCGTCACACCCCATGGCATCGTCCGCTGGGTGCGATGCTTTGCCAGCGAGGGCATCACCCTAATGGCGATGCTGAAGTTTTCGGCAAAGTATTATCCCGAGCGGTGCGCCGTGGTTTCTGACAAGTTGCGCCTCAACTACAGCCAGCTCCATCAACATGCAAGGCGGTTGGCTCACCTATTATATACAGACTACAATTTGCACAAAGGCGATGCGGTGGGCGTGTTGTGCAGAAACCATGTGATCTCGCTGCTCCTCCTGCCCGCCTTGTCACGACTGGGTGTGCATGTGCGGCTGCTCAACACCGATCTGGGTGTGCAGCAGGTCGAAGAACTGGTGCGACTGGGCAAATACACGCTACTGGTCTATGACGAAGAGATACAGGAGAAATGTGTGGCGCTTAAGCGTCTTCCCTGCACGACCATCAGCGCCGAGACTTTGTTCAACCTGGTATTTGCAGCGCATAAGAAATACGACATTGCTCTTCCTCGCATCTTCCGAGGTCCCGAAATCACCGTGATGACAGGTGGCACAAGCGGGAATTATACCGAAGCCTCGCGTCGCCCCTCTGTGACACAATTCCTCTGTCCCTTCTTCGCCCTGCTGAAGGACATCGGCATTGGAGATTATCGGAGTGTCTGCCTCGCCCTACCTTTCTATCACGGCTTTGGACTCGCCACACTCATCGTGTCGCTGCTGATTGGAAAGAAAATATGCCTGATGCGGCATTTCGAGGCCGATCAGGCATTGAAGATCATTCATGATGAAGGTGTAGAAGTTTTACCCATCGTCCCTGTGATATTGGCCAGGATCTGGCAGCAGGACGATGCACGGGAGAAGCTGAAGAGCCTGCGATGCATCATCAGCGGAGGAGACCGTCTGGACCGCAAGCTTATCGAGGAAACGAAACGTCAGCTGGGCGACGTGCTCTATAACCTGTACGGCACCTCGGAAGCAGGCTTCGTGATGCTGGCCACACCCGAAGAACTGTCGAAACACGAAGAGACGACTTTGGGCCGACCAATACGCGGCGTGAGATGTGACATCAGGGACAAGGATAAGGACGGGACAGGCACTCTGTGGATTTGCTCCCGTTGGGCGATGACGGGCCTAAACAACCGATGGCAGAACACGGGCGACCGCGTCGGGTGCGACGCCGAAGGATATTATTACCATCGCGGGAGGGCAGACCAATTGATTGTCTGTGGTGGAGAGAATGCCTGTCCTGACAACGTAATGCGGGCACTCAGCCTACATCCCGCCGTCGTAGCTTCGCACGTCTTTGCCGTGCCTGACAACGAATTCGGGAATGTGCTGAATGCCCGGATAGAACTGCGCAAGGATGTTTCCCTTACGTCCGACGAAATCATCGAATGGCTCAGTCCACGCATAACACGCGCCGAGATGCCACATGAGATCACCTTTGGCCCGATAGGAACGCTCTCGACAGGGAAACACTCTATTTCTTATAACGAACCTAAATAACTATCGGGATTTCGGGATCGAAACGATCCATATACTTCACCTTGAACAGATTGAGGCGATGTAGGCGATCGATCTTCACCTTGGTGGCAGGCTCAGGCTCGATGCCCTCACGGATATACTTGTCAAGAGTGGCATAGGTGAAGCCCAGCTTCACTTCGTCGGGAGAGCTGTGCGGCAGTCCATCGTCGGGCACCTTATCGACCCACTCCAATGGCAGGCCCAGCACACGTCCAATCTGCAGAATCTCGGTGACAGTGAGGAACGACAGAGGGCTGAAGTCACCAGCATTGTCACCATAGCGTGTAGCGTAGCCAATCCAATCCTCCGATAGGTTGCAGGTGTTGACCACACGTCCGTTGTTGGTCTGCGCAATGGCGTAGAGTGTCACCATGCGGACACGTGGCGGGACGTTTTGAGTGGTCTGTACGGTCCACGTATCGGCTACCGACTCGTTCTCCTCCAGCTTGAGGCTGTTCACGGCATTGGTGATGGCACCGATGGGAGCCACGCAATAACGTATGCCGATGTAACGCGAGATACGGTCGGCATCGTTGATGGCCTGACCGTTGTCGGGCATAGCAACACCAATGACACGATCCTTGCCGAGTGCCTCGGCACACAAGGCAGCAGCTACCGTCGAGTCCTTGCCACCCGACATGCCCAGCACGGCATTGCAGCCTGGGCCATTCTGCTCAAACCAGTCTCTAATCCATTGGATGACCTCTGCGGTCACCCTTTTTGCATCAAATTGTTTCATATTAAAAAGTATAAGAGCAGCCCACGATGAGGCAACGTGAGTTGGGTTTGGTCACGGTTGTCATATCGTAGTCCTTGTTAGTGAGAATCTGCTTACGGTCGGGCTGGAGGATATCCTGCACGAAGGCATACATTGCCCACTGGCCGATCTGCTTCACTGCACGGAACGACCAGTAGAAGTTCGACTGGTTGTAGTAGTAGCGGTGCGTCTCGCGACCAGTAAAGAGCAATACGGTGGCCAATGTCCAATCCTTGGGCAGCTGGAACTGCGGACGAGCCTTGAAGCTGTAGGACCATGCACGATCAGACGACACCTTCTCGCCATCGTAGTCGAGGCGCTGGCTATGGAAGCCCATCGTCATCGAGAAGAGTCCGTAGCGCACCTCACCCTCGGCGGCATAGCGCAGGTAGCTGTAGCGTGCATCGTTGATCCACGTCTTGACCGAGCGTTGCGATGCCTCGTCGTAGGACGAGATCTGCGAGATGTCGTCGGTGATGCGCTTGTAGGCAAGACTGTGGGTGAGTGTCCAATGTTCGCCCGAATAGGTGTAGCTACCTTTCACCTGGCTGTTCTTCGAGGGTCCAAGGTTCGAGTTACCGACTACCATCACGCCGATGCTGCTGCCGATGTGTACGAAAGGATAGAGCTGCGTATAGGAGGGACGTGCGATGTTGCGGTCGAAGCTCAGCACGAACTTGTTCTTCGCATTCATCTTCATCGTTGCCTTGGACGAGAGCATCCAGTCGTTGTAGGTCTTGTCGTGACTGGCGGTCTGGTGGTCGTCGATATCGTTGATGAAGTTCTCGTAACGAAACGTAGCATCAAGTGCAAGCCAGCCATGGGAATAATTGGCCGAGAAGGATGTCAACGAGGAGTAGGTGTTGAAGTCAAACTCGGTCGCCGTATCGGTGATACGCATGTCCTCGATGGTGTATTTCTCCTCCACGCCGAACTTGAATCCATTCCAGGTCTTGGACTGGAAACGAATCATGGCGTAGGGATCGAAGTTACGGAGCGTCTGGTTCTGCTCACGCAGCGATGACTCGGAGTGAGCACCCCAGGTGTCGGACTCCACGTCGGTGGGCTTGTAGTTGTACTTCAGGTTTACACGTGTCGTCAACCTGCCCAAATCGTCGAAGTCGCGGATATACTGCAAAAGGCCACCCAACTTGAGGTCACGATTGGAACGGCGCTGCTCCTCATAGAACGACTCCTGCTCGGTGCCGTCGGCCTCGTGTCCGTTCCTGATGGTGCTCTCCGACACGCGGTTGTGGTCGAAGCTTTCGAGTAAGCCGATGGTGAAAATCTGGCCCTTGGTGGGCGCATAGTCGAGACGGGTCGAGAAGTCCTGCTTCTCGTATTTGGTCAGGATGCTGGAGCTGGTGAGGCGGTCGGCACCATTCACGAAGTCGGTGCTGACATTCTTTTCGGTATTCAGTTCGCTGAAATCGACCGACAGCTGGCTCGTCAGGAGCAGATTATCCTTCAAATAGGTGACATAGCCCGAAGGCATGGCGCGACCGTTGCTGCTGGCACCAAGATAGGCACCACCATACACGTGCGACGAGTCGGGCTTATGCTCCAACTCCTCTCCCACCTCGTAGGCGTCCATGATACGCTTGGCGATGCGCTGGAACTCGTCGGTGTCCTGCGCCCATGCGCAAATTGCAAGTGCCTCAATAAGAAGTACTGCAAGCAATGTTTTCTTCTTCATTACAATATTGTTTCTTCGTTTTTGCGGTGCAAAGATAACATTTATTTCCAATCTATCCAAAAAAAACCATAAAAAAATGATAGTCACAGCACAGATGCCCGTCTTGCATTTTCTATGGCTGCACAATAAAACCGCTAATCCGACGTTATATAATCATCTAACTCACAATACCTGATACAATAATGAAACGACAACTGAGTATAACCGCTGCCCTTCTAGCAGGATGTAGCCTCGCGATGGCTCAAACGGTCTATAACTTTGACAAGCCCCTCTATGGAGCTGCCTATTACAGCGAATACACCCCGGCAGACCGACTTGATGAAGACATCCGTCTGATGAAGGAGGCCGGTCTCTCCGTGGTACGTGTCGGCGAATCGACGTGGTCGCTCTTCGAGCCGCAGGACGGACAGTTCGAATTCGCATGGATGGACCGCATCCTCGACAAGATGCACGAGGCTGGCATCAAGGTCATCCTCGGCACACCGACCTACTCCATCCCGTCGTGGCTGGCGGCTGAACATCCCGAAGTGTTGTCGCACACCATCGATGACCGACAGAGCTACTACGGCATACGCCAGAACATGGATCTTCTGAACCCCACCTACCGGCGCTACTGCGAACGCATCATTCGCAAGATGATGGAGCATTTCGCACAACATCCTGCCATCATCGGCTATCAGGTGGATAATGAGGTGGAGGCACGCAATATCGACAATCAGGATTACTTCGAAGGTTTCCGCGACTACATCAATCGAGAGTTCAAGGGAGACCTCAAGGAGTTGAATCGTCGCTGGGGCCTCAACTACTGGGGCATGAACATCAACAAGTGGGAGGACTTCTACGACCGCAAGGGCGTGACCAATCCTTCGTACAAGGTGTGGTGGGAACGATGGAACCGGAAGGTCACTGCCGACTTCCTCAACTGGCAGATCGACATCGTCGATGAATATCGTCGTCCCGACCAGTTTGTCACCCATTGCTTCATGCCCAGCTTCGCCAACATCGACCAGGTGGAAGCCTTCCGACAGATGGAATATCCTGCCATCAACGTCTATTACAACATGCAGGACCAGCAGGATGGCGCTTGGATTGGCTATGCATGCGACTACATGCGTCCCATTTCGCGTCATCATAATTTCCTCATCACCGAAACCAATGCGCAGGGCACGGGATGGTCGAGCCGCGACCAATGGCCTCCCTACGATGGTCAACTGCGTCAGAACATGTATGCCTTCCTCTCGGGAGGCGCCAATATGGTGGAATACTGGCATTGGGCCACGCTCCACTATGGACAGGAGACCTACTGGCGCGGCATCCTCGGACATGAGGGCACACCCAATCGCGTATATGCCGAATTCCAACGGGGCGCTGCCGAGCTCGACAAGGTAGGGGGCCATCTGGTGAATGCGCAGAAGCAGAACCGCGTGGCCCTGCTATTCAGCCATGACTCGAAGCACGCCCTCGACTTCATGCCCTACACCAACCGTGACCAATACAAGGACTTCCTCCTCTACGATGCCCTCTATCGCCAGAACATCGAATGCGACATCCTGCCCGTGGACAAGCCCTCGATGCAGGACTTCTCGCAATACGACATGCTGGTCATCCCCTCGCTCTATGTGGCCACTGACGAACTGCTGAAGAAGATCAGCGACTTTGTGAGGAATGGCGGAGAAGTGGTGATGCTCTACAAGAGCGGATACACCGATTACGACAACGCCGTACGAACCAGTGTCGCCCCAGGCCCATTGGCCGAAGCCTGCGGATTCACTTATCAGGAATACTCCTCCATCAATCAGCTGTCACTTCGCCCCAATGACCTTGGTGCAGAAGACAACACCGTCAGTACGTGGATGGAATTCCTGCAACTCACCACAGCTAAGCCACTCTCGACTGTCGAACATCCCTTCTTCGGCAAATGGCCATGCATCACCGAGAACAGCTACGGCAAAGGACACCTCATCTACATTGGCACCCTCCCCAGCACCGAATTGCTTCAAAAGCTCCTCGCACGGGCTGCCGATCGCAAGCAGATACTGACGAAAGAAAGGCAATACCAATTCCCCGTCATCCTTCGTTCCGCCACCAATCGTTTCGGCAAGAGGATTCACTACCTCTTCAACTATTCATACGAACCAAAAACCATCGCCTATCCCTACCCCAACAGTCATTCTCTGCTCGATAACCAATCGCTCAAAACCAATGCACCAGTCACCATCGAGCCTTGGGGAGTAGTCATCGGAGAAGAGTGATTTGTTAAAAAATCTCAAAAATATGAAGAAATTTGGAAAATAATTTGGTTTATAAAATAAACTTCTTTATCTTTGCAGCGTGATTCGAATCCAAATGGTCAAGATCAGGCTTTCTGCAGGAGCTTGGTGGAGACCAGAGAACAACAACAAACGTTCATTATTTATTTAAAAAAGGATTACAATGGAAGAAAAGAACAATATGACTGCTGAGCGCAGTCTTGAAATCATCACGAAACAGATCGAGCAAAGCCGCCAAGCAGTGGCCAAGGACACGGGGCTATCGCTCTATGTAGCAGGTATTTGCTTGATGGCTATGTCCCTCCTTATTGGATTATGTATCTTTTTTACAAACAATATGGCTTTCTACCTATTATATATAGCGTTGCCAATCCCTATATATTTTGCCGACCGCTATGCCAAGAGGAACAAGCCAAAAGTACCAGCCAGTTTTGTCGGGCAAATGGTTGACAAGACATGGAAGACATTCGGCATCTTCGCAGTCTTATTCTTTGTGTTCGTCAATCTTTACAACCTCTTTATGGGCCGGATGGAAAACCCTGATGTTTATGTGCGTCTGATGATACATCCATTCCGTATCATACTTCTGCTCTTCGGCATGGCCATCACCATCAATGGCTATACACTCAAGAGCCGTTGGATGGTGTGGTGCGGCATTATCGGTGGTCTCGGAGGATTCATTTGGGAGTCGTTCTATGTGACGCAGACCATAGCGGGCAGGTTCTTCACTCCTTACACCCACGAAAACTACTGTGGAATCGTTAATGGTTTAATACCCGGCATCATCATTGCACTCATTGCCTTCATTGGGATAACGCTCCCGGGAATGATGCTAAAAAAGCAGAGCTTATGATGTTCCCGACGTTAGACCCATTGCTGCACTCCGAACTGCGACTGGCCATCATGTCGCTGCTCATCAGTGACGTAGAAGCCGAGTTCCCTTACATCAAGGAACAGACGGGCGCTACGGCAGGCAACCTGAGTGTGCAGATAGATAAGCTGTCGGCGGCAGATTATATCAAAGTGGAGAAATCGTTCAAGGGAAAGAAACCATGCACCATCTGCCGCATCACGCCCACCGGCCTCAAGGCCTTCGAGGACTACGTGAAAGCCTTGAAGAGCTATCTTGATGTGAAATAGAATCAACCCTAATCATGTATTACAACCACAGCTGCATAGACGATTCCATGCAGCTGTGGTTGTCATAGGGTTGAAAGGCTCAGGAATCAATCAAAAGGTTCTATACTCAAACCAATCGATATCCACCACACCTTCATTATCCGTATGCTGGCACTGTGCAAAAACACCCAACATCACTCCTGTAAATCCGCCAATCACTTCGGTTGACAGATAGCGAAAATCCATCTTGGCCAATGTCTCGAAGTCATGCTCGTCAGTCGAAACCTGAAGGAAATAATAGTCTTTATCTGATGAGATTCGCAGATAGGCCTTATTGCCGGCCAATGCTATCTCTTTCTCGCTATAAGATAGTTCTCCCAAACGTATATTTGACTTGACATAAAGTTTTCCTTCCCTTCTTTCAATTACTACATCATAATGATTCAAGGGAGCGGCATAAGCAGTGATACCTGCTTGCATATCTTCTGCCATGTTCGTTGCATCAAACAGGGCTGTAGCTTCGAACCTCAATTCCGTCTGTCGTCTTGCCACAAAGGTAGGAGACGATGCCGCATCGAGCGTCAGTGTAGAGGGCTTGAGTCGCAGCCACCCCTTGCGCTCAGTCAATGAATAATTGCCAAGCTGCACATTGCCAATACTATGCCATCCCATAGGCATGCCTAAAGACTGATAGCTGTCGGCAGGCACATCGCGATGCACGTAGTTGAATTCCTCACGCTCCGGATCGTTCGGCATCGGCACTTGCGGCAACGTCTTGCACTTCATATCGATGCTCAACGTGCCATTTCCATTCACTACAGGCCAGGCGTTTTCATCCCAGCGGACAGGAGCCAGCATCGTCTCACGACCCATCACATGCAGCAGGTAGCCACTGGTGCGGTAACCCAGACAGATCATCCACCACGAAGAATCGGCTGCCTGTACCAGATCGGCATGTCCCAACCCTTGAATAGGATTATCCTGCATCTCCATGCTAAAATGTGAGAGTATCGGGTTGGCTCGGTTTGACTCATAAGGTCCAAACAATGAACGGCTACGTAGAATATTTACTTGATGACCATGCTCCGTACCTCCCTCCGCCAGCAACATATAGTACCAGCCATCTTTCTTATAGATATGCGGTCCCTCGGGATATCGGCCACCCAAACCTGTTCCCAAATGGTGAATCTCCCCTATCTGCTTACCAGTCTCTACGTCAATCTCACATATCTTGATATCACCCTGTTTCCAAAGAAAATAACACTTATCACCTTCGAAATACAAGGTAGGATCACAACTGCCTATCGCAAAGTCTATGACAATTGGGTCAGACCACTCTCCAGCAGGATCATCGGTCCAGACATAGAAATGCCGACGTGACGGGAAAACGGTAGTGACCATATAGAAACGGCCTTTATGATAACGTATGGTTGTGGCATAAACGCCACCATTGGTCCAACCCAGCTGTGGATTTGCCTGACTATCCAGCCCCGACAAGTCCAACTGTGAAGGACGTGTCAGACAATTACCTACCTGTTCCCAGTTGATAAGATCCTTGCTATGAAAAACCGGCACACCAGGAAAGTACTGGAACGTCGAGTTAACCAGATAGAAATCATCTCCAGCACGGCACACGCTTGGATCGGAGTGGAATCCGGGAAGAACAGGATTCTTGAAACCCTGTGCCGTTACTATTTCGCAAAAAAATAGCAAACTCAGTAAGAGGTAATAACTCAGATTCTTCATAGTCTATTGTTTTTTTGAATGCAAAGATATTGATAAAATATCAAACTACCAAATAATTGGATAAAATTTTATAACTTTTTCAAAAAAAGCACTTGGGCAAGTATTCAAACTCCCCAAGTGCTTTTTATACATTAATAGTATGATACGAATCTTTTTAATACTCCTCCTCGTTGAAGAAGAAGTCATCTTTCTGTGGATAATCGGGCCAAAGGTCCTCGATGGATTCATAAATTTCGCCTTCATCCTCCATCTCCTGAAGGTTCTCGATTACTTCAAGAGGAGCGCCAGAACGATTGGCATAGTCAAGCAATTCCTCACGGGTAGCAGGCCATGGTGCATCTTCAAGTTTAGAGGCCAGTTCAAGTGTCCAATACATACGTTTCTTAGTTATTTAAATTGTTAGTTTTTAGTCTTTTTTTCAAGCGAAAACACATATATTCCGCTGAATTTGCGCGCGAAGATAGTGGTTTTATCAATATGTTGTTCAAAATGGGGTAAAGATTTAGGGAAATTTAACTAAAATGCCACTATGTAATGCTGCTTGAAGAAACGCGGTTTGAGGATTGCCAGCCCATAGTCGAAAAGATCCATGGTTATCGACACGTCATCGCGGTCACACATCTGATCCCAGAATAGTTCGTTGATGTGGCCGGGATGGATACCTCGAACAAAGATTACTGTATCCTCCTTCGAATGGGCCATCACCCACTCCACCAACTGCTGCGCATACACTCCCGAAGGCTTGAAACCTTTTCGCCCGACCTCCTTCTGGTCCTCGTATGGATTGACATTGACGACGATGAAGTCGAAGGGTGCACTTTCGTCCAGCTGCTCAAATTGCTCAGCAAAAGTAATCTGCGGCAGACGCTGTGGCAACCACGACAGATTGACTTGGGCCCGCGTCTTTGTCTCGGGTGTGGCTAACGTCGTAACCCGTAGGCGACTGTCGGTCATAATCAACGGGAGCAATGTATAACCGCCATCGCAGGTGATTTCGGCAACATTGCGGCAATGGAAACGATTGGCCAGACGTAACAATAGGCAGGCCACCTTGTGTGAGATAGGAGCCTGCTTGTTGTATGTGCTCTGCATACGCCGATAGGCATAATAGGGAAGCTTCTCTTCAATCACTTCCGTAATGATGGCGTATGCGAAAGGAGAATGCACACCGAAGCCCTTGCGGTGCTTCAGTTTACGCACTCCTTTTGATAAATATTCCTTTATTTTTTTCTTGGCACCCATACGGATCAATTACTAAATAAGAATTGGGTGAGAATCTTGTAATAAATCTGGAGGGCTTCGCGAATCTCGTCCGGTCGGATAAATTCATCAGCCGTATGGCTGCGCGAAGACTGTCCAGGCCCCATCTTCAGGCTGGGGAATCGCATCAAAGCCTGGTCGCTGAGGGTTGGTGAGCCGAAAGGATGGCGACCCATGGCCAGAATACACTTCAAAAGGGGATGATCGGCCGGAATGCCCGAAGGCTGCAGGCGCGTACTGCGGGGAATTAGTTCCACTGCCGGTCCTTCAGAGGCAAGCGGAGACTTCACTTTGCCGACCTCCCGACGAAGAATCTCTACCACTTCGTCATTGCTGTAGGCGTCGGTGGTGCGACAATCGACCACGAAGCTACAGATGTCGGGCACGACATTGTGTGCTGTGCCAGCCTGGATGCCCGTCACCGTCACCTTGACAGGCCCCAACATTACCGATTCCCGCTCGAAGTGGAAGTTGCGCAGATGTTCGATGGCTTCCAATGCCAAATAAAGCGCATTGACACCTTCATTCCTTGCAGCATGGCCCGACTTGCCATGAGCGATGCCATCGATCACGACAAGGCCCTTCTCGGCTACGGCAGGTTGCATTCCTGTAGGTTCGCCGACAAGACCCACATCAATCTTCGGCAACTGCGGCAGCACACTTTCGATGCCGTTTTTTCCACCCACCTCCTCCTCGGCCGAAGCCAGAAAGACGAGGTTGTGGTTGCGACGCTTGACCGACTCCTCCTCTGTCAGTATAAGGGAAACATGGAGCAACGTAACCAGCGATGCCCCATCGTCGTTTGATCCTAATCCGTAAATGCGTTCCTCAAGGCTGCCATCGGGTAAGACGACCTCCTCACGACTGGCACAGAATGGATCGTGCTGCCAAGTTGATACAGGCTTTACCGTATCGAGATGTGCATTGAGAAGCAACGTTGGGCGACCAGCATCGAAACATGGATCAAGAAGCCAAAGGTTATTTCCCGAGCGATGCACCTCCCGTCCTGTACTCTCCATATAATCCTGAAGCATATCCGACACAGCCTTCTCTTCACGACTCACAGAAGGAATCGCGATCATCTTTTCGAGCAAGTTGATGGACCGAAGAAACGCTGTTTGAAGATCCAAGGACATATAGTAATTAGCAATAATCAGTTAATAATTCACAATTAATTGACGAGTACAGGTTAGAAATGCGGCGCAAAGATAATGATTTTTATGAAACGAAGATAATCTTTCATCCAAAAATTTTGAAAAATTCGCAAAAATATCTATCTTTGCGCCACATTTTTTGAAATATTATACCAGCAGATGCTGATTTTGCTATGATTACGATAGAACAACTAAAGGCCGCACAGGACCGTTTGACCGACCTGCACCGCTATCTCAACATCGAAGACAAGAAGATCCAACTCGAAGAGGAGGAGCTTCGTACACAGGTGCCCGGATTCTGGGACAACCAGAAGGAAGCCGAGAAACAGATGAAGGTGGTCAAGGGCATCCGCTCATGGATCGAGGCCTATAACAATGTCAAGGCGAATGTCGATGAACTCGCCACAGCCTTCGAATTCTACAAGGAGGAACTGGTGAGCGAAGAGGAGGTTGACGAGCAGTACAAGAAGACGATGGACCTCTTTGAGGACGTCGAGCTGAAAAATATGCTTCAGGGTGAAGAAGACCACATGAACTGCATCCTAAAAATCAATGCTGGTGCTGGCGGCACCGAGGCACAGGATTGGGCCGAGCAACTACAGCGCCTTTATATGCGCTATGCCGAAGACCACGGCTACAAAGCCACTGTCCAGGATCTCGTGGAGGGTGACGATGCCGGCATCAAATCGGTGACCATCGAAATCGATGGTGACTATGCTTTCGGTTATCTGAAATCCGAGAATGGCGTGCATCGGCTGGTGCGTGTGAGCCCCTATAACGCTCAGGGCAAGCGCATGACGTCGTTTGCTTCAGTCTTCGCTTTCCCGATGATCGACGACACCATCGACATCAAGATCGATCCTGGCAAGCTGACATGGGACACCTTCCGTTCGGGTGGCGCCGGTGGCCAGAATGTCAACAAGGTGGAATCGGGTGTGCGTGCCCGCTATATGTACACCGACCCCTATACCGGCGAAGAGAAGGAACTCCTGCAGGCTTGCACCGTGACACGCGACCAACCCAAGAACCGCGAGATGGCGCTCGAACTTCTCAAGTCGCAGATCTACAACATCGAACTCGAGCACAAGCGCGAGAAGCAGGCTTCCATCGAAGCTGGCAAGAAGAAGATCGAATGGGGATCGCAGATCCGTTCGTACGTCTTCGACGACCGACGTGTCAAGGATCACCGTACCGGCTATCAGACATCGGACGTCAATGCCGTGATGGATGGCAAGATCGACGGTTTCATCAAGGCCTATCTGATGGAATTCGGCGGTCAATAGTTATCCATAACCCATAACCATTAACCATTAACCAATGAAAACGTGCCAAAGCCATCATTCAGACTTTGGCACGTTTTTATTGGCTTCGTCGAACCTTTTCCTCCAATATCGAGACTTTTCCATATCGACCTCCACGCCTCTTCCTTCTTCATAGATCTCCTCCAAGAAAGCCATCGACCTTGTGTCTCCAAGCTCCGCCGCCTTGCGGAAATACTCTATGGCCTTCTCATAGTCCTGCTTTACCCCAAAACCCTTGTAATAGCATAATCCAAGCTGGGCTATCGCTTCGACTTCGCCTTTCTCAGCTGTCTTGACATACCATTCCACGGCTTTCTTGTAGTCCTTGTCAACGCCTTCGCCATTGAAGTATAAATGGCCGAGATTGAGCTGCGAACGCACATATCCCTGCGATGCGGCTTTGGTGTACAACTCGAAGGCCTTCTTAGGGTCATAAGGAACACCATCGCCATAATAATAACAATTTCCGAAGTTGTTTTGTGCTGCGGCATTGCCCTGCTCGGCAGCCAATCCATACCATTCGGCAGCCTTACTATAACTTTGGAAGATGCCCTTGCCCGTGTAATAGCAGTCGCCCAGATTGTTCTGTGCTGTGGCATGTCCCTGTATGGCAGCCCTGGCAAACCATCCTACGGCCTCCACATAGTTAATATCTACCCCTTCGCCGAAGTAATAGCAGTTGCCCAAATAGGCTTGTGCGACGGCATTGCCCTGCTCAGCCGCCTTGGTGAACCACTCCACAGCTTTCTTGTAGTCCTGTTCCACACCTTCGCCGCGATAGTAGCATTCGCCCAAATTCTTCTGGGCCTGGACATGGCCCTGTTCTGCGGCCTTGGTATAATATTCCACGGCCTTTTCGCAGTCACAAGGCACACCGTTCCCATTGTAATAGCAATTGCCCAGACTATTGATCGCATTCACCTGCCCATGTCTGGCAGCCTTGGTGAACCATTCCATAGCCTTCCCGTAATCACGTGCCACACCCTTACCCTCAAGATAACAAAGGCCCAGGTTGTTCTGGGCAATAGGATGTTCCTGTACGGCAGCCTTGGTGTACCATTCCACGGCAAGTTTAAAATCCTGCTCCACACCCAAGCCATCATCATAGCAAAAGCCCAAGTAATGCTGGGCATCGGCATGTCCTTGCTCAGCAGCCTTACGGAACCACTTTACGGCCTCAGTGTTATTCTCGGGCACACCGTCCCCATCGAAGTATTGAATACCACGTTCAAACTGCTGCTGTGCCGTAGCAGGAACAACATCACAAGTGTCCTCGGGGAGAGGGTTCGAAGAAGAAGACATGGAAAACTACAGAATAACGAAGACGTTAGCCGAGGAAGGCGAGAAGCACACCTGCTGCCACTGCCGAACCGATGACACCGGCCACATTGGGACCCATGGCGTGCATAAGCAGATAGTTGGTAGGATCGTACTTGAGTCCCACCTCCTGGCTGATACGTGCCGAATCTGGCACAGCCGATACACCAGCATTGCCGATGAGCGGGTTGATCTTCTTACCTTCTGGCAGGAACAGGTTGAAGAACTTGACGAAGAGCACACCTGAAGCCGTGGCTACGAGGAAGGAGAGCGCACCGAGACCAAAGATTTCAAGCGACTCGGCTTTGAGGAAGGTTGATGCCTGGGTCGAACAACCCACGGTGAAGCCAAGCAGGATGGTGACAATATCAATGAGCGGCCCCTTGGCAGTGTCAGCCAGACGACGGGTGACGCCTGACTCCTTCAGCAGATTGCCGAAGAAGAGCATACCGAGCAATGGGAGGCCTGAAGGGATGATCCACGTAGTGAGGAGCAGACCCAGTATCGGGAAGATAATCTTCTGACGCTGGCTCACCGAGCCAGGAGCCTTCATGCGGATACGACGTTCCTTGTCGGTGGTGAGCAGTTTCATAACTGGCGGCTGGAATACAGGTATCAGCGCCATGTAGGAATAGGCAGCCACAGCAATGGCGCCCATCAGGTCGGGAGCCAGTTTGCTCGAAAGGAAGATGGCCGTTGGTCCGTCAGCTCCACCGATGATACCAATGGCACCAGCCTCTTGAGGCGAGAAGCCGAGAGCCAGCGAGAGCATGTAGGCACCGAAGATGCCAAACTGAGCCGCAGCTCCCACCAAAACCATCTTCGGATTAGCAATCAGTGCCGAGAAGTCGGTCATCGCTCCAATGCCCAAAAAGATGAGCGGAGGATACCAACCCTGCTTCACGCCACTATAGAGTATATTGAGCACCGACCCCTCCTCGTAAATGCCGATACGCAAACCAGCATCAAGAGGGAAAGGAATGTTACCTACCAGAATGCCGAAGCCAATGGGGACAAGGAGCATGGGCTCGAAGTGTCGGGCAATGGCAAGATAGATGAAAAGGCAGCCGACAATGGTCATCACCACATTGCCGACCTCCACATTGCCAAAACCTGTATATTCCCAAAGGACCTGCAGATTCTCTATAAAGAAGTCCAACTTATTCATTCGACACGTTTACTTTTTCTTGCTTATCAAGTCACGCAGACGACCGAACAGGCCAGTCTTTTTCTGCTCTTCTTCGTTATAGCCGTATCCATAACCATACCGATAGCCATAACCGTAGCCATATCCATAGCTGTAGCCATAGCTATAACCATACTTCGCCTTGCGACTCGACATCTGGACATCGTTCAGGATGATCGAAACATTTTTCAGCTTCTCGGCCTTCACGGCTGCCTCAATCTCATTGATGAAGCGCAGGTCCGATTTGCCCGAACGCACCACGTAGATGTTGCGATCGACGTGCTTGTTGAGCGTCATCGGATCGGCAATCACCAGATACGGAGGTGAATCGAGGATGATATAATCGTAAACCTCGCGCAGATTGGTGATAAGGACACCGAAACGCTCGCTCGACAGCAATTCATTGGGATTGGGTGGTACGCCACCCTTGAGCAACAGATCCAGCCCAGGGAATTCCTTGATCGGCACAATCGTCTGATGCCAGTCGTCCAGTTCGCCGCTCAGGTAATTCGACAATCCGACCGTTTGGTTACGCGGCAGGTCGAACAGTCGGCGCTGACGTCCCTTGCGAAGGTCGGTCTCCACCAGTATCACCTTCTTGCCTATCGAGCAGAGACTGATAGCCACATTGGCCGAAACGAACGACTTGCCTTCACCGGGAATGCTGGAGGTGAACTGCAGCACCTTACCCGTCATAAAGCCGATATTGGTGCGAATCGTTCGCATGGCTTCCGACAATACCGACGACGAACCCGATGAGCCTTCCTCGGCCATATCCGATGCCTTGAAGACGCGACCTTCTCGACGCGGCACGACGCCCAGCAACGGCACACGTGTACGCGACACGATGTCATCAGGATTCTGCACCTTGGTCTTCATCAGCATCAGGAGATAGACGATAAGCAGAGGCAGAAGGAAACCGATGACGAAGGCCACAAGGATCACCTGACGTTTATTGGGACCCACCAGCACGGTATTGTTCTCAGGATATTCCACTACACGGGCGATATCCGGCTCAGCCACGATGGTGAGCATCGTCTCTTCACGTTTCTTCTGCAACAGCACATAGAGCGGCTCGATCACCGAGCGTTCGCGTTCGATCTGTGCCAGGTTGATCTTCTGACCGGGCACACTCGACAGGTATCCCTTCGAACGCCCTTGCTGACGTGCCAATTCCGAACGCTGCAGCGTCAGGCTGGTCTTCTGGTTAGCTATCGACTTCTCAATCACCGCTCTCAAGTCGGTGATCTGCTTGCTCAATCGCTGCACCACTGGGCTGTTCTCCGACGAACCTGCCAGCAGTCGTGCTCGTTCGATACATGCCGTATTGTAGTTGGTGATGAAGCCGACAATCGAGGGGTCGCTCAGTCCCACGTTGCTGGGCAGCACCGTATAAGGCTGATTCGACTTGAGCTCGTTGGCAATCATCTCGAGGAGGGTCAGCTGCACATCCACCTCCTGCAACTGCTGCTGGGCAGTCGCATCGGTATTGAGCGACAACTTGGCCTGTGAATCCAGATCCACCATACGGTTCTTCGAACTGAACTGCTGGATGTTGCCCTCCACTGCCGACAACTGGCCACTGAGGTCCTCCAGACGACCGTCGATAAACTCCATCGTCTTGGCGTTCGACGTCATGTAGTAGGTCTTGGTCAGCTCGTTGTATTTCTCGATGGCCTTGGCCAGAACCTTCTCAGCACGCTCAGGGTGAATATCCCGCATCACGAGCTGCAGGATCGAACTAGTACTCATGCGCGAACTTTGGTCCTCCATCACCTCCACGCCAATCTGACGGGCAAGCTCGCGAGCACGGGCCTGTGGCGAATAAAGCATGATGTAGTGCGAACCCGACATGAAATAGTCGTAGGAATTGCCCTTAAAACGCGACCTGGCCTCATCCCAGAAGCCGAATTTCACGGTTCCCCAATTCCGGAGGGGCAGCTCTTCGCCGAAACGCACCACCTGGTCGGCATAGAGGCTCTCGCCATCACTTCCGAACAGACGGCGTACGGAGACTCTGAGCGAAGTGGTATCCACCACATCGTAGTCGATTCGGAACGTCGGGAGATTATTCAGGTTGATGCTGTCGTTGGGAATATACGTCATGCGCACCTCCTGGGGCAAGGTCTCGCGATTCACCCAGTGGTTGCGAACGAAGTACCGCACATTCAGGCCCAGCTCATCGACCACAGCCTGCAACACCGGTGTCGATTTGATGATGATCTTCTCGTTGGTCAGACTGTTGTACGACTGCATGCCCGTCATGTCGGCAATGAACGACATCTGTGCACTGGAGCTCATGCCGGCATTCTTGTCAGTGGTAACCATGACAAGGGCAGCGCTGTGATAAGTCTTCGGCTTGACATAAAGATACACAGCCGCACAGCATAGACAAATGAAGATGGAGAGGATGATCCAATAGCGAAGTGCCCAAGTCAATTCAAGGATGGCACGCAGACTCAGACCACTGCCCGATTGCAGCTCGTCCTCCTCCTGCTCATTGATGATGTACTCACTCATGTAACGTGCTATTGATCGATAAAAAAGTACCCAGACTGGGAATCGAACCCAGATCAAAGGTTTAGGAAACCTCCGTTCTATCCGTTGAACTATCCAGGCAATACCATGGGTTTACTATGCGTTTCGTGCATATATTACCCAATTTTGCGCGGCAAAGTTACAAAATAAATCGAAAAAACAAAAATATTTCGTAATATTTCTGCCCAATATTTGCATATACCGACAATAATTCCTATTTTTGCAACCTAAATTTTCCCTTTGGCACCTACACATTAGAATATGACAGACGATTTCGACATAAGAGAAGCCTCCGAACCCTCAAAGTCAGCCCGTGAGAAGGAGTTCGAGAAAGCCCTCCGTCCCCTCACCTTCGACGACTTCCAGGGACAAGATAAGGTCAAGGAGAATCTGCGCATCTTCGTAAAAGCCGCCAAGATGCGTGGCGAATCCCTCGATCACACGCTCTTCCATGGCCCTCCCGGCCTCGGCAAGACCACCCTTTCGAACATCATCGCCAACGAGCTGGGCGTGGGCTTCAAGGTCACGTCGGGCCCCGTGTTGGACAAACCCGGCGATCTGGCCGGCCTGCTCACATCGCTCGACAAGAACGACGTGCTCTTCATCGACGAGATTCATCGCCTCTCGCCCATCGTCGAGGAGTATCTCTATTCGGCCATGGAGGACTATCGCATCGACATCATGATCGACAAGGGACCTGCTGCCCGCAGCATCCAGATCGACCTCAACCCGTTCACCTTGATTGGTGCCACTACACGCTCCGGCTTGCTCACTGCACCCCTCCGTGCCCGTTTTGGCATCAACATGCACCTCGAATACTACGACACCGAAGTCCTTGCCGGCATCGTAGCCCGGTCAGCACGCATCCTGGGCATGGCCTGCAAGGAAGAGGCCGCCATCGAGATCGCCTTCCGCAGCCGTGGCACACCGCGTGTCGCCAACTCCCTGTTGCGCCGTGTGCGTGACTTTGCCATGGTGATGGGCCAGAACATCATCGACATCAAGATTGCAAAATATGCCCTTGAGGCACTTGGCGTCGATAAGTACGGCCTCGACCAGATCGACAACAAACTGCTCACCACCATCATCGAGAAGTTTAATGGTGGACCCGTGGGCATCACCAATATCGCCACCGCCTTAGGCGAAGATGCGGGCACCATCGAGGACGTCTATGAGCCTTACCTCATCAAGGAAGGCTTCATCAAGCGCACCCCCCGTGGCCGCGAAGCCACCCCCCTTGCCTACAAGCACCTCGGCAAAACTCGCGGCAGCGACAGCTTGCAAGGAACCCTATTTTAACCCTCCCCCCCATGTCCTTCCTGAAATCCCTCCTCAAAGATACTGCGCTCTACGGCCTCACATCCATCGTAGGGCGCTTCCTCAACTACCTGCTCGTCCCGGTTTATACCAAGGTAATGCCCGCAGTGTCGGGCGAATATGGCATTGTGACCAACATGTACGCCTACACGGCGCTCATTCTCGTCCTGCTGACCTTCGGTATGGAGACCACCTTCTTCCGCTTTGCCAACAAGTCCGAAGAGAATCCGCGCGATGTCTATTCCACTGCTCTGCTTACTGTAGGCGGCCTTTCTCTCCTCTTCCTGGCGCTTGTGCTGGCCTTCCTCACCCCGCTCTCACAATCGTTGGGCTACGGTGCCCATCCCGAATACATCGCCATCATGGCCATCATCGTGGCCATCGATGCCTTTGCCTGCATTCCCTTCAGCTACCTGCGCTATCAGCAGAAGGCCAAGAAGTTCTGTGCCCTCAAGATGATCAACATCCTCGTCAACATCGGCCTCAACCTCTTCGTCTTCCTCGCTTGCCCGAAGATCAACCAGTCGCATCCCGAGCTCATTTCGTGGTTCTACAACTCCGAATACCTCGCAGGTTACGTCTTTGCCATCAACCTCGTCACTTCGGTCATCACCCTGCTGATGCTCTTCAAGGAATGGATGCCCTTCGGTCAGTTCCATGCCTCCAATGGCCAGGCCATGCCCTTCAAGTACATCTGGGATCGTCAGCTCTTCAGCCGCATGTTCCAATATAGTTATCCCGTATTGATCCTCGGTGTGGCTGGCATCCTCAACCAGACGATGGACAAGATCATCTACCCCTTTCTGGTCCCCGGCGCCGAAGGCGTACGCCAGCTCGGCATCTATGGTGCTGCCGCCAAGATTGCCATGATTATGGCGATGTTCACGCAGGCCTTCCGTTATGCCTACGAACCCATCATCTTCAACAAGTCGAAGGATAAGGACGACGTCGTGAAGACCAACATCCTCGGCATGAAGTACTTCATCATCTTCACGCTGCTTGGCTTCCTCTGTGTCATTGCCTGGCTCGACATCTTCAAGGTACTGCTCATCCGCAACCAGGACTATTGGGAAGGCCTCACCGTAGTTCCCATTGTGATGGCTGCCGAAATCATGATGGGCATCTACTTCAACCTCTCATTCTGGTACAAACTCATCGACCAGACACTTTGGGGTGCCCTGTTCTCGGTCATCGGATGTCTGGTGCTGCTCACGGTCAACGTCCTCTTCGTGCCCCGCTACGGCTACATCGCCTGTGCCTGGGCTGGCTTCTGCGGCTATGCCACCTGCATGCTCCTCTCCTATTTCGTGGGACAAAAGAAAAATCCTATCCCCTATGATCTCAAGGAGATAGGAAAATATACACTTCTGGCAGGCGCTCTCTTCGTAAGCATGACGCAGATCCCTGAGGCAGGCATCTGGACCATCATCATCAAGACCGCCCACGTCATCTTCTTCCTCGCCTTCCTCTGCTGGAAGGACTTCCCCATCTGGAAGCTCCTCAAACGTTAGCCATAGGCTCATCTATAGCTTCTATAGTATCTATAGCTTCTATAGCCACTATCGCCAAAACCGAACTCTTCCCCCTTCTACAAACAATCCACGTCTGGGCCGGCCAATATTGCGCTGGCCCATCACGTTATATATACCCCTCGCCTTGCGAGGCGCATCCTGTATTACTTCCTCCACGCCCATTTCATGGAGTTCACGGGCTTTGGCAAGAGCAATGCCAAAGTCGGGAATGCCATAGCCATAGAGTGAATCGGGCTCATTGTACTGCGAAGCCGATTCGCGAATCACTTGACGAAGCTGTGCAGGAGTCAGTTCCGGTACCGCGCTCCAAAGCGAAGTACACAGCCCTGCAATGAGCGGCGTCGCATAACTGGTGCCACGACCATCCGACGACACACCGCCCCACGAGGTCACAATATAACAATGGGTGCCACGGCCCACGATGTCGGGCTTGACGTATGGCACAGTGAATCCCGGGCTCGAGAACGAAGCCAAGATGCCCGATTGCATCACGCCACCTACCGTCAGCACCTCCTCCACATCAGCGGGGAAGATCAGTTGGCCCCAACGGGTCTGGCGTTCATTTCCTGCAGCATTGCAGACGAGCATCCCTTTTCCGCACGCAATCTTGGCCCCCTGACTGATGATTGTACTGTTCTGACAGAACTCATCGTACGTGTGGTTGTTGTATTCTGTGTCGAAATCGTAGTAGCCCAACGACGAACTGATCACATCGGCACCCAGGCTATCTGCCAGTTCTACGCCTGCCACCCACATATCCTCCTCCAGCTCGGTTTCCGAATCGTCGGTCTCGGTGCGTATCAGGAAATACTCGGCATCCTGTGCCGTGCCGCAGATGCCCTTCTCTTCGGGTGTGGCCATGATGCTCAGGCAGCACGTCCCGTGCATGTCGGCATCATATACCTTCGAAGTGCCCGAAATCGGGGAATACATATCACGCGCACCGACAACATTCTTGTTCAGCCAGTCCCACTGATCCACTTTCGAGAAGCCTGCATCGACAATGGCCACCAGCATACCGGCGCCACGATAGCCCGCTTCATAGAGCGGTTCGTAGGCATTCACCTGCCTCAGCGGCGAGGTAAAATCCTCGTCCAATGTCGAGGAGCTTTCTTCCTGTGCCCGTCGTGGTGGAGCTGTCGTACGCTGCCGTGTGGTGACCAGATCAACGCTGCGGACGAACGGCAGCTTTTCGAACTGCGCATCTTCGATCGCAAGGCCTTCAGGGCCCATCACGACCACCGTATTGAGCCAGCGCGACCGTGCAACGATCGTCCATCCCAGTTCCTCAATCTGCTGGATATACACCGGCGAGATCTCCAGATCGAGCGAATCAGCCTCAATGCCCAGTCGCATGCGGCGTTCCTGCGCCCGTTCGCTCCATGCCACAAGCTCGCTCCCCGGCTTGCCATCCAGATGCAGTCGGTACCGGTATTGTCCTGCCCCTTGCGCCTCAGCAGCCACAAGCAGCATCACACCTATTATATAATATAGTATCTTTTTTTTCATTTTTCAATAAGCACCGTCGCATAAGCCGCGATGCCCTCCTGCCTTCCCGTGAAACCCAGTTTCTCGGTCGTGGTAGCCTTGATCGAAATATCGTCCACATCACATTCCATCACACCAGCCAGACACTGCTTCATCGCCTCGATGTGCGGATTGAGTTTCGGCTTCTCGGCAGCCACCGTGATGTCCGCATTGCCCAGACGATAACCCTTCGTGGCAATGAGCTTCATCGTGTCCTTCAACAATATCTTCGAATCGATACCCTTGTATTCTCCCGCAGTATCGGGGAAATGATAGCCGATATCGCGCATATTGGCAGCACCCAGCAAAGCATCGCAGAGCGCATGGATCAGCACGTCGGCATCCGAATGGCCCAACAGTCCCAACGTATGTTCTATCTTTATTCCTCCGAGCCACAACTCGCGGCCCTCGACCAGACGATGCACGTCGTAGCCGAAGCCAACTCTAATCTTTGTCATTACCTCTGTGTTTTGAATTACGGCGCAAAGATAACCGCTTTTTTTGACATAGCCAAGAAAAAGTGTGTCAAATTGTCAAATTGGCACAGTTTTTTTGTCATCCAAATTTTTGGCACGCCTTTTGCATTTTTGTTAACGACTCTTTATGTGTAGAGTCCAACAAACCGAATAATAACAATTAAAAATATATACTACTATGGGAAAGATTATTGGTATTGACCTCGGCACCACCAACTCGTGTGTAGCCGTCATGGAGGGTAACACCCCCACCGTAATTGCAAATTCCGAGGGTCGTAACACGACCCCATCTATCGTAGGCTTCGTCGATGGCGGCGAGCGCAAGGTAGGCGAACCTGCCAAGCGTCAGGCTGTTACGAACCCTACTCGTACTGTGTATTCCATCAAGCGTTTCATGGGCTGCGACATGAATCAGGTCGCTGGCGAGATTGCTCGCGTCCCCTACAAGGTAGTGGGCGTAGGCGGACAGCCACGTATCGAGATTGATGGCAAGCAGTACACTCCCCAGGAGATCAGCGCCATGGTGCTCCAGAAGATGAAGAAGACCGCTGAAGACTACCTCGGTACCACCGTGACCGAAGCCGTCATCACCGTTCCTGCCTACTTCAACGACGCACAG
>JAFZBE010000040.1 GCA_017561935.1 Bacteroidales bacterium | reverse complement strand
GCTTGTCGGGGCTTGGTTCTTCCCCCTAAGCAGGGGGATAAGAGGGGGTCCGGGTCTCAGTTAGAAGGGATAACCTACAGCCAAATTCCAGCCGAGGTTCTTGAGCAAGGCATGCCGACAGTTGAAGTAGCTGCCGCCCTCTTCGTTGGGGTCATGGAGTGGCACGCCAATGTCCAGACGGATGATGAACATATCGAGATTCAGGCGGAAACCTACACCGACATCCAGGGCAAGTTGTTTGGCAAGGTCACGACCTATCTGCTCACCCTTGCTATAGGCGTCCATGAATTCCCGGAAGGCCTGGAGTGTCTCATCGTCCATGATTGTACGCAAAAGGTCATACTCCTCCTGCGTGAGTGCTGACGAACGCAACCTCCACACGTTGCCCGCATCGGCAAACAGCGCTCCATGGAAAGCACCTGCTATCGGGAAACGCAACTCGACATTGCCTTCAAGCTTGATGTCACCCACACGCTGCAGGTAGGAGTATTCATCATCGCCATACTTCGAGATCCACGTGGTACTTCCTGGGCCGATGCCACGCACCGAGAAACCACGCAGGGAGTTGGGCCCTCCGATGTAGAACTGCTCACTGTAGGGCAAATCGGTGGAATTACCGTAGGCATAACCTATGCCACCCTGCACACGTCCGGCAACCTTGATGTCGCCATCGATAGTATGCGTATAGCGGAGTTCGGCTGTCGCTTTGAGGAACTGCGAGAACTTCAGGAAGAACAACTGTCGTTCGCCTTGTATGCGATGCGAACCCATCTGCCCCATCAGCACATCGGTGATGCCTCCAGCTTCTGCCAGTGTCACCCTGGCATATTCTCGATGGGGTCGCGACGATGTCGAAGTAGCGTTGTCGAACGTCCAGCTCACCTGCATCTGAGGAATGAACTGGTCCTCGAACGCATGTTCCAGACTCTGGTAACGGGTGATCATTTCCTCGAAGGCGTCCGTCTTGTTGAAGGCCGAGACGTAGGTCAGCTTGAGGGGAGTGAACGTCATGGTGTTGTACTTGTCGAGCCCAAAGCCATACTCCACCGAACCACTTGCCCTGACCATATCGAGCCAACCGGCACGACGCATCCAGTCGATCGAGACGCTATAAGTCGAAGATACCGGCTTCTCACGGATGGGGCGGAAATAGTGGGGGATCTGCAGACGAGGCACCGAGAGCGACACCTTGCCACCCAAGTCATAACTGTTGAGTCGTTGGCCGCTGCTCGCATGTTTGCCTGTGCGCCACTCGTAGGTACCATCAAGCTGGAAGACCAGTTTCTCGCCTCCTCCAAACAGATTGCGCCGCATGGCCTTGAAGGTGGCACCTGGTCCCGCCTGGTTGTTGTCCTTATACACAGCACCGATTTCGGTGGTTCCTGTCCACGGGTAATCGTAGGTGGCATTGATGACGAGGCGAACACTGGTGGTATCCATTCCAAGACGCAGCGCCTGACCTTCCTCTAACTGTACATGGCTGAAGGTTCGGGTGAGCGAGTCGCCTGCCAGATGCATGATCTCGGTCTCTATCGGGTAATACTTGAAGGTGTTCAGTCGCGAAATCAGTTCCTTGGCCAAGTCAATACGATTGGGTGTTAAGAGCGCGTGACGACGGAAACCTAACGAACGTCGCAGATGCCGTGTCTTCATCTGCTGCCTCGGTCCATTCCATCCCACTGTCATGAATCGAAGCGTATCGAAATGACGCGACTTCAAACCTGCACCCATGTCGAGCTTGAAGTGGACCGAATCGATGGTACAAGGTGCCAATGCCTTTCGATCGGCACCCGGACCAACCAGCACACGCAAGTTGACCGTATTGCCTTGCAACGTACTGTCGGCCATGTATTTGACGTACTTAGGTTCGAAGAAATAGTATCCCGAGTCTTTCAACACGTCGGCAATGCGAGTACGCTCAGCGTCCAGATTTGTATAAGAGAACCGATCACCACTTCGCAGCAGGCTCTTGTCGAGCGTGTGGTGCACAATGCTGTCAATACGGGGGAAAGGACTGCGCATATAGGTCACGGTGCCCAGTCGTGACTTATGCGCATAGTTGACAGTATAGGCAATCTTTGCCTTGAGCGAATCCTTCTTGTCATAGACGGTGTCAAAATCGACCGAAGCATTGAAGTAGCCTTCGTCCTTGAGGGCAGCTTCTGCGGCATGTGCTCGCAGTTCGGGATTGACCTGGCTGATAAGAGTGGGGTCACTCTTGAAGTGCTTCCAGAACCAATAGCGGAAACCCTTTTCCTCCTTCGGATGGAATCCGTTGTAGATCCAAAGGCCCACGGGGAAGGGAGAGATATGATAAGCCGAGCCAAGGAACGAACTGTTGGGTGCCACTTCGAGCTTGGTGGCCAAAGCCTCCTTGACGACATCATCGACTGTATCGACCTTGTTGTGATGAATCTTCGACACACCCGTATAGAGCACCTCCCCCTTGGGCAGTTGGCTGGTGATACTACATGCCGTAAGCCAACAGGCCAATAGGGCGAATGCCGTCAGGTTGGTCAGGCCATTGCAATGACGAGGCAACAATGACCACAAAAGACTATTCAGACATTTGTTCTGTTTCATTGTTTTCGTTCGGGATGGCTTGGGTTTCTATGTTCTCCGTGTTCAAAAGGTTTTCCTGGTTATCCGCATGTGTAGGATTTTCCAGTTCCTCCTCCGACTGATTCCGACGCTCCTCCTCTTCCTGTAGCTGGAGCTGACGGATGTGCTCCTCAATGCGTGCACGGCGCCTGCGTTTGGTGGGAAGCAGGAGTTGCTTGAAGCGATAGCCGGAGCTCTCCTGAATATAGCTGGCACCGGCCTCCACAACCTCTCCTTCGAGCACCGACTCGTAGTTGGTGCGACGGAAGACCTTGATGTAATGCGAACCGTCCTTCTTGATCAGGTATTCGACCGACATGTCGCCAAGTTGTGCGCCATTGCCCTGGTTGGCATCACCGCCGCTGCTCACCTGTCCGCCAATAGTGGCACGCACACGCTCATTGAAGAGTGTCTTGGTCACCTTGACCGAATAGTCGGTGCGAGCGCTGCCCGACTCTGTATTGTACGTATCGACACCGATGTCGATGGTTGTGCCCTTCATATTGCCGATAAGCGACTCCAGCTGGCGGTTGATCATCGACGAAAGGGCGGCATTGGCGACACCGAGACCTGCCGAACTGCTGCTGCCCGGGCCCGTATAGGTCTGCGAAATCAACAGGATGAGGGCGATCTTCGAACGCTCGTCATCATCGAGCGATGCAATACCCGAATTGATGGTGCTGTTGTTGGCCGCGCTGCAGTCGAAGGTGATATGTAGGTCCTCAAGCGATCCAGTGATAGCTATAGTGACGATAAAGTTGACGAGGCTCGTCTTATTGTCAGTATTGACCGTTGCTTTCACTTCCTCCGAAGCGACGATGTTGATGTCGGGATCACCCGGCTCATCACCTGTCCAGCTGACAAGGCTCGAACTGTTGATGTCGAAGGTCTTAATCATAGGCAGGATGGGCAGCTTGTAATTCACCTTTCCACTGATGATGTCGTAGGTGCCATTCATGATGAATTCACCCTGGTTGTCGGTCTGCAGGTTGAGGCTTCCTCCACCCACGATATCGACCTTGTTGTTTTCTGCGTCCAGATAGGCCGTCACCTTCACGTCCTTGTCAATCTCGATGCCGAGACGCACCTTCATGCCCTCGTCGGCCTGATCCTGCAAAGGCTGGCGTCGCCGCATGCCCGACATGGCCATCTCCCGATCCTGTTGGCGGAAGTTGACAAACTCGACGATGTCGTCAATCCTGCTGTTTTCCAGCAATGGGTCGTCCGACATGTAGTAACTGAGGTTCGTGCCCGAATGAACACGCAGCGTGCCGCTCACATCAAGTCGGTTGAGGGTGCCGCGCACACGGATATTCGGGGAAATAGGCAGACGTCCGGTGATATACTGGTCGCTCAGGCGAAGCTTGTTGTTGTCGATGAGCCTAACCCTATCGCCCGTCAGATTGAGGCTGATGCCCGGATTGCTCACCTGATTGCTGAGGTCAAACGTACCACGCACGTTGATGGGGTTCGAATTCGCGCCATAGATCTTGAAATCATTGAGCGCAAGGCGGTTGTTGATAAGCCGGATGGTATCTTCGCAGAACCTGAGTTGTGCATCCAGGTCATCATACACGACACCCGCCTCATGCATCGACAGATGTGCATTGACCTTTGCCTTGTCAAAATCCTTTCCGAGCATGGTAAGCCGTCCGGTGGTAGTGCCCCAAAGGTTGATGTTGCTGGGCAGGAAGGTATTGACAAGAGGCAAGGGGAACTCATCAATCCTCGCCCTGACATTGACGCTGTCGGCCAACCGGGCATCGATGTTCAGCTTGACGATGCTATCGACTGTGAGCACGCCATTGGCATCACGTCGATTCTTTGCCATCGCAAAATTGCCATCGAACGAGAGTGTGTCAGCACGATAATCGCCCAGATGGAAGGTCTTGATGCCCGAACGCAGACGTGCACCCAGACTGTCGGGATAGAGGTTAACCACTGCCGTGAGCCCGAAATTGCCACCGGCATCGCCTCCCTCCCATTGCATCAGCTGTGTGGCGTAGGCAAGGTCGAGGTTACGCACCAGCAGCAGCATCTGATTGCCGGCTTCGCTCCGCGTGTCCTTGCGTGTATAGAGTCGAACGTTCAGACCTCGCGGACCATCGAGGATGATACGTGCACGGGTGTCGGGCTTGCGCACTTCGAGGTTCTTGTAGTGCATCACGCTGAGGTAGTTGTCCCGATTGACCGAAAATGGCTGTTCGTAAAGGATAGGATCCTTCTCAAGATGGAGGGTGACACTATCATCAGCGATGGCCAACGAGGCTTCGACATCATAGAGCGTCAGGTAATGACCGTTGATATACGTGAGGCCTGCTGTGATACTATCGGGCATGAACTTGCCGTCCAGATGAATGTCGTAGGTCTTCGAAGCCCTGGGGTCGATGTGCATGGCATGCACCGCATATTCGTACGAATCGTGTTTGCTGGGTTGGACAGCGATGGCAATGGTGTCGAAATCGACACTGCCAGTCTGATCCACAAGATTCACGATCGTGCCATCGAGCGAAAAACGATAGGCGTTGAGGGCCATGATGTCGATGCTGCTGAACCCATAACCCGTATGATACACGATGGGCTCGTAGAAGGGATTATCATTAGCGATATGCAGATCGACCGAGAGCTGCGGCACCTTCGAGACGAGCGCATTGAAATCGAACTCATAACCCGCAAGCTGGCGGTTCACCTCGACCATCATCGTATCGACGATGGCAGGCAGGTCACGGATGCTTCGATCAGTACACAACATCACGTTGGCATCACCACCAGAGAGGGAGATGTCCATCATTCCCGGACTCGACTCAAGGCCGATGATGATGTTCTCGAAGTAATCCGACCGTGTGGTGTTGGTATAACCCAACGAATCTATCTTAAGCTCCAGATGCGCATTATCCCCCCAGTCGTAATACCCTTCGAGAGTGCTGTTAAGTCCAATCCTGCCCAGATCGGTACGAGCCAAGCCGAATGGCAGGTTAGCCAAATCGAGCGAGGGCAGTCTGACATATCCCTTGGTCGAAAGGGTATCCTTCATGAAGAAACCTTCCAGATGGGTATCTAGCGCCACGATGTGGTGCGTCGAGTGGATATCGGCCACATAATTGCCATCCACCATCGAAGCGTCGGCCGAAAGTCCCGTGAAGGTGTTGCGTCGGCCGGTATTATCCACAAACTGAAGAGTATCGATCAGCACCTTTGCGTCAAGTCGTGTACGCTTGCCGGGGAAGTCGAAATGTCGGCCATCGGCCAAGGCGGTTGCAGTGAGATGATCGGCGATGATACCAGGCACAAACTCGCTCACGTTGAGCCCCCACGTCTTGGCATCGATGTGATATGCCTCGGTACCCAGGTCATAGTTGCCTTCGGCTCTTACGATATCCTGTCCATACTGCTTCATATCGGCACGGGCTGTAAATCGTTGTCCACGCTGCACTCCTCTGAGGTCAACATCAAGAGCTTTTGGGATACGATAGGAACGATTTGCGGGTTCATCGACAAAGGCCGAAACGAGGAAGTCGGCATCTTTCAGCGAACCCTTGACGTTGGCCGAAGCCTGACGTTTCTGATCATCGAAGACAGATGCCCCCACTACATCGGCTGAAAGGTCGATGTGATGTGGGATCTGTAGCGTCAACTGGCGCACATCCAGCGAATCGGGTGTCACACGTCCCTGCAGGATCACCTTGGCCCGCTCGTCCACCCAATGCTTCTGCAGGTTGGGCAAATAGGGGGCTGCCAGACGGCATAGGTTCGCCGAATCGATCTGTGCAGCCAGATCGGCCTCCACAAACCCCGTCCGCAAACTATCCAACATGCCCAAATGCAGCACAGCATCGCCCTTCAGGTAGTCGCCGTTCCCCAAGCCAAGATCAACCTCATGGAGGGCGACGACATCATCCTCCATGTGGAAGTTTGCCGCCAACTGCGTCACTTCCAGGCCGCAGTTCTCTTCGTGTGCCCTAACGTACTTCACATCGGCATGAACGACGTCGGGGGTATAGCTGATGTTCTCGGCCTCAAGGTCGAGGTCGGCAACGAGCAGATGATTGTAGTCGAGATAAGGCGAAGTGCTAATGCCCTTCAAGGCATCTGCCAGACTCTCGTCGCTCATGTCGAGACCCACTCGTCCATTGTGGATGGCCACTTTATCTACCGTCACGCGCCATGGTGTGCTCTCCTCTTCGATGTTGTCGGGGGGCGATGGACCGAGATACAGTCGCACATCGGGACTATCCAACACTCCCTCCTTCAGTCGAATCTGGTGGTTGGCAAGGTCCAGTTCCAGTCGTCGGGCATCGAGGCTCTTCAGCGTACCCGTCATGCCAAAAGATTCGGTGAGCGAATCCATGCCGACCACAACATCTTCGACATGCACCTTGTCGAGCACAAAGAATGGTTGGTTGATGGGGATGTCGTCAAGCCCCGTCGACAGTTCGCCTACATGAATCAGCGTCGAGCCGTCCTTGCGTTTCAGTACATCCACATCCTTCACCTTCAACCGGAACGGAAAACCGACGCGCACCTTCCCTACCTTGTATTCCAGGTCATCACTCGTGCTGTTAAGGTACGACACCACAGCACCACACACTACATCCTGCACCGGCGGGATGTAGAGCAAGAGAGGCATACCTAGCAGAAAAAGCAGCAGACCGATTATGATGCCTCGCACCACACGTCCCGTCTTCGACTTCTTTTCCTTGGGCTGTGCTATCTGTTCCTTCTGTTCTTCCATTTTTCATGGCTCCGCAGACTTCCTGCCGTCTGCAGAGTGTTTGATTATCGGGGCAAAGATAATCGATTTTTCCTTCTCTACCAAATGTTTTGCGTTAAATCTCCCATTTTGGCACCATGTTTCCCAAATTCACCGTTTTTTCAACGCAAAAACGCCTCAGAACTCTCCTTTCACATACCGCTCCTCATCCACGTCGATCCACCACTCGTGGCTTTTGGCATAGCTGACCAGTTTGTTGAAGACGGGATCCTCGCAGATCACCTGCGGATTGCCGAACATCAGCAGATGCTTTCTTGCTCGTGTCATCGCCACGTTGAGCTTGCGGTCTATCAGCTGGCCATCCTCCTCAAAGGTGTTGTTCGAAAGGAAATTGAGCTGATAGGTACGCGACACCGTGAATCCGTAGAGGATATAGTCGCGCTGACTGCCCTGGAAACGCTCCACGGTGTCGATGGTGATGTCGTGAAGTTCGGCATGCCCGTAGGCATCGATGGCATTGCGTACAGCAGAAATCTGGTTCCGATAGGGCACGATGATGCCCACGGTCTTTGCAGTGTCGAAATCTTGCCGATGAAGCAGATAGATGCGTTCCACGGTAGCCGCCAGCATACGTGCCTCCACAGGATTCACCTTCTCCGAAATGATCGGTTCAGGGGCCGAAGTAGGCACAAAGCTGACGCGACGAGTCAGCAGCAGCCTGTCGATGCCGTGTTTCGAATTGCAGTGCTTGGGCAAGTCTTCGATCTGATGTTCCAAGGGCACGACATGGAGTCGTCCTCCATAGAAGGCGCGGTTCGGGAAGTCGGCAATCTCCTGATGCATCCTGCCCTGGTGCGTCAGCATATAGACGAAGCGCTTGTCGTCGCGATAGCGCTTCAAGAGGCGTTCGAAGAGCGAGAGACGGCAGTCCTCCAGGCCGATGGCATGAAGCAAGGGGTCATCGACACGCGAGACGGTGGGATGCTGCTGCACCACAGCGGGCAACTGCTTGTGGTCGCCTATCATCACGAACTTTCGGATGGCCGACGCGCCTTCCGAAGTCTTGGCAGCGAGCAGCGGCATGAGGTGTGGCTCGAGTATCTGCGAAGCCTCGTCGATGATGGCCAGGTCGAACGTCTTCAGTCGGAAGAGTTGCGTACTGCCCGATAGCGAAGCGGTAGTGCCCACCAGCACTCGTGTCCGTTCCACCATGGCGCGCATACCCGCAAGGTCGGCGCATTCCTTCAAGCGGTTTTCGAGCAGGTACGGACGATATTCCGGCGAACAGCTATGGCGACTGCCCACACGCAGGAAGTCGATACCTTCCTCCACCAGCTTGCTGCAGATCTCATCCACAGCACGGTTGGTGAATGACAAGATGAGCACATTGCTCCCCTCCTCCAACAACTGTTCCTTCAACGTGTATAACAAGCCATACGAGGTCTTTCCCGTCCCGGGAGGCCCGATGATAAGGAAGAAGTCCTGGGCCTGCTTCACACGAAGCGCCAGTTCGTTGAATCGGCCATAGTCACCCTTCAGGCGCTGGCTTTCGTCCCGATGGGGCTCGCGCCGCATCATCAGGAGGTCGCGCCGCTCCTGAGGAGCTGTCAGGAAGGCATGCATGCCACAGTATTGCGAACGGTAGGATGCCTCCATGAAGTCATGCTCGATGGCCCAATGATATTCGGTGGCCTGATGGCGCACGAAGACGTGTTTGTCGCTCTGAGGAGCACGCAGTTCGAGGGTGATGCTCTCGGCCGCGATGTCGGTAATGCTGGCGCGAAACACCATCGTGCCACGTGCATCGGGCTCCTCTTCATGCCGATAAGGATAGGTGATGACGATGTCGCCGACACGGAAATTCGACATGTCGCTGGCCCTGTCCTTGGCAAATCCGAACGTCAGACGCTCGACGCTACCCTCATGGCTGGCATCGGGGCTCAGCAAGGTGAGCTGGTCGTAGATGTTGCCTGCCTGGTATTTCTCCTCCAGCGTATCGTGCCACTTGGCCGCAAAGCCCGAACTCTCCTTGGTCTTGTTCCCCACCTTCGAAAGCGTATGCTCACGGGCCAGGAAGGTCAGGAAGCGATAGAAGTACGCACGCTCCGTTTCCGTAGCCCGGTGAATAGGATTGAGGATATTATTCAGCCGGGGTAATACAAAATCGTTCCAGAATTTGTCACTGGTTTTCAGCTGTCGGAAATATCCGGTCGTCAGCCGGTCAAGCACCTTCATCCCTCCCCTGCAATAGCGTGCCTCAAGGCCGGCAATCTGGTTGCGCAGACTGATGGCCTCGAAGAGAAGTTGGGGTGCTGGTGTCACGCCAATCAGACCATTGGCATACTTCGAATAGAGCAGCATCGCCTGCACCTCGCGGTTGGGCGTATCGAAGTTGTAGTTGAGGATAGCCAGGTAAAGCAGCAGCTGCACATGGTGCTGGGTCTGCTGTCGCGGCGGGTCATCGGGCCGTGCCCCCCTCACAAACGCTCCCCTTCCCGACTTCTGTTCCACGAGCACCTTGTAGTCGAGCTGCAGCAGGTCCATACGTCCCTGCACACCCAGCATCTCGCTGAAGAACGACGGTTCGACCATCACCTCCTCACGCCGATAACGCCCCACGCGCTGCTGCAGTCCCTCACGCAGGGCTCGACGGATATTGTCGCGCTGCTCTTCCCCGTCTTTCTCGATGTTGCCCAAATCGGTGGTCAAAACCTTGAACGCATTGGCGCGCATGAACGTGGCATAGCTCTCTTCGTAGGGTATCTCCACCTCGCCATGATGCACCTCCTCATCGAGCAACTGGCTGGCCAGGTTACCAAGCACCATGTGGACAGTGTCCTCCGTCGGTGTCAGCTTGTTGATCAGGTACAGATAGGGGTCATGCGAATACTCCTCAAAGCATCTGGCAATCGAAGTCACATCCACCAGATAATCGGGGTCAAGAATGATAAGCTCGGGGTAATAGACTCCCTCCAACAATCGCGGACGCACCAGATTGAGCTGCACATCGGGAGCCAGGAAGGGCCTAATATGCGTCCAGTCACCTCCCACGTACCCACCTTTATAATTATAGCAAACCTTCACCTCCTCAAACCCCTCAAACCCTTCGAACCTTTCGAACCCCTCAAACCCCTCAAACCCCTCAAACCCTTCAAACCCTTCGAACCCCTCCTCCGTATGCCCATACACAAACGTATCATCCCATCGCGTGACATAAAGGCGGAAATAGTCCGACACGAGGCTGCCTTGCTCGGCATGTCGTTCATCGCTCGGGAAGCGCAGGGCAAGGTCCATCGGCGGCTGCTCGCTATAGATGGCCTCGATGAAGAGGCAGATTGCCTTGAGGTCGTACAGCTTGCAGGCAATCAGTTCATGATCCTCGTAAGTCATGAGCTTGCGCAACCTCACGCGCGTATCATTAATCATTTTCACCACGGGTCGCTTCAGCTGATACTGCTTCGACAGGTAGTCAATCTTGGCAAACAGGCTGCCAAGATGGAGGTCATCGAACGCCGTCTTCTGGTCGGCAGCGATACGCAACACGCGATTGAAGTCACGATACGTGTCGCGCACCTTCGGTTGGGCGAGCGCATCTACTAAATCCTGATAAAGTTGGGAGGCACTTTCTTCGTAGGTCATCAGTGTGAGGTTTTGTGTTTATTAGGCGCAAAGATAGGCATTTTCGGACAAATCTCAAAACAAATGCGCTATTTTTTCTTCAAAAAATTTGTTATTCCAAACTTTTGTCGTATATTTGCACATCAAAACACTTCGACTGCAATGAAATGTCCCCGGCCCCTCAAACAATTGTTATTTGTTAATTGTTATTTGTTAATTATATTTTGTCTCTCCTCTTGCTTGATGCAACAGCCCACCGAGCCGAGCGTCACGCCGCCTATCGTGCAGACCGATATCCCGTCCGTCGCACAAACCAACGAGCCGACCCACTCCTACCCCGAAGCTACCCTTACCGAACTCGCCGGGACACGCATCAACACGAAGGAGCAGATCATCGAGCACACCGGCCACACAGTATCCTACAACAGTGTCTGGAACGAACCCAACTGGGTGGCCTGGGAACTGACCAGCGAAGAGACACGTGCCCCCTACCGCAAACGCAACAGCGACTTCGAACCTGACCCGCTGGTAAAAGGCAAGAAGATTACCACCCACGACTACTCCAAATCGGGTTACACGCGCGGACACATGGCTCCTTCGGGTGACATGAAGTGGGACGAAGATGCCATGAACGAATGCTACTACACTTCGAACATCTGTCCCCAGAACAAGGAACTCAATGCCGGACTGTGGGAGGAGGTCGAGAGCCTTAGTCGCACTTGGGCACGACGTTACGGCAAGGTGTGGATCTGCTGCGGGCCCATCGTCGATGACATCCATCTCATGGTGAAGAAAAAGATTGCAGTGCCTTCGGCCTTCTTCAAGGTGATCTGTGCCGAGCAGAACAACCGCTACCACGCCGTCGGCTTCATCTTCCCCAACGAAGACTGCAAGGGCCGCATCTGGCAATACGCCCATTCTGTCGATGAGGTCGAGCAAATCACCGGCCACGACTTCTTCTACAACCTCCCCGACGACATTGAGGACAAGATCGAGGCCGACGACACCTTCAACTTCTGGAAGCGTCGCAACAATTAACCCCTCAAACCCCTCGAACCCTTCGAACCCCATGATCCACATTGGCCTGATGAGCGATCCGCACGCCCTGTGGGACGATCGCTACCTGCAATACTTCGAGGCGTGCGACGAGATATGGCTTGCCGGCGATGTCGTCGATAGTTCCATCTGCGACCGGCTCGAAGCCACCGGCAAGACGTGCCGCATCGTGTGGGGCAATGCCGACGGACAGGAGATGCGCCTGCGTTATCCCAAGGACCAGCGTTTCACACTCGAAGGAGTCAGCGTCTGGATGACGCACATCGGTGGCTACCCGGGACGATGGCCACGCAACATCCTCGACCAACTGCGTACCCATCCCGTCACCCTCTTCGTGTGCGGACACAGCCACATCTGCCGAGCCATGTACGACCGAAGCCTCGCCACCCTCATGCTCAACCCGGGTGCCGCTGGCACCTACGGCCCGCAGGTCCACCGCACCCTCATGCGCTTCGCCCTCCACGAAGGCAAGGTGCAGGACCTTGAGGTCATCGAGCTGGCATAAATATAGAAGATGGACCAAGTAGTTCTTACTCCTATTCATGTACGCCGCAAGGTGTGATTCCCAGAACTGCAATTTCCATCTTCTTTTTTCCCAAAAACGAGGTCCAAGAGAGACTTACTCCTCAATCATTTTTTTTATGCTTTCAGTCTCTCAATTACCTCTTTATTTTATTTAAAATGAACAAGACATTGACCAAAGTAGCCTTGCGCTACCATGCCGTCTATCTCGACATCCGTCGCGAGGACATCGACATGCACTCCGAGGCCGCAGTGCCCGTGATGGCCTTCCTGGCCCAACTCAAGGAGAACGGCTTCAGCGTCAGCGAAGAGCTGCTCCATGCGCTCAATGCAGTATCGGCCGACACACTTGCCGACATCACGGCGTGCATCAACGAGGTGATGGGCATCGATCTCAACTGGGCACCCCTCGTCAAAGGCTGGGATGTGCCGACAGGCGAGACGCTTGACGATCATATTGTCACGCTGATTGCCAATTTACTCGGAGGCGAAGCATCGGCCTATACAGGCACCACGCTGCCTTGCGGGCACTTCATCCCCGACGGCACCTTCCCGCTTGAGCGTTACAATGGCTGTCCGTTCTGCGGCACCCCCTTCGTCACCGCCGACTTCGTCTATAAAGGCCAGGGGAGCAAGCTCAAGGAACTGCGTCTGTTCACCGACGACGACATGCGTCACGTCTTCGCCTCCCTCCTCGCGTCGGCCACGCCCCTCGATGGTACGCAGAAGGACTCGCTCGAGCAGCTTCTTCGCGAATACCCCCTGCCCGCCGATGCCAACATCTCCATGAAGGAGACGGCCATGCTCGTCGTCAAGCTCCTGGTCGAACAAGGCAAGGCCGGCGAGGCAACGCCGTTGCTCAAGACGCCCACCGACGTGCTGCGTTACCTGTGGTACGAGAAGACGGGCTACGTGCAGATTATCGAACCGAGGACATTGGTGGCCCATGCCCGAAAGCTGTACTATCATCTATGGGGTCCGCTCGACAAAGGTGCCGATGCCGCAAAAGGCATGAAGCAGAAACTCATGCTGAAGTACGACCGCAGGGCCTGTCAGCGTGTGGCACAGTGGCTGAACGCCCTACCCATGTCAGCCCAACAGGCCGCCGAGAACATGAACCCCAAACGCGGCATGTGGGTGCGCATGATCCGCGCCCTCCGTCTCGGCGAATATTCCCGCAAGAAAGGCATGGAACATCTGGCCGAGCTCCTCGACGTCTTCTACAAGCAGGACTACACCACCTGGCAGGGCAGCGTCGATAAGGCACGTTCGGCCAACGATGCCGACCTGACCTTGGCATTGCTCAAGCAGCGCCCGGGCCTCTTCGCACGTTGCCTGTTCGCCTCCATGCTCCGTTTCGGCAGCACGAAGGTGCTTGCCGCCTTCAACGAGATAGCCGACAAGTTGCCCGCACGTCTCCTGCTCTCACTGGGCAATGCTGCCGACACCTACTTCGATCCCGACGAAGTGCGCGTCGCACGTCCCATCACCGGAGTCACGCACAAGCTTCAGCCCAACAAGCTGCTCGCCCTCTACGACGATGCCGAACGCGAAGCCATGGTCAAGGATGTCATGGAAATCTACAAATCCTCGATGTCACGTCGTTTCGCAGCAGCCGCCGCCTCCTCTTCCCCCCTTGAGGGGGGATCGAGGGGGGCTTCGAGGAAGTCCACCATCTACATCGACCCGGACTTATACAATATACCCGTCAGCGTGGGCGACCGTTCTACCACCGTGCAGGACACCTCCTGTGCACTCATGGGAACACGATTCCCCGTCGAAGGTGATTCCGTGCGCCTCTTCATGCAGTGGGGCAAGGGACTCCATGCACAGCCCCTCGATATGGACCTGAGCTGCCGCATCGCGATGTCCGATGGCATAACCCATTACTGCTACTACGGCCACCTTACCTGCCAGGGCGCAAAGCATTCGGGCGACATCCGTTCCATTCCCGAGATGGTAGGCACAGCCGAATACATCGAGCTCTCGTTGCCCGAACTCGAAGCCTCCCAAGCCAGGTACGTCACCTTCACCTGCAACGCCTATTCCCATGGAGCCCTCTCCCCCAACCTCGTCGTGGGTTGGATGAATTCCGCCTATCCGATGAAGATTTCCGAGAAGGAAGGCGTGGCCTACGACCCCTCGTGCGTGCAGCATGCCGTGCGCATCAGCGAAGGCAACCTCTCCAAGGGTCTTGTCTTCGGCGTGCTCGACGTGGCCCGTCGCGAGATCATCTGGCTTGAGATGCCATTCACCTCGCAGGTCATCCACGATGCCGACAGCGCCTCCATCGAGGCCCTCCTCCACCGACTCGAAAACAAGCTCTCCATCGGCGAACTCCTTGAGATGAAAGCCGAGGCCCAGCACCTCACGCCCGTCACCTCTCCCACCGATGCCGACGAAGCCTACACCTATCAGTGGGCCCTCAACCCCGCCGAAGTCTCCAAGTTGCTCAATATTTAGCACATCCTTTTCCATACTATGCGTAGGATTCTACTATTATTGATAGCCGCATTGGTTGCACTGACTTCTTGCACCGACAGCAGGAAACCATACAGAATAGGTGTAGCGCAGTGCTCAAAAGGTCGTTGGCGCGAAAAGGTCAATCAGGAGATGCTCGCTGCCCAGCACCTTTACGAGCACGATGTCAAGGTGAATATCGCCAATGCTTTCGACGACTCCGCATTGCAGGCCCATCAGATCGATAGCCTGGCTCAGGCTGGCATCGACCTGCTGGTAGTGGCCCCCAACGAGGACACACAGGTCATCAACGAGGCCATCGCTCGCGTACTCAGCGCCGGCATCCCCGTCATCTGTTTCGATCGCAAGACCAGTGCCGACTATACGGCCTTCATCGGTGGCAACAATGTCGAGGCAGGATTGATTGTGGGACAATACGTCGCATCGATTGTCCGTGACATGAGCCAGCAAGCCACGAACGGAAAGACGATGGTGATGGAGATTACCGGTTCTATGAACAGCACCCCCGCCCAGGAACGCCATCGTGGTTTCGCCGAGGCGATGGAGGGGTTGTCAGGCATAGAGTATGTCTGCCGGCAAAGCGACTGGTCGAGCGATGGTGCCTGCCGCATTGTGACCGATCAGATCCAGACAGGCCGTCTGCCCGACATCGTGTTTTGTCACAACGACGGCATGGCGACAGGTGTCTATAAGGCGGTGGTCGAACAGGGCGTCGAAGGTCGCATCAAGATCTTAGGGATCGACGGTATGCCTGGCGAGGGATTGGAGTATGTGCAGTTCGGTCATCAGGTGGGCACCTACTTCTATCCCACCCACGGCGAGAAGATCATCCGACTGGCGATCGATATTCTTTCCGGCAAACCTTTCGAACGCGACAATCCGATGCTTGGCTTTGTGGTCACGCCCGAGAACGTGGATCTGGTGGCAATGGAATCGACTGAACTGATGCGGCAGAACGACCACATGGTGACTATACAAGACAAGCTGGAGGCCTATTTCGGTCTCTACAACACCCAACGCAAGGTCCTGATCGGCAGTTTCGTGTGTATAGTCCTGCTGATTGTGGCTGTCATCATGATTTGGCGCGCCTATGTGCAGACACGCCGCGCCATCCGGCAACGACAGGCGCTGAATATCGAAGAGACGCTGTTTTATACCAATGCCGATAGCCGCATCCTGCGTCAGGTGTTCGAGACACCTCCCGAAGGAACACCCGAACCACGTTCGCAAGATACCATCTTCGCCGAATCACTCAACGAGGCCATTCGCAAGAACATGTCCAACCCCAATCTGAAGATGGAAGACCTTGGCGAAGAGATGGGGTTGAGTCGCGTACAACTCTATCGCAAGGTGAAGGCCATCACCGGCCAGACACCCGTCGAACTCCTAAGGCAGATGCGCCTGCAACGAGGCTACATGCTGCTGACCACCACCAATCTTACCGTAAACGAGATTGCTTACGAGGTGGGGTTCGGAACACCTGGCTATTTCTCAAGCTGTTTTAAGAAACAATTCGGAAAATATCCGACCGACGTAAGGGCAGAACAATAATCTGCCCTTTTTTTGATTGTTTTAAAAAAATCAACAAGTTTCGCATTTGCTCAACTTGTTGATATAGGGGAGTAAACAGGAGTTAATGGGAGTTAGCGGGAGTTAACGGACGTTACTTTCGCCTGTCGAAAAAAGGTTCCAACAGTACATTCGTCCGTTAACTCCACAGGCTAAAATCCTGTTAACTCCCGTTTACTCCCGATAACTCCCTAATAGTTTCGTAGATGCAAAACTAAAAAACTATTTGAATGTTGTCAACAAAATTGACTTTATAGTTCAAGATTGTTACATGCAACATTTTTGCAAGCAGTATGAACGATTTATTATATTCGGGCTCAATTATTGTGCGTACCTTTGCAGCAGAAAAAAACGAACAATAGTACGAACCCAAACGAATCAAGTAAATGAAACAGACAAAACGATTGCTACTGAGCCTCATGCTCGCCTTCGCATGTACATTAGTTTACGCGCAGAAGGAGATCAGTGGTACTGTGGTCGATGCGACAGGTGAAACGGTCATCGGTGCCACAGTCTTGGAAAAAGGAACATCGAACGGAACCATCACCGATTTCGACGGCAATTTCACGTTAAGTGTCGAAACCGGCAAGACGCTGGTCTTCTCGTTCATCGGTTATCTCACGCAGGAGCTGCCCGCCGAGAATGGCATGAAGGTCATTCTAAAGGACGACCTGCTCATGGTCGAGGAAGTGGTAGTAACCGGTTACACCACCCAGCGCAAGTCCGACCTCACGGGCGCCGTATCGGTAGTGTCACCCACCGACCTTGCCAAGCAGAACGAAAACAACCCCATCAAGGCCATGCAGGGTCGCGTGCCCGGCATGAACATCTCGGCCGACGGCTCGCCCTCGGGCAATGCAACCGTACGCATCCGTGGTATCGGTACCCTGAACAACAACGACCCGCTCTACATCATCGACGGTGTGCCCACCAAGGCAGGCATGCATGAGCTCAACGGCAACGACATCGAGAGCATCCAGGTGCTCAAGGATGCCGCCTCGGCAAGCATCTACGGTAGCCGTGCCGCCAATGGCGTGATCATCATCACCACCAAGCGTGGAAAGGAAGGCAAGACACGCATCGACTTCGACCTCAGCGTCGCTCTCCAGGCCTATACCCACAAGATGGAGGTGCTCAATGCCGAGGAATTCGGACAAGTGATGTGGCAGGGCTACGTCAACGACGGCCTCGACCCCAACAGCAACGGCTTGGGATACAAATACGATTGGACCTACAACGCGCAGGGACAGCCCGTGCTCAACGGCATCAGCATGAACAAGTATCTCGATGCTGCAGGCACCACGCCCGCTGCCGACACCGACTGGTTCGACCAGACCACCCGCAACGGTCTCATCCAGCAATACAACGTGTCGCTGAGCAACGGCTCCGAACGCGGCACCTCGTTCTTCTCGCTGGGATACTATAAGAACAAGGGCATCATCGAGAGCAGCGACTTCGAACGCTACTCCGCCCGCATGAACTCCGACTACAAGCTCATCAAGCTGGCCGACAGGAACCTCCTGACCGTAGGCGAGCACTTCACCCTCAACCGCACCAGCGAGGTGACAGCTCCCGGTGGATTCCTCCAGAATGTGCTCCAGTTCAATCCTTCACTGCCCGTCTATACCTCCGAAGGAAAATATGCAGGTCCAGTAGGCGGTTATCCCGACCGCGAGAATCCAGTGGCTCGCCTCGAACGCAACAGCGACAACCGCTACACCTACTGGCGCACCTTCGGCGACGTGTTCCTCAACATCAATCCAGTGAAGGACTTCAACATCAAGACCACCTTCGGTATCGACTACGCCCAGAAGCAGCAGCGCATCTTCACCTACCCCATCACCGAGGGTACCGTGGCCAACGCCACCAATGCCGTCGAAGCCAAGCAGGAACATTGGACCAAGTGGATGTGGAACGCCATCGCCACCTACAACATCGAGCGCGGTCTGCATCGTGCCGATGCCATGGTCGGCACCGAGATCAACCGTGAGGATGACGTCTGGTTTAGCGGCAAGAAGTTCGACTACGCCGTGCTCACCACCGACTACATGTGGCCCAATGCCGGTGTAGGCGAGGCCGAGGCATACGGTTCGGGCGAAGGCTACACGTTGGTATCCTACTTCGGCAAAGTGAACTACAACTTCGCCGACCGCTACCTCCTCAGTCTCACCATGCGTTACGACGGCAGCAGCCGTTTCGGCAAGAACAACCGCTACGGTATCTTCCCCTCGGTAAGTGCCGGATGGCGCATCAACGAAGAGAAGTTCCTCAAGGGCATCAAGTGGCTCGACAACCTGAAGCTGCGCGCCAGCTGGGGACAGACCGGCAACCAGGAGATCTCCAACATCGCACGCTATACCCTCTACGAGAGCAACTATGGCGAGGCCAACTTCGGCGGACAGAGCTATGGCACCAGCTACGATATTGCAGGCACCAACGGCGGCCAGACACTGCCCAGCGGCTTCAAGCGCAACCAGCTCGGCAACGACGACCTCAAGTGGGAGACCACCACACAGACCAACCTCGGTGTCGATTTCGGCATCCTCCGCAGCTCAATCTACGGTTCGCTCGAATGGTACTTCAAGAAGACCAACGACATCCTGGTCTATATGCCGGGCATCGGCGTGATGGGCGAAGGCTCCAGCCAGTGGATCAATGCCGGTGAAGTTGAGAACAAGGGTATCGAGTTCAACATCGGCTATCGCGGCGATATCGGCGATTTCCAGTACGACCTATCAGGCAACATCGGCACCTATCGCAACAAGGTGACCAAACTGCCCGAAACCATCGCCGCCAACGGCACATTCGGTGGAAACGGTGTCGAGAGCGTCGTCAATCACCCCATGTACTCGCAGGTAGGATATGTCTATGACGGCATCTTCAAAAGCCAGGACGAGATCGACAACCACGCCACCCAGAACGGCGCAGGCCTCGGACGCATCCGCTGGAAGGACCTCAACGGCGACGGCGTCATCAACGAGTCCGACCAGCAGTGGATCTACGACCCGACACCCGACTTCACATGGGGCCTCAACATCTACCTGCAGTACAAGAACTTCGACTTCACCATGTTCTGGCAGGGCGTACAGGGTGTCGATGTCATCAGCGACCTCAAGAAGGAAACCGACCTCTGGAGTGGCCTCAACATCTCCAACCTCAACAAGGGCCGCCGCCTGCTCGATGCCTGGACACCAATGAACAACAGCTCCAATATCCCGGCCATCAGCACGATGGACAACAACAACGAGAAGCGCGTCAGCACCTACTTCGTCGAGAACGGCTCGTTTGCCAAGCTACGCACCATCCAGTTGGGCTTCAACATGCCCAAGAAGGTATGCGACAAGCTCTTTGCCGAGCGTCTCCGCATGTATCTCTCCGCCCAGAACCTGCTCACCATCAGCAGCAGGAACTTCACAGGCGTCGATCCTGAGAATGCCAACTACGGCTATCCAATCCCTCTAAACATCACCTTCGGTATCAATGTATCATTCTAAAAAGCATATAAAGTTATGAAATCTAAGATATTCAATATCATCTGTGCAAGCCTGGTTGTCCTTGGGTTCTCCGCTTGTTCCGACTTCCTCGACGAGCACATCCCGCAGAGCACGCTCAGCGACGAGCAGGTCAAGGATCCCGAGAATGCCGAAGCGATGGTTATTTCGGCCTACGCCATCTTCACAACCGCCGAGGACATCAACTCCTCGTTCTCGATGTGGAACTTCGATGTGCGTTCCGACGATGCCTACAAGGGAGGCAGCGGCACCAGCGACGGCGACGTCTTCCATCAGCTCGAGGTACAGCAGGGCGTGCTGACCACCAACTGGAACATCAACGACATCTGGGTACGCCTCTACAACAGCCTCTCGCGTGTCAACAGCGCCATTGCCCTGCTCAACGAGACCGACGACAGCTACGCCATGAAACAGCAGCGTCTGGCCGAAATGAAGTTCCTGCGTGCCTATGGACACTTCCTCCTCAAGCGTCTCTTCAAGAACATCCCCTTCGTCGTCAACGAGAACCTCACCTACGACGAATACAACGAGCTCTCCAACCGCACCTACAGCAACGACGAAGGCTGGCAGCTCATCATCGACGACCTGATGGAAGCCTTCAACACACTGCCCGAGACACAGGCCGACAAGGGACGTCCCACCAAGGCATCGGCAGCAGCGTTCCTCGCCAAGGTCTATCTTTACAAGGCATATCATCAGGACGACACCAACAGCAACCAGGTGACCTCCATCAACCAGACCGACCTCGAGAACGTCATCCGTTTCTCCGATCCTGCCCTCTATACCAACTACGGCCTCGAAGACGACCTGCATAACAACTTCCGTCCCGAGGAGCAGTACGAGAACGGCCGCGAGAGCCTCTGGGCCATCCAGTACTCGCGCAACGACGGCTCCACCTACGGCAACCTCAACTGGAGCTACGGCCTCATCCCGCCCAACATCCCAGGTGCCACCGATGGCGGTTGCGACTTCTACAAGCCCTCGCAGAACCTCGTCAATGCCTACCGCACCGGTGCCGACGGTCTGCCGCTGCTCGACACCTTCAACGAGCGCGACTACGACAAGGCCTCCGACAATGCCGACCCCCGTCTCTTCCTCACCGTAGGCATCCCCGGCCTGCCCTATATGTTCAACCGCAACTACATGATGGAGGAGACCAGCATCTGGAGCCGTTCCAACGGGCTCTATGGCTACAACGTCTCGCTCAAGCAGAACGTCGATCCCGCACTCATCGACAGCTATCTCATCAAGGGCAGCTACTGGGCCAGCTCGATGAACCGCATCGTCTTCCGCTATGCCGACGTCCTCCTCGAACGTGCCGAAGCATACGCGCAACTCGGTCAGGCCGACCAGGCCATCACCCTCGTCAACCGTATCCGCAGCCGCGCAGCCTCCAGCACACAGATGATCGGCAACTATCCCAACACCTACGGCGTGAAGATGTATATCACCAACTACAAGGGCAGCTATTCCAAGGACGAAGCCCTTCGGATCGTCAAGATGGAGCGCCGTCTCGAGCTCGGCATGGAATGCGAACGTTTCTTCGACCTCGTGCGCTGGGGCGATGCCGCCACCGTGCTCAACAAGTACTACGCCGAAGAGATCGACAACTGCGCCATCTACGGAGGCGCCCACTTCACCACCGACAAGGACGAGTACCTGCCCATCCCATTCAGTCAGATCTCAGCCTCCAACGGCCACTACACTCAGAACATAGGCAACTGGTAAAAAACAATTAATGACAACAAAGATATGAAAACCAAGATATTCAACCTCATAGGTGCTCTTTGCATCATCTGCGGCCTGACTGCCTGTTCCGACGACAATGTCAGCGACCTCCAGCTCGACGGCGACTGCATGGTCGAAGCCATCACCCTCGACAGCTACGACGGCATCATCGACCTTCCTTCGCGCAGCATCCTCGTCCGTCTGCCCGAAGTCTATCCGACATCTGCCATGCAGGTCACGGCACTCACCCTCTCCAACGGTGCCTCCTGCAACATCCATCAGGGCGAAACCCTCAACATGGATGCAGCCAAGGTGCTGAGTGTAGTCAACGGCGACGTGTTCCTCAACTGGACACTCAGTGTCCTCCACGACGAGGCTCGCATCACGCAGTTCGTCATCAACGATATCTATCAGGGCACCATCGACCAGGAGGCCAAGACCATCACCGTCTATGTTCCCGGTTCGGTCGATATCACCAGCCTGGTGCCCACCATCACCATCAGCCCCAATGCCACCGTAACCCCAGGCTCGGGCGTCGCCCAGGACTTCTCGCAGCCCGTCACCTACAAGGTGACCAACAACTCGGCCGAGAGCACCTACACCGTCACAGTCATCGCCATCAGCAAGCCCGCAGCCCTCTTCCTCGGCTCCGCCCCGATGATGAACGATCTCGACCCCGAAGCCAAGACAGCCTGCCAGTGGATGCTCGGCAATGTGGCCAACTCGCTCTATGCCTCGTTTGCCGACCTTCGTGCCGGAACGCTCGACCTCTCCGAGTGCAAGGTCATCTGGTGGCACTACCACGTCGATGGCGGCGTTGACGGTCACGATGTCTTCATGGCCAAGGCCACCGATGCCCTCGAAAGCCGCAACCAGCTGCGCTCGTTCTACGAGAACGGTGGTTCGATGTTCCTCACACGCTATGCCACCAACCTGCCTTCGTTCATCGGTGTGACAGGCGACGACGAGTGGACCACTCCCAACAACTGCTGGGGACAGAACGAGGATGCCGCCGAGCTCTGTGGCGGTCCCTGGAGCTTCCGTATCTTCGAGGGTCAGAACGACCATCCGCTCTATCAGGACCTGATCGCAGGCGACGATGCCAACGAGGTCTATTGCACCGACGCAGGTTATCACATCACCAACTCCACGGCCCAATACCACATCGGCACCGACTGGGGTGGCTACGATGACCATGCAGCATGGGAGGCCCGTACGGGCGGCAAGGTGCTCGGCGTAGGCGGCGACGGTGCCGTCGTAGTCTGGGAGTATCCCGCCAACAATGGAAAGGGCGGCATCATCTGTATCGGCTCAGGCTGCTACGACTGGTATTCCTACACCTACGAAGGCGGCTACACCGAGAAGTTCCACAAGAACATCGAGATCATGACACAAAATGCAATCAACCACCTAATGAAATAAACCAATATGAAAACGATGATATATTCCGTATTTGCACTCATGCTGTCAACCCTCGCACTCTCTGCTTGCAGCGAAGACGATTTCGGTCCCGATGCAGCCAAGGACTGGGCAGGCACGACCACCTTCTTCAATTCAGCCGACGAGGCCGGGTTCCAGACCTACTACAACCCCGCCATCGGACGCTGTGGCGACCCCATGCCGTTCTACGACACCAAGGCCGGTGACTTCAAGGTGCTCTACCTGCAGGAGTACGAGAACAACGCCACCTACAACTATCATCCCATCTGGGGCGTATCGACCACCGACGGTGCCACCTACAAGTCGCTCGGCGAAGTGCTTGCCACAGGCACATCAGCATGGGAGCAGGATGCCGCCCTCGGCACAGGCTGCTGCTACTTCAACGACAAGGATGGCCTCTACTACATCTACTATACAGGCCACAACCCCAACTGCAACAACGTCGAGGCCGTGATGCGCGCCACCTCGTCCGACTTCCAGACCTGGACCAAGGACAACACCTGGATGCTCAAGGGTGATGACTACGGCTATTCATCGGTCGATTTCCGCGACCCGCAGATCTTCGTCGCCGACGACGGCCTCTTCCACATGGTCATCGCGAGCAACCTCAAGTTCGCCGAGTTCACATCCAGCGACATGAAGACCTGGAACCACGTCGGACAGTTCAATATGATCTGGGACCGCATGCTCGAGTGCCCCGACATCTTCAAGATGGGCAACTACTGGTACCTGGTCTATAGCGAAAGCTATCGCGCCAGCTGGAGCCGCAAGGTGAAGTACATGATGGCCACCTCATGGGAGGGACTGAAGGCCTGCTTCAACGACCCGGGAGCCAACTGGCCCAAGGATGGACACGAAGGCGTGCTCGACAGCCGTGCCTTCTATGCCGGCAAGACAGCCTCCAACGGCACCGACCGTTACATCTGGGGCTGGTGTCCCTATCGCACCGGTGCTACCATCCACGACAAGAACGTCAACGTGGGTGCCGGCAGCGAGCCCAACTGGTCGGGGGCACTGGTTTGCCACAAGGTCATCCAGCACAGCGACGGCACGCTCACCCTGGGCGAAGTGCCCGCCATGTCTGCCAAGTACAATCAGGAGCAACCCCTCAGCGTCGTCGCTTCCAATGGCTACAGCAACGGCACGCTTTCCGGCAACGATGCCTATGTGATGTATAACCGCCTGGGCACCCACAACCACATCTCGCTCAAGGTGACCACCAGCAACAACTGGGACAAGTTCGGCATCTCCCTCGTGCGCGGCACCGACTCGCGGAAATACTACACCATGGTTGTCAATCCCGAATGGGAAGACGGTCGCAAGGTGAACTTCGAGCAGGAAGGCGACGAAGGTCAGGGCTTCATCGAGGGCATCGACGGCTACAACTTCCAGCGCCCCGCCGACAATGTCTATCACATCGACATCTATACCGACAACTCCGTCATGGTAATGTACATCAACGATGTCTGCGCCTACACCAACCGCATCTACGGCATCCAGCGCAACTGCTGGAGCATCAACAACTATGGCGGCAACATCACCGTCAGCGACGTAAAGGTGCAGCAGTATTAAAATCGCTGTTTCATTTGTATTATATACTCAATTTATAACTTGTAATTCTTCAAATATTTATCCCTTGGCAGCCGTCGCGATGACGATTGCCAAGGTTTTTTTGAAAATATCACACATTTTCGAGCCACTTTTTGCCTATATCGAAAAAATAGCATATATTTGCTCCCGAAATGTTCAAATATTCCCACCACTCCCCTATGAAAAAACTATTCTTTGCTTTCTCAATCATCCTATTGAGCATCTTTCATGGAACCCTCGCCGACGATGGCTCTACCCTTTGGCTGCATCGAACCAAGGACTGTAATGCCCAAATCAAACTGCAAGCCAAGAATACCCCAACCCTCGACATCGCGGTACAGGAACTCACCGACGGTTGGAACGGCGGCCCCGTAAACCTTAAACTCGCTAAGCAGAAGGGAATGAAGCGCGATGGATTCGCCATCAGCCGTAAGGAGGGTGTCATCACCATCTCCTCCCCTTCCGACATCGGCCTGCTCTATGGCGCCTTCCGCCTGCTGCAGATGCAGACCATGGGCACCGCATCAGAGGATTTCGAACTGACCGATAGCCCCTTCCACGACATTCGTCTGCTGAACCACTGGGACAACCTCGACGGCAACAGCGAACGAGGCTATGCCGGCAAGAGCATCTTCTGGCATGTGCAGGGCTACCCCGAGACACTTGGACAGAACGACGTGGCCGACATGCGCAACAACCCGCTCCGTAATACGACCTACGCCCGTGCCAACGCGTCAATAGGCATCAATGGCGCCGTGCTCAACAACGTGAATGCTTCACCCAAAATGCTCACCACCGAAGTGCTGCAGATGACGCGGCAATATGCCGACGTGCTCCGCCCCTACGGTATCAAGGTCTATCTGGCCATCAACTTCTCAAGCCCCATCATCGTGGGAGGCCTGCCGACCGCCGATCCCTACGACAAGGAGGTGCAGCGATGGTGGAAGCAGAAAGCCAAGGAGATCTACACGCTTATCCCCGACTTCGGAGGCTTTCTGGTCAAAGCCAACAGCGAGGGACAGCCAGGTCCTGGCGACTATGGCCGCACCCATGCCGAGGGCGCTAACCTGCTGGCAAGTGCTATCCGTCCCTATGGCGGCATCGTGATGTGGCGTGCGTTCATCAACAATCCCACCGACCCCGACCGCGCCAAGCAGGCACGCATCGAGTTCGAACACCTCGACGGACAGTTCCTCGACAATGTCATCATCCAGGTCAAGAACGGCCCCATCGACTTCCAGCCCCGCGAGCCCTTCAATGCGCTGTTCGATGCCCTCAAATTAACCGCCGAGATGCCCGAGTTCCAGATTACCCAGGAATACCTCGGACAATCCAACCACCTTGCCTATCTCGGCACGATGTGGGAGGAGTTCTTCCACGAAGTGATGCCCTACGCCAACTATAAGGCAAACCAGCTGCGTGCTCGCTATAACGCCATTGCAGGTGTCGCCAACACCGGCACCGATGCCGATTGGACAGGCCATCCCTTGGCACAATCCAACTGGTACGCCTTCGGACGCATGGCTTGGAATCCCGACCTCGATGCCGAAACCATCGCCAACGAGTGGGTTTCGCTCACCTTCCCCCAGCTCGATGCAAAGCAGCACCAGACGCTCGTATCCATGCTCATGCGCAGTCGCGAAGCCGTGGTCGATTACGAGATGCCCATCGGTCTGCACCACCAGTTCGGCGACTCGCATTATGCCCCCGGAGCATGGGACAATCGCCCCATCCGTCGCGACTGGCTCCCCGTCTTCTACAACCAGGCCGATGCTGAGGGCATAGGCTTCGACCGCACGAAGGCCACCGGCACCGATGCCACCTCGCAGTATCATCCCGACTTCGGCAATGTCATGGAGGACCTCAGCACCTGTCCCGACAAGTACCTACTTTGGTTCCATCATGTCCCCTGGACGCATCGCTGCCAGTCGGGACGCACTGTCTGGGAAGAGCTTTGCTATCACTATCAGAATGGCGTGAACGAAGCCCGTCAGCTGCAACGCCAATGGAACAGTCTCGAAGGCGCCATCGATCCCGACATCTTCCGCGACGTGCAGATCCGACTCATGACGCAAACCCGCGATGCCGAATGGTGGAAGGACGGTTGTCTGCTCTATTTCCAGTCGCTCCACGGCATGCCCTTCCCCGACTTCCTCGATCCTCCCGTCCACACCCTCGAAGAGTGCAAACACAGCCGCCTCAACGTCGGTCTCTACCGCAGCCCGACACACGATGAACTGAACAAGGTGAGATAAATCTTACCTCAATCCCGATTGCTTACGATATATTTATAAATGAAGACCATCACTCTGTTTATCCAAACGAGGAAAAGTGTGTTTTTCTATATATTTCCGCTGAAAATAGCGTATTTTTTGCAGAATTATCATGCGGAGTTGCAAAGATAATATCCTCAAATCTGCAAAGCCGAATTAGAAAGTCATTTGTCCCCCAAGATGACATCTTTGGCCGAGTGTGAAATCGATTGTTTGACTCAAAAATTTGTCAAAAGAGTCATTATAGGAAAAATACCACCAAAAGGTGTGCTTTTCTCAGTTTTTATTTGTATCTTTGCCACGTCTTGTTAAAAGCATTTGATTATTATGATAGAAGGAAAATATCAGTATTTTGCGTTCATCAGTTATAAACGTGAGGACGAAGAGTGGGCAAAGTGGCTACAGCATAAACTGGAGCACTACAAACTGCCATCAAATCTTAACGGAAGGACGGATTTGCCAAAAGAAATTCGCCCCATATTTAAGGACACGTCCGAACTAACACCAGGCAACTTGCCAGAACAGATTCATAAGGCACTTGAGCTGTCGAAATACCTTATTGTTATCTGTTCTCCTCGCTCTGCTCAATCCGAATGGGTCGATAAGGAGGTGAGGACGTTTATTTCTATGGGAAGGACAAAGAATGTTATCCCCTTCATTATTGAAGGGAAACCCTTTGCTGAGAATTCTAAAGAAGAGTGCTTCCCTCTATCTTTGCGCCAATTGCCACAAGAACAAGAAATCCTTGGAGCCAACATCAATGAGATGGGACGCGATGCCGCTGTTGTAAAAATAATAGCCAGGATGTTTGATATTCGTTTTGACGAATTGTGGCAGCGGTATGAGCGTGAGATGAGGCACCGAAGAAACATCATCATGATGTCTGTAGCAGCATTTGTGCTGGCGGTTATTGGAATCGCTTTTTGGATGTATTTACAGCGACAAGAAACGTTAAGAGCTAATTGGGAAATGATGGAGAACCAGGCTCGTATGATAGCCGAGAAATCCAAAGAAGAAGTAAATAAGGGAAATACCTACGATGCAATTCTTGCTTTGCTTGAAATTTCACCTCAAGATGGGAGCCGCCCCTTCGTCCCCGAAATGGAAGAAGCTTTAAGAATGGCCTATGATTCTCTGCGTTCACGTCGATGGAATAGCAAATTCATTGGCGAGAAATACGACATGGTTTATTTTGCTGATAGTGGAAGGTGCATTATCGGGGCTACGGATTCTTCCATTGATATATACGATTCTAAAGTATTGTGTAAGACTGCTCACATTACTTTGCCCGAGCACCTGGCTGTTACAGAAATTTCTCGACCATCTTCATATCTATCCCCAGCTAAAGATACACTATTTGTACTTGATACCCTATATGTGCTATGCTATCAGATTCCAGGTGGCGAATTAATAAAAAAAGAACCATATACAAAAGATCGATTGCTTCAGTGCATGGATGGATGTCATCGTTTCGCATCTTATTCTGATGACCGTTGGGTTCGTGAATGGAAAAAAACAGTAGGTGTTCCAGACGATGCGACGATTTTAAATTACAGTCCATCTAAACATATCGTTCTATATGCGAGTTCGGCAGGAACAGAAGAATTTGACACGTACAATTATCTTACATTATATGACTGCAAATCTCATCAGATAATAAAAGTGATAGATGGATTTGACGTAAAAGGTTTAGATGGAGAGATTATTATTGCGCAGACTTCATTTTCGCCTGACGGAAACAAACTGGCCATTGCTTTAGAATCAGGAAAAGGATTTGTCATGGATTTGAATAATTTCTCTACCAAACTCTTTGATTGTGGTGAAGAGAACTGTGCTCACTACTCCAATTGTTTGGATTTCGGATATAATGGTCAGCTATTACATAGTTCAAGTTTCTCATTAGGGACAAGGATATATGATGCTTCCACTTTGACGTTGACCGATTCTATAAACAAAAGTGAGTATGCGGAAATGGACTACACAGGCAAGATATGCCTGATAGGTTCCGAAGTGTTTTATCGTTATACTCCGGAAGACAAGGAAAATATGGAGGAAAGTGGAAGTATTTCGCCTTCGCATTCATTGGAAGATAGTTCCTTTCAATTGTTATCTCCTTTTGAATATGAATTGGATACGATTATTAATCAAAGATACCACATCGTTTGTGATTTTGAAAAGCTCAGTTTTAATGATTTGGAAAGAGAATATAATAACTGGAGCTTTACTGAAAGCAATAGTTACATAAGCAGAGGAGTGTTAGGTTTCTTTCCTGACAATAAATATCTAGCGACGATAAGGGAAGGCGAGAGGGGTGCCCAATTTGGTATAGACATTATTGATATAGCCTCTGGTATTATTGTCTATCATATCGATCCTGAGTTTTATGTGGAGAGGATGTACTATAATGTAGAAGCAGAACAAATAGCCTTTGGCGATGAAGAAGGTCCAGATACGGATTTCATAATAAATTTCCCATCGTTTGACCATTTAGTGACTCTTTGCAGAAAAGCCACACAAGGTATGGTACTATCTGATAACGTAAGAAGAATGTATGATCTCAATACAAAGCATAAGGATTAGTTTGCATGTATAATATGCTGGTCAATGTAGCTTGTGAAACACTTCGCGATAAAGAAATAAAAAAAGTTTCGCATTTTGCGAAACTATAATGGAGTAATCAGGAACTTGCTCCACGCAGCATCGAACTGACGAAGGTCGAAATAGAAGTTGGTGGTGTGCTTCGACATCTTAAACAATATCATATCCTTTGGTTTCTCTTTTATGTGTCGCAAAATACTTAAGGTAGTATTGTAGATCCTCCTTTGTTAGGATATGTCGATAAATAATATCGCAACCATGAAATTCCTTCAGCCAATGAAGTAATGGCTGAGTATTCAGGTTGAATGTTTTATCCTTATCATATCTAAATTGCCATTCGGCCACCAGACAAATTATGTTATGTAATGCCATTTTATTATTCTGATGGCAGCGGTTTAATTGTGCCACCCAAAACAGTTTCGAATGTGCCACCCGCAGCGGAAACAAATGTGCCACCTTCAGTGGCCACCTCAGGGTCGTTTTCAAGAATCTTGATTATCTTAGTGGTCGAAAACAAAAAATTCTGAGCATTCCCGTTCAAACTATGTGAGAACAAGGGCGGAGAAGATGGAGTTGAATAAATAGCAGACCGCTACCTAAAGTACTCGTCTTTGACATCTTACATCTTCCATGACTTCATTTAATCGATCATGAGTGAATGATATCAGCAATCTGGCCTGTGATGGTCGGCTTGTTTTTTTTGTACAAATTGAAGAAAATTGAGGAAAAATTTGGAGATGATAGAATAATATCATATCTTTGCACCAAAGTTTATCTTTACTAATAGATAGAGTTAATGAATCCTAACGAAAGATAATTTTTGAGCTATGATACAAGATATCGTTAACAAGAACGAGTCGGTAACTCCTGTGAGTAGGGAGATGGAAGGACTACGTGAATATTTTCCCCAGTGCTTCAACAACGAGGGGCGGTTTGACATCGAGAAGTTCCGTGAGGCTATCCAACCTCAGGTAGATGTGACCCGCGAAGGTCGAAGCTACGACTTCTTAGGCAAGAGCTATGCGCGTATGCTGTCGTCGCTGGATACCACTACGGTGATTCGCCCTGACACGGAGCATAATTCGAAGCCTGAGAACCAGAACAGCGAGAACATCTATATTAGTGGTGACAACCTCGATGCCCTGCACCATTTGGTAAAGAGCTATGCAGGTCAGGTGAAGTGCATCTATATTGATCCGCCTTATAATACGGGTACTGATGGATTCGTGTATAACGATAAGTTCAAGTTTACGGCTGAAGAGTTGACCGAGAAGCTGAGCATTAGTCCTGAAGAGGCCGAGAAGATTATTGCAATGACGAGTGGCCATCGTGCCAGTCACGCTGCATGGCTGACGTTTATGATGCCTCGCCTCCAATTGGCTCGCGACTTGCTGTCAAAGGATGGTGTTATCTTTATCTCCATTGATGATAATGAGCAGGCGTATTTGAAGCAACTGTGCGACTTTATCTTTGGTGAGGATAATTGCTTAGGATGTATTATTAGGCCAACAGGTCAGACAACTGGTCAAGATAGTGGAGGTTTGGGTAGTTCATTTGATTATATTCTTGCTTATTCAAGAGTTCCCGATTATGAATTAAATGGATTAGAGTTAACTGAAAAGGATAAAAAGCGATTTGAAAATGAAGATGATGTAGGAAGATATGCTTACGATCAATTAAGGAAAACAGGCAGTAATGACAAGCGTGAAGATCGCCCACGAATGTTCTATCCAGTGAAAGATCCTGACGGAAACGATGTCTATCCTATTGCCAGTGCGGGCTATGAGAGTTGTTGGCGTGTTGAGAAAAGTACTTACGATAATCTAGTAAAGAATAATTTTATTCTATGGAAAAAGACGAATCGGAATGGAAAAGAAGTATGGTGGCCTTACGTTAAGTATTATCTTGACGGAAGAACTAAAAGACCTTCTCCTTTATGGATGGATCTGGAAGGAAATAAAAAAGCTGCAAGAGAATTGCGTGATTTGTTTGATGGTCACAAGGTTTTTGATTTCCCCAAACCAGTTGATTTGATAAAACGTGTTATTCAAATCTCCACAGATGAAAAATCAATAATTGTCGACTTTTTTGGAGGCTCTTCTACAACAGCACAGGCTATTATGGAGTATAACCAAGAGAACGACTCCAACTGCAAATTTGTTATAGTTCAGTGGCAAGAGCAATTGGAAGAAACAAGTGAAGCTTTTAAATTCTTCGGCTACCGCACCATCGACGAAATCGGTATGGAACGCATCAAGCGAGCTGCGAAGAAAATCAGGGAAGAGAATCCGTTGTTTGCAGGTGACGTAGGCTTTAAGCACTATACGCTGGAGGAGGTTCCTCAGAACACCCTCGACAAACTGGAGACCTTCGATCCCAAAGTCATCCTCTCTACAGACGACGTACTGAATATGTTTGGTCGTGACACCGTGCTGACTACATGGTTGGTTAACGATGGCTATGGACTGGGTGCCAAAACACAGGACATCGTGCTCGACCAGTATCATGCCACGCTCTGCGGCAACCACCTTTATCTGACGGATGCCGACTTTTCGGAAGACGCAATGACGGCATTAGTAGATCGCTATCAGAGTGACCCAGCGTTCAATCCAGACTGTATCGTGCTGTTTGGCTATAGCTTCAGCCATAATGCCAAGGATATGCTGGAGAAGAACAAGCCCACCATCAATCTCGTGAAGGATAAGAACATTATTATCGACGTGCGCTACTGACACTATGGAACTGATATTACAGAACAATCTGCCACACCAGCAGTTGCCAGTAGAGGCCGTGGGTGATGCACTAAAAGATATCTCTTGGCAGCCACCTACAGACTTTTATGCCAATCCCCTTTGGCAGGATCCTTTGCATCAGTTGGGCAGCAACATCTTCGCTGTTAAAGAGCAATTGCTGCATGGACGTCAAAAGTCATTCGCAAGACCTGAAGAAAATGGCCCGATAAATCTTGACATCAAGATGGAGACGGGTACTGGCAAGACGTATGTCTATGCCAAGACCATCTTCGAACTGCATCAGCGCTACGGCCTGAATAAATTCATCATCTGTGTACCATCCCTGCCCATCAAGGCAGGAGCAGACCAATTCCTGAGTGACCTCTATGTGCAGCGCCACTTCTATGATGCCTGTGGTTATCATTGTGATTTGGAGGTGGGTGTGTTGGAAGCAGCCAAGACGAAGAAAGGCAAGAGGTATTTCCCTGGCGTGGTGCGCGACTTCGTTGAAGGCTCATGCCAACAGCGCAACAAGATATATGTGCTGTTGCTGAACATGGCCCTGCTGACGAATGCGCAGGTCTTGAAACGTAACGACTACGACTTTGGTGTGTTGGGTTATTATCGTCCTTTCGATGCGCTGAGGGCTACGCATCCTGTTGTCATTATCGACGAGCCCCACCGTTTCTCCCGTACACAAGCCGCCTATACCCAGATACTGAAAGAGTTGAAGCCGCAACTGATACTGCGCTATGGTGCCACATTCCCTGAGATAACCGTGGGCAAGGGGAAATACCGCCACGTGGAGAAAGACTATCTGAATCTGCTCTACGACCTGAATGCCTGCGATGCTTTTTCTCAGAACCTGATCAAGGGCGTCGCCAAGGAGCACTTCGAGTTGCAAGGGCAGCAGCGCGAACGTATCATCATCAGGGAAATCAATGAGCGCGAACGCAAGGTGACTTTGCAATATGCCGGTAAAACGGAAACGCTGCAAGCCGGCGACCCTATCACATTGGCACCCGAGATGCAGAATGTCAGCGTAGATGCGGTAGAGAAAGGTTTGGTGACGCTGTCGAACGGCAAGCAGTTCCATACCAGCGAACATTTCAGTCCGTCTGTCTATGCCCAGTCTTATCAGGAAGAAATGGTGAAGCTGGCTATTCAGCGGCATTTCGAAACTGAACGTCTGAACTTTGAGCGTCCCCAACGCATGAAGACGTTGGCCCTGTTCTTTATCGACAATATCCGTTCGTATCGTGGAGAGGAGCAGGAAAACGGTTGGCTGGCCGAGAAATTCGAAGCGCTGCTATCAGAAAGAGTAAGGTATGAGTTAAGACAGCCCTGTTCTGATGAATACAGAGCCTATCTGGAAGCCACATTGAAAGACCCTCATGCCTGTCATGGAGGTTATTTCGCTGAAGACAATCAGAATAGCGATGAGGAGATTGCTCAGCAGGTGAAGGAGATTCTGCACGACAAGAAGCTATTTCTTTCGTTTAAGAATGAAGATGGCAGTTGGAACACACGCCGCTTTATCTTCTCGAAGTGGACGTTGAAAGAGGGTTGGGACAATCCCAATGTGTTCACTATCTGCAAGCTGCGTTCCAGTGGTAGCGAGATCAGCAAGTTACAGGAGGTGGGGCGTGGACTCCGTTTGCCTGTAGATGAATATGGCAACCGCAGCAGCGAAGCGTATTTGCTGAATTACATTGTTGATTTCGACGAGGCAGACTTTGCTGCCAAACTGGTTGCCGAGATCAACGGACAGTTGCCGAAGGTGGTTATCACCGACAAGATTCCTGCTGAGCTCATTCAGCGTGTTGCCCGGGAGCGTGGAATCGACGAATGGGCTTTGATGATAGACCTGAAGAACCGTGGCATCATCAAGGATTTGGAGTACCATATCAACGGCGACATGCTGGGTGAGCTCTATAACCTCTACCCAGAGTTTGCCAATACAGGTCTGCCGAAGTCGAAGGTGATTGACCGCAATAAGAAGAATACCAATAAGGTTAAGATTCGACCGCTGGTGTTCGACCGCCTGCGTGACCTGTGGATGAAGATCAATAAGAGGTATGTCATCTTCTTCGATCCCATGTTGGAAAAAGAACTGGAGAAAGCTCTCCCGACGCTCCTCAGTGGCGGAGTGTTCGCTAATTATGTTTTGACCAGTCAAAGAGAGATTGTGGGTACTGACGAAGGAAAGATGGCATTCGTTCAAGATACTGGCGTTTCATACCAGACGACGGGAAACCGTATGCCTTATAACGAATTCCTAAAGAGGATTAACCGTGCTACCAGTGTCCCTATTCGTACGCTCCACGAGGCAATGTGCAAGGGCATTGGCAGTAAGCCAACTTTTAATCAGGAAATGATCAACGACCAGTCGTTGGCCCGTGTTATCAGCAATATCACGAATTGGAAGATTGAAAACTCCATGAGCCAGTTCAAGTATAAGCAGACAACATACGATGTGAAGCGCACAAGACTCACTGACGAAAACGGCAAGTTGTATGAGGACATCGTGCAGAGCTATATCGGCAATCATCTGGATAGTGCAAGGGTGGCTGACAGATACCTGTATGATGCCTACACATACGATAGCGATCTGGAGCAGAAAAACCTCAGAACATCGGATATTGAGGAGGTCATTGTGTTTGGTAAGATTCCTCGTAAGAGTATCGCTATTCCAACGATTACCAACGACTCCTACAGCCCAGACTTCATGTATATGGTAAAGAAGACAGATGGATCAAAGGAACTGAATATCATTGTCGAGACCAAAGGTGTGGATGCGCCAGCCAACTTACGTGGAGTGGAAGAGAAGAAAATCAGCTGCGCCAAGAAGTTCTTTGACCAGCTTCGCGAGGACTATCCGGAATTGAACGTGAACTTCAGGGATCAACTCAATAATCAGCAGCTGCGGACAATAATAGATGAGGTAATAAATACGAACTAAACATCATATCAAAATCGACAACAGAACAAACAAACCCACTGAGTTCAGCAATATTCATGCTCCAAACTCTAAGCAAAAAGTGCACATTTTTCATTCAACACAACAATAATGGCGCTTTTTGCTATTTTTTGTGGATTTAATTTGGAAATTAGTGAATTTGTGCTTACATTTGCACCGCAATTTTCAAGAAATTGAATACTTGCATTACATAGCTACCTTCGGGTAGAATAGTTCGAGCACCACCAAGTCTTACAGACTAAACGACCAAAAACAAGATATGAAGACTGGTGCCTGAATTGCTTCCCTTGTGAATTTCGCAGGGAGGGCAGTCATGGCATCTATCATATCTGGTTTTACTTGGTCGTTTAACTGTCTGTGTAGCTGTTATGGCTGCCCGAACTGTTTTAATGTTACACATCAATAAATCATTTAACCATTTTCACATGGCGACTTCACTCTTTGAGAATGATGAACCAATCCATCATTCTGTGGGCAAGGACCTTCCGGAATCTTGCCCAGTCAGTGACAAACAATCTCTTTCAGTTTCTAAACCACCTCCAGGGACTAAGTCTCGTAAGTCTTTTCACAAGTCGAAGCGACAATGTAAGGTGAAGAGATTTATTAGTAGGATTATTAGGTCCTACAAACTTAGTGTTCATCAAGAAAAAAACGTCCATTACCACATCGATCATCTCACCATTGAAGTGTCGGACGATTTTATCAACAAACAAACTCACGATTTTATGATAAAAAATTTTAATGCTTATTACTGCGTCTTCATGAATGTTGACAATCACAATAACGGCAGCAATTCACGTAGTAAAGAGAGTAATGATGCCGAGAGTGTGGATTACGAAGAGGTGAACCCCAAGCCTAAACAGAGTGAAACGTTTGTGAGCAAGCAACATTTATTATCGTGTAGGGATTACAGCAAATCTCCTCTTATCCCCTTGTTGACTTATCCCAAGCATGCCCTTTATTTCATCGACTGGCTACATCGTAATATGGATAATCAGACTTCACCACGTGAGATAATTAAACCGTTGAGAGCTGCATGCGAGAGAGGTCTGTTCAAAAGTAGTATTCCATACGATATTTTTGTAGAAGAATTTGGGGGAAAAGTAGCACAACCATGGTATTCAAAGCTAATGAATGAGCGTGATAGATATCAAGCAGATGAACTTTCACTTGCCCTTGAAACCCTTAATATGAATCTTTTTCGTGCCTAAAACAAGGCATAAAGAGGCATATTTAGGCATAAACAGGCATAAACAGGCATAAATCAAAATCTCCACCGATTTATTTTGGTGGGGATTTTTTTTGTGCCTAGATTTGTGCCAGCAAAATGTCTAACCAAAAACAAATATTTATGGCACAAAAACAAAAACTAAAGAGTGAGCGGAGATCAGGGAACACGGCTATGATGGACCTGTTCCTCACTTTGGAACCGCAATCGTTCAAGGAGAAGGTACAGGAGCTCAGCCATCTCTTCGATATCGACAAAAAGAGCTTCAATCTTCTGCTCGAGAAGTTCGATGCGCTGAAGGGTTCCCCGATTGACTCCTTTTTGCTAAACAGAAAGAAGTTCATCGACAATGAGACCATCAACGCAATGCTGCAAGACTTGCTATCGATGTTTTGGTATAGTCAACAGGATTACGCGGGTGGCTATCTGAAGTGCATGCTGCCCAAGCAGAAGGAGTACGAATCGGACAACGACTTCAAGCAGCGTCTGCATGAGATGGAGGACATCCTCGGCTCTCTCTTTGTAGCTGTGCTTCATGAGTGCGATTACTTCAAACGCTAATCCTCGAATTACAATTAAAAACTTAAAGCAATGTTAAAACAAAGAGTGAAACTAACAAAAGTGGGTGAGATTGTACCTTACCCGAAAAAAGAGAATGGAATGATCGTAAGGGACGAGAATGGCAATGACGTGACAGCTGGTTATCGTCGTAAAGTGACCTTCGAGAGTACCGACTTCCGCAAGGACACGATTCCCTTCACGTTGTTCAATGATGAAGCCAAAGGGTTCAACTTCCCTGAAGGAACAGAGGGCGAGCTCGTGTTCCTGTGCGAGCTTCGGGAGTCGAAGACACAGGAGGGAGATTCACGATATCATTCCGAGTTCCGTCTGATCAATTTCTTACCTTCATAATATTATAAAGGACGGAAAATGGATTTAACGAAGATGGTGCTGCTTGATAGCAGCCCTGATGAATAGCTTGAAAAAGCCACCAGCAAGCGAGCTTTCTGCTGTCTTTCCCAAACTACTCATCACCCTTTCAGGGCATCATCTTCGTTAAATCGAAAATCCTTGAAAAATTCTTAAAAATGCGTATGTCCCAATCTTTTATGGATAAAATTCTGCGGGTCAATATTAGGTCACACAGATCGCCACAGATAGGCACAGATTTTCGCTACGCGCTCCGAGGGGCGTCAGTATTACTCTTCGGAATAGTAATCTCTACGGACTCTTGGGACTTTAGGGACTATTAGCTTGGAGCCGCATTGTCCTTTAAGTCCTGAAAGTCCGTAGAGTTAATAAAACATGTCTTTAGATACGGGATGAGCAAACATTTTTAAGGATTTTATAGGATTTTCGAGGGGATTGAATGTAAGCCCCGAAGGGGTGCTGAATAGCTTAGAGCCAGCATCAGGGAGCTTGCTCACGGATGAAGGCTGTAAGATAGGCAGTAGAGGCGCCATCGGGCGACTCCATTCAATACACTCCATTTTTCATCCTTTTTTATATCTACTACTATGCTACTGAAACGACCGAAGAACTATTCGCACTGTGCAAGGAAGGCATATACCTTGCGGGGCTTCGAGCAGCGCGTAGCGCCGCGTATGATGCGCGACCTGAACAT
>JAFZBE010000039.1 GCA_017561935.1 Bacteroidales bacterium | reverse complement strand
TCGCGACAGCACCGTACCCTTCCTTGAGCGTGAGGGAAGGCTGCTGTTCCTCACCTTCCTCAAGCCTATCATCAACGGCATCGGCTTTTACTACGTGGAGCCACAGACGCGCGACAACCGCCGCATGGACTTGGTTGTGACTTACGGCAAGCAGGAATTCATCATCGAGCTTAAGATTTGGAGAGGCGACAAGTATGAGGAGAGCGGTCGTGACCAGTTGGCAGCCTATCTCGCCACCCGAAACATGGATGAAGGATATCTCGTCACCTTCGACTTCTCAAAGAACAAGCAGGACTCCGAACCTCATTGGATTGAATGGAATGGGAAACGCATTTTTGAAGTGATTGTTTGAAACGATCTGGCTGCTTGAGCCAAATTAGAATGTTTTATTGCCGCATACAGATTTGGCAAACGAAATCTTTATTCTCTTGTAGGAGCATACAGTTTTGATAGATGGAATCTGTATGCGCCGATCGTGGCATAGAGATTTGGTAGATGGATTCTGTTTGCGCCACTCACAGCATACAGTTTTGATAGATAAAATCTGTATGCTCCAATCGTGGCATACATATTTGATAGATGAAAACTGTATGCTTCAATCGAAGCATACATATTTGGTAGATAAATTCTGTATGCACCAATCGTGGCATACATATTTGGTAGATAGATTCTGTATGCGCCAATCGTGGCATACAGTTTTGATAGATGGATTCTGTATGCGCCGATTGGAGAATACAAATTTGATACACCAAATCTGTATGCCGCGATTTAAGATAGATTATTCCGTTTCCGAAGCAGGCAATTCATTGCGCGACTTGAGCTGTGCAGCTTTTTCGAGGAGTTGCTTACGTTCGTGTGCGGATTGGTTGAACGGATACCTGCCATTGCGGATCACGGAACCATTGCGATAGGCGTAAGGAGTGATGCCCAGGCGATGGCGGAAAACCGAAATCAGGTAGTTCACACTCCTGAAACCGGTGCGCTTAGCCACATCATCCACCGAAAGCTCTGGATCATCGAGCATATCGAGGGCCTGCATGATGCGCCATCGAAGGATGAACTCCTGCAAGGGTAGTCCCACCAGCAACTGCATGGCACCACTGAGCCACACCAGTTTCACCTTCAGAAGGAGGGCGATGTCGGCGGAGGAGTGCGTCGTTGAATGTTTGACGTAGTCAACCACGGCATCGACAATTATTTCACCTGTGGGAGCCCCATTGCTCTTGTAGAGCTCCTCTACGGTACTGACTGTTTTGATTTCAATCATTTTGTTTGTTGTTTTAGGTTAATACTAGGGTTATGAGCATGTCAGAGTGAGTCGATTATAGAGATGACGGACTCAATTTTTTAGGTTATTTTTTATGGTGCAAATATAATGATTTTTTTTGAAATTTCCAAATTTTTCAGGCAAAAAAAATGTTTTCCAGGACTTTTCTTGGATATTTCAAATAAAATCGCGTTCTTTGCAACCGATGAAGAATATATACATCCATGATTGAATCATTTATGAAAAAAGGTGTAATCATTTCAGCGGTTTTGGCAACATTCATTATGATGATGCCTTGTTTATTGCGGGCTAATAATGGCCTAATTCTTGGTGGCGAGTTGAGCAACTCGGCGGCAACGTCGGTGGAGGACATTGACGAAGTGCTGCCTCGGATGAAGGCATTGGGACTGAACACGGTACTGGTGCCTGTCTATTGGGAACTGATGGAACCGGTGGAAGGCAAGATGGATTTTACGCTCGTGGATCGAACCATCGATGTGGCTCGACAACAAGGGCTGAAGATTGTGCCCCTCTGGTTCGGAGTGTGGAAGAACTCGATGTCATGCTACGCTCCAGCATGGTTCAAGCGCGACGTGAAGCGGTTCCCTCGGGTTGTGACGAAAGAAGGCAAGCCTCTTGAGATAGCTTCGTGTTTCAGCGAAAATGTTCTGCAAGCCGACCTGAAGGCATTTTCTGCTCTGATGCAACACATTGCAGAGAAAGATCCGCGACGTGAGGTGGTTATTATGATGCAGATCGAAAATGAGATAGGAATGCTGGAGTCCGCCCGTGATCACTCACCGCTGGCCGAGAAAGCCTATAGGCAACCCGTGCCACAGGCGTTGCTCAAGGCATTGGGAATTAAGCGACAAGGCACATGGGCAGAGGTTTTTGGCACTGATGATTATGCCGACGAGAAGTTCATGGCTTGGCACTATGCCTGTTACGTGGAGCATCTTGCCAAGGCCGCGAGACAGATTCACGACATGCCGCTCTATGTTAATGCCGCCATGAATAGTCGCGGCCGCAAGCCCGGCGAATATCCGTCAGCAGGTCCGTTGGCACATTTGGCAGATATCTGGAAGGCAGGAGCCCCCAGCATTGACATACTCGCGCCTGATATCTATGATACTGGTTTCAAGTCATGGGCCTCGCAATATGCTATGCCGTTAAGGCCACAGGATGGCAACAAGGTGAAGAACCGTCTCTTCATTCCCGAGAGCCGTTGCTGCGAGAACAGCGGCGTACGTGCCCTATACGCTTTCGGAGAGCATCAGGCAATTGGCTTCTCGCCATTTGCTATCGACCAGGCATCGCCCAAGGAAACGGAGTCGGTGACTCAGGCATATAAACTAATGTCCCAGGTATCCGATGTGAAACAGCAGAATACCTGGGGACTGTTATTTGACCAAGAAGACATTGAGCGAATCATCGATGATGAAGGAGTAGTAATCACCTGTCGCCATTATTTCACACTACCTTGGGATGCACGTTCCACCGATGGCTCCATCTGGCCTGAAGGCGGCGCCATACTCATTCGTTTGGACAAGTACGACTATCTGCTGGCAGGTAGTGGCGTGGTGATAGACTTCAAGACGCGTACGGAGAAGAATCAGGAACAACAGAAAAAATTGGGCGAAGACGGTTTTGCCGAGGCAGGAGCAGCGACTCAATCATCAGTTACAAAATTCACGGGTTCTCGTTTAGGACTTCTTTCTGTCGATGAAGTTACCATCGACGACCTAGGCCAGATTCTATACCTTCGTCGTCATAATGGAGATCAAAGCCACCAAGGCCGTCACGCACGCATCAGTGTAGATGACTGGAAAATCCTGCATATCCAGCTCTACGAGTACAAATAAATCCAAATACTACTTGCCCAGACGAACTGCATCGAGGAAGTTCACCATCTTCTGCAGGTTCTCGGCTGAATACATGCCCATGCCGTGACCACCTTCGGGCTCGAAGGTTGCCTCAGATTTCACACCGGCAGCCTGCAATAGTTCATAGAACTTCATACCCTGGCAGCATGGCACCACATTGTCCTTCTCACCATGGAAAATGATAATGGGCACGTCATTCTCGTCGATATAGTTGATTGCGCTCAAGCCGAGATACTTGTCGGGCTCGTCAGCCAACTTGGTGCCACCCAACAATATATCTTCGGGGCTGGATTCGCCAAAAGCCATGTGTTCACCGCAATCCATGTTGGTGAGGTCAACAGGACCCGACCAGTCGCAAGCAGCATTGACAAAACTGCTCTGTTCGGTGTAGTTACCCACAGAGCCTTCGATATCGACAATCTCCTTGCCTACTTCAGCGACCTTTACGCCATTGGTTGTGCCGCATACAGAAGAAAGGTGGCCGCCCGACGAGAATCCCGAAGTAGCGATGAAAGAGGTATCGAACTTATAGGTTTTGGCTTCCCCACGAATGAAACGGATGACTGCCTTGATGTCGTTGATTTGTGCGGGCCACTGTGCATCCATACTCGAACGGTGGTTGGGGCACACCACTGCATAACCTGCCTTGAGCAAAGCCGAGACGATTGTGCCCAAGTCGGCAGCGCCCTTGCTGCTGTTCGAGAACCATGCACTTCCGTAGATATGCACCACCACCGGATAGGACTCCTTCTCCTGACTGGGAAGATAGATGTCGCAAGTATGATAAGCCTGGTTATCACCCGCATAATTCACATCCTTCCATTCCTGTGATGTTTCCAATTTGATTTGCTGCTGGAAGCCACCAAAGCCTCCGAACCCACCACCTGGCTGTGCCATCAGGTTTGCGGCACTCATCAACATTGTTCCAAGTGCCAACGTTTTCAAATAGTTCTTCATTAGTTTATATAGATTATAGTGAACAACAAAATATCTTTCAGCTAAAATAATCCTAGTTAGGCAAAACAATTACCATTACCTGAACTCCCTTAGTTTCTCGACATAGCGCCAGAAATAAAGGAAAGGATTGAATGGAATGCCATGTTTGCGGAAGGCACGGATGTGGTCTTTCATGATTCGATAATGGCTCTGCAATCCTTTGGTCGTTGCACCACCAATGCGCATAGTCACCCAATCCTCCTCGACATAAAGAAGCTTGATGCGATTCAAATAGATGAGCCGAAGCAAGAACTCGAAGTCGGCAGCCACCTTATAATCGAGATCGTAATAACCATATTTCTCCAAGCATTCGCGTCGCAGATAGAACGTGGGATGAGCGGGGATGAAACCCATCCGCATTCGCTCAGGCGTAAACTTCTTGCTGCTATAGTAACGCACAATCCTCTTCGGGTCCTTCGGCGATACATAATGAACATCGGCATAGACGGCATCCACATCGGGATGCTGGTTGAAGGTGCGGGCTATGGTGGAGAGAATATCGTTGCGGGTGAAGAAATCGTCGCTATTGAGAATGCCAACGACATCGCCCGTAGCACGACGACATCCACGATTGAAACCATCGTAAATACCTCCATCGGTACAACTCTCCAATTTCAAGCGATCGCCCAGTCGAGGGGAGAATTCCTCGATGAGTTCCAATGTGCCATCGGTACTGCCTCCATCCTGGATGATCAGCTCGTAATCGTCGTAGTCTTGAGCCAGGACACTCTCAATGGTGCTGCGCAATGTGCCAGCACTATTGTAAGAGGATGTCACGATAGAAATTTTCATCGTTTGTTTTGGATTTGCGGGTGCAAAGATACTAATTATCCTTGATAATAACAATGAATAATTTAAAATTAACAATTAACAATAAATAATTAACAATTGGAGAGCGGATGGTTTATAAAAAATCAGTCACCTGTCATGAATCTGACAGGTGACTATGATTTACTTTTAATATCATTTATCCTGTTTTTCTGGTATTAGATTTAAGGTCCCAAAGAAACTACTTTTGTTGCGTTATTTAAGGTATTGTGTTATGGTTGTTTATTTAAGGTGCTGCAAAGATAAAGCTTTTTTCGACTTATTCCAAATTTTCGTTAAACTTTTTTGCTGCGCAATCGGTTGCACGAATGCATTTTTTCACACAAATATGTTGTAGAACATGCTTTTGGAGGCGTTTATAGTGAAAAATTAGGTAAATTTTGAGACAAACTGTAGAATTTTGTCAGCATCATCTGGATGGAACCAACTGATGGAAGAATCGCGCTGAAACCAGGTCATCTGCTTCTTGCTATAGACCCGCGAGTTATGGCAAATTCGTTCTTTGGCGCGTTCGAGAGAATAGACTCCTGTGAAATGGAGCAACATTTCCTTCAGTCCGACCGTATTCAACGCCGAAGGCAGGAGATTGGGAATGGGTTGCTTCTGAGTAGGTCCCGGATTACGAACGACTGAGGCGAACTGGGTATCGACAGACAACCGATAGTGCTCATAAACGCGGTACGTCTCTTCGACCAGACCTTGCTCGAACATCTGTTCGACACGCAAATCGATGCGATGATACAGTTCTTCCCTATCGCGTCGCAAGCCAATCTTCACTACCCGGAATGGACGTTCCTTGCTACGACCCGTGCGGAATGTACTGAAAGGACAACCTGTGGTCAGACACATCTCCAGGCCATGAATGACACGTTGAGGGTTCTGTCGGTCCACGGCATCGAAATAAGCAGGGTCAAGCTCCTTCAGTTGCGAAAGAAGTGGTTGAAGACCTTCTGCCTCGTACTGCTGGCGAAGCTGCTCGCGTATCCCAGAATCGGCCTGCGGCATATCGTCGATACCCTTCGTCACCGCATCGATATACATCATGGAACCACCTGAAAGAAGATAGTCGGCAGGAGACGATGCGAGAAGTTGCATAACATCGGTCTCATACTGTGCCGCGCTGTAGGAATCATCCAAGCCGTGTGTGCCCACGAAGTAATGACGCACCCTAGCCTGCTCTTCGGTTGTTGGTGCTGCAGTACAGATAGGTAACTCGCGATAGATCTGACGCGAGTCACAATTAAGTATAGATACACCCAATTGCTCAGCCAATTGCAAGCTGAGTGCAGTTTTTCCAACCGCAGTAGGACCTAAAAGGACGAAAAGTGTCATCTTTTGCTATTTTTTCGGTCAAATTGTTGTAAAATTGACAAACTTTATCTATCTTTGCGGCGTTTTTGATTTTTTTCTATCGAATTATTAATTTCTTAGATTGATGAACGAAATTCTTACTATCATCAACAGTTATCTATGGGGTTGGCCGATGATCGTGCTGCTGGTCGGCACACACCTCTTCCTTACCCTACGGCTGAAGTTTCCCCAGCGTTACATTGGCAAAGCCGTCAAGTTGTCGTTCCAACGTGATACAGACTCAAAAGGCGACGTTTCGCAATTTGCTGCCCTGGCCACGGGCTTAGCCGCCACCATCGGCACGGGCAACATCATCGGTGTGGCCACTGCCGTCACGATGGGCGGACCTGGTGCCATCTTCTGGTGCTGGGTCACGGGCGTGTTCGGCATCGCCACCAAATATGCCGAAGGCCTGCTGTCGATCAAGTACCGTATCACGACGAAGGACGGAACGATGCTGGGTGGACCGATGTATGCCATCGAATGCGGCATGGGCTGCAAATGGCTGGCCTTATTGTTCGCCATCTTCGCCTTCCTTGCCACCTTCGGCATCGGATGCACCATCCAGAGCAATGCCATCTCAACGATGGCTGCCGAAAGTTTCGGATGGAACACGACGTGGATTGGACTCATCCTTGCCATCCTCATCGGTTCAGTGGTCATCTTCGGCGTGAAGGGTATAGCCAGGGTTTGCGAACTCCTTGTTCCGTTTATGGCTTTCTTCTATGTTGTAGGCTGCATTGTCCTGCTGTTCCATAATGGTCAGTATATCGGCGAAGCCCTCTCGGTAATCGTCAAGAGTGCCTTCTCAACACAAGCTGCTACGGGCGGATTTGTCGGTTCGACCATCATGCTATCGATGCGTTACGGTATTGCCCGTGGTCTCTTCAGCAATGAGGCAGGTCTGGGTTCTGCGCCCATCGTGGCAGCTGCCGCGAAGACTAAGAATCCTGTGCGTCAGGCCCTCGTGTCGAGTACATCGGTCTTCTGGGACACCGTCATCATCTGCGCGCTCACCGGTCTTGTGCTTGTCACCACCATCTTGGCCGACAATGGTGTCGATTCGTCGGCATCGGCAACACTCACCCGTCAGGCTTTCGAACAAATCCCCATTGCCATCGCAGGCTATAATGTAGGCGGCATCCTGCTGAGCATTGCCATCTTCACATTTGCCTTCAGCACCATCCTGGGGTGGAGCTATTATGGCGAAAAAGCATTGGAGTACCTTTGTGGAAAATACGGCAAGGTGGGGCGGTACATCTTCCGTGTGCTCATCACCATCGGCACGTATTTCGGCGCCACAAACGCGCTCGAGGCGGTATGGAACTTCGGTGATGCTGCCAACGCCCTGATGGCCATCCCCAACCTCATCTGTCTCCTCGTGCTGAGCGGCGTGCTTGTCAAGGAAACGCGGTACTATCTGTGGGAAGACCGTTTGGACGAAGAAGCCAAGGACCAGAACTCCACAAACTGACGCGCCACCTCGTCGGCATCATGATACCTACGGACAAAAGCCCGGCTGCCCTCCTGCAGTTGGGCTATCTTTTTCCTGTCGGTGAGCGTCGATCGCAGAATCTCGTAGTTATGCGCATCGTCGAAAGGCCGCAGGTTGATGATGCCCGAAATTGCGGGACCATCGATGAACTGCCGATATTTCGGCTCATAACCACTGATCACCACCTTCCCCTGGCTCATGCTCTGCAAAGCCGCCATGGCGGGTGTGAAACTGTAGAGCTGATCGACCACGACATCGGCCTCGGCAACGAGCTGCTGGTACTGTTCGAAAGGCACCGACTCGACCTTACACAGCGTAACTTTATCGGAATACTCCTTGGCCAAACGGTCGAACAAGGGTTCCAGCTGGTCGGTTCCCTTCATAAGTCCGCGCTGTTTCTGGACAGCGAAGAGGATGCGGACGGGGTTCGAGGGGTTTGAGGAGTTTGAGGGGTTTGAGGAGTTTGAGGGGCAACATTGCCTCATATCGATGGGCAAAGGGATGTAACACAAGCGGGAGTGAAATTCCGGCGTATCATATACCTTCCAATATTCGTAGAGACAGGGCACCATGCAGTCAGCCTGACGCATCACATACTGTGTCAGTTCGGCCTTCGGTCCCTTTGTCCATGCCTCAATGCGACGACGATTCACTTCGTGGTCGATCTTTCGGCCAGCGGCATAAAAATCCGTATAGGAAAGATATTCGTCATCCTGCATGCGGCTGATGACATAGTAGTCATCGCCAAAACATCCGACCGAAACTATGCCATTGTGTTTCCTGAGATAGTCGAACATCCATCGGTTCCACCTCGCCTTGACGTCGAGGAAAATGGGGTTGACAATCTGCACGACATCATATCCCCTCAGTTTGGGCAAGAGAGTGGCCAACTTCGACAGATACATCAAGGAACCCAAAGGCCCCTCCTTCGTACGGCGCAAGTCCACGTCGCGCGGATAGTTTTTCCACCCATCGCCATCGCTGACGAGCAACACCTCATGCCCTGCGCGACGCAAGGCCTCGCAGAGTGTATGATGTACGTTGCTGTATTCGCCGAAGAGAAGGATTCGCATGAGGGGGAAGGGGTTGGGGAGTCGAGGGGTTCGAAGGGTTTAAGGGTTCGAGGGGTTTAAGGGGTTTAAGGGGTTTGAGGGGTGGCTCATTGCCGAGAGCTTACAATCCGATTTCCTTGGATATATATTCCGCGGGAGCGGGAGGAGGAAGGACGAATAAGCCTTCCCCAAAGGTCATAACAGGGAGATGACTGTAACGATTTATCCATTGAGATGTTTCGGATGGCTTCGGGAGCGACATATCCATAGACAGAATCGAGATAGGCAAGGCGATCGTGAATCCAACCGTAGATATACTCCTGCTCGAGGGCAAGATCGCGAACCTTGCAGTTGGAGTCTATCCATCGGTTCTGCTCGCGTTCGAAGGCACCCGTTCGAACAAACATGTCGAAGTAACGATCGAAATAGCCGAGAAGCGACTGCTCGGTCCAGAGACTATCGCGCAACTCGGCATATCGAGCAGACAAGGAATCGGCATAGCCCTTGTAATGTTCCGACATACGTTTGTGGAAATTGGTCTTGTTGGACAATTCCGTGGAGGCCGAGACACGCACACCCGTTTCGTCACGCCCCCACGAGACATCGAGATCCCAAGGTGTGATGCCCAGACGTTGGTCGCTGGAACTCTGGTCGTAGAACCAGCAATAGTAATTCTTGCCGACGTTATCGAAAGCGTAAAGCAGGTCGAGGAACAGCATAAAGTCGCAGAACACAGGCAAATCGAAATATCTGCCTATATAGTTGTAGAACGTCGTTCCCTTATATCCTGCAAGGTAATAGATGTTCTTGCGCAACGGATCCCACGACCAGGGTTCGCCATCCTTCACATCGGGATATTCGCACTGTATGCCATCGTAATAGGAACTCGCATCGTTCGGTTGGTTCTGATTCCAATAAAAGTAAGGCGTGCGTGTCTCCTTGCCATTGATGACCTTATAGACGAGACCACGATGATGGGAAGTTCCATCCTCATCGGTGACGAATTTCTGCACCTTGAGTTGCTTTCGATCGACACGTTCCATCAGACAAAAGAGACCCATATACTGTCCATTGGCATAAACCTCGACATACTTTCCCCGATAACCGTTGACGGCATTGGGCTTCTCTGCCTGGTGATAGGGCGGACGCGAAAAGTCGAGCCACAGGTCCATCGACACGCGGTTGCGCATCTTCGAATGGTCGGGCGCCATGCCGTCGAGAATCCAGTTGTTATCCTTTCGCATGCCCAGGAAACGGACATCAAGCGAATTGCCCGCTTCGTCATAGAATTTAAGCGCATAGTTCGGCTTGTCGAAAAGGAGTGACGTACCGCCTCGACGACGTACGGAGCAACGGAAACGGCGAGTGCTATCGGTGCTGTGATAAACCATCTGCCCCTCTATGAAAGTATTGCTATTGAAGCGCGCCCCGTTGTAGGTCAGTTCGATGACGGGTAGTTCTGCCATCCATGTCGTATCGACAGCTTCCTCGGCATGGGGGTCCTTCCCTTGGGCCATGACCGCCAAAGGAGACAGGCACACAGCCCATAACAAGGGAAACAAAACACGAAACAGCTTCGAAAAAGGCGCTTTCATTGACGAACAAGATAATTTTCGCTGCAAAGATAAGTATTTTTGTTCAAACCTTGTGCATCGAATCATTTTTTTTTGTATTTTTGCACCGCTAAATGTCTCAAATATGCTGCTGAGCTTCATTATTCCGGCCTACAATGTAGAGAAATACATCGTAGCCTGTTTGGACTCCTGTCTTGCCCAAGGCATCGACGACATGGAGGTCATCGTAGTGGACGATGGCTCTACGGACCGTACCCCTGCCCTACTCGACGGATATGCACAGCAACATCGCGACGTGAAGATTGTTCACCAAGAGAACCAAGGCCAGAGCGTTGCCCGCAACCGAGCCATCGAGATTGCGAAGGGCGATTACATCTACATGGTCGATGCCGATGACAAGATGATGGACGACTACATCTTGCCCATCGATATTATGCGAAGCGGGAAATACGACATCATCGGTCTACAGGTCTTGTATCAGCTTGAGGACGGAACACGCCGACCATGGAGTCATCAGATGGAACAATGGCCCTTTGACCAGGAATTTGCCACAGGCGCAGATTTTGTCAGAAGCCACAACATCGAGGGGCTGGTCTATGGATATCTGTTCAAACGGACCTTATTCACCGAACATCCCGAACTACGTTTCACGCCCGGCATCTATCATCAGGACGAGGAGCTCATCTTCAAGCTATTCACCCTCGCTGGCCCAGTGGTCTATAAGCACGGCTATGCCTATCTATATTTCGAGCATTCGGGCAGCAGCATCAATACGCACACCGAGGCACGTAAGCGCAAACTCATGGACGACACGACGACCATCATCAGCAACCTGATCCGTTGGCGCGACGAACACGACCTGCACGACGTGATGCGCTATAAGCTCTCCTATTTGAGTATGGATGTTCTGCGTGTACTGGTAAGGAAACAACACGATGTGGATTATGCCATGCAGTGCATCGAAAAGTTAAGACAGTTGGGACTTTATCCTCTGCCGTGGATCAATGAATACAAATACCTTGGTGTAAAATTTCTGACTTGCACCAAGACCTTGGTCAAATGGTGGATCAGGCATCCGCAGTTCAGCAAAAAGGTGGGCTTCTGAATATCGAGAAGCTCACCTTTTTGTCATGTTTTGGACCGCAGCATGATAGAGCACATCGAATTGCTGCGAGATGACATCAGGACTGTGATGCTCGGCTACATACTGATGACGAAGCCGTGGCAACGTCTGGTCGGAAAGTTGGACATCGGACATACGGCTACGTTGTTCGATGAAGGTGGTCATCACCTGCTGCAATTGCGCTTCATCACCAGGAGGAACAGTTATGCCGCGATTCTGGGCCAACATGGCAGGGATGCTCCCCACCGTGGTAGCTATAACTGGCAGTCCACACGCCAATGCCTCAAGCACCGAAACGGGTTGGTTCTCGAAATGGCTGAACATCAGGAAAGCATCGTGTTGCTGAAGGGCTTCGGCCAAGTCCTTGCCGGTTCTTGCCGGAAGGAAAGAGACATATTCCTCCACACCCAACCCCATAGAATAATCGATGAGCCGTTCCTTATCATTGCCCTCACCGATAAAGTCCACATGGAAGTCCTGGCGCTGTGCTTTGAGCTTTGCCACCGCACGAAGAATGCCCGAGATATTCTTCGAATCATCGCGCATCCACGAGACATGGATAAAGGTGACCTTGTCGGACTTCACAACCATCGGAGGAAGTACAAATGTGTCGGTATCGACAACATTGCTGATGCGAGTGTAGTGACGATTCTCCAAACCCCATTTCTTCATGCTTTGTTCCAAGTTGAGGCTGACGGGGCAGACGTAGGCGGCATCCTTTACAAACAATCGTCCCAACCGAAGCTGCATACCGCTGTCGGGATAAGCTCCCTCCCTTGCATAACGCGACCAATGTTCGGTGATGATATAAGGAATCTGATGCAGTTTGAGCAACAACCACGGCAAACCAGCTGCGCGTGTCAACACGTTGACATGACACGCTTCGGGACGCTTACCCTGCCAATAGTTCCTCTTGATGTATCGATACCCCTTGATGTAACCCGCCATGAGCCAGAAAAGTCGCACAAGACCAGTGATCACAGGCAGTTCGAAGAGCGTCTTGGGTACATAGACCAGCACTTCGTGCAGCGAAGTCTGCTCACTTTCGACAGGACACACCTCCACCTTCAGCCCATGCACAGCCACATCGGTCTGCACCATCAGCACTGCCACATCGTTGAGCCGCGCAACAGCGCGGGCGTGCTTCTGAACGAAGACGCCATCGCCCGCATCCTTGCGGTTGGGATACCACGCTGTGGTGAAGAGAATGCGCATAGGGGAGGATAGGGTTTGAAGGGTTTAAAGGGTTCGAAGGGTTCGAGGGGTTTGAAGGGTTACATATTATAATGATGACGGCAGAAGAGGACATAGAGCACAAGGTCGAGCAAACCGCCCACGAAGATGCCTATGCCTATGCCGTCGATACCATTAAGAAAGAAGCCGATGAGGACGACAACAACATGAATGAGGCAACTCAATCCTTCGAGGATGAGGAAATGCAGTCGCTTGTTGAGCGCCAAGGGAAGATAGCCCAAAGGAAGATAAATGGCCTTGAAGAGGATGGCCAACACCGACCAACGCACCATCGTGACAAGTGGGAGAAACTCCTTACTTAAAAGGATACGGATTACCCACGGCGCCAGAATCCAGATGACGATCACGACGGGAAGCGCAATAAGGAACATCACGCGAATCTGACGGATCACAACAATACGCCGACCCGTGATGTCGTCATCTGCCACTGCCGAGAGACGCGGGAAATAATCGTTGGCAACACCCGAGAAGATCATGCTCGGATAGGTAAAGGCACACTGATAACCCGCCTTAAAGAGTCCGACGACAGTAAGTGAGGCCGTAGTGGCCAGTACAGACTGAAGCAACAAGTCACTGCCTTGCAGAAAGAGTCCTGTTACGACAAAAGCCATGCCTGTGCGGAGCATGGGCTGTGATGCCTGCCAAAACCTTTTCCAATCAGAGAACTGTCCGAAGTCCAAATGGAACGGATGCGTCTTATGTCCTTGCCACATGCAGATGAAAGCCGAAGCCACGGCACAGGAGACGATGGCAAAGATAACACCACGCACGCCCAACCACCAATAGAAGGGAACCGTGAAGATCAAAGCACAGATGGCAGTCAACAACATGCTGAAAGCCAACCTGACGGAACGTTGAAGACTGCGCATCACGCTCTGCTCGATTTCACAGACAATGAGCGAAGCCACACCTACGCCCAATAGCATGAAGTGAGGTACATAATGCAGCGTGTCGAAATATAGCAGACTAAGAAGAGGAGAAAGCAGGGCCAGCAGAAGAATGGCAGCAACACCGCAGAGGATTCCCCAATGACGCACACGTATCACATGCTGGTCGATATATGAGGTGTCGTGCGTTGCATAAGCTTCGGACAAAGTCTTGACACTACCCGTCGAGAGGCCAAGTCCAAGCAATTGGTTCATGAAAAGCTGAACCGTATTGAAAAGGGCATTCAGCCCGACGCCTGCAGAACCTAAAAGCACTGCCGCACACTTGGTGCGGACCAGAGCCGTCAAGATATTGACAGCCTTGGCTGCTCCAAAGATTCCAGCACCTTTGACGATAGATCTGTAGGATGGGACCTCCATGAACGGATGAATGCTAAACGTGACAATCGGGAGTTACGTCACATGCCTTGACTTCGGCTGGCACACCCGCCAGAAGAAGATGACCTTCGGGAAGTGCTTCAACAAAATCCCTCGTGCATACCGCACCACTCCCTATCACACAATGGGGAGGAATCTTGGCCCCGCGCAGTACCATGGTACGAAAACCAAAGTAACAGCCATCACCGATAGAGATTGGCCTGGTCATGGGTTGAACCTCCTTGCCATGCTCGACCTCATGTCCTGCACTGTCGCAGAGGTAAATCTCGCCTGCCAGCACATTGTCGCCAATAGTGACACTCTCGGCACATTCAATCTGACTATCACGTGCAAAGAAAATCTCGCTTCCTGTAGTGAGCGTTGCCCCTCGATGGATGTAAAGACAACTATCAATCCCGATGCGGACAGGTCCATTCACGTTCCACGTTCCAAAGATGGAGAATTGCGCCTTTCCAGCCTCAGCCTTGTAGGTCTCATGGCGACTACCCAGCGTGATCGTTCCCCGCCTTGCCTCGTTGGGAAGAACAATACGCGCCTCCTCTCCTATCTCGATACGCAAAGGGCCCTCCACCACGATGGGCAGACGGCGAGCCTGATTCCAGGGTAGCAACTTGAGGTTGAGCTTCAGTGTTGCCAGCCAATTGGTGCGAAAGAGGGATTTGAACATGGGAATTACTCAAAGTTTCCAAGCGTTCAGTGCAGCGATGACCTGAGACACCTCATCGTCGGTCATCGACTGATTGCAAGGGAGGGATAGTTCCTCGGCAGCGATCCTTTCGGTTATCGGGAAGTGAAGGGTTTCCCATTCGCGATAGGCTTTCTGCTGATGGGGAGCCAAAGGATAATGAATCTGCGTATGGATACCTTGTTCGAGCAGATATTGCTGAAGCGCATCACGCCCGACCGCCAGCACAGGATAGATATGATAGACGTGAGGTGCCTTAATTTGAGGCAAGACGATGCTCGGATTATCGATTTCCTCGGTATAGCGTGTAGCAATCTCGACTCTCCGTGCATTGGAACGGTCGAGGTCGCGCATCTTGATGCGAAGCACAGCAGCCTGCAGTTCGTCCATGCGGGAGTTGACACCTTTGTAGTGATGCACATACTTCTTCACACTTCCATAGAAAGCCAGCTGTCGAACAACCATAGCCAAGGTCTCGTCATCGGTGGTCACGGCACCGGCATCGCCCAATGCTCCAAGATTCTTGCCGGGATAGAAACTCCATGCACAGGTACCCTGGGCCTTGATGCCATGGCTCTGTGCACTGTCCTGCAAAACCAACAGATGATGGCGTGCAGCCAAGGCATCGATGGCCTCCATCTCACAACGCTGTCCGTAAAGATGCACGGGCAGAATGGCTCGAATCCTGACATCTTTGGCGACAGGAGATGCAGGAGAAGATGCAGGATCCTCAAGCACCTGGGCTATCGCCTTGGGGTCAATCAGATAAGAATCGGGATCGGGTTCCACAGGAATCGGGACCAATCCGTTGTCGCTGACAGCCAAAATGCTTGCGATATAAGTATTTGCAGGGACGATGACGCCATCACCACGCTCTAATAGCCCCATCTCGATCCAAGCTCGCAATACCAGACGAAGGGCATCGAGACCATTGGCACATGCCACACAATACTTCGCGGCATTATAGTTGGCCCATTCCTGTTCGAAAGCCGAGACCTGCTGGCCAAACAAATACCAGCCGGAATCGACTACGTCGAGCAATGCCTGCTTGATTTCCGCTTCGTAAGGTGCGTTGATTGTATGTAGGTCAAGATAAGGAATCATCTGGGACTCTATAATTATAGATGATGGGGGACTATTGCTATTTGAATCCTTAAAGACTATTAAAGCTATAGAAACTATGAGGACGATACAGTTTGAGGATGAACGTCTTATAGGCGATACCTCGTCCACCGAAGCCCTCTTTTTGGGCAATTAGCGAAGCATTGAGAATCTTGCCTCCCTGTTCATTGCTCGTGCCATAATCAAAATACTGGAAGCCCAGACCGCGGTATTTCTCCATCAGCCGGGTATAGAGCAGATCGAGGGCGCCATCAGTCTTACCTTGGGGTGTGGCATGTCCATACTGAACATGGACCGTCATCGGATTGGTGAGAAAGACAATGGCTCCAGCCTGAGCGACATCATCAGAATCAAGACAAAGGAAACACTGTATGCGCTGGGGGAACCGGCTTTGGAGAAGCTGCATCTCGTACAAAGAATGGACGGGAGAAGCATCGTAACGCTCCAACAGATTATCGACCATGATGGGCCAAAAGGTTTCAATCGGAGCATTCTCGTCGATGTGATATCCAGCCTCTTCGGCACGCACTACACCGCGACGACGACGACGTTCGAACGGCGGTTGTTGAGGCGTACCTGCAAGTGGAACAGTGCACGAGATATTGCAAGCTTCCAAGAGGGCTCCATGCCGCCAAAGGGCATACTCATCTTCCTGCGACGGGCACTGATGATAGATCGTTGGTATCTGCTTGTAGTGCCATGCCTCGAAATCATTATCTCTTAAATAGGAGATAGTGTCGTCGAAAATCTGCATGACCTGTTCAACTGTGTTTTTGGTCGAAAGCACAAAACCTCCGTAGGTCAATCCCTGATGGCTATAAAGATGGCGCATGTCGTCATACTCCACCTCATTGGCCGGCATGACGGCAACGAGACGATACTTGTCGTCGTAGAACATCAACGAATGGTCATCGAAACGATCTTGATGATAGTCCATGTAATCACGTTCGAAGAGGAAGGTCCCATTCTTCGAAGTGCGGACAAAAGAGTCCCAAGCTAGCCTGTCGTTGCTCGTATAACGATGGATGTTCATGATTTAGCAAGGTATTTCAGATAGTCATCAAAGTCGCGTATATAGTCTTCTTCGCTGTAATCATGGCTGGCAAGCACCAGACAGAGTGCCCCTGAAGTGAATTCCTGTTCGTGAGCCCATACACCAGGAGGAACAAGCAATCCCTGATAAGGACGGTTCAAGGTAACCACCTTCTCGGCATATCCGTCGTTGAGATACACCTCCAAGGCACCCGAGGCGGCAATGATGAACTGCCAGCATTGCTTATGGGCATGTGCACCACGGTCCTTGCCGGCAGGCACGTCGTAGATATAGAAGACTCGACGTATCTCGAATGGCACCTGCACATTCTGATAGATATATGTCAAGCTCCCCCGAGGATCCTCCTCCTTGGGCAGATTGATGATCTTGCAGTCGTCTAATGTAGCCATGTGTTCAAAGATTATCGCTCGTATGTGTTATCGCTTAAGCCAACGCTCAGGATTGACGGCATTGGCATTCTGATAGATCCAGAAACGGATCTCAGCTCGATTGCTTTCGGGTTCGGTCTTCAGTGTGCCCAACTGCTGACGGGTAGAAACCTTCTGACCTGCACGAACGAAGACGTTCTGCAGATTCATATAGACCGAACGGTAGTTGCCATGCTGCACGATGATGGTCCATTCCTCACTCGTCTTGAAGCAACTCTGAACGACACCCTCGTAGATGGCGCAGGCATGTGCACCGACACGAGTACTGAGCACGATGCTCGAGTTGCCGCTGTTTGGATTGTAATGATCGACGTATGCGAAAGTGGCATCCAAGGGATAGGGCAAACGCCCCTTGTTTTCAGCGAAACTGCCGGACAGCTTACGGAAGGCATCGTCCTTCTTCACCGTAGCAGACGTGTGGGTCGTGGTTCGGGATGGTGCAGATGAACTTGAAGTCGAAGTCCCAGCTCCACTGGAAGCGCCCTTCGACGCTGTCGCTGTACCACTGTTCTTGGCTTCACGTGCCTTACGGGCAGCTTCTTCCTTGCGTCGTGCTTCCTCCTCGGCTTTCTTTCGTGCCTCCTCAGCCTTGCGTATCTCTTCCTCGATCATACGCTGGATGGTCTTCTCCACCTCGGCCATCTGCTTGCGGTCACGATCCAATTCAGTTTGCAACTCCTTGTTGCGTTTCTGAAGATTGGCTATCTGCGTCTGCTGTTCCTGCTGACGCTGGGCCAGTGAGGCACGTTCCTTATCCAGGTCCTGAAGAATATTCTCGTGGTCGGCACGAACCTGTGCGAGCGCCAGCTTGGCCTCGTTGGTCGCATTGCGCTGCTCCAAGAGCAGTTCGGCCTGACCCTTGCGCCACTCTCCATAACGACGGAGATAACGCATACGTCGCATACCTTCAAGCAGATCTCGGGCCGACACGACAAAGAGCAGTTCGTCGTAGCCACTGCGCCACTTGTAGAGATGACGCATCGCGGCAGCATATTTTTTCTGTGTAGCGTTGTGCTGCTTTTCGAGATCGCGAATCTCGCGCTTGAGACTATCTTCTTCAGCGATGATGGTCTCAATCTCACGATGCTTGCTGTTGATAAGTGCCTGTCGCTTGCGTATCTCATCAGCACGAATCTGGATATCGCGGTTCTGGCTCTTGAGCGAACTGTTGTTGGTATTGATCAACTTCTCGGTATCCTTGATCTGACGCTGCAGATCCTTTTGCTGCTTCTCGTAAGCCTGACGAGTCATTTGCTTGCCCTTCTTCTTACTACTACTCTTTTGAGTGCTTGCCTTCGAGGTTGTCTGAGAAGATTTCTTCTGCGTGCTTTGTGTGGGTTTCTTCTGCGTGCTTTGTGCGGGCTTCTTCTGCGTGCTTTGTGCGGGTTTCTTCTGCGTGCTTTGCGCGGGTTTCTTCTGCGTGTTCTGCGCGGGTTTCTTCTGCGTGCTCTGCGCGGGTTTCTTCTGCGTGCTCTGCTTTTGAGTCGTTGTCTTCGTTGTCGTTGTCTTCGTCGTTGTGGGCTTCTTCTGCTGCGCAAAGATGGCATCATCATGTCCTGCCATCAGCACGACCGAAAAGACAATTACCACAAGATATTGGAAGAAACGCTTCATACGTGACGTCACTTACTTTGTCAAACTCTTGATTCTATCACCTATTTCCTTGATAGCGACCTTTCTGTAGGAATCAGAGGGTTCGAAATCTCGCCATGTGCTCTCACCGAAGGATGGATTGGTCAGTTTCAAGCCTGCCAAAATCTCCTTTTTCTCTGCATTAGTTATAGTGATATATTCCTGAGTGGGCACCCACTGTCCATCCTCTACCTCCTGATAGTCGGAATATTCCCAACGTGCAGTCTTTGCTCCCACAGCGAGCAAAGTGCTCACTAAACGACCATTCTCATCAATGGCATAAAGAAGACTGTAATCCTTACCCTTGTAAAGTCCCTCGGAATAACCCTGTTTTCCATCAGCCAGCATTGGTGTGGTCCAACTGAGCTTGTTGTAATCCTTGCTCGTGGCCTGTCCCTTTCCTGGGATATAGATGCGGCCCAACATGATACACTCGAGAGCCTCCATCTCATGACCGTTGATATCCTTGATGTCATAAAGCTTGGCCAGGTCGAGGATGGAATAAATCTTGTCGTACTTATCAACGAGAAGCACCGAGTCCTGGGCGGCTTCGATGCGAGCTACCTCAAAACCGATGAGCGGAGCATTGACCTGCATACAAAGACGATGGCCAGACTCGAGGCACATCTTGCCATTGAGACTGGTCTTGCCCAAAGAATACTTAACCTTCGACTGGAGGGCATCGTACTTATAATTGTTGCGCACCACGCTCTCGAAGCGGGCCTTCTCAGGATTGGCACCAGTGAGTGTTCCCGTGACCACCTTTGGGGTGTGACAGGAGGAAAGTATGAGACAGAGAGCTGCGAAAGCTGCCCAAACGATATGCCTAAGATTCTTGTTCATGATTAATGGTCTAATTATTTAGTAGGGTCTCGGCGCTGTCGATCTTCTTCTGTATCTTTTCAGCGTCATCCACGTCATCGCTTTCAAGGGCCTTTTTCCATTGTTCGATGGCACCTTTAAGGTCATTGCTCTTAAGAAGCATGTCGCCGTAGTGGTCGAAAAGGGTGCTGTTGCTCTTGTCGTCTTTCGAGAGACAGTCGATGGCATGCTGCTGATAGAACGTGGCCAAAGTATAGCTCTCTTCAAGATACAGGATCCATGCGTAGGTATCGAGATAGGTGGGATTATCGGGGTACTTCTGGATCACTTTCAATGCCATACTCTCGGCTTTGGTAAGATTCTTCCTTTGCTCGCTCAGATAATATGCGTAATTGTTGAGCGCATTGTAATTTGTCGGATTATACTTGACAGCCTTGTCGTAGCATTCGAAAGCCTCGTCCATGCGATTGTCCTGATAGTAGATGTCTCCCATACTTCCATACAGATTACTTACCTTGTTGGCATCGGGTGGATTCATGTTCTCGATGGCCAGCCGGTACTGTTCAATTGCCTTGTCGTGCTGGTCCTCGCGGATATATGCCCAAGCAGCAACGAGGTAAGCCGTCTGATTGGAGGGATGTTCCTTGAGAGCCTCTTCTGTCAGTTCGATCAGTTGTGGTTTAGGCATCCAACTGGTACTATAGTAGAGTAAATGTTCCCAATATTCCATCGACGTGGGTTTGAGATCGACGGCGAAACGCATACTCTCAGAGGCAAGACTGTCCTGCCCCATTGCACTACGCCAGTCGGCCTGCAACTTATAGATTTCATCGGAGGTAGGATGCATGACCACAACAGCGGTAAAGAGGGAATCCACGTTGTTGAAGAGCGCCATCGTATCGAGGTCAGAAGTGACGTTGCCTTTCTCAATCTGGTCACGATAGGCAGAAAGCTTGCGGAATGAGCCTTTCAGATACTCTTCCATCACCTCAACCTTCGTATCTACATCGAGGTTATTATTGACAAGAGCCGAAGCAACAAGTTTGTCGGCTGCATCCTGATCGCCCGTCATACTGTAGTAATTGGCCTGGGCAACCCAAACGTAAGCATTATCTGGCTCCACGGCAGCAGCGGCCTCGTAGGTCTCCTTGGCTTGTGGTATCTGACCATACTGCATCTGCAAATCGCCCAATTGAACACGATAGCGGACCTCGTAGGGATAGCGTGCGATGAGCTTTCGGTATTCGTCGAACCCTTCGTCAGTACGTTTCTTGTCGCTGAGGATAGCAAACTTATAGCGCGTGAGTTGTTCGTTGATGCCTTCGAGCTCCTCAAGTTTGTTGAGCATGGCAAGGCATTCATTCACGCTATCAAGGCGCAGATAGATCTCCGACATGTTGTAGAGCGGCTCGCTCTTTTCGGGATAGTTGCGCACCAATCGTTCATAGCATAGACGCGCGTCCTCGATGCGGTTCATGGCCAGGAAAAGGTCGCCTTCGGCCTCGGTGTACCAGTAGTTGACCGAGTCGATGGCAATGGCCTGTTCGATGGACAGTATCGCATTCATCGCATTGTTCTGCTCGCGATACTGGTTGCTGAGGAAGAAATAGGCAGCTGCCAAACCCGGGACCTGACCCGTGGTTGGGTTCTTGATACCCTTCTTCGGCTCCTTGGGTCCTTCGGTGGGCAGTTTGACCGTGAGTTCGTAACCCTGTGACGACATCACAGAGTCGTAGAACGACACCGCCTGCTTCATCAACCTCACAGCCGAGTCGGGACGCTCGCATTGGCTTTGGATTACTGAAAGGAAATAAAGGGAGTCGAAATACTGCTGTTCATCAAAGGTCAGCAACGATTTCTCAGTTGGCAGAGGATTCTTCTTCCTTGCAGCCAAAGTTGCCGGCAGCAGCACTGTCAGCAAGAGAATGAGAATTATGTGATATCTTTGTTTGTACATTGGGTTCAAAGGATGATTCATGCAATGCTTACGTTAAAGCCTTCAGCTACAAGGGGAGCGACCAGTTGTGCCATCTCCTCTTTCGAAACCTTCAAGAGGTCGGGTTCGGGAGTAGGTCGGTCGAGGCTATAGACCATGATCTGATGAGGCTTGATTTCGCGCATAAGGTCGCACCATGCACTGACTTCTTCAGGTGTAGTATTATCGACCACCTTGCCGTCGTGCCTGCCACGTAGGAACATTGTCTGGACAATGAGCTGGCCACGAAAAGACTTCATGCCATCGACAATATGGCGCACGCTGTAGTGTCTATCGGTTGGCTGATCGATAAGACGGATTGTCTCGTCGAAAGCTCCGTCAATCTTGAGGATGTTGTTATCAACCTTAAGCAGGGCTGCATGCACCTCGGGATCGCACATACGCGTGGCATTGCTCAACACACTCACCCTGGCATTCGGATAATAACGATTACGCAGAGCAATGGTACGATCGATGACCTCGGCGAACCGCGGATGAAGTGTGGGTTCGCCGTTACCTGCAAAAGTGATTACATCGATATCCCTCCCTGAGGCCTGCTCTTCCTGGAGTTTGGCCTCGAGTTCCTCCATTACCGCATCAGCATCGGGGAAACGTCCCCCCTTGTGGTCCTTGTTCCATCCGCACTCGCAATAGATGCAGTCGAATGAACAGATCTTGGCATCCTTGGGCAATAGATTCACGCCAAGGCTGATACCCAATCTGCGGCTATGAATAGGACCAATGATATTGTCGTTGTAAATATTCGGTTTACGTTCTTGCATCGTTGAGAAATGTACATTTTTCGGGAGCAAAGTTACGAAAAAATCCTAACACGACCAAATCTATGCACCAATTTTTCACATATTTAATAAAAAAGGCCCCGAAACCATCGGTTTCAGGGCTTTGGGTAGTATCTTTACACGTTGTGTAAAAGATGGTCCTTCGGATTAGTTGTTCTCTGGACGGAGCTTGCGCACGGTGACAGCCGTCTGCCACATCTCGCTTTCGCGCAGCGCCTTGAGTTCCTTCTCGAGGCCAGCACGATAGTCGGGCTTGGAGTTGGCATCGATGGAAATCTGTGCCTCGTTGCCGAGCTTCACGCTCATGTAGAGCCACTGGCAGATAGGCTTGATGGCATCGTGGAAACGTGGATACCAGTCGAGAGCGCCACGCTGGGCTGTGGTCGAACAGTTGGCATACATCCAGTCCATGCCATTCTTGGCGAAGAGAGGCATGAGTGACTGCGTGAGCTCCTCCACTGTCTCGTTGAAGGCCTCCGAAGGAGAATGGCCATTCTCACGAAGCACCTCGTACTGAGCGAGGAGAAGGCCCTGGATAGCACCCATCAGAGAGCCGCGTTCGCCGGTGAGGTCAGAGGTAGCCTCGCGCTGGAAGGTGGTCTCGAAGAGGTAACCCGAACCGATACCGATACCGAGGGCGATGGTGCGGTCGTAGGCGCGGCCTGTAGCATCCTGATAGATTGCATACGAAGAGTTGAGGCCACGGCCTTCGAGGAACATGGTACGAAGAGAAGTACCAGAACCCTTGGGTGCCACCATGATCACGTCGATATCCTTCTGGGGAACACAACCTGTGCGATCGTTCCAAGTGATGGCAAAGCCATGCGAGAAGTAGAGGGCCTTACCTGGGGTGAGATACTGCTTGAGAGTAGGCCAAACGCTCATCACGGCTGCATCAGAAAGCAGACACATCACGATGGTAGCCTTCTGGGCTGCCTCCTCGATGCTGAAGAGGGTCTTGCCGGGTACCCAACCGTCGCTGATGGCCTTCTCGAAGGTCTTGCCCTGACGCTGACCTACGATAACGTTGAAACCGTTGTCACGCAGGTTGAGCGACTGGCCTGGGCCCTGTACGCCATAACCGATTACTGCAATAGTTTCGTCCTTCAGGACTTCACGAGCTTTCTCAAGAGGATACTCCTCGCGGGTCACCACATTCTCGATGACGCCGCCAAAATTCAATTGTGCCATATTGATAATTATTTATGAGTTATTGATTATTTCATTTATTCTGCCTTCTCATGCTCTTCCTCGCGCTTGGTCAGATACTGGTCCAAACGCTCGATGCACGACTTGGTGATGGAGATGCGTCCCGAACGCACAAACTGCAGGACGCAGCCCAACTTATTGAGTTGGTTGAAGTTGTCAAGCACATCGGCTGTGATGCCCGTCTTCTCAACAATGGTGTAGGTGGGATTGACCTCCACGATATGGGCATCGTGACGACGCACGATGCGCGACACCTCGGGATTAGCGAGCACCATCGGCGTCGATAGCTTCAACAATGAGGTTTCGAGGATGAAGATCTCGTCATCGACAAAGCAGTTGGCCTGCAGCACGTCGATGCGCTTCTCGATCTGCTTGGTAAGCATCTCAGCCATCTCCTGCTTACAGTAGCAGGTAATCGTATATTTATGTACGCCTGGTGTCGAAGAAGCACACACGTTGAGCGTCTCGATATTGACCTGACGACGAGTAAAGACAGCTGTAATCTGATTTAGGATACCTGCATAGTTCTCGGAATAGACGATCAGTGTGTAATGCGTCAAACCCTCATGCAAGGGGCTGAGCAATGCGCCCTCCTTGCCCAAAGTGGCAGGTGCATCGACAGCAGTCTTAGAGAATCGTTCGTGAAAACCTCCGTCCTTGAGGTCTTCGGCCAAGGATGCCGATCGCTCGCGATAGAGATTCTTCTCGTATGAGTTGCGGTCTATGGCAGCCGCTGCCTTCACAGCCTCATCCAAAGCCTGCAATGAAGCCTGAGCCTCATCGCATTTGCCGCAAGTGTTGCAATCACCACACTCACCGCCATTTATTACATGTTCTGCCATATTACTTTATTTCTAATAACATCTCATCCACATTGGAGCCTGGAGGAGTCATCGGTAAAACATTGTCTTCTTCCTTCACTGCGCAATGCAGCAGGTATGGGCCCTTGGTATCGAGCATCTCACGAATGGCCTCGTCAAGATCCTCGCGCTCGACAACGGTGCGGCATGGGATGCCATAGCCTTTAGCGATCAGCTCGTAGTCGGGGTTCATCATTGGCGTGAACGAATAGCGTTTGTTGAAGAACAGGTATTGCCATTGGCGCACATTGCCTAGATAATTGTTGTTGAGCAATATCATCTTGACAGGAGCCTGCTGTTCCATAATGGTGCCTAGTTCCTGAATGGTCATCTGCAGTCCTCCGTCACCCGCGAACATGCAGACAGTGCGGTCGGGAGCTCCGAAGGTGGCACCTATCGCAGCAGGAAGGGCAAATCCCATCGTGCCGCAACCACCGGAAGTGACGATGGAACGTTTTTTTGTGAACTTGAAGTAACGGCAACCGAAGAGCTGGTTCTGACCCACATCGGTAACGAGGATTGCCTCGTTGTTGGCAGCTTCACTCACCTTGCGGATCACCTCAGCCATCAGCAATGGGCCTTCGGTGGGATGTAATGCCTTATCGATGACTTTTTCATATTCCTTCTCTTCGTAAGGCTTGAAACCAGCAATCCATGAGCCGTGTTTGGCCTCATCGACATACGAAGTGACATCGACCAAGGTCTGCTTGCAGTCGCCAAGGACTGCCAGATCGACTTTCACGTTCTTGTCGATCTCCGAAGGGTCAATCTCGAAATGGATGACCTTGGCCTGTTTGGCATAAGTCTTGAGGTTGCCTGTCACGCGATCGTCAAAGCGCATACCCACAGCTATCAGCAGGTCGCACTGGTTGGTCATCACATTGGGCCCGAGGTTACCGTGCATGCCGAGCATACCCTTGTTGAGCGGATGGTCGGAAGGGATGGCCGAAAGTCCGAGCATCGTACATCCGAAAGGTATCTGTGCCTTCTCGATGAGGTCGAGCACCTCCTGATTGGCTCCTGCCAGTTCCACGCCCTGTCCCACCAGCATGAACGGCTTGACGCTCTGGTTGATCATCTCAGCTGCCTTCATGATGACCGAACGGTCACAAACAGGAGAAGGGACATACGAGCGTATGAAGTTGACCTTCTGCGGCTCGAAGTCGATGACGGTAGTCTGGGCGTTCTTGGTGAAATCGAGGACTACGGGGCCTGGGCGTCCAGTCCCTGCGATATAGAATGCACGAGCCACGGCCCATGCCACATCTTCGGCACGACGAATCTGATAGTTCCACTTGCTGACAGGTTGTGTCACACCCACTACATCGACCTCCTGGAAGGCATCGGTGCCCAACATGGCAGCGCCCACCTGTCCACAAATGACAACAAGCGGAGTGGAGTCGATCATAGCATCGGCAAGACCTGTGATGGTGTTCATGGCACCTGGACCCGATGTTACCAGTACCACACCTGTACGTCCGCTGACGCGGGCATAACCCTGTGCGGCATGGATGGCACCCTGCTCATGTCTAACCAGCACATGATTGAGCTTGTCGCGATGATCATAAAGTGCGTCGTAAGTCGGCATGATGGCTCCTCCAGGATAACCGAAGAGGGTGGTGACACCCTGGTTCTCGAGGCTGCGCATCAGCGCTTCTGCACCAGATATTCTTTCTGACATTCTATAAGTTGATTCTTAATGGATTTGACTAATCGATGATACGCACACCTCCCTTGTCGGCCGAAGAAACTGACTGGGCATAGGCACGAAGGGCCTTGCTGACCACACGATTGCGCTTCAGTGGTTGCTGTGGACGTGCTGCAAGTTCTTCATCGCTGAGTTTGACGTTGATGGAACGAGTAGGAATGTCGATGACGATGATGTCTCCATCCTTGATCTTTCCGATGTTGCCACCAGCTGCAGCCTCGGGACTGATGTGTCCGATAGAAAGGCCGGATGTGCCGCCCGAGAAACGTCCGTCGGTGATGAGGGCACATTCCTTGCCCATGTGCATCGACTTGATGTATGAGGTGGGATAAAGCATCTCCTGCATACCAGGGCCACCCTTGGGCCCTTCGTGGGTGATTACCACGCAATCGCCTTTCTTGACCTTACCACCCAAAATACCTTCGCAAGCATCTTCCTGCGAGTCGAAGCAAACGGCAGGACCTTCGAAGTGCCAAAGCTCGGGAGCTACACCAGCTGTCTTGACGACGCAACCATCTTGTGCAATGTTACCGAAGAGCACTGCCAGTCCACCATCCTTGGTGTAAGCGTGCTCGATGTCGCGGATACAGCCATTGGCGCGGTCAGTATCGAGGGTCTCCCACTGTGCATTCTGCGAACCCATACGGATGGAGAACTTACCAGCTGGTGCACTGTGATAGATACGGCTTGCCTCAGGGTCGATGTTCTCCTTGAGGATTGAGTACTTCTCGATGTCCTCGCCAAGCGTGGCGCCATTGACGCGCTTGCAGCTGAGGTCAAGGAGATGGCCCTTGGCCAGTTCGCCCATGATGCCAAGGATACCACCAGCACGGTTCTCCTCCTGCATCGAATACTTCTGCGTATTAGGAGCCAACTTGCAGAGACAAGGCACCACGCGGCTCAAACGATCGATGTCCTTCATCTCGAAATCGACGCCTCCCTCCTGCGCTACGGCAAGAAGGTGAAGCACCGTATTCGATGAACCACCCATGGCAATATCGAGGGTCATAGCATTGAGGAATGCCTCACGTGTGGCAATGCTGCGAGGCAGAACACTCTCGTCGCCTTCCTCATAGTATTTCAAAGCGTTCTTGACAATCAGCTGGGCTGCATCCTTGAAGAGCTGGATACGGTTAACGTGAGTAGCAAGGATGGAACCGTTGCCAGGCAGGGAAAGACCAATGGCTTCCGTCAAGGAGTTCATGGAGTTTGCGGTAAACATTCCCGAGCAAGAACCGCAACCAGGGCAAGCGCAGCTTTCGATCTCGGCCATCTCCTCATCGCTCACCGACGGATCGGCACCCTTCACCATGGCAGTGATAAGGTCGGCATTCTCGCCGCGCCATTTGCCAGCCTCCATGGGGCCACCGCTGCAGAAGACAGCTGGGATGTTAAGACGCATGGCAGCCATCAGCATGCCAGGTGTCACCTTATCGCAGTTGGAGATACATATCATCGCATCAGCCTTGTGCGCATTGACCATATATTCCACCGAGTCAGCGATGATGTCGCGCGAAGGAAGGGAATACAGCATACCGTCATGTCCCATGGCTATGCCGTCATCAACAGCGATGGTATTGAACTCAGCAGCAAAGCAGCCGAGCTTCTCGATTTCAGCCTTCACAATTTGGCCGATCTCGTGCAGATGGGTATGACCGGGAACAAACTGGGTAAAGGAGTTGACAATCGCGATGACTGGTTTGCCAAGCATTTCACGCTTCATTCCATTGGCAACCCACAGGGCGCGAGCGCCTGCCATCCTACGACCTTCGGTGGTCTGTGCACTTCTGAGTTGAATCTTCATATTTATCAAACAAAAAGGATAGTCCGTCTCGCACGAAGATAAAAAATCAAGAGAAGAACATACCATTAAACACAATACACGTAAAAGTGACTGCAAAGATATATACTTTTTTTGACATCACATAATAAAAAGGGAAAAAATGTTGCAATTTCACATTTTTTACTTCATTTTATTACAAAAAAGCAACTATAAACGGCAAATTAATGACTTTCAAGAGTATCTAGAGTCTCTAGATTATCTAGAGTTTCTAGAATTTCTGGATTATCCAAAACACAGTTATGGGGCTCATCCTCTAAGAATGAGCCCCATAACTATAGATAAATTGTTTTTGCAAAACAAGCAGAAATCACTTCACTGCCTTGAATGACATGTCGAGACCCTTGACAGAATGGGTCAAAGCGCCGAACGAGATATAATCCACGCCGGCCTTGGCGTATGGCAGCATCGTGTCGTAGGTAATGCCGCCCGATGACTCGGTCTCACAACGATGGTTGACAATCTTCACAGCCTTAGCTGTGTCTTCGGGAGTGAAGTTGTCGAACATGATGCGATCGACACCTTCGGCCAAGGCTTCGTCGAGTTCCTTGAAGTTGCGCACTTCCACCTCGATCTTGAGGTTCTTGCCCTTCTCCTTGCAGTACTGCTTGGCACGGCTGATGGCATTGTGGATACCTCCGGAGAAATCGACGTGGTTATCCTTGAGCAGAATCATATCGAAGAGACCGATGCGGTGATTGCAGCCGCCACCGATCTTGACAGCCATCTTCTCGAGAATACGCATACCTGGAGTGGTCTTGCGGGTGTCGAGCACCTTGGTACCTGTCCCTTCCAGTGCTTTGACATAACGAGCTGTCATTGTGGCAATGCCGCTCATGCGTTGCATGATGTTGAGCATCAGACGCTCGGTCTGGAGAAGACTCTGCTCCTTGCCGGTAACGATGAAAGGCACATCGCCGGGCACCACATGCGTTCCATCCTGCATAAAGACTTCCATCTTGAGCTCTGGATCGAAAGCATTGAACACACGACGGGCGATATCGACGCCAGCCAGGATGCCTTCCTCCTTGATCAAAAGTTTCTGCTTGCCGATAGCGTCGGCGGGGATGCAGCAAAGGGTGGTGTGGTCGCCATCACCGATATCCTCGGCGAAACTCAGTTTGATGAGCTCCTCAATGAGCTCGTTGACAATCTTCTCGTCCATAGTATGAAAGTGTTAAGTCATGGGCACAAATGTGGTATCCTGTTCCCTGACGAGTTTCTCCTTGTTGAATACAGGATTGCTGTACATTGTGAGCAACAAATCCCACAGATACTCCTCGTCACGATTCGGGATGTCGATTTTGGCAAGTTGTCCGTTCAGGTAAGCCAAGGACTTGACACTCTCCTCCTCGGTGTACATCTTCTTGTAGCGTTCGGTCTGGTACTTGACATCGTAGGCCACATAGTTGATCGGATAGAGCACCATGGCTTCGTGAAGCATCTTGTCGATAGTCTCACAGACACAGTTGACCTGTGCATTCCTGTCGTTGATCCAGGGATACTGGTCGAAGACACCATTGAGCTCTTGGGTGAAGGTGTAGCGGATGCGTCCCTTATAACCCATCATGCCCGTGGCCATGCTCTTCACATCGTCGGCCTTGGTCTTCTTCCACTGCGGGTTGTCGCGCTTGAGTTGGAACTCGGCAGCCTTGAGGTAATCGCAAGGGTCATACTCGTAACTGATGGCTACAGGAATCGTACGGAGCTCACGGATGTTCTGCATGTGGTCCTTGCTGGAACCGCCCAATGACAGCATCTTGATCACCGAAGCCTGCGTATTATCAGAGTTGTCTTTCGAACGGCCTTCTCGCTGGGCCATCCAGACGGAGCACTTCTTGTCAACGATCTCCTGATGGATATACGACGACAATTTGATGGAAGCTTCAAGCAGTTGGCGTCCAGTGATGTCTCGGCGCACGACAAAACTCTTGTTGACCCTGACAAGATCTTCGATCCACGGAGCAGCAAAGAGATTATTTCCGATAGCAATCTCCGAAGTCTCCTTTCCATGCTTGGTCAGCATGACGTTGAGCAGTGCCGAATCAAGTACGATATCGCGATGGTTGGTGACGAAAAGATGTCCTTTCGTATCGTCAATATCCTCAATGCCGTATGCCTCTACACCGTCAGTGCATTTATTACACAGCATATCGAGCAAGAAGACTATGACTCTGGTTTGGAATTCCTTCACCGTCTTGCAGCTGAGAATGAGCGCCTTCACCTGGTCGTAGTCAACATTAGGAAATGCCGACTTGATGGCGAACTGCACTTCCGGACGATCGGCCAGAGGCCAAAGTTTCGATGGGATATCTTCGTCGTTATAACAACGAATGTCGTCAAAATTGTATTCTGCCATAATAATAGATTTTAGATACTACCCTTTAGTGCCAAAGGCAATTACGTCATCCATGACATCCGAGATGTCAAGACCGGCAGCTCTGACCTCCTGTGGGATGAACGAGGTTGCTGTCATGCCGGGAGTCGTGTTGACCTCAAGAAGGTGTGGGGTGTCATCGATAATGATATAATCGACACGGATGATACCTTTGGCCCCAACATATCCATAGATACGCTTGGTGAGCGTCTGGACCTTCTGGGTCATTTCGTCAGAAATGCGTGCAGGGGTAATCTCCTCTACTGCACCATTATACTTAGCATCGACATCAAAGAACTCCTTCTTCGAGACGACTTCTGTTACTGGCAAGGCACGCAGGCCATCGCGTGAGGTATAGCATCCGCAAGTGACCTCGGTGCCCTGCATGAATTGTTCGATGATGACTTCGCCCGTGGCTTCCCGTTTGGCAGCCGCAATGGCGGGCTGGAGTTGCTCGGGAGTCTTCACCTTGGTAGTGGCGTAAGACGACCCACCCGCATTGGGCTTCACGAAGACAGGAAGGCCCAATTGCTCGATACATGCTTCGGTATCCACCTCTTCGCCCACGGGAAGCAGGATACTCTTCGCAACAGGGATGCCGAAGGTCGAGAGATATCGGTTGCAGGTGAACTTCGAACAGGTGAGAGCAGCCGCCAACACGCCACAACAGCTATAGGGCATGCCTATCATGTCGAAATACCCTTGCAGGATGCCGTTCTCGCCCGGGGTTCCATGAATGATGATATAAGCAAAGTCGAAGCTGTGCTTCACACCATCCTTCACGACGGAAAAGTCATGACGATCGACCGGCCAGGTGCGGTCCATGTCATAGTTCTTGCCATCATACTGCACCATCTTCCAGTCGGTACCGCGGATCACGATGATGCTGGTTTCATATTTGTTGTGGTCCAGGAAGGTCCAGATGCCTTGGGCACTGCGAAGCGAAACCTCGTATTCACTGGAGTCACCTCCTGCAACAATTGCGATTTTTTTCATCAATAGTTTCTGTTACTTATATATTCCCGCCACTTCTCGACAAGCCGAGCCATATCGGTCGGCAACGGTGTCTCGAAGTCCATCTCCTCTCCCGTACGCGGATGACGGAACCCGAGTGTGCCGGCATGCAATGCCTGTCGCGGACAGATATCAAAGCAGTTGCGTACGAACTGCGAATATTTTGCAAAAGTGGTTCCCTTCAGGATCTGGTCACCACCATAAGTCTTGTCGTTGAACAGGGTGTGTCCGGCATGCTTCATGTGGACACGTATCTGATGCGTTCGTCCTGTCTCCAAACGGCACTCAATGAGGGTGACATAACCCAGACGCTCGATGACGCGAAAGTGTGTCACAGCAGGTTTGCCCTCCTCGCTTCCCTCAGGATAATATTCCATCAAGGTGCGGTCTCGCTTGTTTCGCCCGATATTTCCCACGATGGTGCCCTCATCCTGCTCCACGTGTCCCCACACCAGGGCAGTGTAAAGACGACGGGTTGTCTTGTAGAAAAACTGCCGGCTGAGTGATGTGCCGGCATCCTCGTTCTTGGCAATGACGAGCAGGCCCGAGGTTTCCTTGTCGATGCGATGCACCAAGCCCAAACGCTTCTGGAAGTCAGGTTTCTGTTCGAAGCTTTTCAGCTCGTCCTCTTTTCCGTCTTCAACGTCCTCGCTCTCTGCACCCTCTTCGCTTTCCACCTCTCCTGTCAGGTCAAGTTCGATACCCTCCTGCAGGAAATGCCAGGCCAAGGCATTGACCAATGTGCCGGTGTAGTTGCCGTGTCCGGGATGAACCACCATGCCCGCAGGCTTATTGACCACGAGCAGGTCTTCGTCCTCATAGATGATGTCGAGAGGAATATCTTCAGGAACGATCTCGGTGGAGTGACGTGGACGGTTCATCATGACCTGAACCACATCGCCCGGACGCACCTTGTAGTTCGATTTCTCTGGCTTACCATTGACAAGGATGAACCCGCCATCAGCGGCATTCTGAATGCGATTACGACTGGTGCCGACGATACGATCCACGAGGAACTTATCGACGCGCAATGGCCCCTGTCCCCTGTCAGCTACGAAACGGAAATGCTCATACAGCTCCTCCGACCCAGCGCCTTCGGTTACTCCAGCCATTGCTCCTCGGTTTCTTCGTTCTCGGGTTCAATCTCAAGCTTGCTGTTGCCCACCGAAACGACCACATGCGTGCCAAAAGGATATTCGGCACCCGGCACCATCTCCACATCATTTGTGGTGACGCTAAGCACCAGGTCATGCATCTCGGAAGGCACCTGCTTGATGGAATCAACCTTGAAGCCCAGCGAACGCAGTGTCGAAAGTGCCTGACGGCTTCCGCCCTCACGCACCTCCTGCATCTTGACCATACGCACACCGATGGCATTGATGGTGAGATAGACGATACGCCCCTTCTTGACCGGAAGGCCTGCAGTAGGCAGTTGCTCGACGATAGCGCCTGGCTTCATGTCGGCATACACCGAGTCGATGATCATCGACTTGAGACCCGCGTTATCAAGAATACGCTGCGCTTCAGGAGCAGGAATGCCCACCAGACGAGGAACCTCGACACGCTCGTTGTGATGCGTATAGGAGCTCATCCAGAGTGACAAGCATGTTAAAACGGCCACCGTGATAACGATGATGCCTAATATCGAAAGTCCAACCATTTTGCCGAAGTAGCCCCATGTGCTCTTGCGGCCATTGTCTTCTTCTTGTACCAAATTTATACCTATTTTAAATATAATAACGCCGCAAAGATAGCGCTTTTTGTGAATAAAAACAAACAAATGGCAAAAAAATCTTCATTATTTAAAAAAGTTAGCATCAAATAGCCTCTATTTCACAAAAAATACGTACCTTTGCCCCGCAATTATGGCCTTTAGCGATATGCTATGGAGCATGTATATACGAAAACAACTTAGCGACATGAAGAATAAGATATTTATCATTGCTGCTGCCGTCATCCTCTTGGCATTGCTGGGCGGTGGTGGCTACTACATCTGGAAGCAGCAACAGACCATCGACGAACTCACCGAGGGCTTCGCGCTTGAAAAAGAACAACTCGAGGACGAATATACGCAGCTGGCCATCCAATATGAGGGATACAAGTTGCAGGTCAACAACGACTCCCTTGAACAGAAACTCGAGGATCAGCGCATCAAGATACAACGTCTCGTCGAGGAACTGCGCCAAACCAAGGCTCAGGATGCCCGCCGTATCGCAGCCCTCAAGAAGGAACTCGAGACGGTTCGTGGCGTCTTGCGTTACTACGTGGCCCAGGTCGATTCGCTCAACAAGGTCAACGATGCCCTTGTCGCCGAGAACAAGCAGATACGTACCGACATGCGTAATGTCCAGCAGCAGAACCAGCAGGTACGTCAGCAGAACGAGACTCTCACCAAGAAGGTCACCGTGGCAGCCCAGCTTTCTGCCACCAATGTTTCGGTGACCGTCCTCGACCGCAAGGACAAGGTCGAGAAGCGCAATCGTGTGGATAAGCTGGCCAAGTTCCAGGTCAACTTCACCATCGCGGCCAATGTTACTGCCCAGACCGGCGAGAAGGATATCTATCTGCGTATCCTGCGCCCCAGCGAGGAGGTGCTTACCAATGCACAGAGCGGAAAGTTCAAGTACGAGAATACAAAGCTCGACTATTCTGCACGCAAAACAATCGAATTCGGCGGCGAGGAGACGAAGGTCACCATGTACTATAAGCGCGGCGAGACACTCGATGCCGGCACCTACCATGTGGAGCTTTATGCCGATGGCAGTATGATAGGTCGCGGCTCTGTCACACTCACGAAGTAGTCCCAATGTAGATCCATGAGCGACATCATCTGGCGCATACGACTCTCCTGGAGATTTCTGAAACACGACATCTGGAGTTACACGAACGAGGACGTCCGTGGCATCTATCGTTGGCTGATGAACATCTTCAAGGCCGTCTATCTCTCGATACGCTTCTTCCTCGCTCATCGCATCATGGAGCGTGCTTCGGCCCTCACCTATTACACACTGCTCGCGCTCGTTCCTACGGTGGCTCTTGCCCTTGGCATCGGCCGAGGATTCGGCATGCAGGAGATGTTCTACAACCTCCTCTCCGAAGCTTTCCCGGGACAGATCGAGGTGATAAACTACATCAACGGATTTGCCGAAAAATATCTCGAACGCGCCACCTCAAGCATTGTCATCGGTATTGGCATCGTCCTCCTCCTATGGGTTGTCTATTCGCTGATCGGGAATATCGAGGATGTCTTCAATGGGATTTGGCAGGTGAAGAACGGACGCAGTACTGTCCGCAAGGTCACCGACTATCTGAGCATCATTATTCTCGTGCCCATCATCCTCGTCATCAGTTCAGGAACGCAGATCTTCCTGCAGACCTACATCATGACCGACCTTTATGACTACGTCCTCAGCAAGACACTGCTCACCATACTCCGCTGGATCCCTTACATCTCTACCACCCTGCTGCTTACATTCATCTATATCGTCATCCCCAACTGCAAGGTGCGTTTCCTCAATGCCTTTGCGGCTGCCGTCATTGCAGGTGCAGCATTCCTCCTCTTCCAGTGGCTCTACATCCACGGACAGATCTGGGTCAGCAAGTACAACGCCATCTACGGCTCGTTTGCAGCCCTCCCCCTTCTTCTTCTTTGGATACAGATGTCGTGGATCATCTGCCTCTATGGCGCCGAACTGTCCTACGCTTCGCAAAACATACAGAACTATAACTTCGAGAATGTCGAAGAGAAGCTCTCGCGCCAGGACCGTGATTTTCTGCTCGCCCTGGTGGGTGGCATCATCTACAACAAGTTCGCCAACGAAGAGCCGGCTCCTACCACCGAAGAAGTGGGTCAGGCCCTGAAGCTGCCCGCTCGTCTGACGGGTAGCCTCGTTCGCCAACTTGCCGACTTGGACGTCATTCGTGAAGGATATCCCACCGACGAGCACAAGCCCAACAACTGGATACCGGGTCGCGAAACCGACAAGTTCTCCATCGCTTCCCTTACCGACCTTCTCGCCTCCAATGGCGAAAACCTCCTCAAGATCGATTACCCGAAATTTTTTGACAAAGAATACAGCACCTTCGAGGCAATGCGACTGGCCGCCTATCTGCAGGGACAGTCCATCCTCCTGCGCGACATCAATCTGGACAATTTTAAACCTTTGACTACTTCATTGGTCAAAGAAAAGAGACAAAGAAACACTAAATCAACCAAACAATGAAACAGAAACTTATGTCCGCTGCCCTTCTGGCAGCCGTGGCACTGCTCAGCAGCAGTTGCGTTACACAAAAGAAGTATGCCGAGCTACAAGATGACTACAATCTCCTGATGAGCCAATACAACGACGCGAAGGTTGCCCTCGCCTCCTGCGAGACAGGCAGCAAGAGCCTCGAAGAGCGTTTGGCCGAAGCTCGTGCCAACAATGCCAAGCTCCTCGAGCAGTATCAGTCGCTGCAGGCATCGCTCGACAAGAGCATCAACCAGTCGGGCACCAACATCTCGAAGCTGGTCGATGAGATCAATGCATCGAACAAGTACATCAAGCAGCTCACCGATGCCAAGTCGAAGAGCGACTCGCTCAACATCGTACTGACCAACAACCTCACCCGTTCCCTCTCGAAAGAGGAGCTGAAGGACGTCGATGTCCAGGTGCTCAAAGGTGTGGTCTATATCTCGCTCAACGACAACATGCTCTACCGCACAGGTTCGTATGAGATCTCCGACAAGGCCGGCCAGACACTCAGCAAGATCGCCAAGATCATCACCGACTACAAGGACTACGAGGTACTCATCGAAGGCAATACCGACAACGTGCCCATCAGCCGCGAGAACATCCGCAACAACTGGGACCTCTCCTGCCTCCGCGCCTCCAGCGTCGTGCAGGCCCTGCAGAACCGTTATGGTGTCAATCCAAGCCGTCTGACGGCTGGTGGTCGTGGCGAATATAACCCGCTCGAATCAAATGACACCGAGGCCGGACGCACACGCAACCGCCGCACTCAGATCATCATCACTCCCAAGCTCGACCAGTTCCTCGAACTCATCGACGAAGCCCCCGACACGAAGTGATATAAAAACAAAGGCGCCGCGATAATCCGCGACGCCTTTATTATTTCATTTCTTGACCAACGTGATCACTCGCTCTTCTTGCCCTCAGCATAACGCTTGTTGAGCAGATCGAGCACATCCTGGGTGATGTCGTACTTGTTCTTCACAAAGAAGACGGTCGTGTTGGGCACGCTGCTGTAGATCACCTCGAAGTTCTTGTCCTTGTTGTACTCCTTCAGCACAGCCTGGATCGAATCGTTCACACGGTCGAAAGCCTGGCTCTGGAGCAGGGCAAGATCCTGCTGCAATGCATTGGCGTGCTGCTCGATGGTGGCCTGCTTCTGCTGCAGACGACGCTGCTCAGACTCCATACGCGACTGGCCGCCGATGAACGAGTTGGTCTGAACCTTCTGCATGAAGTCCTGATACTCCTTCTGGAACGAAGCCATCTGCTTGTTCACCTGATCCTCAGCCTGTGCCTTCTTCTGCACGAGGTCCTGGGTAAGATCAATCTGGAGCTGGTAGTTGTTGTAAAGCGAATCAGCCTGAATGAAGGCAATGGGCAACGACTCACCCTCGGTGAGAGCGCCTCCGGCAACCTTGGCGGTATCGGAGTTGTTTGTTTTGATGCAGGAGGTCATGCCTCCAAGGATGGCTCCAGCCATAATCAAGGCAGAAGCGAAAGCATAGAATTTTTTCATATCAATTGTTAAAGTTATTATTTATTTTCCTCTTGTAATTTACTTGTGGGCATCGGGCCGTCTCCGTAGAGGCCCTGCTTGTGGCGTTCCTCGAAATCCTGCGTCTGCACACAGTGGATACCTTTCTCTCGCAACGCCTTCGATTGACTCACATGCGTCTTCGGAAAGGTGCCATTTTTGACAAATAATACCTTAATTGCTAAAAAAACAAAAGATATTAAAAGAATTCCGATAGAAATTAGAATTGTTTGCCACATTTTTTGTATCTTTGCACCCGCAAACAGTTTTTCGGGATTTTTACCTGAAACTACGCGAATAGCGGTTGCAAAGATACAAAATTTCCAAATCAATCCACCATTTTTGGCCGCGATTTTAGGAAAAAGTCATATAACTTGACCACTTTTAACAATTATTATTATTGATTGACACATAAATCGACACAAAATACAATAATCAACCACCAAATTTCAACAATTTCAAACTATGGAAATCAAAAATCTTGAACCTAAAATCTTTTGGGAAATCTTTGATGCCATCACCAAAGTGCCTCGTCCGAGCAAGAAGGAAGGCAAGATCCGCGCATGGCTGGTAAACTTCGCCGCTGAGCACAACCTCAACTGCAAGGTCGATGAGACGGGCAACGTCCTCATCAGCTGTCCCGCCACCCCTGGTCGCGAAGACCGCGAGACACTCGTCATGCAGGCACACATGGACATGGTATGCGAAAAGAACTCCGACATTGTCCACGACTTCGAGAACGATCCCCTCGAAACTTATATCGATGGCGACTGGGTTACTGCCAACGGCACCACCCTCGGCGCTGACGACGGCGCTGGCATCGCCCTTTCACTCGCTGCCATGATCGACAAGACCTATGAGCACGGCCCGCTCGAGTTCCTCTGCACCTACGACGAGGAGACGGGCATGACAGGCGCCAACAAGCTCAGCGAAGGCTTTATGACCGGCAAGCTCCTGCTCAACCTCGACTCCGACCTCGAGAATCAGATCTTCATCGGCTGCGCCGGTGGCATGGACACGGTAGCCCTCTGGCATTACACCACCGTCCCCACCCCTGCCGACTACTATTTCGCCAAGGTCAGCGTAGGCGGTCTCCTCGGTGGCCACTCAGGTGGCGACATCCATCTCGGCCGTGCCAATGCCAACAAGATCCTCGCACGCTTCCTCACCACACAGGCCGACCTGCAGGTAGCCGACATCCATGGTGGCAACCTCCGCAACGCCATCGCTCGTGAGGCATACGCCGTCATCGGTGTGCCTGCCGCACGTCGCGACCAGCTCGTTGCCGACCTCAACAAGTTCGTCGCCATGGTCGAAGTCGAAGTCGCTGGCGTAGAACCTTCGTTCAAGATGACCATCGAGACTGTCGAAACCCCTGCCGAAGTCATCGAGCCTGCCGTTGTCTGCAACCTCATCAAGGCACTCATCGCAGCTCCTCACGGCGTCATCGGCATGAGCCACTCCATGCCCGGACTTGTCGAGACATCGACCAACCTCGCATCCGTCAAGATCGTTGAGCCAGGAACCATCCGTGTCGAGACAAGCCAGCGTTCCAGTGTTGAGAGCCAGAAGCGCATGATCGCTCAGATGGTCAAGACCGTCTTCGACATGGCTGGAGCCGAAGTCTCCCAAGGCGAGGGCTACCCAGGTTGGGCTCCCAATCCCAACAGCCGCATGGTGAAGGTTACCGAGGCCGCCTATCGCAAGGTATTCGGCGCCGAGCCCGAGACCACAGCCATCCACGCCGGACTCGAGACCGGACTCTTCCTCACCAAGTATCCGTGGCTCGATATGGTCAGCGTAGGCCCCACCATGGTCGCCATCCACTCGCCCGAAGAGAAACTCTCCATCTCTTCCGTAGCTAAGTTCTGGCCATACGTCAAGGAGATCATCGCCTCCATTTGATACAAATCATAGGTCAAAGAATCACTCAAAAGGGTGATTTTCGGACGAATTCGTCGAAAAATTGCATTTTTTCGGGCAAATATTTGGTTATTTCGCAAAATATACCGATATTTGCCCGATAATTATATTATGTCTGCATCGACAATTTTTAATTATTTTTTGTCAATTGTTATTTGCCAATTGTTAATTGTTAATTATTCATTGTTAATTATACCGCTATGAAATTCGAAGTCCTCAGTTCCGACCTCATGAGTCATCTGAACGCCATCAGCCGCGTGCTGCTGAGCAAGAACCCCCTGCCTGTCCTCGATAACTTCCGTTTCGACATCGGCGAAGAAAGGCTAACCGTTACCGCCAGCGATGGCAGCACTACCATGATCACCTCCATCCCCATCCACGACGTCGAGGGAGCAGGCGCCTTCGTGGTGCCCGCCAAGACCATCATGGACCCGCTCAAGGAGATGCCGCAGCAGCAGCTCACCATCGAGGTAGATAACGGCAACTACGAGGTCATCGTCAGCTACGCCAATGGCAAGTACAACTTCATCGGTGGCAATGCCGACGAGTATCCGCGCGTCAAGCCCCTCGAGGAGAGTGCCCGCAGTTTCGAGATCAATGCACAGGCGCTCCTCAACGGCATACAGAGCACCCTCTTTGCCACTGCCGAGGACGAGCTCCGTCCCGTCATGAACGGCATCTATTTCGACATCAAGGCCGACCGCATCATCTTCGTCGCTTCCGACTCCAAGAAGCTCGTCCGTCTCATCAACGAGGTGACCGCCCCCGGCTTCGAGGCCAACTTCATCCTGCCCAAGAAACCCGCCAACCTCCTCAAGGGTGTCATCGCCAAGGACCAGCTGCTCTGCACCGTCAGCTTCGACTCCAAGAGCGCACACTTCCAGCTGGGCGACTACGAGCTCATCTGCACCCTCATCGAGGGACGCTATCCGCGCTACGAGGTGGTCATCCCCAAGAACAACACCAACCGCCTCACCATCGATCGCCAGTCGTTCCTTTCCGCACTGCGTCGCATCGCCGTCTTCGCCAACAGCGCCACCAACCAGGTCAAGTTCGACCTCGAGGCAAGCAGTCTCACCATCTCTGCCCAGGATGTCGATTACTCCACCTCCGGCACCGAGACGCTCACCTGCTCCTACGAAGGCATCCCGATGAGCATCGGATTCCGCGCCAACTTCCTCATCGAAATCCTCAACACCATCACCGCGCAGGACATCGAGATGCTGCTCAGCGATCCCGCCCGCGCTGGCCTCGTAGCCCCCGTGCAGAACAACGAGGGCGAACAGCTGCTCATGCTCATCATGCCGATGATGCTCACCGACTTCTAAGCTTCGCTTATGAAACTCCATCTCAAGAAACCCCTCATCTTTTTCGACCTCGAAACCACTGGTATCAGCGTCACCCGTGACCGAATCGTCCAACTCGGTTACATCAAGGTGATGCCCAATGGTGAGGAGAAAGCGGGCAATTTCTTCGTCAACCCCGAGATGCACATCCCCGCCGAGGCAACTGCCGTCCACCATATCACCGACGAGATGGTGGCCGACAAGCCCACGTTCAAGCAGCTCGCCAAGCAGCTCGAACAGATCTTCAAGGGCTGCGACCTTGCGGGCTACAACTCCAACCGCTTCGACGTGCCGCTGCTCATCGAGGAGTTTCTGCGCGCAGGTATCAGCTTCGACACGCACAATGCCCACTTCATCGACGTGCAGAACATCTTCCACAAGAAGGAACCGCGCACCCTCGTCGCCGCCTACCGTTTCTATTGCGGCAAGGAGCTCGATGGCGCACATTCGGCCGACTGCGACATCCGTGCCACCTATGAGGTGCTGCAGGCGCAGCTCGACCGCTACGACGACCTCCAGAACGACGTGGCTTGGCTGCAGGACTTCACCCGCATGAACCGCAACGTCGATCCCATGGGTGCCATGGTCTATGACGACAAGGATCGCCCTGTCTTCAACTTCGGCAAATACAAGGGTCGCCCCGTCACCGAGGTCTTGGTCAAAGACCCCAGCTATTACTCATGGATGATGAATGGCGACTTCGCACTTTCCTCGAAGCACGAGCTTACGCAGATCAAGCTGGGAATGATGAGGAAGTGAGGGTTTGAGGAGTTTGAGAGGTTTGAGGGGTTTGAAAGACTCGAAAGGTAAATGAAAAGAAAAAACATAGAGAAAATAATCATTTCCTCATTGTGGGGAAGAATAAGGGTGGGGATCCTCTTCACCCTAATTCTTCTTGTTACTCCATCTCTGCTGCCTGCGCAGGAACTGAATGCGACGGTCACCATCAACACACAGCAGATTGATGCATCGCTGCGTCCGCGATTCGAGACGCTCAAGGAGAGTCTCGAGGAGTTCATCAACGGTCAGCAGTGGACAGGCACGCAGTTCTCGACCGTCGAGAAGATCACCTGCACCTTCGCCCTCACCATCAACGAGGTGGTGCAGTCCGATGTCTATAAGGTGTCTGTCACCGTCCAGGCACGCCGCCCCGTCTATAACGCCACCTATCAGAGCATCCTCATCAACTGGCGCGACGACCTCGTCACCCTGCCCTATCAGGAGGGAGAGAACCTCACCTACAACGAGTTCAACCTCGACAACGAACTCATAGCCACCATCGCCTATTACGTCTATCTCGTCCTCGGACTCGACTTCGACTCGTTCAGCAGCATGGGAGGCGAACAGTATCTGCGCAAGTGCGAGAGCATCGTCAGCCAGATGCAGTCGTCCGACAGCAACGGCTGGAAGGCCTTCGACTCGAAGACCAACCGCCATGCCATCATCACCGCCCTCCTCGACCAGAATCAGCAGGGCTTCCGCGAAGTGTGGTACACCTACCATCGCCAGGGTCTCGACCAGATGGCACAATCTGTCGATAAGGGACGCACGCAGATCTCCTCCTCCTTCGACCAGCTCGCCACTGTGCGTCAAGCCGACGCCATGACTCCTCTCCTCTCCCTCTTCATCAATGCCAAGCTCGACGAACTCGTCAACATCTACAGCGAGGCCCCCATGTCCGAGAAGAAGACCATCTACGACAAGCTCAGCGACCTCTTCCCCACCTACTCCCGCCAGCTCTCTCCAATCAAAGAAGAATACAAAGAATAATTCTCAAATTCTCAAATTCTTGATAAAAAAGAGATGTTACAATTCTTGTCCATCGAGAACTACGCCCTCATTGATCACCTCGAATTCCGTCCAGGTGCAGGCCTCACCGTGATCACAGGCGAGACGGGAGCCGGCAAGTCCATCATCATGGGAGCGCTCGGCCTCATTCTCGGTCAGCGAGCCGATGCCAAGGCTGTGCGCAATGGAGCCACCAAATGCGTCATCGAGGCGCAGTTCGACATCTCCGCTTACGCGCTCGAGGACTTCTTCCGTCAGAATGATCTCGAATACGACGCCCACGACACCATCCTGCGCCGCGAGATCTACGCCACAGGCAAGAGCCGTGCCTTCGTCAACGATATCCCCGTGCAGCTCACCACCCTTCGGCAGCTGGGGAGCAGCCTTATCGACATCCATTCGCAGCACCAGAACCTCCTGCTTGGTCAAGACGCCTTCCAGCTCTCGGTCATCGACGCACTCGCAGGCAATCACGTCGAATATCGCCAGTACCGCACCGTCTATGACAAGCTCGTAGCCCATAGCGCAAAGCTCAAGGCACTCAAGGCCGAGGCAGCCAAGGACGCACAGGAGGCCGACTATATCCGCTTCCAGTTCCAACAGCTCGACAGTGCCAACCTCGTTGAAGGCGAACAGGAGGAACTCGAAGCCGAACAGGAACTGCTCAGCCATGCCGAGGACATCAAGTCCAGCCTCGGTCAGATGCACGAGGCACTCGATGGCGAGGACGACTCGATGGTACAGATGCTCAAGAACGTCGCACGCCAGGCACACGAGCTGAGCCGCATCTATCCCGACATCGCCGAGATAGCCCAGCGTCTCGAAAGCGATTACATCGACCTCAAGGACATCGCCGACGAAGTCGATGGCCGCACCGAGGAAGTCAACTTCGACCCGCAGCGCATGGAGCAGGTCGAGGAGCGACTGAGCCTCCTCTATTCCCTCCAGAAGAAGCACGGCAAGACCTCGGTCGAAGACCTCATCGCGTTGCGCGACCAGCTCTTCGAGCGTATGCAGCACATCGAAGGCAGCGACGAAGAGATCGAGGAAATGGAGAAGCAGCTCAAGGAACTCACCAGCCAGGCCACACGTTGCGCAGCAGCGCTCACCGCCACCCGCGTCCAAGCCGCCGCCAAGTTGCAAAAGGAGCTCATCGAACGCCTCACCTACCTCGGCATGCCCAACCTCCGCTTCCAAGCCATCGTTAGCCCCCTAAACCCCTCAAACCCCTCAAACCCCTCAAACTCCTCAAACCGCTTCAGCGCCACTGGCGCTGACAGCATTGACTTCCTCTTCTCCGCCAACAAGAACCAACCCCTCCGTCCTGCAGGCGAAGTGGCCTCGGGAGGCGAGATCAGCCGCCTCATGCTCGGCATCAAGAGCCTGGTGGCATCGGCACGCACCTTGCCCACCATCATCTTCGACGAGATCGACACAGGAGTATCGGGCGACATCGCCGACCGCATGGGACAAGTCATGAAGGAACTCTCCACCCATCTGCAGGTCATCACCATCACCCACCTGCCGCAAGTCGCAGGCAAGGGCAACCAGCATTTCCGTGTCTTCAAGGCCGACACCGACGAGCAGACCATCACCCACATCGAGCAACTATCGCCCGAACAGCGCATTCAGGAGATTGCCCGCATGCTCAGTGGTTCCGACATCACTCCCGAAGCTCTGGCTAATGCTCGAACACTGATCACGGAATAATATTCATCGTCTTTTCCATCATAAAGCACTATCTCGCGCGGGATAGTGCTTTTTCTTTAGGAGCAAGCACTCTGTCGGCCGTCAGAGTGCTCTTTCCAATCGCGGCATGACCATTCTTGGCCAAGATTGGGTATGCGTCTTTCGGAGAAAGTATCCTGTCGGCCGTCAGAGTGCTCCATTCTATCGCGGCATACCCATTCTTGGCCAAGATTGGGTATTCTCCATTCGGAGAAAGCATCCTGTCGGCCGTCAGAGTACTCCATCCTATCGCGGCATACCCATTCTTGGCCAAGATTGGGTATTCTTCTTTCGGAGAAAGCACTCTGTCGCCCGTCAGAGTGCTCCATCCTATCGCGGTATGTCTATTTTCGGCCAAGATTGGGTATGCTCCGTTCGGAGCAAGCACTCTGTCGCCCGTCAGAGTGCTCTATCCTATCGCAGCATGTCCTTTTTCGGCCAAAAAAGGTTATGCTCCAGTGGGAGCATAACCAATCTCGGCTAAAAATGGTCATGCCGAAGTTGGAGATGGGTTATTCCTCATTCGAAGTAGGATTCTCGTTGCAGACGGCTCCACTTTTCCCCTAAAATGTTTGGAATTTGCGCTATTCTACATCGTATAAATCCAAGTATTGGCTTTGATTTCGCCCAATCAAAGCATATCCTTTGATTGGGAAAGAAAATCTTCTAGTCTGTAAGCTAGAATTAGCATAATTTATCAGTATAATCACATTTATACTTGATTCTACAAAATGGAGCAAAATACTTTGATTCCTTGAGATAAAAGGAATATATTTGCACCAACAAGTAGTAAAAAGCTATGATTTAAAAAACTATCATCAAAGACAAAGTACGTGCTTGTTTGCACGAGAGGTCGAATACATGCAAAGAGAACAATAATCGACAATTTTAGTCTTTTTACCAAAACCTCTGCCACAAGATGGCACACCTTAATCGTACTTTTGCAAAAAAAAATCATTATGGTAAACAACGATCGTGGACAAAGCTTGATAAGCAAATATGTCTGGGTGATAGACACCATCTATCGGTGTCGCAAGATCTCGTTCAAGGAATTGAATGAGAGATGGCTCCGCGATACGGACATTAGCAGAGGAGTGGAAATACCCAAACGCACCTTCGACAACTGGCGTTACGTCATTTGGGACATGTTCGGCATCAGCATCGTGAATGAGAACCGTGGCGAGTATCGCTACTACATTGAGAACGAGGAGGACATCACAGGCAATGGCATCCGCTCATGGCTTTACAATACGTTCTGCGTAAGCAATGCCCTGGCCAACAGCCAAAGCATCAAGGATCGTATCCTGCTGGAGTATGTGCCATCAGGGCAGGACTTCCTGCAACCCATCATCGAGGCCATGAAGGAGAATCGTGTGCTCAATATGACCTATCGCAGCTATTGGAAGGACGAAGAGAGCAACTTCGATGTGCAACCCTTCTGCGTAAAGCTCTATCGTCAGCGATGGTACATGGTGGCTCTAAGCACCAGTCCCCACTATGCCGAGAAAGGACCGCGGATCTACGGGCTCGACCGCATCAGACGTCTCCACGTCAAAGACGAGACTTTTCAGATGCCGAAGGACTGGAATGCCCAGGATTTCTTCGATGGATGCTTTGGCATCATTGCCGAGCAGGATGTCAAGGTTCAGCCCGTGAAGCTGAAGGTTTCGGCACGACAGGCCAACTATATCCGCGACCTGAAGATGCACGAATCGCAGGACGAGATTGAGCGAAACGACGATTACAGCATCTTCACCTTTAACTTGCGTCCTGCATTCGATTTCCAGCAGGAAATACTTTGGAATGGCGAGGACGTGGAAGTGCTGGAGCCCCTTTGGCTCCGTCAGGAGATAGCTGAGAGAGTGGAAAGAATGTACGACAAATATCATTAAGTCATGGAAAACGATTTTAGCTATGAGGGCATTCGCAGGCTATGCTATCGCCACAGAAATGAGATTATTGAAATGTATGAACGTCCTCATTATTATAACCAGAATTTTGACAATCTGTATCGAAAACTTGAATACAGGGAGGTTCGTTTCATCGATCCCTACGGGAAGTATAGACTGACCAGATTCGGCCATTTCTACTTCGATGACAATGGCGTGATGATGCTGATTACTGACGATGAAGCGTACACCCGATTTCATCGTCCCGGCATTCTCTCCCATACCCTTTGGTCCACAGTCCCCGTCATTTATGCTGGCATAGACACTCGAATACTGGACGATTGCCATCGTCCGATATTTACCGGAGACGTAGTAACCGATGTAGGAAACCATATAACATCGTACGTGCGCTATTTTCATCCCACAATTCCCGGATTGGCAGGCGACAATTGCGAATCACAGTACAGACCCGGCCTTACATGGCATAAGGAAGGCACTGCATTCAGCGGTATCAGTCGCAAACTCTTCAAGCATTTCGACCGCTATGCCTTCGACTGGCCAAGGCATTCATTTTTCCCAAACGGGATAAGCCCAGAAGAAGTGAAAGAGAGGGCCAAAGCCGCCCTGGAAGCGCCTGTCTTTGTGGAGAATCTCTCGCTGACAAAGCCCAGGCGAAGAATCTATACAGACACGATAGATGAAGCGATGCAGGATGGGTGTGTGATCGCATACTTCATAGGACATTCTCCATTTGACGACGGTACGCCTGGCCATATTATGTTTTGCGACAATTATCCTCAAGGCTATCAGGGGAAGTGTTATGAGATAATGATAGACGATCGGCATAATCCGAAATGTCTGGACCCCGGTATCAAAAAGTTCCTTCTTCATGCCCATAAACATCCCGAAACCACCTTCGTCCTTTGTGACTTTGTGCGAGATTTAGAGATACCGAATGATATCCTTTCCATTTATGCACTCATGTTCCAAGATTGGTTCTCCTTCAATATCCCCAATGTGGTACTCCCAGGATGGATATTTTGGCAAATCGGTATTGACGAGTCTATTGGGAAAGATTGACGATTAAAATAATAAAAAATATGGAAAACTATTTGTACTGTTACAAGATGACGTGGGACACAGAAAGCGCTCCCAATCCGCATCATGGTGTGTTAACTTTAGCTATTTGCAAACCAGCCATCAGACGAGGTGCTCAAGTAGGTGATTGGATAAGTGGATGGACTGCGAAAATGGTTCATGGAAAAGATAATGAACTCCATGCTTTTGACAATCCTCGACTCATATATTTGGCGAAAATTAAAGCCAAATTAACCTTTGCTGAATATTGGGAGAAATATCCCCAAAAAAGGCCGCAAATAATTGGCTATAACGAAGTCACTACCTCAAAAAAAACATGTGGAAAAGAAAAAATAATAACAAACGCCATTTATGATTCAGGTGATAACATATATAAACCAGAAGCAGATGGCAGTTATACACAAGTTGAAAACAACAATCACACAGAGATTGAAAAAGAGCATGATTTAAGTGGAAAATATGTTCTAATTTGTGAAGAGTTCTATTACTATGGGGTAAATAATGCTCAAAAAATAGAAAGAAACATCTTTGATGTGACTGTTCCAAGATGCAAGAAAATACCTCTTGATGACCAATGCCACATGCTAATTAATTATATAAAGAATGACAGCCACGTGCAAATAAAACGAGAAGTATGAAAATAATACTCAGCAGAAAAGGCTTTGATTCTTCCTCAGGAAAACAAGCGAATCCAATAATGCCGGATGGCACCCTGCTATCACTGCCCATACCTGACAATGAAGATAATAATACATTTTCATCGCTTCATTGGGAAGATATGAGCTATTACGAAATAGTTCATTCTTTAAATACAAGGACATTAATTACAAATGATAGCAGGTGCCACTTGGATCCAGATTTAAGGGAAGATGTTAGAAGCAGATTTCCAAATTGGAAACCTGCCTTTGGACAAATGAACGCTTCACTATCGCATTTACGCAATCAGAAGGTGTGTGTTGGAGACATTTTTCTTTTTTATGGCTGGTTCAAAGAAACAGAAATGAAAGGAGGGCTTCTTCGGTATAAAAAAAACGGATTAGATGCCCACATAATATATGGATATATGCAAATCGGAGAAATAATTGAACGAAAGCAAGACGTGCCAGATTGGCTCAAAGAGCATCCTCACTATGCTTACGACAACGCATGGAATGCCTATAAAAATGCTATCTTTCTTCCGACAGATAGACTATCCTTAATCTCTTCATTAAGGGGTTGTAATGTACTTAAGTTTCGTCGAGATAGGGTATTAACTAAAGAGGGAATGTCTCGCCGATATTGGGATTTACCTGATTATTTTAGGAAAGTGCAAATATCATATAATACAAATTCCTGGCAAAAAGATTCATTCAAATCGGCAGGTAGAGGTCAAGAATTTGTAATGGAAGCAACTCCAGAAATCCTTGACTGGGCAAAATCTATTATACATACGTAAAGCACGAGGGGGAAAATAACATAGGAAAACCAAATCCTACTCAATCCCCAAAAAACAAATAAGAATCTTGATGACTGGTGGTACGATTGTAATTACGACTTCCAAGGTCCTGATGCAGAAACCATTGTTAAAGAGATGACGCATTACATCGGGATAGTAAAGAGAATTTTCAACCCCGCAAATGCTGATTAATTATGAAATACTTCGACACATTAAGAGATGCTTTGGATTCCTGTAGGTTTACCAATGCAAATGAAGGGAATCTATGCAAGGAGATTTTCCCTCGGATTGCATCACAATTATTGTACGGCGGGTATATCCTACTTAACAATAAGGAGAAACTATATCTTAGGGAGATTGAGTTCTACTTTTTGAATACTGATGGCAGCATTCGGGAGGATAAGATGTATCGACGGGAATCGCCAGATGATGACTGGCTGGATATCGGAACTCTTTTCCCCCATAACTCTGGCATCGACATAACTTTCGAAGATACCGCTATGCATCAGTTTCGAGCATCTGTGCTGATAAGGGCTTTTGACCTTTTCGACATGGATAATAATCCTATCCTACTTAATGAGATGCGTTCTCTGACCTCCTATGAAATTATTATGTCGAGAAGCAACATCTTTGATGGGGTCTCGTTCAAATGGGTGGACGAATGGACTGAACCGCGAACAAAGTTAATTGCTCAGAAACGTAGGGGCTTGGAGGGTAATCAGGCATATAGACCATGGAACTATAAGAGGAATGAGAATCTGTTTACCGTCCTCGACAAAGATGCCGATATGGTTTATTTTTCGAAAGAGGTGCTGGAAAAACCTGAAATAGCAAAGGTTTATAGAGAGATATGCGAGATATTGGATGAGTATGGTGTGAAGCATGAACTTCTAGATCATACACAGGATATATGGTGCAGGGACTATATGCCTATACAGGTATATCCCAATTCTTTCGTCCGATATAAATATGATCCAGATTATTTGGATTGTGACAAATATAGAGATACCAAGACCTCGCCCGACGTTGTTTGCGACTCTATTCATTTAGTCCGTAAAGACTCAAGCCTCATACTTGATGGCGGGAACATCATCAGAACCGCTCAGGGAGTAATAATGACGAGAAAAGCATACAATGCTAATAACATAAGTCAAAAGAAGTTTGAAGAAGTATTCAGGCATGACTTTGGAATCAATCATATCACATGGCTGAATTGGGACAGAACTGAGATATATGGTCATTCGGATGGCATCGTTCGCTATGTCGATGACAATCGCATTCTCATGACCAATTATTACGAATATGATGAGGATATGGCCGCTTCTTTCAGAAAAGCCTTGGAACATGATGGATACAAGGTGACCGAACTTCGCTATTCGACGTACTCGTCACAGAGAAAGGACGATGATCTTAGTTGGGCATACATCAACTATCTACAAACGTCAAAGGTCATTATCGTTCCACTTCTTGGCATTGAAAATCAGGATAGAGAAGCACTTGAACAGATACAGGAATTATTTCCTGATACAGCAGTGAAGGGCGTTTATGCTGTGCCATTATTAAATGAAGAAGGTGGATTCAATTGTTTCAGTTGGACCGTAAAGTCTCGTCCTAAAACAACTTGACCTTTTCCACATCAAAGCACAGAAGAACCGATCCATTCTCGCTCTATCAACACATACTGAATGAGTGCTCTATCCTATCGCAGCATGACCAATCTTGACCAAGATTGGTCATACATTGAAATGGGAAATAAAAAACAAACAAAAAAGTGTAGTTTTTCATGGCGAACTAACAATTATCTACCACAATTTTATAAAACATTGTAAAAACAATTGTATATCGTTATTTTAAGTTAATCACATATACCTTTTCCGTGCTATTCTGCCAATAAATATGTATATTTGCACACCAAAACAAAAATTATAGGGAATGAAAAATCAGAAACACATTAGAATATTCCTGCTCCTGTTGTCTATGATGTCAATAGCGACCATTACGGTGGCTCAGGTATCCTTTGACCCAGGAAACGGTTGTCTGAATGTTATTGACGTTTCTTCTTCGCAAGGGCTTGGCGATTATGGTGATAAATGTATTTCTGCGAACTACCTGCACGAAGTGTTCATTAACGAGCAATTTGCCATTGGAGGTGGTATCGGATACAGTCACCATGAGAAGTATGACTTTTCTGCTATACCCGTCTTTCTAAGTACACATTACTTCTTTCTTGACAAGCGTTTTTCTCCCTTTGCAAATCTTCGTGTTGGAGGATTTGGAATGTTTGGAAAAAAGAACGTAGATATCAATCAGAAGTATTCCATATCGAGCAAGAAAACCGATTTCAACCTATTTGTTTCACCCGCAATAGGTGTAAAGGTTCATATCACTCCAGACATTGGCATAATGGCCAGTATAAATGACGGCGTTTTACCTTATTATGCGTTCGATACCCGAAGGAATGATTATAGAAACAAGTTCATTCACGATTTGGGAATCAGTATAGGAATATGTTTCCAGATTGACGGATGGTAGAGAACGGAATCTTGCATAGAAACTGCAACGAAGAATGGCACAATAAAAAATGAAAATGAACAAAGCCATCATCACCCTCCTGCTTGCCTTTATAGCTATGGCGAGTGAAGGACAAATCCGCTACCGACTGGAAGGAACGGTGGGCGATTCGACGATGAACACAAAACTGCTGTTGAATCAATGGATGTCGGATATGCGTATAGTCAACACAGTCATCGACACCGTGGAGGTCGTCAAAGGGGAACTGTTGCCCATAGAAGGAACGCTTGACGAAGCAGCAGCTTTCAATCTGCGATCCATCACGAAAAAGGGTACGATGCCAGAGATTATGTCGCCCTGGTTTTTCCTGGAGAATGGAACGACGCACCTCTACATGGACCTGCAACGTCTCGCTCAGGACGAAGACTCCATCCGATTCCTGAATCATCCCTCAGGCACTCCCCTCAACGTGGATTTCGGCACTTTTCAAAACGCTTTCTCCCCCTTGCTATATGGTGACTCCATCGAACAACAACGTCTCGACAACCTGATGCGGAGCGAACTGAATCGCCACAACGACGATGTCCTGGGAATGGTTGAGCTGGCGATGGTCCTTGGCCGCACTCCACTGCAGACTGCGACATGGCTCGACCTGATGAGTCGGCGAATCAAGGCGGGTGACGTATGGAACCAGATGAAACTTGCCCTCAGCTCCATGGGCATCCGCATGGAGTCGGGCGAAGCCTTCTTCAGTCCGAATGTGGGTGAGAAATTTGTGGACTTCGCTGTGGAATATGACGGAAAGACCACCCGTCTCAGCGACTACGTGGGCCGTGGCCAGTATGTGCTCGTCGATTTCTGGGCTTCGTGGTGCGGTCCCTGCCGTGGGGAGATTCCAGACCTCATCGCAGCCTACAATAAATACAAGGAACGAGGCCTTCAGGTGGTCGGCATTGCTGCATGGGACGAACCTAAAGCCACGTTGAGGGCCATTGAAGAAGATCATATTCCTTACCCGCAAATCATCAACTCACAGGAGATCGCCACCGATGCATACTATATCCGTGGCATCCCCCACATCATCCTCTTTGCCCCCGATGGCACCATCCTCGCCCGCAACCTGCGTGGTGAGGATATCGAAAGGAAGCTTTCGGAGATCTTCACCAATGACAAATAAACAGGAACAACTATGAACAAAACCATCATCACCCTCCTGCTTGCCCTGGTCGCAATGGTGGGATATAGTCAGGAACTGAAATTGAACGAGCCAACCATCAACGACTATATCCCCTTGCTGAATGCAAAGGGATATAAGGCTTATAGCTTTGATGTCAGTGCGATAAAAGGCAGGAATCTGACTGTAAACTTCAGGGAATTCGTGAACGGGAAAGAGGTTGAAGACTATCCGCAACTCCTTATGCCTTATACCTTCGAGTCAAAAGGCGACAAGCTGATCTTCGGGTTCCTTCCCTCGGAGAAAGATTCTTTGGCCGAATTCTGCTTCAGCCTGGAGAACACGATTTCGTTCAATTCCTCACTGAAACTCAAGCCAATCTACTGGGAGAGTGAGGACAAATACATCTACTCATACATCTCGAAACCCTTTGAACTCACAACGCCACTGGAAAAGGAATACTTCATTCCGCTGGTGTGCTATTGCTCATTCTGGTATGATGCGGAGTACAAGGTGACGCGCTGCTGCGGAGAGGACATCATCAAGCCCGACCTCTCGTCGGACATCCTGAAATACGTCCCCCATTACTACATACTCGGAATCACCATCCATTGAGACCTACAGCACCAACCGATGCGTAATGTTGGCAGGCAGTTCCTCTTCGTAGTGTGAAACCATGATGAGGGTCTTGTCGGGACGGCGGTAATAGGTGTCGATGACATCGACAAGACACTCGCGTAATTTTTCTCTTATGACAAATAAAGCAATGAACAAGATAGCCATCCGCAAAGCACTGATCACGGAATGACCAAGATAATCTCAACGACGCTTCATGAACATGGTTCCGAGTCTCAGTGCGATGGAAGCGAATATAGTCGTGGCGAAGAGAATTATTCGCTACGTGTTTGGGGACGTCGGGACTCTTTATCCGATGCTTCGTGCGTGCGGAGGCTTGTGTGGAGGTTTGTGCAGAGGCAGGTACGGAGGCTTGTACGGGCGCATTTCCTTTAAAGAATGGTGTAATGACTGACATAAACTGACGATAAAATTTTCCATTCTGAACCGCGAGTTCAGCGAATACTTAGACCTTCTCAACTGGAGATTCCGCATTTGCGAAACCGAATATCCTATAAAAATTGGAGGAAGCACTCTGACGGCCGACATTCTGAGAAGATGATAAATATTTGCTATCCCAATCTTTATGGATATAATTCTATCCGAACATACTTTATTTAATCTCAAGAGAATTTGAGAATTATTTTATAATCCTAATTCTAAGCACCATTCGTAAACAGGCTGAACCATCATTCTTTGTCCGTCTTGTTCGATTTCTCCAGTCTCGTGATCGGTGAGCAACAATAAATTCTTGCAATTAGTGTGTCTGGCTGCGAGCAGCAAACCATTGATCTCGCGTTTGCGAGTTTTCTCTGCGGAAATATCGTACGACACCTGTATAGCTTGAACAACCTGATTCCCTTTACAAACGACAAAATCACATTCGCCAGAACGGTCGTTCAAATAATAGATATCAAGCCCCTCCATCTTACATTTTCTCATCAGATGTATAGCTACGGTGGTTTCAAGTCGATGCCCCAGATTTTCTCCAGCAAAGGCATTCTCGCGCTGATCCATCATCGCAACGTCGACGGCATAGATCTTCTCTTGAACAGCCCTTTGTTTGCTTTTCTGTGAATACTTCTGTACCCCTATCAGCATATAGGCCTGTTTTAGGTAGTTAATGTAGTTTTTAGCAGTGTGCTCCGACTTGAAATGGAACAGGTTGGCCAAATCTGTAGTGACGATGATGGCTGGTGAGACGTTTAGCAAATGGTGGGCGAGTTGCTCAAAAGTAGCCTTATAAGAAATCTTGTATCTCTGTTCGATGTCCCTCTTTAGGATGTTCTCAACAAGCGTTCTAACGTAACTCTTGTTGTCCTCAATAGACAGCAGTTCGGGGAATCCTCCCTGTTTCATATATTCATCGAATGCAGCCCTGCGAAAAGCTTCAGCCTTCGTGGTTCGCCTTTCTATGTCCACCTCTTTTAACAGACAAAATTCCTTGAAAGAGAATGGGTAGAGAACTATTTCTTTATTGCGACCAGACAAATGTGTGGCCAATTCACCACTGAGAAGTTTGGCGTTAGAACCTGTAATAATCACATGCATCTTTTTTCTAAGTATCCGGTTCACGAACAAATGCCAACCCTCCACATTCTGTATTTCATCGAGGAAAAGGTGCTGGAAGTCGCCATAAATTTTATATAGTGTTTCCAGCACGTCGTTCAGCTGTTCGGCTTGAAGGTTCGTCAGCCGTTCATCGTCGAAGTCAACGTATGCATATTTCACACCTTGGCGCTGCAAAGCTTGATAACAAAGAGTTGACTTGCCGCTTCGTCTAACACCAATCACGACTTGTGCCTGAGAGCTTTTGACATCAACAAACAGCTCTTCCTTTCTATGGCACAATGTTTCATCTGTTCTTCCTTCTATTTCTTCCTGCTGGTCAGTCAGAATGAATTCTAATGTCCTTTTGTCTATCATTATTATCTGATTTTTGGTGCAAAGATACAAAAAATATCTTTAAAACGCGATATTTTACAAAAAAACATGGTTCTAGAATGCGATATTTTACAAAAATCAGCTCTTTTGAATACGATATTCTACAAAATACTCACAAAAAATCGTATATGTGTGCTGTGTGAAGTGGCGAGAGTATAAAAAAGAAAAAAGAGAATCGGAACCATGTTCATGAAGCGTAAACACACCTAAATCTATTGGCCTTTACAACACCAACCGATGCGTAATGTTGGCAGGCAGTTCCTCTTCGTAGTGTGAAACCATGATGAGGGTCTTGTCGGGACGGCGGCAGAAGGCGTCGATGACATCGCGCACGAGGTGACGACGATAGGTGTCGAGGCCGTGCAGGGGTTCGTCGAGTATGAGCAGCGCAGGATCCTTGACAAAGGCGCGTGCAAGGAGACACAGACGTTGTTCGCCACTCGATAGGGTGAGGAACATGCGGTCGTGCAGGTGATCGATGCCGAACACGCGCATCCAGAAGAGACAATCCTCGACCTGCTCGGGACGTGGGCGCTTGTAAAGTCCTACCGAGTCGTGCAGCCCACTTGCCACAATGTCGATGGCGGGGCGGTTCTCCTTGTAGGCGCGATGGAACTCGGGGCTGACGAAACCGATGTGCTTCTTGATTTCCCAAATGGATTCGCCCGTGCCGCGTCGGCGTCCGAAGAGCGAGATGTCGCAAGCGTAGGCTGCGGGATGGTCGGCGCATACGAGGCTGAGCAGCGTGGATTTGCCTGAGCCGTTCCTGCCCTGCAATGCCCAATGTTCGCCGCGACATACCTTCCAATCAAGCCCGTTGTAGAGCACGCGATCGGTGTCGGGCAAGGGCAAGGTGAGGTCGCGAATACTGATCACTTCGTCGGTAACACTGCCATCGGCTGTGAGGTTGGCCACAGGCATGACGGGGAGCTTGGCTATCTGTTCGCGCAGCTGGGGCGTGAGCGATGCTGCAGGCGATGCCTTGAAGTCGGGCAGCGTGGCAAGGTACTCGGCACGCGTGCGCTTCTCTCCTACCTTCATATCCTTCACCTCAACGACATGCGTCATGTAGGTTGGCACGGTGTCGAGCATCGAGAGTATCATGATGATCTGCACTTCCCCACTATCGACAAGGAGTTGGAAGAATTGGTCGAGCTGCGCGCGCATAGGCGCGTCAAGGCCTATAAACGGATTATCCACGATGAGGACGCGCCGATGGCGGGGGTTTGAGGGGTTTGAGGGGTTTGAGGATAGTAGGGCTTTGAAGAGCTGATAGCGTCGCATTTCGCCGCTGGAGAGGAGGACCATGCGCTTGGTGAGGAGGTCGCGCATCATGAAGGTGTCGAGCAGGGGATTCTGGAGGAACTCGGTGTAGTCCTCGCTGCCTGCTGCCACGGCTTCGTCGTGCGTGAGTCCATGCCCTGCCTGGCGGGCATCGTCGGCCGAGAGTCCGGTGGCTGTGACGCCGCCCGATGCCAAGGCGCGTTTGAGCACGGTCATCACAAGGGGTGACTCGTCGCGGTCCTGGCTATTGAAGCGCTGCTGATAGTAATAGGGTTTCTCGACCGAACCGAGCGCGTCCTCGAAGGTGAGCTGCACGATGTTGCCGTAGGCCGTGGGCTTGGTGCCGGGACCGAAGTCATACGCGAGCCGCCCCTGCATGAGCAGGTTGCGACCGGTGATGAGATCGACGAGGCAGGTCTTCCCTCCCCCATTGGGTCCCATCACGGCAATGTGCTCGCCAGCTTCGAGCGAGAAGTTGACGGGCTCACGCATCCGCGTCTGCGGCAGGCGACCGAGGGCATTTTCAAGACGAATAACGGACATGGGAAAGAAAATACTATTGATGCACACGTGAAATCACACGTGTGCATCAATGGGTTGACTGAGGTCTATCTCGTTGCGATCGGCATCGAAGACCTTGTACTGTAGCAGCTCCATGGACTGGTCGGTGATGAGTCGCCAGGCCATGCCATAGCGCCGCCGCCACTGCCAGTAGAGGCTCCTGAAGAACCAGCCCTGGCGAATGTAGGCTGCAATGAACGGATGCACGTGGAGGCGGAAATTCTTCACTTTCATTTCGGAGGTCAGCGTGTCGAGCTTCTCCTGCAACCTGTCGCAGAACAGGAGGGAGGGCTTGACCACATGGCGGCCTCCGCAAACGGGACAGGATTCGGCAGTCTGCACGTCCATGACTGGACGCACGCGCTGACGCGTGATCTGCATGAGGCAGAACTTCGAGAGCGGCAGGATGTTGTGCTTGGCACGATCGCGTGCCATGAGCTCCTTGACGTGCTTGTAGAGCTGCTCGCGATGTTCGTTCTTGTTGAGGTCGATGAAATCGACCACCACAATGCCGCCCATATCGCGGAGCCGCATCTGACGACAAATCTCTTCGGCTGCCGCCATATCAACCAGCAGGGCGTTCTCTTCCTGATCCTCGGCCTGTCGGCTGCGATGACCTGAATTGACATCGATGACGTGCAGGGCTTCGGTGTGCTCGATGATGATGTAGGCACCTTCCTTGCACGAGACGGTCTTGCCGAGTGACGACTTGATCTGGCGCGTCACCGCGAACTTATCCAAGATGGGCTGTTCCTCTTCGTAGAGTTTTACGACGTCTGCCTTTTCAGGGGCGATCAGACTCACATAATCCTTTATCTGACTAAACGTGGCCGGGTCGTTGACCCAGATGTTCTCGAACGAGGGGTTAAAGATGTCACGAAGTAATGCCACGGCACGGCTGGTCTCCTCGTAGCAGAGGCTGGGCAGCTTGCCTTTCATGAGTGTGGTCACGCATTCTTCCCAACGCTTGACCAGCGAAGTAAGCTCCTGGGTAAGCTCCTCGGCTCCCATCCCCTGGGCTGACGTGCGTATGATAACGCCGTAATTCTTCGGGCGGATGTTGCCGATGATCTGCTTGAGACGGCTCTTCTCTTCGCTTGACTTGATTTTCGTGCTCACCGAAACCTTGTCCTGAAATGGAATGAGTACCATGAATCTCCCCGGCAGGGAGAGGTCGCATGTGAGGCGCGGCCCTTTGGTACTGATCGGTTCTTTGGCGATCTGCACCAGTATCTCCTGTCCTACGGTGAGGACTTCGCCCACGACATCGTCCTTGTCCATATCGGGTTCGCGCTTGAAGCGCTCGACAGGGATGAGATGCTTGCGGTCGGAGATCTGCTGCTTGACGTACTTGGCCAGCGTCTTGAACTGCGGGCCAAGATCCTGATAGTGAATGAATCCTTCCTTTTCGTGCCCCACATCAATGAATGCAGCGTTGAGTCCTGGCATGAGCTTCTTGACGCGCGCCAGGTAGATGTTGCCCACCGAAAAACTGGCATCCTGTCGCTCGCGCTGATATTCGGCGAGCCTGCCGTCTTCGAGAAGACCGATGGTAATCTCGGTGGGCTGCACATCGATAACAACTTCGCTTGTCATTGTGCAAAGGGGATAAAAGAAATGTTGGATACAAAAAACGAATCACAGTGGGCAGATTGACGCCCTCTGCAATTCGTATATTGACTGTGAAAGGCGAAACCTTAGGCTCGGACCCTTTCGCTGTGCGTCACCACAGTACGAATCAGTGCTTATGGCGGTTCTTGCGCAGACGCTTTTTGCGCTTGTGCGTCGCCATCTTATGACGCTTGTGCTTCTTACCGTTTGGCATACCTTTTGATGATTATAGATTGGACAATTATTGTTTCAAGTTCAGGCTTCCTCGTTGATGACCTCACCGCTGACCTTGGCTATGAAGCTCTTGGCGGGCTTGAAAGCTGGGATGTTGTGAGCGGGAATGACGATGGAGGTATCTTTGCTGATGTTACGAGCAACCTTGGTAGCACGCTCCTTGATGATAAAACTGCCGAATCCACGGAGGAAAACTGGCTCTTCGTTGACGAGTGACTCCTTAACTGCACCCATGAACTGCTCAACTACAACGAGAACTACATCCTTCTCCAGACCAGTTCTCTTAGAGATCTGAGTTACGATTTCTGCTTTTGTCATTTTTATATAAATATTATACGATTTTATTGATTAGGCGAGCAAAGATATGGCTTTTTATTGAAAAAAAAAAGAGTATAGGCGATTTTTTTGAAAAAAAACGTATCTTTGCGCTCGAAAAGGGCATAATTGACAACTGAATATCAAGAAAATGAACGATATAAGCCATAAGATTGGGCTTTGGTTCGACCAATTCCGACGAGACCTGCCATGGCGGCATACGCGCGATGCCTACAGGATCTGGCTTTCGGAGATTATCCTGCAGCAGACGCGGGTGGCACAGGGGCTGGATTACTACAAGCGCTTCGTGGCAGCCTACCCAACGGTGGAGGATCTGGCGGCGGCTCCTCTCGACAACGTGCTCAAGCTTTGGCAGGGGCTGGGCTACTACAGCCGCGCCCGCAACCTGCACGCCGCGGCCCAGCAGGTGATGGCCTGGCGCAAGGAGCATCCGGGCAAAAACTTCCCCGACACATACACGGACCTCATCAAGCTCAAGGGCGTGGGACATTATACGGCAGCTGCCATCGCCAGTTTCTCGTCGGAGGAACGCGTGGCTGTGGTGGATGGGAATGTCTATCGTGTGCTGTCGCGCCTCTTCGACATCAGTACGCCCATCGACACGAGCAAGGGGCAGAAGCTTTTCCAAACCTTGGCCGACGAGATGCTGCCGGAAGCTTCGTCGCACCACAATCAGGCGATGATGGAGTTTGGTGCCCTGCATTGCACACCTACCCAACCTAAATGCGAGACCTGCCCAGTGGGAATGCACTGCTTGGCCCTATCGGCAGGCACTGTGGGTGAACGACCGGTGAAACAAGGAAGAACGAGCGTTCGCGAACGTCACTTCACGTACATTATTTATATATATAAGGACATGCTATGGGCACACCAGCGTGGACCGGGCGACATCTGGCAAGGGCTGTGGGAATTTGTGCTCGACGAAAGCGGGGAAATACAGGCCGACATCATGGAACAAGCCTCGCTCCTGCTTGAACGGAAGCACCAACTGACACATCAGACCATCTATGCCTCGTTCTACGTCGTGCGACTTCCCGATGACCGTGAACCGACAACAAATGCTGCCATCCGCTCCCTGAACGACGATTACCGTCCGTTCACTTGGATGGAATGGCAGCAACTGGCTGTTCCACGACTGATTGACGAGGCTAACAAGAAATTGTCAGCATGGTTCTGAAGCGATTACCCTCGCGACGGGCAGAGAACGTGTAGGAACCCGGATAAATGAGTTCGAGCCTGCGACGCAAGACGGTAAGTCCCACGCCATGCGGAGTACCCTTGGTGGGCTTGGCCTCCACTTCGGTGGGCAGGTTGTTGTCGGTCGAGAACTTCATCAGTCCGTCGCCCTCCTCCAAACGGATACGTATGGCATCGGTTTCATTGGTCGAACCGCAATGCTTGAAACAGTTCTCGACCAATGGGACGAGCAGCAAGGGCGCGATCATCAGCTCACGACGATCGGCGTCGTCGGACGATGTGCCGACCACTTCGAAGGAGAGACATTCGGGGTTAGGCATCCTCAGGCGCTGCAAATCGCACAGAAGACCGATAGCCCGAATCTCGTCGCGCAGCGGCACCTGCTCCTGACGAGCGCTGTAGGTCATGTATCGCATCAGGTTGGAAAGACCCGTCACGGCCGACGAAGCCCGATCCTGGTCAATCCAGATCAGAGCATCGATATTGTTGAGCGTGTTATAGAGGAAGTGCGGATTGAGTTGCGCCTTGAGCAATTGGTTCTCCGACTGCGCATTGCGCAGGCGTATCTCCTCGAGATTGACACCCAGGACGACACTCATCAGCGCAGAGAGGGTGAGGAAGGCACAGATGACATAGAAGATTACCTGATAGACACGGAACAGTTCGCGCAAATAGTCGGGCAAGAGCTGATACATCCACGCAAAGATGATGCCCAACGTCAAACCGGCCATCACCACTGCCCAACAACGGAAATAAAGCCATGCCAAGCTGGCACGCCGATAGTGGTTCAAGAGGCCGGGCTCGAGCTTTGTGCGATAATTCAGCCAGACATTGACAATGCCTACGACAGTCAGCAGCACCGTCACCATGAGCATAGGCAGCAGCAGGAACAACCACAACGTACTGGCATAGTTGAGAATGCGCAGCACAAGCAGCGCAATCACCGTACCGCCGATGATGAGGTATATGATTGGAAGAAGGAAATAATGAAGTCGATGGAGTTTCATTCTTTCTTTACCTTAAGATACAGGATGATGGCGAGCAACAGGAGTTCGGCAAGCAGCACTTCCCACCACGCAGGATAGAAGTAAAGATGTCCGCCGAGCAACAGCCGTTCGAGACGTCCGATGCCTTGTGCCACCCATCCCATCCACGCGGTCAGCGCTTCGATGGGCACTGCAATGAAATGGAGCGACGGCAGGAGCATACCCGCCACCAACAGCACCACCAGCAGGGGCATCAACGGGACAACGAGCAGACCTTGAACCCAGCCGAGGACAGGGATCTGATGGAACCAATAGGCCACCACAGGTGTGGTGAACCACTGCGCGGCCACCGAGAGCAGGATGAGACGCAGCCAACGGGGAAGACTTTCGGACTGTAGCCAGGGCTGGAAGAGAAGGATGCCGGCCACAGCAAGGAAACTCAACTGAAAACCTACGTTACAGACCGTCCACGGGTCCCATGCGATGAGCACGAGGGCGGCGAAGGCCATGCAACGCCAAGCGGAAGTGGAACGATGCAGCATCCATCCCAACATCAGCAGGGAGAGCATCAATGCCGCACGGACGGCACTGGAAGGTGCGCCAATCTGCCAGACGTAGATGGCTGTCACAGCAATCACTGTGATGCGCTTCAGATCGCCCAGGATGTAATGGACGGTGAGGTTGTAGGGCGCCTGACGTCCGACAAGCATCTCAACAGGTCGGAAGGTCATCCAGATGAGCGACATGATGATGCCGACATGCAGACCGGAGACGGCCATGATGTGACTCATTCCCGCTGTACGGAAGGCGCTCACCACATCGGTTGACAAGCCGGACTTGTCGCCCAACAGCATGCCCTGCGCCAAGGCATACGCTTCGTCCGAGAGTCCCAGCTCCTGCAGTCGTTCGAACATATGGACATTCTAAGTTTTGACCCTTCGAACCTTTCGAACCTTTGAACCTTTCAAACAAGCCTCAGCTTATTTGATGTAATCCTTCGAGGCATCGACGACGACCAATACCTGGTCGTAGCCGGGGCCGTAGGGGGCTTCGGGGTCGAAGTGCTGCGACTTGCTGTCGGCAAACTGACCGATGTATCGGAATTCGCCTGTCGAAGGATTGTACCACCATGCCTTCTTCTGGCTGCCGCTGATTCGGCTCAAATCGACATCGAGCGCACCGCCCACGTAGGTATAGGCGACGATGTAATCCTTGCCACGACTTGCCACGGGTCGTTCGTAACGCTTGCCATATTCGCCCACAAGGACACTCTGGTCGGCCACGCGGTCGAAATAGGGAAGCATGAGCATCAGCTTCTTGACATACTGCATCTGCAGGAAGCCCTTGTCATAAACGGCTTCGTACCAGGGTGTGGTGCAACCATAGGCGGGACCATCGCCGGGCTGATAGAACTGCATCAGGGCATTGTTGCCGTAGGTATGTCCGCAGCTGCCTGCCAACACGCTCCACCAGGCATAGCGTCGGCAATCCTGTGCCTGCCACTTGGGCTGGGTAACGTCGTGAAGACCTTGCGGGATACGTTCGTAGGATGGCTCGGCATCGAGGATGGGCTTCAAAGGCTTCATGCTGTGGGCGGCCTCGACATAGCGCCAGTTGTCCTCCTCGGTCTCGGCAGTACTCGACGTGTCGCCATCGCCACGGCGCTGGCCATAGCGGCGATGACCGGACTGGAACATGTTGAAGTCGAGCCACTCGGCATCGTTCCACCACGTGGCTGAACTGGTTCGGCCAAAGGGATGATAGGTGACGAGATGCTCCTTGTCATACTGACGAATCGCGTTGGCCAAAGCCTCCCAGACCTCGGGCTTCACATCGCCCCGCTGGTCGCCACCGATGATCCAGACGACGTTGGGACGATGACCATAACGTTCGGCCAGGAATTTGCCGTAGGCCTTGGCCTGCTGAACATTCATCAGACCTGCCTTGACCAAACCGCCCCAGATGCAGACCATACCGATGTAGATGCCACGCTGTTCGGCCTGGTCGAAGATATAGTCGAAGTGGTCCCAATAGGTGTAGGCATTGGTCAGGTCGCGCTGCGCCTTGGTGTCGAATGGCGAAAAATCGAACATGTCACCCTTCCTGTTGGGGATCATCGAAGGCTGGCCATAGACATTGTAGGCGGGCACACCATTGACCGTCTGCACCTGCACGACATTGTATCCTGCATTGGCGCACTGCGTCAGATAGAAGCCGACCTGTGAGCGATTGAGTTTCTCGGGCATCAGCCAACCTGTCTCACCCAGCCAGAAGAACGGCGTGCCATCGGCATGCTGGAGATAGAGATGGTTTTCGCTGACCTGCAATGGGCCATGCGACCAGGGCTTTTCGTTGGCGGGTGGAGCGGCGGCAAAAGCTGCCACGCTTGCGCAAAGAAGGAGGAGTGATAAAAGTCTTTTCATGAGTGTGTGGGGATTATTTTAACAACGAATTATCGCGAATTATCGCGAATTAACGTGAATTTTTCAGGATGTAGGTTTGGCCGGGTTTGGTGGGGCGTTTGAGGAGCTTCGGGAGGCCGGGGCCTGCGATTTGCAAGAGGCCGCCCACGCGGGAAGTGACCACGAGGCGAGTGACCTTGCCGCCATGCCACTCCATGTCGATGACGAAGCCTCCACGGGCCACAAGACCCGTCACACGCCCCTCCTCTTTCCAATAATCAGGAAGGGCAGGAAGCAGACGAATCACAGGATCCTGACTCTGCATCAGCATCTCGGCTATACCGGCCGTGCAACCGAAATTGCCATCGATCTGGAACGGAGGATGTGCATCGAAAAGGTTGGCGTAGGTGCCGCCACCCTGCTTCGGCTCGTACGAAACGTCACGTTCGTGCGTCAGGCTCAACTGGTTCTCGATAAGCTTGTAGGCATGGTTGCCGTCGAGCAGACGTGCCCACAGGCAGACCCTCCAGCCCATGGCCCAGCCTGTCGAGATGTCGCCGCGATGTTCGAGGCTGACCTGCGCTGCCCTGGCAAGGTCGGGCGTGTTGCGTACCGAAATCTGATTGCTGGGGAACAAGCCATAGAGATGGCTCACATGGCGATGGTCATCGGCCGGGTTGTCCCAATCCTCAATCCATTCCTGCAACTGTCCCCACGAACCTATCTGCATGGGGGCCAGTTCCTTGATTCGCGCCTCGTAATGTTCGGCCGTCTCGACATCGCCGAGGAGGCGTGCGGCCTCCGACACTTCGCTCCACAAGTCGCCGATCAGCTGGCTATCCATCGTACAACCGGCTACCGTGGTGGCATCGTGTCCCTTGGGGCCGTTCTCGGGCGAATTGGTGGGACAAACCACAAGATAATGATGGCGGGGTTCATAGACCATCGTCTCGTCGAAGAAACGTGCTGCACCCTTCATGACGGGATACCACTCGCGCAGGAAATCGAGGTCGAGCGTATAGAGATAATGTTGCCAAAGGTGCGTGCAGAGCCAGGCACCACCCGACATCCACATGCCGGAAGGCGCATTATCGACGGCTCCCGTGATGCGCCAGAGGTCGGTGTTGTGATGCAGCACCCAAGCCGTGGTGTCCTTCACCCCATACATCACACGTGCCGTCTGACGGCCCGTCTCGCTCACTTCGCGTATCAGACGGAAGAGCGGTTCGTTGAGTTCCGAGAGATTGCAGACCTCCGAAGGCCAGTAGTTCATCTCAAGGTTGATGTTACAGGTGTATTTGCTATCCCACGAGGGGAGCATCTTGTCGTTCCAGATGCCCTGCAGGTTGGCCGGCTGTCCACCGGGCTGTGAAGAGGAGATGAGCAGGTAACGCCCGAAACGATAATACATCGCGACGAGATGCTTGTCGTGCGTCTTGCCAAAATCGCGGAGACGATCGACGGTGGTGCGGTCGGCATACTTGTCCTCCCCCAGCCAAAGCGTGTTGCGGTCGGCCAATGCCTGATAGGCTGCGATATGCTGGCTGCGAGCAAGGGCATAGTCCTTTTGGAGGGCTAGCCGCATCTGGTTGGCCGAACGTGCCCGTTCGTCACCCTTGATCGAACGATAGTTCTGGAAAGCCGAAGCGATGGACACATAGATCGTGGCCTCATCGGCATCCTCAACGGTAATGATACCATTGCAGATGCTCTGACGACCTCCGCGATTCTTCACAACAGCTCGACCAAAGAAACGCAGACGGCTTCCCAACTTCTCATGTCCACCGGTCATTCCGTGCAAGGTGATGCCTTCGGGAACATCGTTGATGCGACAATCCTGCTGAGGTGTCGTCATGGTGGCAGTAAAACTGAGCTTGCCCGGATGGGAGGCCGTCAGATGCAGGATGACAACACTGTCGGCAAACGAAGTGAAACACTCGCGACGATAGTGTACGTCGTTGACATCATATTCGACCACAGCCAATGCACTGTCGAGGTCGAGCGAACGACGATAATTCGAATAACCCAGCTGATCGCTGAAATTGACAAACAGGTCGCCGAAGGGCTGATAGGGCATGCCCTGGTTGGTGGGCGACTTGACATAGCGGGTACAAAGGTCCTGTGCCTCACGGTAATGTCCCTGGAAAACGAGCTCGCGGATCTTGGGAATCCATTCGGCTGCCTCGGGATTGTAGTTGTTGTTGGGATTGCCTGCCCAGAGGGTTTCCTCGTTGAGCTGCAAACGCTCCTGCAACGGGTTGCCGAACATCATGGCACCCAGTCGGCCATCGCCCAAAGGCAGGGCTTCGGTCCAAAGCACGGCAGGGCGGTCATACCACATCAGATGATGGTTCTGCAATGGCAGTTGCTGAGACATCCCCGCAGCAGTGACTACGAGCAGCGAAGTGGTCAGGATAAGAAATTTCAGGTTTTTCATGTGCGGTTTATAAAAATCATTTCTTAGATATGAAGCCACCGAAGCTGCCGGAAGCATCGTAGAACACCTCGGCTTCGCGTTCGAGAGTGACTTCACCATGAGTGATGTCAAGGGTCGTGAGACTGCAATTGTAATAGGGACATGCCCAGAAGTCGCGAATCTCCTTCTTGCCCACAGCACAGACGATGCCGCGAATCAGGGCACCATGCGCCACGACAAGAATGTTCTGCAGGCCTTTCGCTTCGAGCGGAAGAATCTCGTCGCGGAGAAACGCTCCTGACCGATCGACGAGGTCCTGGAACGACTCGGCGCCATCGGTCGGATGATAAAGCTCGGGATGATGCAGCAGGTTATACATCGGATGTCGGGGATCGGCAGCTGCCTCGTCGATATTGTGTCCCTCGCTTGGACCGAAGCCGAATTCGATAATACGCGAATCCGTCTGGATCAACGTCTGCTCGGGCCTACCATCAAGGATGATCTCTGCCGTCTCGACAGCACGGATGAGAGGAGAACAATAGACGCGGTCGTAGGGAACGATGGGCCAGTTGCGTGCCGTGATGCGTGCCAATTCCCGCCCAAACTCATTGAGCGGGATGTCGATATGTCCCTGGAATCGATGTGCCTTGTTCCAATCGGTCTGTCCGTGACGGAAGAGGTAGAGTTTCACGACTTTTTTTTAATTGTCAAGAATTTGAGAATTATAGAATTTTTTAATTCTTTAATTCGTGATGAATGAAAATATTCTTGATAGCCTCGGCCGCCTTTTCGAGCTGCATGGAACGGCTTCCCTTCACGAGAATTGTTCCTCCCAGGTTGTGCAAGGTTGCCTCATCGTCGATAAGGTCCTGCACATTCATGAAGCAGCGCACATTCATCGGATGCTGCGCAGCAAGCGCCATGCCGTGTGCCTTGAATGCCTTGCAGAACTCCTCTCCCACAAGTACGATGCAGTCGAGCTGGATGCCCGAAGTGAAGAGGTAATCGAGGATGACGGCATGTTCACGCTGCGACTCGGCTCCCAATTCGCGCATATCGCCCAGGATGACACTCTTGTGCGGCGCATGGTTCATCTTGAACGATGTCAGTGCGGCATTCATCGAGGTGGCATTGGCATTGTAGGCATCCATGATGAGCTGGTTGCCATGGCCGAGATCGACAAGCTGGCTGCGCATATTCTGCGGCTCGTAGCTTTCGATGACCTCCTTCACCTGTTCGATGGTTACGCCGAAATAACGTCCTACGGTTGCTGCTGCAAGGCAGTTGATGGCATTGTAACTGCCGATGAGGTGGGTTTGCACAAGGACAGGGTCGGGTTCTTCGGTGTCGTAGATCTTGAGCGAGAGGTAGGGCGAACAATCCTCCACCGTGCCAGGCAGATAGGGTCGGCACTGCACGCCATAGGCGATGGCCTTGTTCAGCAGGTCACGGTTGAAGGAATCGATGAAGATGATGCCCTGATCGGCAGCCACGCTCTTATAGAGTTCGGTCTTGGCTGCAATGACACCTTCGAGCGAACCGAAGCCCAAGAGATGTGCCTTGCCTACATTGGTGATGAGTCCGTAATCGGGATGAACGATGGCACAGAGCTCGGCGATGTCCATGGGGTGGTTGGCACCCATTTCAACGATGGCAATCTCATGCTCCGGCTTGACCTTGAGGAGAGTCAACGGCACGCCAATCTGGTTGTTCAGGTTGCCCTCGGTGGCCAGCACGTTGTACTTCTTGCCGAGCACCGAACGGATCAGTTCCTTCGTCGTGGTCTTGCCGTTGGTGCCCGTGATGCCTACTACCTTGACTGGTCGATCCCATTTGCGGAACTGCTGACGATGGTAGGCCGCCAACTGCTGGAGTGCGGTGAGCACATCGGGCACCAGGAATGTGCCCTCCTGACTGCGGCTCTCGTCGTCGATCACTGCAAGGGCAGCACCCTTAGCGAGCACTTCACCTGCAAAGGCATTGCCATCGAAACGCTCGCCTTTCAGGGCAAAGAAGATCTGTCCGGGAGAAACCTTACGGCTGTCGGTGGTGATGCCGGGATGGGCAAGGTAGGCCTCGTATAACTGTTCTATCAAACGCTGTTCCATCAGAAATATCGCTTAATGCACACCAAGGTATGGGAAATCTCCTTGCGCTGGATATTCCAGATGCCCTCGGGACGCAATTCATCATAATGCAGGAAACCGCTCACATGAAGCACGCGACCATTATCGGCCACCAGACCCACGTGTGTGATCCTGTTGGATTCGGGTTCCATCGTGAAGAAGGCCAAATCGCCTGCCTCACGTTCCTCGAAACTGGTTTCCTTGCCCTTCATGGCCTGCTGTGACGCATTGCGTGGCATGTCGATACCGATGAAGCGGAACAGCGTCTGGATGAAGCCCGAACAATCGACACCGCCTGCAGAAACACCGCCCCAGAGGTAAGGCGTGTTGAGCAGCATCTGAGCCTGCTGGATAACGTATTTGGTCAGGGCTTTGCGCGACATCGAGCTGGCATGTACCGGCTGGACATAGCTCATCGAGGGCACATCGAAGCGGATGCCATGCATGCGGAACGTGATGCCCGTCTCGTCGAGGTCGAAGATACGACTGCCCCACGACAGATGAGCCGATCCGGACTGTCCATGCTCGGTGCGCTGCACGGGATTGAAGGGCTGACGAAGCAACGGGGCTTCAGGGGAGAGATCGAGATAACGGCGATACTCGATCGGATCGATCAACGTAGCCGTCTTCCAGTCGATCCAGCCTTCATAGTTGTCGCAGTCACGAAGGATACGATACCATCGGGGAATCTCCTCGAGGATCTGGAAAGTGTCGCCGAAGATGAGCTGGTTGGTCATCTCGGACTGCTCAGCGGCCGAGGCACGCATGGGAATATAAGGTTGAAGACAAATACCGTAATTCATATCTTTGGTTAATTAATTACAATTGAGAAGCCAACACATCGTTGGGCACTAATGTCATCACTGGATGCCCGTCGGGGGTCATCTGATGGTCGGGCAAAGCCAACAGGCTATCGACAAGCTGCTGCATCTCCTCCTCACCAATCTGACGTCCGTAGGGGATAGCCTGGGCCTTGGCCAGACGAAGGGCAAGACGTCGGTCGAGTTCCTCACCCACGCCATGCACTTCTTCGCGGGCCGCTTCAATCATCTGGAGCATAAGCTCGTGGATGTTGACCGAACTATCCAACGAAGCGGGCTTGCCATTGACGGCGTAGGTGCCACCGCCCAGGTTGTCGAGCTCAAAACCCAGATAGCCAAGTTCGGGAAGGATGGCCTGAAGGTGGGGTTCGTCGGCGGGCGACACTTCAATCATCTCGGGGAAGAGTTCATGCTGGGTCAAGCCTTGGCGATTGCTGATCTGGTGGTGATAGCGGTCGTAGAGAATGCAAAGATGTGCGCGATGCTGGTCGATGAGCATCATGCCACCCCGTGCATTGCCGACGATATAGCGATTGCCGACCTGGAGATATGGCACACGTCTGGTGGATTGCGGTTTCTCGTCGTCCGAGAGGCCGCTCAGCAAATCCATGGCACTTGGAAGTTCCATCCCTTCGTCGGCAGGGAATGACGGGGAGTCCAAACGCGAGGATAACATACCATCCATCCTTGAGGGCAAGTCGTAGAGCGATTCCCAATGCGCAGGAGGCTGTTGACGGAAAGGATTGTAGTCCTCAAAACGTGGCCGAGGTTCGCTACCGGGTTTGTTGTTGGGCAAATACTGTGGCTCGACTTCAGGAGCATCAGCCTGGTCGAAATCTATAGTGGGCACGGCATTGTACTTGCCAAGAGCCTCACGGATAGTGGCCATCAGGATGTGCCAACGGGCCGACTCGTTCTCGAACTTGATCTCGGTCTTGGTGGGATGGATATTGACATCGATGCTCTGCGGATCGACCAGCAGATAGATGAAGTAGTTGGGCTGCGTCCCTTCAGGAATGAGATCCTGATAGCATTCAAGCACGGCCTTGTGGAAATAAGGGTGCTTCATGAAACGGCCATTGACGAAGAAGAACTGAAGAGCTCCCTTCTTGCGAGCACCCTCAGGGGCACCCACGAAGCCAGAGATATTCATCAGATCGTTCTCGACCTGAATGGGCAAGAGTTGCTGCGAAAGTCCTTTGCTGAACAACTGCACAATACGCTGCTTGTACGTTCCGGGTGTAAGTTGCAACACCATCACGTCATTGTGCGTCACGGTCATCTCCACCTGTGGATGAGCCAACGCCACATGCTGTATCTCCTGCATGATATTCGAGAGCTCGGTCTGGTTGCTCTTGAGGAACTTTCTTCGTGCAGGGACATTATAGAAAAGATTACGCACCTGGAAGTTGGCACCAGCCGGACAGGCGCAAGGCTCCTGGCGTTGCAGCTGACTGCCCGCCAAGGCTATCAGCACGCCAGCCTCGTCTTCGCGGCGACGGGTACGCAACTCCACCTCGGCAACAGCTGCTACCGAGGCCAAGGCTTCGCCACGGAAGCCCATCGTATGAAGGTCAAAGAGGTCGGCTGCCTGTTCGATTTTCGAGGTGGCATGTTTCTCGAAAGCCATGCGCGCATCTGTGGGACTCATCCCGATGCCATTGTCGATGACCTGAATGAGCTCACGGCCTGCTTCACGCAGAACAATCTGTATCTGCGTGGCGTGGGCGTCGATGCTGTTCTCAAGCAGTTCCTTGACGACACTGGCCGGACGCTGTACCACTTCGCCAGCGGCTATCTGGTTGGCTACCGAGTCGGGAAGAAGATGGATGATATCCATGCCGCTGATTAAATAGACTTGATCAAATAGACGAAGATGATGATCATGACCACAATGGCCACCGCCAGTTTGATGTAGCGGTTACCCTGTCCGCCTTCGGCGTCCTCTTTTTCCTTGCGCCGTTTCAGATGCTTCGTGCCTTGGATGAACGTGCCACGGATTATCTCCTCGGCCTTGAGTTCCTCGTCGGGCAGTTCTCCCATCTCACGCTTCACCTTGCGTACTCGTGCTTCAAGCCACTGCTTGCGCTCGTTCTTGGTGAAGTGGCTTACGTGCTCGAAGCGCTTGGGTTTGTTAGTACTGAATATTGATGCCATAGTTCCTTAATGTTATTTATTCCCTAATATCCATTCAACTCATCGTCATTAAACAATCGTGGGACTTCCACCTTGTCCTCTTTCTTCATCTCGATGCCTCGGAAGACATCCTTGGGCCCTGCGGGACGCAGGTATGCCATCCAGCGGAAATTCTCAAGATAAAGTATGTCGTCGGTCACCAACTGTATGGGCGTCAACGAACCCACCACCTGGGGCCAAAGCTTCAGTTTCTCCATCTTCTGGTCCTTGAACCACACCGTCAGGTAATTGCCGATCATCTGATTGAGCCCGATGATTGTCTTGTCACTCTCCTCAGGGTAATAGATGATCTGCACATTTCCGCTCATATCCATTCGGCTCACCTTGCCCGAATCGAAGTAGCAGACGAGGTCGCGCCCAAGGATCTGGTCATAGTGCAGCGAGTCGATGCGCAAGGCCAAACGCTCCTCTTCGGTGAGCGTATCGGCATTGACAGCCAGACTCTCGTCATGACTCTGTGTCAGGAAGGGATTGGGGTGAATCATCGCCCGATGTATGCCTTCACGGTCCACGATGGCGAAGATTGAGTCACCACGGATCTGATACTGGTTGTTCCACATCACCGGATTGCCCACAAAAGTGGCCAGGGTGTCACGCATCGAATAGATGAGCGAGTCGCACACACCCTGTATGTCAGATCGGTAATAACGCACGCCATGGTAGGCATGCATATAGCGCAACGTATCGTAATGCTCGGGCATGATACTATCGATGACCAGTTGGGTGTTGCCCAGTGTATCGATGGCCTCGGTATGGCTCAACGTGTCGGCCAGAATATGGTCGATGACGGTGAAGGCTCGCAACGTATCAGCATGCAGGTAAAGCGTATCCCCACTACTGAACTCCATTGCTAAAGCATGGCCTGTGATGAAACCCATCTGCGGGACGCTATCACTCTCGATGTAATAGGCGTAGTCGCCCTTCACGGCCATGTTGTCGGTGGTATCGATGGCATAGATGTCACCCCATGCCTCACCATAGCCTGCCTTGACGTTATAGAACAACGTGTCAGCGATTGCATAACGTCCCGGGCTCTCGACCCACGAACGTTCATAGAGGTTTGCCAGCTCGGTCTTGGTGTTGAAATGGCCTCGTCGGGTATGAACGGTCGATGAGTCATTGACGATGCGCGATGGGCCCAACACGGTGGCCAGGTTGTTTCGAAAATCGTAGCGAAGCGTGTCGCTGAAGAGCATGAACTCGGGTTTTAGACGCTCGTCGTCGGGGTAGTAGTCGTGCGGCGGCATCGAGCCTACTCTCTTCCACTGGTCGTTGCGCTCATAGGTTCTGCCCTCCACATCATACTGGAAGAAGGCCAGTTTCTGCGGCGGATAATACCAACCGATGAGGCTACGCAGATGAACCAGCGAATCGACCATCACACCCGTGTCGGGATAGTTGGCCTCCTCGAGTTCGCGGTCGTAGGTCATATAGCTTGTGTAGAGGTTGGTGTTGGCCGTCTTGGTGCGATGGATGAGATGCACGTTGTCGTAGAGTTCACCGAACATCGCATCTCCGTCGTAGAACATCGAGTCGCAATAGACAAAGAGCGTATCGCTCTGTCGCATCTTCACGTGGCCGAAAGCAGCCATCGAGTTGGAATTCTCGTAGAAATATGCCGAGTCGCAGTACATGTAGCACGAATCCTGACGGAATTGGACATCGCCGCGCAGTGTCTGTCGGTCGGGATCTTCACGCTTGTCGTAACTTAACGTATTGGCATGAAGCAGGTAAATCTTGCGCGGCTGCGTTTGTTGCTGCTGCGCAAGACCTAACGCCGTAGCCATCGCTACGACTGCGAGTGTCAATATGCTGTTTCTCGTCTTCTTCAAAGAAAAGATGTGTTAATCATGCTGCCCCCATCCCGGATACTTGAAATCGTATTTCTCCCACCCGGGTTTGATGCGCACGTAGGTCGTCTTTTGCTTTTCGCGAATGAATTTCTCGATGATTTCCTGACGCAGGTGCTGCTCATAAATCTCCTTCACCGTCTGGTAGTCGTCATAATAGGTGGCCTTATGCCCTGGCACACGGCGTTTCAGCTTAACGATGGCCACCTGGTCGCGACTCGTCTTACTGTCCTTCATGACGAAGGGCTTTGAGATTTCACCCACCTCCATGCGGGCCACTACACGGGCCACCTCAGCAGGCAACTCGTCCATCGTCATTCGCGCGGCACCGGTGCGTTCGCTGGTCATCATACCACCACTGTTGCGAGTGTTCTTGTCGCTCGACAAGTAACGGGCAGCCTCCTCGAAGCTGAACTTTGCCGAATCGAGATCCATGCGAAGCGTATCCATGCGGGCACGTGCATCGGCCAGTTCCTTTGCACTCACCTTTGGAGTGAGCAGGATGTGACGGAAGTTGGCACGGTCGCCACGACGTTCGATGAGCTGGATGATGTGGTAGCCGAACTCAGTCTCGACAACCTTCGACACCTTGCCGGGCTCGGTGAGCTGGAAGGCCACGGCCGAGAACTCGGGCACGTAGGCACCCTTGGCCTTGAAGCCCAACTCGCCGCCCATGGCCGCACTTCCCGGGTCTTCACTATAGAGGATGGCAAGTGTCGAAAACTCCGACTCGCCCGTGTTGACGCGGTTGGTGAAGTCACGCAGGCGGTTCTTGATCTCATCGACCTGCTGCTTGCTCACCTGTGGCTGCAGGGTGATGATCTGCACCTCGACCTGGGTCTCGATGAACGGGATGCTGTCCTTCGGCAGACGTTCGAAATACAGACGCACCTCACTGGGTGTGATGGTCACATCCTCGACAAGTTTCTGCTGCATCTGCTGCATGATGCCGTTGTTGCGGATGCCTGTGCGCCATTCGCTGCGAAGCTGGCTGATGGGTTTCTCAAGGTATTCCTCGAGCTTCTCCTTCGAACCGATCTGTGCGATGAACATATTCATCTGTGCATCGACCTGAGCTTCGACTTGATCGTCGCTCACTTCGATAGAGTCGATGATGGCCTGGTTGAGGAAGAGCTTCTGGATAGCCATCTGCTCAGGGATGACACCATAGGGGTCACCGTCAATCTTCTCGCCCTGGTAGAGCATGCGCTTGCGCTCATTCTCCACCTCGCTGCGCAGGATAGCTTCGTCGCCCACCACCCAGATGATCTCGTCAATGATATTTTCGGCCTCCTGGGCCATCAGCTGCAGTCCTCCTGCCAAGATGACTGCAAGCGTCAATAGTCGTTTCTTCATGCTGTATCTTTACTTATCTCAGCTTATTCAGTTCCTTCCAATTAAGCTTCACGTCGAACTTCTTGCGCAGCTCTTCTACCCATGCTTCCTCGAGTACGGTCTGGTAGTCGGCAACCACAGCGCCACGCACATCAGCCAGTTCATCAGGCTCGGTAAGTACCTGTCCGTAGGTCATCACTCGTGGCATCTTTTCCTTCGGTGTGAACTTGGCACCTTCCACATGCAGACGCTCGGCATCGATGCAGGCATTGTCACCCTCCGAGAAGAGCCCATTGACGATGTGGAAACGCGGAGCCTTCGGGTTGGGTGTAAGAATGGTGTCGGTGAGCACCTCCTTACGCACCACGTCGGCAGCGGCAATAGGCGCATTGTGCTCGTAGATATCCTTGAGTTTGGCATAGAGTGCATCATCGTCGGCACATTCGATGAAGGCACCCTTGAAGCGGGGCTTGTCGAAAGCAAAATCCTTGCGATGTGCTTCGAAGTACTGCTGCAGGCCCAGGGTGTCCTGGCTGGCCTTGTCCCAAACGGCCTTGCTGCTCACATCGAAGAGCATCAATCCGTCGTGATACTCACGATAAAGGTTGCGGAAGTCCTCGTTCTCGGTCTCCAACTGTTTATCGGCCCACTCAAGGACCTGCTCGTCACTCCAATCGGCAGCCACCTTGCGCAGTTTCTTGTCGGCCATCAAACGACCACGACACTGCTTCACATAGGCCTCTTGTCCTGCCTTGATGCGCTCGGGGTCCTTGGCAAGTTGTTCTTTCAGCTTGGCATCCTGTGCGCTGTCGGCAGGAGCTTCCTTGCGCTTGTCGAGCAACTTGACGATATGCCAGCCAAACTGTGTCTTGAACGGACGAGAGATTTCGCCCTTCTCCTTCAACTCGTAGCACACGTCGAGCCATTCCTTCGGGAAGCCAGAATAACGGTTCAGCCACGGATAAGCACCGCCCTCGGGGGCTGTACGGACATCATCGCTGTTCTCAAGGCACAGCTTGTCCCAGTCGCCGCCAGCAAGCAGGACATTGTAAATCGAGTCAATCTGCTGCTTCGGGTCGGGCATCTCGTCAGACAATGGACCTTGCTGCATGTTCTTCATGATGTGTGCCACGAGCACGTCGCCCTCATTCTCACGCTTGTCGAACACCTTGATAAGGTGCCAACCGAAACGTGTCCTGACAATCGTCGTACCACCCACCGGTGTGGTGAATGCAGCCTGCTCGAAAGGATAGATCATCCGAAGCGACGAGAAGTAACCCAAGTCGCCGGCCGTCTGTCGTGCCGCAGGTTCCTGGCTATACTGGCGGGCCAGGCTGTCGAAGTCGGCACCTTGCGCCACCTCATGCTGAAGCTCCACCAGCACGTCGTGAAGGCTATCGACGACATTCTGCGACGTCTCCTCGTTGCACATCAGCAACAGGTGACTGGCCTTCACCTCCCACTTGTGACGATCCTTGGCCTGTTGGAGCAAGCTATCGGGCCATCCCTGAATCTGCAGGTAAGGTTCGGCAATCTGCTTGCGGTAGCCTGCCAGTTCATCTATGTAGGAACGAGTGGTATCGACACCCTGACGATATGCCTCGGCCACCTTGAGTTTGTAGTTGACAAAGAGATCGACATACTCGTCGAAAGTCTTCTCTTCGGCCACCTCCTGGCCGTTGTTCTTGTTGTAGAAATACTCAAACTCCGAACGCTTCACGTCCCGCCCTGCGATGGTCATCACCACAGGGTCCTTCTTGTCTGTCTTTGCTCCAGCCTCATTCGGCTGCACGGTAAGGGCCAGCATTGCTGCAAGGCCAATGATCAGTTTCTTCATATATGACGTTTTATTATCCTTATTTAAAAAGCGGCGCAAATATACACATAATCCGCGAAAACTCCAAAATATTTAGGATTTTTCAACACAATTACCCTTTTTTTGCACGCTTTTCACGCCAAAAATTTGGTTCATTGGCAATTTCTTGTTACCTTTGCGGCGTATTAAGCAGTGCAATTTCCACCAAACACACTCCACCAGAGAACATGTACATCGCAATATCGGGCAATATCGGAAGCGGCAAGACGACGCTCACCCAACTGCTCGCCCAGCATTATCATTGGCAGGCGCGCTTCGAGGCTGTGGACTACAATCCCTACCTTGAGGACTACTACAGCAATATCCCCCGATGGTCGTTCAACCTCGAGGTGTATTTCCTTAAAGAGCGTTTCAAGGACCTGCTCGCCATCGCCCAAAGCCCCATCCCCATTGTGCAGGATCGCTCCATCTTCGAAGGTGTCCACATCTTCACTGCGTGCAACTACGAGTCGGGAGCTCTTTCCGAGCGCGATTACCGAACCTATCTCGACCTCTTCGACCAAATGATGTCTGTGGCTCGTCTTCCTGACCTTATGATCTACCTTCGCGCCGATATCCCCTACCTCATCCGCAACATCCAACAGCGCGGGCGTGATTACGAACGCCAGATGCCGCTCGATTACCTAGCACGCCTCAACGACAAGTACGAAGACTTTATCAACAACAAGTATCCAGGTCGTGTCCTCATCCTCGACAAGACCCAATACGATTTCACCAACCCCACCGACATGCTCAAGGTCTATGACCGCATCGATGCGGCCCTTGGCACCTCAGATACGCTAGCCCTCTAAGTATTGTAGCAACTATAAAACACCCCTCAAAACACTACACCCCATGCACATTGCAATAGCAGGCAACATAGGTTGCGGCAAAACCACGCTCACCAAGATGCTCGCCAAGCGCTACGGTTGGACGCCTCGCTTCGAGCCCGTTGACAACAACCCCTATCTCGCCGACTACTACGCCGATATGCCGCGTTGGTCGTTCAATATCCAGATCTACTTCCTCGCCAAACGCTTCAAAGAGGTGGTCGAGATATCGAGGTCCCAGGCAACCATCGTTCAGGATCGAACCATCTTCGAGGATGCCCGCATCTTCGCACCCAACCTCCACGATATGGGCATGATGTCCGACCGCGATTTCGACAACTACAGCGACCTCTTCGACACCATGATCGCCCTCACACGCCTGCCCGACCTGATGATTTATATTCGCAGTTCCCTGGCCAACCTCGTTGACCACATCCACAAACGCGGACGCGACTACGAGCAGACCATGTCGCTCGACTACCTCGCTGGTCTCAACCAACGCTACGAGGAGTGGATCAAGGACTACAAGGGTAATCTCGTCATCATCGATGGCGACACGTGCAACTTCGAACAAAACCCCACCGACTTCCTCAAGGTCACCGACGATATCGACGCCCACCTCTTCGGTCTATTCAGCGGCGTACAATAAGTGTTGCTGTTCTTCAACCGCTCCATTTATGTTTTCTCGATGTAATCTCGGCAATACTCATTTATCAAATAATCAACACATATTATGATTTTTAAGGATCTAGTTAGGAAAGCATCAGCTACTATTGTAGTTGGAATGCTTGCTGTGACTACCTTTGCCCAAGGTCGAACGGTGACCGGCGTTGTCACCGACGAGTTCGGCGAACCGCTCCCTGGCGTAAACGTGGTCGTCAAAGGTACTACAAATGGTGTCATCACCGACTTCGATGGCAACTACTCTCTACAAGGTGTCAGCAACGGCAACGTGCTGGAATTCTCGTTTGTGGGCTTTACCACAAAGCAGGTAAAGGTCGATGCGCAGTCACAGTATGACCTGCAACTCTTCGAGGACCAGCAGAACCTCGAGGAAGTTGTCGTAGTAGGTTACGGTACTGTTGCCAAAAAGGACCTCACCGGTGCCGTCACCTCCATCAAGGCCAAGGACATCGTGGCTACGCCCGTCACCAGCGCGTCCGAAGCCCTCACCGGTAAGATGGCTGGCGTCAACGTCACTACTACCGAAGGCTCGCCCGACGCTGATGTCAAGATACGTGTGCGCGGCGGTGGTTCACTCTCGCAGGACAACTCCCCGCTCTATATCGTCGATGGGTTCCCCGTAGCATCAATCAGTGACATTGCTCCTTCAGAAATCGAGAGCATCGATGTCCTCAAGGATGCCTCCTCGACGGCCATCTACGGCGCTCGTGGCGCCAATGGTGTTATCATCGTCACCACAAAGTCTGGAAAGGAAGGCAAGACACAGGTCAGCCTCAACGCCTCATACGGCTGGAAGCAGGCCACACGCCTCCAGAAGGTGCTCAGCCCATACGAGTACGCATACTACCAATATGAGATAGCATCGGCATCACAGTCGGCAGGCTTTGTCTCGAACTATGGCTCATTCAGCGACCTTGAAATCTGGAAGTCCGTCGAGGGACGCGACTACCAAGACGAGCTCTTCGGACGAACCGGCAACCAGATCCAATATAACGCCAATATCTCGGGCGGCACCAAGGACATGAAGTTCAACATCTCGTACGCCCACGGTGATGAGAACGCCATCATGCGCAAGTCGGGTTTCCGCAAGGACAACGTCGCCGCCAAGATCAACGCCAACCTCAACAAATGGTTCTCACTCGACTTTAACGCTCGTCTCGCCTATCAGATCATCGACGGCCTCAGCTCAGGCTCCGAACAGGAAGGCAACGCCTCCAACTCCATCGTCGGACAAGCCATCCGCTTCGCTCCCATCAACGTGCTCAGCAGTGGCGACGAAGACGAAGAGAACTCCACCTCGCAGCGCGTCGATCCATCGACACGTCTCGACGCCACCTACAAGAAGCAGCGCCGCTTCCGCCAAGACTACAATGCCGGCGTCAACTGGAAGCCATTCGCTGGGTGGACTGTACGCTCCGAGTTCGGCTACGGATGGCGCTATTACAACACCGACCAGGTTTATGAGGAGCTCGCTGCACGCTACAACACCAAGATAGGCTACACCACCGCGCCTCAGGCGCAGTTCACTACCCGTGACTACCGCAACTGGCGCAATGCCAACACCATCACCTACGATAACAAGAAGCTCTTTGGCAAGCGCGACCACCTCAATGTCATGATCGGTCAGGAGTGGAGCTCCAGCAACGAAGTCGATCGCGTACATACCAGCGTCAACTTCCCCACATCGCTCACCATCAGCGAGATCCTCGCCAACACCGCCATAGGCACCGCCCTTCCCAACGAGTCAGACATCAAGGCCGACGATAACATGCTCTCGTTCTTCGGACGAATCAACTACACCATGATGCAGAAATACCTGCTCACCGTCACCGTCCGCACCGACGGCAGCTCCAAGTTCGGCGAAGGACACCGCTGGGGCACCTTCCCCTCCGTAGCCCTTGCATGGCGTCTCTCCGACGAGGAGTTCATGAAAGGCACCGCAGGCTGGCTCTCCAACCTCAAGCTGCGCCTCTCATACGGCACTGCAGGCAACAACCGCATCACCTCGGGCCTACTCAAGACAACCTACTCGATGGCGGGCAACAGCGGCAAGCACCCGGGCTTCGGCGAAGCCAATACGCCGATGATGGAACATGGCACCTACCTCGCCAACCCCAACCTAAATTGGGAGACAACAGTTACACGCAACTTCGGCATTGACTATGGGCTCTTCAACGGACGACTCTCGGGTAACTTCGAACTCTACTGGAACACCACACGCGACCTCCTGATGCGCGCCAAGGTGCCTTCCTCCAGCGGCTACTCCTACCAGTACCAGAATTTCGGACAAACCTCCAACAAGGGTGTCGAGTTCGCGCTCAACGCCGCCGCTGTCGAGTCGAAGCACTTCACGCTCAACTTCAACTTCAACATCGCATACAACAAGAGCAATATCGACGAGCTCAACTCCGACAACCCGTACCAGACCTCCAGTTTCGCAGGATCGGCCATCAACTACACCGACGGCGACTTTTCCGTCATCGAGGGTGGCAGCCTCGGCGAAGTATGGGGATTCAAGCGTATCGGATACTATTCGACCGACGACATTACCTACGACGGCTCAAAGTGGGTGCTCAAGGACGGTGTCAACAACACCAGCCACACCTACTTCGGAACACTTTACCCGGGCACGCCCAAACTCGAAGCTGACGGCGAGGGCAAGGCTGTCTTCCAAAAACTCGGCAACACCGTGCCCACCATCACCGGCGGCTTCGGTATCGACGGCCGCTATCGTTGGTTCGACTTCGCAGTGTTCTGCAACTATTCGCTAGGCAACCAGATTGTCAACGGCACCAAGCTCGTCGCCTCGTTCTTCCAGGGCTCCAGCCAGCACTATAACCTTGTCGATGACTACAGCATCGCCAACGGTCGCTACACCTGGATCGATCCCGAGACTGGCCTCAACCTCGGCCGTCCCTCTCGCTCCACCCTCTCCTACTACGGTGGCACCGACGGACTCATGAACCGCTTGGCTGAGATCAACCGTGGAGCTACGACCTACAACCCCGCAGCGGCCTCCACTTCGGTTATCACCAGCGATGCCGTCGAGGACGCCTCGTTCCTGCGTCTCCAGAACGTGACGCTCGGATACACCTTCCCGAAGAAACTCGTCAAGAGCGCCTATCTCGAGAGCGTACGCATCTATTGCACCGGTTACAACCTCCTCTGTTGGACCCAGTACTCGGGCAACGACCCCGAGGTGGACACCAATTCCAATCCCATGTGCCCAGGCATCGACTTCGCAGCTTATCCGCGAAGCAGCTCATGGGTAGCCGGCATCAACGTTACATTCTGAACCTCAAAACCTCATAAAATATGAAAAAGATTCTTGGAATTGCCTCCCTTATGCTTGGCATGGTTGCACTGACCGGCTGCGATGACTTCCTCGATCAGAACTCCCCCTCTGAGCAGAACACCGAGACCGTTTACAATTCCACCTACTATACAGGCTACGTCATCAACAAGATCTATGGCGGCCTCACTCAGGATGCTACCTATTCGCAGTACATCCCCATCGTTTGGTCAACTAACTCCGACATCGAGCTCGTCGATGGGCGCGGAGCTTCCTCTACCACGGCTGCCAGTGAACGCAGCTACATGAACTACATCAACGTTACCGCAGGCGGCTGGTCGAAGATCACTACGCTTTGGACAGCTATGTACGGCGTCATCGAAAACTGTAACCTCGCCATCGACGGCATCCGCAACAGCGACCTCTATGCCAACGGCACAAGCGAACAACGCATCACCATGGGACAGTACCTCGGCGAGGCACTCACCCTGCGTGCTATGCTCTATCTCGACCTCATCCGCTTCTTCGGCGACATCCCCATGAAGATGGAGCCCACCACCAGCGACAATGTCACCGATGAGCTCACCAAGACCGACCGCGATGTCATCCTCGACCGCCTGCTCGACGACCTTGCCGAAGCTTCCGAACTACTCCCCTGGGCAGGACGCAACGGCTACACCACCGAGCACGTCACACGCGGCTTTGCGAAGGCGCTCTACGCACAAGTGGCCTTGCTGCGCGGTGGCTGGAACATCCGCGAGGCTGCAAAGTCGGGCTACGAGACAGCATCCTACTCCGATGCCACCTATCCCACACAGCGCGATGCCAACTACCTCGAGTTCTACCGCAAAGCTCTCCCCTATCTCTCCGACATCATCCAAAACGGACCGCACAAGCTCAACCCCTCGTTTGAGAACCACTGGAAGCTCGTCAATGCCCGCGAACTCGACGTCAACTACTTCGAGGACGTCTTCCAGATTCCCATGCTGATGAACACCAGTGGTGAGCTCGGCTACACCATCGGCACGCGCTACAACGGCGCCGGCAATGTCTATGGCTACGGTAACTCGTCGGCCAAACAACAGACCACAGCCATGCACTTCTACTCTTATCACCAGGGTGACCTTCGTCGCGACATCTCGTGCCAGCCCTATCAGTACAGCAGCGGCAAGCAGACATTCGCCAGTAACCAGCCTCTCCAGCTCTACATCGGCAAGTGGGACCAGAAGTGGATGAACGAAGAGTGGCAGGCCGTCAATGCCGTTGCCAGCTCGAAGGTGATGACCGGCATCGATTGCATACGTATGCGCTATTCGCAGGTGCTGCTGCTATACGCCGAGGTACTCAATGAACTCGCAGGCCCCGACGCCTCTTACGACGGCTGGGCAGGCATAACAGCACGTGAGGCACTTGCACAAGTACACAACCGTGCCTTCGCCACACCGCAGAACGACTACATTACATCCCTCCCCACCAGCAAGGAAGGTTTCTTCAAGGCCATCGTTGACGAAGAGGGCTGGGAACTCGTAGGCGAAGGCATCCGCAAGTTTGACCTCGAGCGCTGGAACCTCCTCGTTGCCAAAATCAAGGAGGCCAAGCAGACCTACTACGATGCCATCGGCCTCATCAGCTACGACACCAAGGAGGACGGATCGGCCACCAATATCGAGCAGAACAACAAGTGGCCCACCAAGTTCTACTTCAACTACACCGACGACACCAAGTCAGTCATCGACTGGAAGTCGGTCAACTGGACCACACTCACCGAAGGGATGTCGGCTGCCGATTTCCACTGTACTGACTCGGTCAACGGCTGGGGCAAGTTCACCATCGATCAATACATCACCAACATGCCCACCATCAGCGCAGGTTTGGTCGAAAACCCCACCGTCATCAACCGCTACCTTCTGCCCATCTCCACCTCTACTCTTTCGGATGCCAACAATTCCATCTCGAATTCCTACGGTTATTAATCAACCCACAACATCATGGATAATATGAAAAACAAGTATATCATATTCTGTGCATCAGCAGCACTCCTCCTTGGAGCCGCTGCCACCTCCTGCACCGAGGGCAACGACTGGGATGTTGACAGCAGCTTCAACCGCCTCTTCACCCCTACCAGCCTCTCTGTCACACGTGGCGACACCTACGCAGTAGTGGAGTATGGCAAGATCGAAGGCGCCGACTACTATCAGATCGAAGTCAGCCGCGACTCCCTCTACCTCGACGACGTCTCGTCCTCTTCGCTCCTCTTTGAAACCACAGAGACACCGTTTAGGGTCACTGGACTGGCCGGCGAGACCGACTACTTCCTGCGCATGCGTTCCTGCTCCAATAGCGGTACGCCTAGCTCCAAGTGGTACTACTACATCGATGGTTCAGAACGCCACTTCACCACACGCGCCGAGCAAATCATGAGGCCCGTCACCGATGCCGACCGAGACGACAGCTGGATTCGCTTCTCATGGACTCCAGGTGCCGAAGTCACCCACTTCATCATCAATGGCGGTGCCTACGCCAACCAACGCCTCGACATCACCAGCGACGAGAAAGCAGCGGGCGAAAAGACAGTCACCGGTCTCGCCCCCACCACCACCTACAGCGTGGTGCTCTACAACGGCGACGCTCGTCGCGGCAACGCCACAGGTACCACTACGGCTGCCATTCCCGCAGCATCACTCAAATATACGATGCCCGAAGGTGAGACACTTATTTCACAGACACTCATCAACGAACTGGCTGCAGCCGCACAAGAAGCAGCAGGCAGCAACTCGTGCAGCATCACCATCGCTATGCTGCCAGGCGTCACCTACAGCCTCCACGGCACCAGCGAGGAAGGCTCCGACACCTCCGTCAAGTTCCCCGATGGATTGTCAGTCACCTTCTTCGGCCTGGCTGGCGCAGCCAAGCCCGTCCTTGCTCCCAGCAAGAGCGTCAACCTCGTTGATAGCCACGCCTACATCCGCTTCCAGAATGTCGAGATTGTCGATGCCGGCTGCCAATACCTCATCAATCAGAGTGCCGCATGCACCGTGGCTGAGCTCTCGTTCGACGACTGCTACTTCCATGACTTCGAACGCTCCATCGTCCGCACACAAGGCAGCAACGACCAGAAGTACGAACTCATCAAGTTCGATAACTGCGTCGGCTACAACCTCTCCACCGCCAACGGATACTCGCAGATATACATCGGACAGGCCAACTCGATAGTTGACGAGCTCATCATCACACGATGTACATTCAACACCGCACAGCGCAGCTTCATCGAGGCATCAAAGAGCCCCATCGCCAAGGGTGTCAAGATCAGCTACTGCACATTCTACAACATCATCGCATCGGGCCGCTACTTCTGCGACTGCAACGGTATGGACACCGACATCTCCATCTCGTACTGCATCTTCGGCAAGACCTTCGATCCCGAAGCCTCTCGCGGTGCACGCTCCAACACCACCATCGATGCATCAGTCAAGAATTTCCGTACGGCCGACTGCGTCTTTGGCAGCAACAACATCGTCGATCTCGAACCCAGCGAGCTCACCTCCTATCAGATCTTCAACGATCCCGACAATGGTGACTTCACCTGGAAGATGAAGTTCTACGACGAGAACATCGGTGACCCACGTTGGATCTCCACCGACGATTAAACATCACTTTTGTCTATAGTCACTATAAAAATCACAACACCATGTTAGAAGATCTGTTCAAGAACATTCTTGACAACGACATCGTCAAGAAAGCGAAGGAAAGTATTACCGAAAACGAGTTAGTCAACAAGATCAAGGAAGGCGTCACCAACAATGACTACGTAAAGAAGCTTCAGGAAGGCCTCAAGTCTGGAGAGATTCTTGAGAAGATCAAGGGTGGAGCACAAACTGCCGGTAAGGAAGCCACTAAAATGGCGCTCGAGCTCTATCATGTCATGCTCGCCGAGACCACGCCAACCTACGACAAGGTCATCATCGGTGCCGCCCTCGCCTATCAGTTTATGCCCAACCTCATGAACAAGGATAACTTCGGTCCCATCCTGTCCCTCCTCGACAATGCAGTCACACTCGCGATCGCTTATAATCGTGTCAAGACTCGTGTCACCCCCGAGATCGAGACCAAAGTAAACGAGCAGATGGCACAGTGGTTCAAGGAAGGGTCCGACACCGCTGAAGAGTCCACAGATGCTTCCCTGGCACAAACTACGCCCTCTGAGGATGAAGAGTTCGAAGATGTTCATTAACCTCTCTTGAACCAAATTCCGCGATTTTAAAAGCAGCAAGCACTCTGTCGCCCGACAGAGTGCTTCTTTCTTTGTAGCAAGCATTATGTCGCGCGTCAGAGTGCTCCATCAAATCGCGCAAGCATTATGTCGCGCGTTATAATGCTCTATCAAATCGCGGAAGCATCATGTCGCGCGTCACAGTGCTCTATCAAATCGCGCAAGCATTATGTCGCGCGTCAGAGTGTTCCATCAAATCGTGCAAGCACTATGTCGCGCGTCAGAGTGTTCCATCAAATCGCGAAAGCACTATGTCGCGCGTCACAGTGCTCTATCAAATTGGATAAATCGGAGCATTACCACCCAACCAAAACGCCGAAAAACACCCTGGCGACAGCCGAATTAACACCAATAAGCCTCAAAAAAGGCCTCAAAAAACGGAGCATTGCCGTTCAATAGGCTGAAAATGCACCTGAAAACG
>JAFZBE010000038.1 GCA_017561935.1 Bacteroidales bacterium | reverse complement strand
GACCTTGACCGCCAAATCGTATAACACGAAGAAAGTCTATCAGCCATTGGAATTCAAACCTGTGAAGGGCAACATTTACCAGTACCTCCTTAAGAACAAGATGGCATTCCTTCCCAGTTCGCACTACGAGGTGAGCTATGTTGTGATGGATGAGGAGGGGAACAAGCTTGACGGCGGAATCATCGACAAGGAGGTCGCTGCTGGCGATAGCGTAGTAATTGGCATAGAAACCCCTCAAATAACCTGGCAGGAAGACATGGAATATTTCATCCAGTTCTCTGCAAAACAAAAAGAAGCCACCCCTTGGGCAGATGCTGGTTATATCGTAGCCGAAGAGAAACTACCTATGCAGGTCGCCAAGAAATCTATGTACGATTTGAACCAACTCTTAGGATGGGAAGCATTAAATGTTGATGAAACATCTATTTCGGTTACGGTTTCCAACAGCAAATTCAAAGCCGTGTTCAGCAAGACCCAAGGAACGCTGACTAACTACACATATGATGGGACATCAATGGTTAGCAAGCCTCTGCTTCTCAGTGTTTTCCGTCTTCCTACCGACAATGATAGAAATCAGAGTAGCAATTGGGACACGATGGGCCTTAGCAAACTTTCGGTGAAGTGCACAGGGTCGGAAATACAGACCTCTAGTGATGGAAAGACAGTAAGTGTAGCACTGAATAGTGTCTATACGGGACAGAACGGCACTTCATTCTCCGTCATGCTCGATTTCATCGTCTGTGCCGATGGTACAATGATGGTCAACTCCTTTATAAGCCCGTCTATTTCGGGTACCATCATTCCCAAAATGGGATTCCGGCTGGAGATGCCTTCCGCAATGGAACAACTATCATGGTTCGGACGTGGCCCATGGGATAACTATCGTGATCGCAAGGAAGCATGTCTGCCTGCAATTTATAAAACCACCGTCACCGACCAGCGTGAAGACTACATCCTTCCACAGGAACATGGCACCAAGCAGGAAGTACGATGGATGTCTCTTACCAATGAAGAAGGACGAGGACTGCTTTTCGTAGCTCCCGAACAGATGGCAGCCTCTGCCGTACACTTCCGTCCAGAGGACAATTACACCAATCGTGACAACCGCTCAAAACACACCTATCAGTTCAAGTCTTGTACCACTACGGTTGTCTCACTCGATGCAGCCACTCGTGGACTTGGCAATGCCAGTTGCGGTTCTGAGGTCATGGATAAATACGAGTTACGTGCTGCCAACACGCCCTTCCGTTTCTTTATAATTCCTCTCACAGCCGAAATCAATGCAGCCAAAGCAGCACGCGTTGACATGCCCGTCTGTCAGCCAGTAAGTTGTGAACGTCAAACCAACGGACGTATCAAGATGACTACAACTACTAAGAAGGCTACTATCTACTATAGCATTGACGGTGGTGAGTATCAGAAATACACCTCTATGATCTCTCACAACGATGCATGTACTATCAACGCCTACTGTACTGCCGACGGTTTACTCGCCAGCCCCGTGATGAGCTATAGCTTTGATATGTTCATTAGCAAGACTGCATGGAAGCTGGTCAGCGTAGATAGCCAGCATGGTGAAAACGAAGCTCGTTTGGCCTTTGATGGAAAGAACGATACATTCTGGCATACCGAATGGGGAGCAAACGAACCCAAATGTCCCCACACGCTAGTTGTCGACATGATTCAATCCTATAAGGTGACTGCCTTTACCTATCTGGCTCGTCAGGATGGCAATCAGAATGGAATGGTAAAAGCCTACGAAGTTTATCTCAGCAACGACGGAAAGACATGGGGAAACCCTGTCGTGACGGGTGAATTCAAGAATACGACATCGCTCCAGGTGGCCACGTTGAAGACACCTACCAAAGGACGTTATTTGAAGTTCGTCGCCAAGTCGGAAATCAACAACAACGCATGGACTTCTGCTGCTGAAGTTGGCATACAGGCCGAGCAGGAAACCACCGCTATTCAGCAGATTGAAAATATGCGAAATGATATGCACGACGGGATATACGACCTGCAAGGCCGACGTGTGGAAGATGGAAGCGGGAAACTACCCAAAGGTATTTATATCTATCGTGGTCGAAAATTTCTCTCAAAATAATAATCAATCATCAACAATATGAAACTGAAAGACATACTGAGCGGCCAGTTTGATGCCGCAGAGTGGGAAGCAAAAGGCTATGAGCTTCCAAAGTTCGACATCGCCGCTGTACGGCAGAAGACATACAACGAACCTACATGGGTGCACTTCGGGGGTGGCAACATCTTCCGTGCCTTCCCTGCTGCCATCCTCAACGATGCTCTGAACACAGGCAAGTACGACCGGGGTGTTATCGTGGCAGAGACCTTCGACTTCGAGGTCATCGACAAGGCATATGCACCCTACGACAACCTGTCGCTGCTGGTCAGCCTGCAGTCTTCGGGCACTATCGAGAAAAAAGTCATCGCCTCGGTGACAGAGGCGCTAAAAGCCGACTGGCAATTCGATGACTGGAAACGTCTCGTACAGATATTCCGCAACCCGTCGTTGCAGATGATCTCCTTCACCATCACCGAGAAAGGCTATTCGTTCAACGAACAAGACCTGGCGCGAGGCTTGCACCCCATCTTTGCCATGGGAAAGGTGTGTGCCCTACTCTACGAGCGCTGGCAGGCAGGACAGCTACCACTCACCGTGCAGTCAATGGACAACTGCTCGCACAATGGCGACAAGGTGAAAGCCGGTGTCTTTGCCTATGCCGAGCGATGGGTGGCCGACGGACTGGTACCCGCGGCCTTCCTTGACTACTTGAAAGACGAATCGAAGATTACATTCCCTTGGTCTATGATCGATAAGATTACGCCTCGCCCGCATGAGAAGGTAAAGGAACTGTTGGCTGCCGATGGATTCGAAGACAACAATTACATCGAAACCGAGAAACACACGTTTACTGCACCATTCGTCAATGCTGAGGAAGTGCAATACCTCGTCATTGAAGACAGCTACACCAACGGACGTCCGCCGCTGCATCTGGGTGGTGCCCTCTATACTACACGCGAAACCGTGGACAAGGTGGAAACGATGAAAGTGACGACATGTCTGAATCCGCTACATACCGCGATGTCCATCTATGGCTGCATGCTGGGCTACACACTCATATCTGCCGAGATGGCCGATGCCGATCTGCGGTCGTTTGTTCAGAAGCTGGGATATATAGAGGCGATGCCCGTGGTAACCGATCCGGGTGTGCTAAACCCGTATGAGTTCATCGGTGCCGTCATCAGCCGCCGACTGCCCAATCCCTTTATGCCCGATGCACCACAGCGCATCGCAATGGATACCTCCCAGAAACTTCCCATCCGCTTTGGTGAGACAATCAAGAAATACCTTGCACGTGGTCTCGACAAGCAGAACCTCGTGCTCATTCCCCTCACACTAGCCGGCTATGCACGCTATCTGAAAGGAATCGACGACAATGGTCAGCCCTTCACGCCCTCACCCGATCCCATGCTGGCTGAGCTGCAAGCCATCGTGGCACCACTCGAGGTGGGCAAGCCCAATCAAGACTATTCCTGTCTGCATGACCTGTATAGTCGCAAGGATGTGTTCGGCGTAGACCTCTACGAGGCTGGGCTTGGCTCGCAGATTGAAGGTATGGTGCAAGAGCTCTATGCGGGACAAGGTGCCGTGCGCAAGACCCTGCACAAATATGTCGTGGCAAGATAGCCGCTTAAGCTGCAGATACGTTAATAATCTCAAAAAACTAGAAACCAGGAACTAGAAACTAGAAACTTTTTCGTATCTTTGCCGCGATTTTTACAAACCATAATGAGATCAAGAAGATGAAGAAATTTCTAATGATAGCAGCCATGTGTTGTTTGACAATGGCAACGGCACAGGCTCAAGAAGTTTTCAAGGAACTGCTGAAGAACGCCAAGGAAACAGCTGAAGACAAGTCGAAGGACATTGAAACACGCAAGATTGCGACCTTCAAATACGACGAGCTGAGCTATATGGCAATGAAGGTACGCGACGATGTGCTCCGCGACACCACCGACTTGGAGTTTTTCAACAAGACAGTCGCCATGCTCAACGAGCAGTCGTTCGCCATGCATGAGTTTGTGACGCTCTACCTGAATTCGCTTGCCAAGGCAAAGAAGAAGAGTGAGCGCGATATCATCATCACGGTATTCCGT
>JAFZBE010000002.1 GCA_017561935.1 Bacteroidales bacterium | reverse complement strand
AGGGCTGTTGGAAAGAATCGCAAGGCTCTTCGACTCCACTTTGGACGACCTTCTCGAGAGGGCAATTGCTGATCCGGAGACCAGAATGGATCTCGAATGCATCCTCAGATATAATCAAGATTTCAAAGAGCGTGCCTAGGTTTACTCTTTTTAAGCAGAAAAAGAATAAATGCCTATAGGTTTTGGTTTAACATGCTAAATTTTGAAGTTATATCCCTGCCACAGCTGCTTCTGGGGGTGTGGGAAACTTCAGATAATAACTTCAATTATTGACGGCGCAAATTTAATCAATAGTTATGACAAAAAAAAATAATTGACGATTTTTGATTAATAAAAATGAAAAAAGTTGTTATTTTGATAAAAAAATACTACCTTTGCACCATAAAAATTACCATTTACGAACATAAAACGTCATATGATCGAATACTTAAAAGGAGAAATCACCGAACTTGATCCTACCACGGCTATCGTCGAGTGCAACGGTGTTGGCTATGCTTGTGCCATCTCGGTATATACCTACGACCATCTGAAGAAAGGTCAGGTTCAAAAGATTTACATCAGCGAAGCCATCCGCGAGGATGCTCATCTACTCTATGGATTCTCATCCAAACAGGAACGCGGCCTTTACGAACTGCTGATCACTGTGAGTGGCGTGGGTCCAAACACGGCGCGCTGCATTCTTTCGAGTCTTTCGCCCGACGAGCTCGTAGCCGTGGTGGGCAGCGGCAATGATCGTCAACTAAAAAATGTCAAGGGCATTGGAGCAAAGACGGCACAGCGTATTATTGTGGACCTTCGCGACAAGGTAGGTAAGCTGGGTATCAGCGCGGCGACAAGCGACACAAGCGTGCTTGTGGCCAGCAATGTGAACGGCGATGAGGCAATTCAAGCACTCATTGCGCTAGGTTATCCGATGGCCAATGCACAAAAAGCTATCAATAAACTGCTCTCCAAAGACCCGACCATGTCGGTGCAGGCACTCATCAAGGCTGGCCTCCACATGATGTAAGATAGCTTCTTCGATTCTTCTTGCCATTCGGCATCTTACGTATCTCATCAACCACTTCATACCTCATCGGGACTTTCCACGTCTCGATGAGTTTTTCTTTCAAATAATTGGCCAACTCACGTTTGTTGAATTTTGTGCCCTCGCTAAGTGTCAACAGCAGTTTGGGCACCTGCCCCATCAAGGGATGAGGTTCAGGTATGCAGATACAATCTTCAATACCCGTGAATCCAGCGGCAGCATCCTCTACTTCTACCGGGCTCAGTTTCAAGCCTCCCACATTGATGAAATCGTTGGAACGTCCTGTCAGGAAGAGACATCCCTTGTCGTCTAAATATCCCAGGTCGGCAGTTTCAAACATCTCTCCTACCGGGGCAAGCTGCAGATTGCCCTCAACATCTTCGTTCAAATACCCAGCCATAAGCATCGGTCCACTCACACTGATATTGCCTTCAGGGCCAATAGATACCTTAGCATGCTTCATCATCGGGCCCACACATCCTTGAAGAACAGGTTTTGGAGTTTCTCCTTCTCTACCTTCGGCTGAAGGCAGATGGAATGGATAGGTACAGACGATGCCCGTCTCCGTGCTTGCGTATGTATTGTAAAGACGTGTATGAGGAAGGAGTTCGCGTAAACGCTCTATATCAACAGTGGCCATCGGAGCTGCACCCGTCTCGACGAACTCGATGCTGTCGGCAAGAGATACAAGGCGGTCGCTATTCAATTGAAGCATCATCCTTATGGCACTGGGAACCAAAAAAGTAGCAGAATGAACAGGACGAAGTGCATCGAACAAAGCCTCCATGTCCTTCATTCCGTCCAAGATATGTAAAGTGGCTCCCGTCTTAAACACAGGCAACATCTTACTCCATGACCCGAAATGATCCAAAGGTCCGCATACCACAAACACCATGCCGTGATGATACCCATGTGCGTCGATGAGATTCTCGGCATTGGCCACTATCCCTTCTTCGCTCAGCAAGACTGCCTTCGGCTTACCGGTAGAACCAGTAGTATACAGGATATCCGAGAGTGCACCTATCAAATGCAGGGCAATGAAACGTACGACGTAGGCAATATCCTGCGTACAGGATTGAAAATAGAATTGACCCGCGCGCACATGCTCCGACTCACGCAGACGTTGTGCTTCCGTCTTGGCTGCGGTCCACAACTGAGCATAAGTCATCTTCTCGCCATGACAAATCAAAGCGAGATCATCAGGATAGCGTTCCACGACATGGGCAACATATTCAATCCATTTCACGTTTTCTCTGAGAGTTTGCGTTCGACAAGAGCCACAACAGAATCGAGACTACGCAGGTTCTTGGGTGTAGCATCTCGACTGTCGAGATCGATACCGAATTCGTCGGAAAGAGTCATCAGGATGGTGGTTACACCCAAAGAATCAAGTTCTTGATAAAGTGCATCACTATCCAAATCCACCAGGGGAAGCTGGTCCTCAAGCAAAGCTCGTATTCTTTCTTTCATATTATTCTCCTTTTAAAATATATTCTTGTAAAGATTTATCATGGTCCACAAGCCAATCGAAAAGCAATGGTGGCATGATCCACGCCATCAGCACCACGACACCCATGCCGATAATGGTGACTTGGGCCAGTGAATGCAGAGCAGGATGTTTTGCAAAAATCAAAGTACCGATGCCAATGAACATGATAATGGCCGAGAGAAGAATGCTTCGACGATAGCTCTTCAACGTGCTATTGACCCGTTTCCCAGTCCTTACTGCCTGACGATAGTCGCGCATCAGCCCTTCGACCACGAAGATGGTATAATCGTCCCCTTGACCAAAGATGAACGTGGCAAGGATAATGTTTACTATATTGAACTGAATGTCCAGCAGCTGCATAATGCCCAATATCCAAAGCCAGCCAATAATCATCGGTAAAAAAGCAAGACATGCCAATTCAATGCGTCGGAAGCTGATCCAAAGGAAGATAAACACGATGAGCGAACAGGCTATTCCGATGTAGTTGAAATCAGCGGTCAACGTATTAAGCACACGCTTGTTCAAAGTTGGCAAATCAAAACCTCCGGTAAGGCGTTCCACCTCCTCGACATGCTCAAGGGGGACAGACAACTGTGCCACCAGCTTTCCGCTTCCTCCATTGACAAGTCCATTTAGAATACTGCTCGTTAAGGGCTCGAAACCTGCCACCTCACATGTGTCAGCCAATGTCATGGACAATAGATGGGCAAAGGGAGCAAAGGCATCTTCGGTGAAACCAGCTCGGACAGCCTCCTTTTGGAAAGATGTGTAATCGAAACGTCCTTCTTGTGCCAAACGTTTCCAATAGCTGTTCCAAAGGGCAAGACGCTCCCGCTGAAGCTTCGTACTCGGAAGCAAACTGGCAGGATTCTTTAATGAATTTATCTTCCCCTCTTCAATCAGATGATGAAGGATGTCTGTCTTGTCCTCTAACGATGATAAATCTGGTGCAGCCATAAAAACTGTAGCACTCCCCTCTTTATGGCCCTGAATCTCCGAAAGACGAACGAAGTCGGCACGTTGCACATCGGTCATGTAATTGATATGGTTCAGATCGGTATCGAACCGTGTATCGAGGCTGAACCACCCAAATACGGCCGTCATGGCAAGGATCACACTTCCGACGAGATACCTGTGTGTTCTTTTCTTTTCTTCTCTTTCAGAAAAATCTTCTGCCACCACTTCATCAGCAAGCCGAACCTTGAGCTTCCCGACAATATGTGGGAGGAATATCAGGGTAAACAGTATCGTACCGACAAGCATCAGCGCAGCGAATAGCCCTAAATCACGTGTTGCAGTGGCCTTGAGAGGCACAAGCGTCAAGAAGGCGCCCACAGTAGTGACATTGCCTATCAAAAGAGGCGAAACCAAGGTCCGCCAATCACCACCCTCCTGCTTGTGACAAAGGAAATGCAAGGGATAATTGACTGCAATGCCTAGAATGATGGAGGTCAATCCAACAACGATGAGCGAAATGCTGTCACGCAAGAGGCTCAAGATACCCAAACCAAAGAGAAAACCGAACCCAATGGTAACCAGAATATAGAGCAAAGACTTGAGGCTACGAAACGCATAAAACAAAAGGGCCAAAATAAGCAAAAGGGCCAACGTGGCCGAAAGCAGCGTATCACGACGAATCTGCATACTGTTGCCAGCGGCTATGACAGGGGAGCCAGTGGCTCGAACGATGACTCCATCATTAGCTTCCACCTGCTGCCCTACCTCTTCCAACATCTTGACCAATGCTGCATTGCGAGCACTCTCGCTACTGCCAAATGGTGAAGTGACGTTCACCAGACAGCACAACGTGTCGGGCGTAAAAAGGTAACCATCTATATGCAACAGATTCATCTCCGGCTGGAATTCACGCAGCGATGAGGCTACTCGATTGCCGAGACCCAAAGGATCATGTGCCAGCATAGGTTGCATGAAAGTGCCTGCCGACGATGACAGACGCTGACGCACCCATAGTAGTCGCTTCTCCACATAAGAAGAATCAACTTCGGCCTGTGTTATCAACAAACTGTCGAAGGCCGAATAGTCACGAGGTTCAAGATAATAGGGCAAATGCGCATATACGAAGTGGAAAACATCAAGAATACGCTCTGCATCAACCTGTGGCTGCCAGGAATCAACGACCCAACGTTCAGTATCCTGCTCAGCAAGAACTTTACCAAAATGTTCAATGGCAGCAATGAGCTGCTGGGGGGCAGAAGTTGTAGAAACATCGCCGTCTTCGATGAACTGAATGACAATCTTGTCGCCCGCAGCCACCTCCTGATAGATCGACATCGCCTGCTTGTACTGGTCATCGACAGGAAGAAAGTCGGTAATCTGCTCCTTGAAATCGAGACGAGATACAAGCATAACAAGCGTGGCTACCACAATACACAGCAGCAGCCACATACGCCCACGATGGGAAGCGAAATAGTGATATGTCTTCTCAAAGGGATGGTTACTCATCTCATATCTCCTTGATGAATGTGCATCGACGCTTATGCAACTCCTTGTCGAAATCGCCCCACAGATTAGAAACCTTATGGTTACTCTCTAGCTCGTTGTTCGACTCGACGAATTTATATCCATTGGCCTTGAACTGCGGGATGAGTTCGGTAAATAGCAATGCATTGATGCCTTTCCCCTGCATGTCGGGACGTACAGCGATGAGCAGCAGGTCGCATGTATCTGTGCCACCGTGAAATAATCTGCCCCAAAAACTATCGGTGTTCATATACATCGCACGAGCAAGATAGAACCAGCCCAAAGGCCACATTTTTCCTCGCGCTTTCTGTTGTGCACGACTAAGGGATGGGCAGGCAATACCAAATGCAAGAAGTGTATCGTTTTGATCGACGATGAGGCGTATCAGGTCAAGACGTACCTGAGGAAGATAGAGATCGATATAATAGTCGATCTGACGGTCGGTCAAAGGTGTGAACCCGTAAAGTTCAGAATATGCAGTATTGTAAAGTTCGAAGATCCGATGGCCATACCGCTCGACAAGATTCTTGGAATCGGTGAATTTCAAGGGACGCAAACCGTAGCGTTGAGTAGCGAGTTCGGCTACGCGCTTATGCTTGTCCGGAACCTCGTCGCACATCGTCAGCCGATACTCATTCCAATATGCCTCAGGACGCATTCCGTATGCCTCGAAATGCTTGGGATAGTACGCATAATTGTATAACTCGGCTGAAGTGCAAAGATGGTCGAAACCCTTGACCAGACATCCTTCATAATCCAGGTCTGTTAGTCCCAAGGGCCCGACAAGTTCCTTCATCCCTTTGCTTTTTCCCCATGCAGCAACTTTGTCCAACAAAGCAAAGCTAACCTCCATATCATCGATGAAGTCGAGATAACAGAAACGGCATTGCGCCTTGCCAACTCGCTCGTTGGAGAGGCGGTTGATGATGCCGGCCGCACGTCCTACAAGCACATCATTCTTATACGCCAAGAAAAAAACTGCCTCACAAAAGTCGAAGGCAGGATTCTTTATGGGATCCAAACAGTCTATCTCAGCCGTAATCATCGGAGGAACAAAAGCATCGACACCCTTGTACAGTTCCGCTTGGAACTGTACAAATCGTTTGAGTGCTTTCCTGCCTTTGATCTCCTCAACGACTATCATTGTGCCTTGTTCTGATGTTTGCGATGATGCGTATGAGGATCGTCCATAATTTCACGGGCACGAGCCAGTGCAGAGAGAATATTATCAAAGATATTAGCTTCTCCTACTTCCTGATAAAGGGCCGTACGTTTGAGCACACGCATCACTTCGGGACGAACACCCGACAGGATGACGTGGATATTATCCTGGTGACTTTTTTGCACAAAGAGTTCCAGGTTATGAAGTCCGGTAGCATCGATAAACGGAACCTTACGCATACGGATGATACGCACATCAGGATACGAATGGTGCTTGAACATGGAAGTGGCCGTAAGTTCGTCAAACTTGTTGGCAATGCCGAAGAAGAACGGTCCGTCAATTTCATAAACCTGCACCTTGTCGGGGATTTGCAGATGGTCAATCTCGAGATTACCTGTCGAAAGGTCAGTATCATCCTCAATGTGGACCTCACCATGGAGCAAGGACACATGACTAGTGGCGGCCACACGACGGAACAAAAGCAGTGCAGCAAGAATCAAGCCGAATTCGATAGCGATGGTCAGGTCGAAGATAACCGTTAGAAGAAACGTAGCAACGAGCACCGCAATGTCGGACTTCTGGCTCTTGAACAATGCACGGCAGGTACGCCAACCCGACATGTTATAGGCAACAATGACAAGAACGCCAGCCAGACAAGCCATAGGAATATAGTTGGCAAGAGGCATCAGCACCAGCAGGATGAGCAGTAGCACCACTGCATGAACAATACCGGCAACTGGGCTACGACCGCCATTGTTGATGTTGGTCATGGTGCGGGCGATGGCACCAGTGGCAGGAATGCCGCCAAACATCGGACACAAGATGTTGGCTACGCCCTGTCCGATGAGTTCGGTATTCGAGTTGTGACGATCGCCGATCACACCATCGGCCACAGCTGCGGAGAGCAGCGACTCGATAGCGCCAAGGATGGCAATGGTAAAAGCGATAGGCATCAAGCCATGAATCATCTCGTAGCTGATAGTCGGCACAGCCAGACGGGGCAGTTTAGACTCAATCTGGTAGCGGTCGCCGATAGTGTCAATGCCCTCTATGCCCAAGAAATTCCTCATTGCCAGGACGAGAAGAGTCATGAAGATGATGGCATAAAGCGAACCAGGAATCTTGTTAAGTCCTTTTACGTCCTTGATATACGTGGGGAAAAAGATGATAACCAGGATAGAAAGGAGGGCAATGAGGAAATTCCAAAGATTAAACGACTGGAAGTGCTCAAAATAACAGATCCATTTGCCAATGAAATCGCCAGGTGTCTTGAGGGGAGCCATTACGGGTAATCCCGTATCGGGGTCGATAACAACCTCGCCGGTAGCAGGATCAATGACGGTTTCCTTAAGTCCAAAAACATCCCCCATCTGTGTCGTGAAGATGGTAAGAGCAATACCAGCAGTGAATCCAATAATGATGGGATAAGGAATGAACTTGATGACCGTCCCCAACTTAAACACACCCATCAGGATGAGCAACACACCTGCCAGAATCGTGGCAATGGTGAGTCCCAGCATGCCATACTCTGGGTTGGTGACAATGCCATAGATGATAACGATAAAGGCGCCGGTTGGACCTCCAATCTGCACCTTGCTGCCTCCTAGCAATGCTATGATGAATCCTGCCACGATGGCAGTGATGATGCCCTCTTGGGGTGACACACCCGAAGCTATACCGAAAGCAATGGCCAACGGCAAAGCTACAATGCCAGTAATCACACCAGCGAGAGCATCCTGGCTGAACTTCTGCTTGTCATAATTCTTCAGACAACTGAAAAACTTGGGCTGGAAGTCAATAAGTCGAGTTATATTACGCAAATCTTAATTGATAAATGTTAACTGATTGTTAACTGTTAACTGTTAATTGTTATTTGATCTACTCTTTCTCTCCAAATGCAAGATTACCAGCATCGCCAAGACCAGGCACTATATACTTGTGCTGATCAAGCATGTCATCGACAGCGGCCACATAAAGCACCGCTTCTTCGGGCAGATTCTCGTTAAGGTAATCAAGCGCCTCAGAACTTGCAATCACTGCACAGATGAAAACCTTAGTGGGTGTGCCTTTGGCCAACAACGCCTCGTAAGCCAGTTGCATCGATGAGCCGGTAGCAAGCATGGGGTCACAGATGATGAGGACCTTCCCATCGAGTGAAGGAGCAGAGATATATTCGATCGAGATATCGAAATTGAAGTCTGTGTCGGCATCATACCGACGATAAGCGCTGACAAACGCATTCTCGGCTTCGTCAAAGACATTGATGACACCCTGGTGAAGAGGCAGTCCAGCGCGAAGGATGGCACTGACAACAATGGTGTCGGTAGGAACACTGGCTACAGCGATGCCAAGCGGAGAGGTGATGTCCTGCTCCTCATAGGTCAGTTTTTTGCTGATTTCGTATGCCATAATTTCACCGATACGCTCGATGTTGCGACGGAAACGCATCCTATCGGTTTGAATGTTAACGTCACGCAATTCAGCGATGAATTTGTTCACCACGGAGTTTGTCTTTGAGAAATCTACGACCCTCATTTCGAAATACGATTTTGAGATTTGAAACTTTAAGAATTCTGGGACGAAAATGCCCCTTTTAGGCTGCAAATATAATTATTTTCCAGCAACTGACAAAAGATTTCGGACAAAAGTCTTGCTAAAACGAGGTAGAATATGTAACTTTGCAGCGTTTTCGACAAGCGAAATGAGCAAAGATTATGAAAAAAATACTTTATTTACACGGATTTTCATCGGCGGGATCGACCGGCACAGCCACTAATCTACGCAATCACCTCTATCCAGACTATAGTGTCACAGTGGTTTCGCCCGATATTCCCGTCTCGCCTGCCGAAGCCATTCCAATGATTCGAAAAGTCGTCGAGGAAGAGAAACCCGACCTCATCATCGGCACCTCGATGGGCGGCATGTACACTGAACTGCTCCACGGCCATCTGCGTATCTGTGTCAATCCGTCCTTTCACATGGCTCGTCTGCTCACCTTCAAACACCTTGGCAAGAACGTTGACTTCCTCAATAAGCGTGCCGATGGGCAGAAGCAGTTCAAGGTGGACAAGAAGATGGTGGCCGAATTCAAGGAGATCGAGTCGAAGCTAAGCCTTCGCGACATCACTCCCGATGACAAGAAACTCATCTGGGGTATCTTCGGTAAAGATGACCCGACAGTCAACTGCCAAGCAGAATTCAAGAAAGCTTATGGTAATGAACACTTCCGCATCATCGAAGGCGAGCATTCCCTCACCGATGCCATGATGAAGCGTGACTTGTTGCCACTCATCAAACAATTGCTCGAACTATGATGCCACGCGTGACCATTATCACCGTGGTTCGCAATGACGAAAGTCACATTCGCGAGACCATTGTCAGCGCCTTGGCACAGTCTGGTGTCGAGGTGCAATACCTTGTTCTCGATGGAGCCTCGACCGATGGGACCGCCGAAATCATCAGAAGTTTTGCTAATCATCTCGACTACTGGCATAGCAAGCCTGACATAGGGATGTACGACGCTATGAATCAAGCCATCGCAATGGCTGAAGGCGAATGGATAACCATCCTCAACTCGGGCGACACTTACGTCACCTCAACCTCTCTCGCCGATGCAATCAGCAAAGCCGAAGCTGAGAGTGACGTCATCTTCGGTCATAGCATAGAAGTCAATACGGAATGGAATCGCGAGCTGCGCGCCGTGCCTGACACTTCGTTGTTGCGCTTCGCGCCCACTTTCAGGCATGGTTCCACCCTCATTCGAACAGATGTGCAGAAATCGCATCTCTTCGACCTCGACAAGACGGATCGATTGGGTTATGCCCTCGACTGGGAAATGCTTCACAAGCTATGGCGCGAGGGGTACAGGTTTCAGATGGTCGATACCTTCATCGAAGCCTATCGTGCCGAAGGGACAAGCAATCACCCCTATCGTAATCTGCTTTATAACTACCGAATCACGAGCTCCGAGGCAAGCAACAAACTTCCTTTCGTCGGATATTTCCTCAAAAGCGCTGCTGTCGAATGCCTCAAGAGCTCTTGCCTTTACAATTTCACCCACAGTTTCATCCTCGAATATATGGTCAACTCCATAATCCCGCATATCCCTTTTTGGTCATGGCGCCGCACCTATCTGCGTCTCGTCGGCATGAAGATCGGTAAGGGCAGTTTCATCATGAAAAAGAATTACTTTATCAATGCGAACCGTATCTCTATTGGAGAACACTCCCATATCAACACGCAATGCATCCTCGACGGGCGTGGAGGCATCGCCATTGGGTCGAGCGTATCCATCTCTCATCGTGTGAACATCATGACAGGAAGCCATGACTACAAATCCCGCAACTTCCAGGGCACTTTCAAGCCGATTGTCATCAAAGATTTTGCGTGGATAGGTGTAGGAGCTACGATACTGCAAGGCGTGACCATTGGAAAAGGAGCGGTTGTCTGTGCAGGTGCAGTCGTGACGAAAGATGTGCAGGATTTCGCTGTGGTGGCCGGTGTGCCGGCACAAATCATCGACTTTCGCCCCGAGGATCTCGATTATAAATGCAAATGGGACGTGCCACTGACATAATAACCCCTTCTTTAGAACACAAATTACCCCGACAGAATTGCCGGGGTAATTGTTTGAATTAAGATAAATCATTTTGAAGAAATATTGCGCTTCAAAACAATTGCTGTACGAGCGGGAAGATAAAGTTTCAGCCAACCCTTGCCATCCTCTTCATAGGCAGGGTCGTGTACCGTCTCATAAGGAGCATCGGCAGTCACATTGCCGAAGCCACCAAACTGAGGATCATCAGAGTTGAGAACGAGCTCGTAGCGACCGTTCTTCACAAGCAAACCATAATCGGTATAGCTGCGCTCTCCATCGAAATTGAAGACAAAGAGCAGACGGCGACGCTCAAAGGCAAGCACCTTGTCGCCACGATTGTCCATGATCTCGACGAATGGAGCCTCGTTGAACTTCAATACCGAAGTGATGAGGTGATTCTCGGCAATATCCCAACGGTTCAGGAACTTGAAGTTGAGATCCTCGTTGTCCACGAGGTCCCATTGACGACGGGCATACTTGTATGACCAGCCATTGCCTTCACGTGGAAAATCTATCCACTCGGGATGTCCGAACTCATTGCCCATGAAGTTGAGATAGCCACCGTTGATGGTTGAAAGCGTGATGAGACGAATCATCTTATGCAGCGCGATGCCACGATGCACTGTGAGGTTCTCGTCACCAATCTTGAAGTGCCAGTACATGTCACTGTCGATAAGGCGGAAGATGACGGTCTTGTCACCCACCAGAGCCTGGTCGTGGCTCTCAACGTACGAGATGGTCTTGCCAGCTGGAGAATTGATGAGATTTCCGCTCTCGCAGAGCTGCCACTTGATCTCGGTGGTGTTCCAATCTTCGTCGCGACGTTCCTTGAGGAGTTTAATCCAATAGTCGGGCACATTCATCTGCAGGCGATAGTTGAAGCCGATACCGCCCTCCTCAAATGGAACAGCCAGACCTGGCATACCACTCACCTCTTCGCCGATAGTTACTGCGTAGGGCTTAAACTCGTGAATCAACGCATTGGCCAAAGTAACATAGCAGAGGGCATCACCATCGACGTTGGGACTGAAGTAATCGTAGAGATTGCCGCTGCCTCCCTGATGATCGAGGTAGAGCATGGAGCCTACACCATCGAAACGGAAACCATCGAACTGATACTCATCGAGCCAGAACTTGCAATTCGACAACAGGAAATGCATCACTTCAGGACGTGCATAGTCGAAACAGAGGCTATCCCACTGCGGATGTTCGCGACGGCCACCACTGTGGAAGTATTGGCATGGATCACCACAGAAGTTACCCAGGCCCTCAAGCTCATTCTTCACGGCGTGCGAATGGACAATATCCATAATGACGGCAAGACCCATGTTGTGGGCATCATCAATGAGATGCTTCAGTTCGTCAGGTGTGCCGAAGCGACTCGAGGCAGCGAAGAAGTTCGAAACATGGTATCCGAACGAGCCATAATAAGGATGTTCCTGGATAGCCATGATCTGCACGGCTGTGTAGCCAAGACGTGCGATACGAGGCAGAACGTTCACACGGAACTCCTCGTATGATCCCACCTTTTCTTCCGAGGTAGCCATACCGATGTGGCACTCATAGATGAGCAGCGGATCGACCTGGGGACGGAACATCTTGTTGCGGAAACGATAAGGCCGGGCAGGAGCCCAAACCTGGGCAGAGAAGATCTTGGTCTGCTCATCCTGAATCACGCGACGTGCATACGACGGGATACGCTCACCCTGCCCTCCATTCCAGTGGATCGAAAGCTTGTAAAGCTCCTCATGATGCAGAGCGTCAGCTGGGAGCTGTATCTCCCAAACGCCATTATCAATAGGATGGCAAGCGTATTCAGGTTTCTCCTGCCAGTCGTTCATCTCACCAATGACGTACATTGCAGTGGCATTGGGTGCCCACTCACGGAAAATCCACGTGCCATCTTTCTGGCGATGCAGACCGAAGTACAGATAACCATCGGCAAGGTCAGAAAGCGAACCTGCCTGCTGGGTGGTCTCGTGCATCTTCCACGCAGCATACTTGAAGCGACCGAGGATTGCATCGGAGAAATCGCTAAGATATGGCAGGTCGCGCAACATCTTAAGCGAATTCGGCTTCAAGGAATTCATCCATTTGTTGATTACCAAGGGGTCATGTGTCTTGATAACATCATGCACAACCTTGCTGGTAGGACTAAAAGAAGATGACTTCTTGATCGTTGTCCTTTTCATATTGTATAAAATTTAGGTGAATACAATAAATATTTGATAAAAAACTATAGTTTGATCTTAACAACCAGTTTCTTCCAGTTCCCTTCTCCAATGCATGGCTGATGGCCATCCCATGGCCAGAAGATTGCAAAATGCATGGGTTTGACCATAATCAGACAGTCGGTCTTGTCGCTGTACTTGGTGACATCCTTCTCTGGGTTATAAGGTGCATCAGGCAACGTAAGTTCAGGGGTGGGGATAAAGCCCATCAGTTCAGTACCATCGAGCGGAATCTGGATGTCGAGGTAGTTGTTGTGGGTTTCGAATTTGGCAGCCTCGGGCGTCTTTCCCGCTTGGTTGATGACGTTGATGAAGCAGTTCTTGCCATCGAGCAAAATCTTGCCGGGCTCAACCGCACTCCAGTCCGTCTTCTTTATGTAGTCGAAAGCCATTTTGAAATAGGGATTCAGCGCCTCATAGTTGGCACTGTTTGACAAAGAATCTAGTACCATATAAGTGTTTATTTGTTAATAGTGGTTTGATTTTATGTTTTGTTATTCAAGGTGCTGATAACGGATATACCTTTATGCGCGACAAATTTACAAAAAAAAATCGACCCCTCCAAGAGTTGGGGTCGAAAAAATGTCGTTTTTATGTTGAAGAACAACTTTTTTGCTTTATTTGTCTCTTTTTTGAGGTCTCCGCATTATACTCGTTCTGAATTTTTGTTCTGCGTTTTGCAGTTTATAGAGTTGCATGGGAGTGAGAACGCCTGAAAGACGGAGCAAGTAACGATGCTCAAGTTGAGCATCTTCAACCTGAAGTTGTGAGTTATTATAGATGACGCGCATCAAGGTTGTATCGGGTACCGACTCGCCCATATCCACTTGCATTCGTATGCGTCGTCCTCCGCCATACTTCTTGTAGAGTTCGGACTTCTCCCTCAAGAGTTCCTGATAGATTGGAATGAACCGTGAGCTGTCCTTCGGTGAGAGACCAAGTTCATGCACCACCATATCGCACTTCGTACGCATGAAACTTTCAAACGTTGGTCGCTGGCTGTTTCCGCCATCATTTCCGCTTCGACGATTATTCTGCGCCATAGCGGCCATCGGGACGATCAAAATCAAGACCAAGAAAAACACTAATCTTTTCATAAGCCGCAATAAATATCGTATGCATCATAATCTGATGTCGAAACCATCAGCACATCCTCGATCTGCTCAGGAATCTCAATCTTTTCCATTTCATCTCCCGACAACTGCTCTACGCTGACAAGCTGGTTGACGTTGTTCGAATCGATCTGGCTATGTCCGAACCACTTGAACTGGAGGGCCAGTCCAACAGCTACAACCAACGCTACCATGGCTGCAACCTTGATCCAGCGCTTGGGACGAAGCACCGTCGGCTTGGTCTCACCCTTGATGGAAGGCGTCTTCTCTGCCTCCTTCGCTGCAATCTCTGCGTCGATGACTGCATTCATCTTACGCTCGAACTGCACGAAGAAATCCTCGGGAACCGTCATTCCGCCGTGGTTCCGACGAGCATCCTTCAGCTGCTTGGGGAGCTCAGGATCCTCCATGAAGATATGTAACTTATTGTCTTTCATAACTACTATTTGTACTTTTATGCCTTTTCGACAATTGCTATAGGCAAAGGTTTAATTTAAATTTCATTTTTTTTGAAATACGCGGAGATTTTCTCGACCGCGAAATGGTAACTCGCCTTCAAGGCGCCGACTGACGTTCCCGTGATGCGTGAAATGTCCTCATAAGGCAGTTCGTCGAAGTAGCGCAAATTGAACACCTCGCGTTGCTTGGCTGGCAACAGGGCAATGGCCTCCATGAGAAGTCGCTGTGCCTCGTCGCCATCGAAATACTTATCGGCCTCTCGGGTGTCCATCACGTAACCATCAGGATCGTCGATGGTGAGCTCCTGTTCGGCCTGTCGTTTGGTAAGGAAGGTCAACGATTCGTTGTGGGCAATGGTATATAACCATGTGCTCAACTTGGAATCACCTCGGAAACTGTCCAAGGCCTGCCAGGCTTTGAGCAATGTGTTCTGCAACACGTCGCTCGAGTCTTCGTGGTCGATCACCAGTTTTCGAATCTGCCAGTAGAGCTGCTCCTGATATCGGTGTATCACCTGACTGAAGGCATCACGCCGCGTGGCAGGATCCTTCAACAACTTGGTCAGTTGATCGTCTGATAGGGTTTGGGTCTTTGACATTTTTATATTCGTTTGCATAGATTGGCAAAGGCACACCATTCGCACGGCTTCGTGTCCTTGCATTGGGTGAAGGGAATATCGCGGTTGTAGATTTCATCAAACAACGAGGTGAGCCGTTGGACGAACTCGTCACGATAAGGCGCAAATTCCTCGAGTTCCAGAAGATTTTTGTCTTGTTTTACTTTCAATACGGTGCTTGTCTTTCCACGTGGTTGGAAGTCACGCACGAAGTAAAGATGCGGCACCACATGCGTTGGTTTCTCCAGGAGATGGAACAGCTTGAGGTCGTTGTCGTCGGCATTCTCAAGCATTAGGCAATAGAGCATCACCTGGAAGGCTTCTTTGGAACCTTTGCCGTCTTCTCTGAAGAAATCCTCGACCGAAGGGAAGACCAACTTCATTCCATGTTGCGAATTGCCGGTCTTGTAATCGACGATGCGGATGGTTTCGCTCGACATGGGACGGTCCAGGCGGTCGTAGATGCACTTGATGCGGACAGCACGTTCGTCTGAGATGCGGAAGGTGAAAAGCTGTTTGCATTCGCCTGCAAGATATACGAATGGACATAGCTCCTTGTCATGGCGCAACGTCTCAATCACATAATTGGAGAGAATCTGAGAAACGAGGAGATTATATCCTTCAAGCTCCTTGCCTTTCAGGTTCATCACTTCGTCAAACGCCTTGCGAATGGCATCATGCACCACCCTCCGATTTGTTCCGAGGATGTTGTCAATCATTGAGGCCTGCACCACCTTGCCTTCACACCCCGAATAAATGCTGCGAATTGCCTCATGCAGGATATCTCCAAAGTGGGCGGCATCAACTCCTTCCGAAACCTCGTCGTCTTCGTTGAGCTGTCTGACAAAACGCAGATAGAACTTCAACGGGCAGATGATATAGTCCTTGAGCACCGAAGCCGAGAAGTTTCTGTCGCCGGTATCAAGGCACCTGTTCAAGAGGTTGATGATCTCATCGGTCTTGCGTACTTCGAACGTTGGTGGACTGACTACACGGATATTGTCGGAAACGGTATGGGCTATAAGGTCATCGTGTCCCATCAGGAACCTCAATTGCTTGACATAGCGGCTCTCCTCTCCCGTCTGCATGCCTTCCGTACGACTATCGTAGATCAGTGCCAGACGATGTGCTCGTCCAATGAGACGATAGAAATGATAGGCGAAGACCGAGTCACGGTGTTTCTGCGTGGGCATACCAAAGGCATCGCGAAGCGACATCGGGATGAACGTGTTCTGTACAGAATTGGCAGGGAAGACACCCTCGTTCATCGAAAGGATGATGACATTGTCGAAATCCAAAGCTCGAGTTTCGAGCACACCCATCAACTGCAATCCGCTAAGTGGTTCACCCGTGAATGGCACACTCACACCTGCCACAAGCTTCTCTAGCAAGAGGAATAGGGTTTCGAAAGTGAATCCGATGGAATGCTGCTTGATTTCTCGGTCAAGTTGCAGCAAGGTCTTTCGATAATGATACAGAAACTCGTAATCAGTATCGGTAAAGATCATCGAATCAGCTATTGGCACATCTATCGCATCATCGAGCGATAATTCATACTGCCCTTGTTCGTCCAGCGCTGCTTCCTTCTGTATCTCAATATCCTGAGCGGCCTTCTTCATCAACAGGTCGAGGATGGTATCGACATATCCGATGGCTTCGTCAGCACTATGTATCGGCTTGAATATCAAGCTGAGGAACGCATCCTCCTGGAAGAGATCCATCGGCACTTGATAGAGGTTCTGTCTGGTGATCTCTTGGGTGAACCGTCGGGCAGCTTTGCCCGAAACGCCCAGTGTGAAACTATGCGACAACAAGGGCAACACCTGACGAAAATAGAACGACCGTTCATTTTCACGCCATGACTGCTGCAGAGCTGCAAGCATTGTGACGAATGCTGCTACAGGCGTACTCTTGAGGCTATAACCCATCGTCACATTGAAGGTGCCCAAATCTGCGGGAACAGCATACAACATCGGCAGGAGCAGGTTCTCGTCGGGTAGTACAACGGCTGTGCGGAAGGGATCGAAGTCCGGGACGGTCTGCTTCCATTGGTGGAGTATCTGACTGGCCAGACGAGTCTGTCCAACGCCCGAAGATACAGAATAAAGACTCACCTGTCGTTCCTTTTCAGGCACAAGACCGCCACGGAGTTCTTCTTCCGAAATCTCATTGCCAAAATCTGAAAGATTCTGCTTGGTGAAATAGGCAGCCGAGGTAGCTTTGGATATTTCGGGCTGCAGACGCGGATCGGCATAGTCCCAGCAGAATTCAGCTTTTCCATGCAGCTTGAGCAGTGCCATCAGTCGTCGTTCAACCTCACTGACTGCAGTGAGGCCGACAAAGACCACTTTGTCATAATTCAGGTCAGAGAAGATATCGGCCTTTGTGTTGTCTTCAGCGGTTGCAGAACCCACCTTTTCGTATTTGAGCAGACGTTCGACAACCTCACGTTCCATCATGCCTCCATAAGCCAGATTTTGGCTCTCCAGTTTTTCCCGGAATGCATGATACAGTTCTGTCAGAATGGCCCACGTCTGTCGGAACACCTCATGTTTTTCGCCTTCAGGATAGTCTCTGCCGGGATTGAAACTCTGCCAGAAACTCCTGATCACATGGATCTGTTCTTCAGTGAAACCAGCGAATTTTGCATCGATTTCCTTGAGGTCACGCACATTGGCAAATAGCTTTCTAGCATCCACAAGATATTTGTCAACATCGTCGAAATCCGACAGAAGCATGTCGCCCCAGAAGACAAACTGGTCGAAAGTCTCACGTTCACGCCGCTGGGTTAGACCATTGTAGATACCATACAGATGGAATAGCAATGCTGTGCGGTCGATGACATGACGTGTACTGAAAAGACCGAAGAGTTCGCTAATGGTCGTGATAGGCGGCACACAGCACGTCACTTTATTATTACCCGTATTGCCCTCATTGAAAGCATCCTGCAGATGACGTGCGAAGAAGAGACCGCTGCGTCGATTGGGAAAGCAAAAGAGGTATCTCGATAACGGTAACGAGATAGGCTCCCCACGAAGCTGGGCCTCGTGACAGGATTTCTGTTTATAATGTCTTGCAACAGTCTTCAGAAACTCTTCCATCTCGTATCATCTGCGAAAACGTTCCACAAGAAGATGATTCACCTTCTCATAGGGAATAATCAGGATATGAGTAGCAAGGGCCCACTGGTCGAAAGGCAAGGCGCCAGTGCTTACGGCAAGACCATTTTCGACAAATCCCACATGACTGATATCCAACAACGAGGAATAGTCGCCCTCTTCCTTGTCTATCGCCAGTTCATGGTTCTTGGAACGCAGGAGCTCAAAATGTCGCTGACGAGCGGCATCGACAACGAGATCATTCAGTTCGGCTACGTTGTCGTCCTTGAGGATATCAGCATAACTCAGCTCTTTGCCCGTTCTACGGTCGAAACTGACCACACAGTGCTCCGTGGGCTGCTGGACTTCCGTAGAATAACCGACAAAATACGAAACCACTTCTTGCGATTGCCAGCAACGATAGAGCATACAGCCATACCGTCCGGCAGGTCCATGTTCATCGGCCCGATTCTTGCCAATGACCCACAGACGGGCCTGGTAATAATCGAACATAGCCTTCGCCCCATCGTCGAATACACCTGCATAAGGTTGAATACCCGTGTTCAAAAGGACCATCTCGCCATCCGCATTCGTCTCGCTCTTCTGTCCGTTCACCAAAATATCAAGACTGCGTGATGCATCGTAATAGAATTGACCGACGATGTCTGTCGCCCATTTCTGAAGCACCAGATCCTTAGGAAATTGGATAGCCGTGAAAGTGACCCATTCCTGCTTGCAGCTATCGTTATTACATCCGACACGCTGGTAATAGGTCTTTACGAGAGTATTTTTGCGGAGCAGCGAACGCGTCGCATGACTTATGTTACCGTCGGCATCTTTGAGAATGACGGGATCATACGCATCACTGCCAATCACGAGTTGTTCGTCATTCGTCTCAGGAATGACCACATCGGAAATCACCGAGGGATCATTCATCTCAATACCATCCTCATCATTTTCACCCGTTTGTTTGTCCCGACAAGCCGAACAGGTTGCCAGGACAAGTATGGGAATAGCCAAAAGGGCAGGATGATGAAGTGCGAACATCGTTCCAAATACTGATTAATTACGGGGGCAAAGATACATCTATTTTTATTAAGTTCCAAATTTTAGGACGAAAAAATGCGGATTGGGGTTTCAATCCACGTTAACGATTGTTAAACAAATCGTATTCTGGCACGAAATGAAATTTTAGCAGGCAATTTTTTGGCTATTTCAAGAAAAAGAAGTACCTTTGCGCGCTATTTTATATAGATAGTAAGAATCCGACATGAAACTATTCAAAACGCTCATATTTATCTTTTCGCTATTGACACTCTTGGCCGGCATTTCTATCTTCTTTCCGAAGGACGGTGTACGGCGGGGATTCGTCCATCTGACGTTTCCGGGCCTTCGCGAAGTGTTGAGCTTTAAGATTGAAGACGATCCGAAGGAAGCGGAGCTCTCACCCGAAGAAATCCAACGGCTGGAAATGGAGGCCCTCAAGCAGGCGCAGGACTCTACATTCCTCGACTTCTGCATGAACAGCCCCATCCGCATCTCGATGCCCTTTATGCACCAATGCATTGTCGATACAATGACCATCGAACAATATGTCGAGTTGTCCGACAGTGTGAAAGATCTGTGCGACAGCATCAAGATGATCATCGACAGTACGGCATATTTCAAACGGCATGCATCGCCCGACACACTTTGGATTAGCTATCGCGACAGTATCACCCAGGAGCACGACCTGACCTACTTCGACGACCTCTTTGAGGCTCTCGACAGTGCGCGCTACCACCATGTCCGCATCCTTCACTACGGCGACTCGCAGCTCGAAGAGGACCGCATCACTTCAGGCTTGCGCGAACACTTCCAGGAACAATTCGGTGGCGGTGGTCCAGGCTGGATGCCTGCTCAACGCTGGATCAGCAAACTGACCTGCTACCAAAGCACGTCGCCCGAACTGCCCTACTACGTCGCCTATGGCACCACCACCATGCACGCCCGTCACAACGGCTATGGTCCTATGGCTACGGTGGCACAGGCTTATGGCAATGTTCGCATCTACTTCTCAGCAACGAAAAGCGACAAGTTCCCGCATGTCCGCGACTTCGACCGCGTGACTGTGCTGCGAAACAATCCCGATGGCTCAGGTCTTCAGTATCGTGTCCAGGAATTCGACAGTGTTCGCTCAAAGGTGACTGTCACCGTCAACGGTCCTGCCAGCATCTATGGCATATTGCTCGACCAGAAGATAGGTGTTTCGGTGGACAATGTCCCTATGCGTGGCTCTTCGGGCAACATCTTCACCCGCATCACCCGCAACACCATCGAGCCATTCTTCGAGCACGAGAACGTCCGGCTCATCATCCTGCAATATGGAGGCAATTCAGTGCCAGGTCTGCGTACCGAGAAGTCTCTCCACGACTTCTGCAAGGAGATACAGCGACAGATACGCTTTTTCCAGCGTCTGGAACCCAACGCCAAAATCCTCTATATCGGTCCATCCGACATGAGTACGCGCATAGCCGGCGAAATGCGCACCTATACCCTGCTGCCTCGTTTCGTCGAACTGCTCGACCAATATGTCACCGAATGCGGTGCATCGTTCTGGAACCTCTTCGAGGCAATGGGCGGGCAAGGCTCCATGGTGCGTTGGGTAGCTGCTCGTCCCCAACTTGCTGGCGAAGATTACATCCATTTCACCCACAAGGGCGCCGAGCACGTCAGTGACCTCCTCTACGAGACTATCGACACTTATTACAAAAACTACAAGTTACGCCGCGGTGACATCACCCTGGAACTCCCGACAGCTAATGAAGACTCACTCAACAACGATACTATTGACGATTATCCTGTGGTTCTCCACTAGTCTGGCGGACCCTGTCCGGACGTTAGCCAGCACACCTTCTGAGACCTATCCCTCGGTGGTCGTACGCAGGCATACACATCTGGTCTTCCCAGGCAAGAATGACGGATTGCGGAGATTCTACGACAAACTCCATGCCTTGCGAAGCGATTCCATGCCCACACCTCTCGACGAGGTCAATATTCTCCACATCGGTGGCAGTCATGTGCAAGGTGGCGAATTGAGCAACACGATCCGCATGAGGTTTGAGCCCACGGGCGATCGCGGACTCTGCTTCCCCTTCCGAGCCATCAAGACCAACAGTCCGGCGTACTACCGTTTCGACTATACAGGTCTGTGGAAAGGCTCGCGCAATGTGTCCAAGCAGCCCGATGCAGAACTCGGGCTTGCCGGCGCTGCTGCCATCACCAGCGACAAGGAGGCTACCCTCACACTGCGTCTGCGCGACGAGGGCCGTTGGGATTTCACCCAACTCATCGTGCTCGGTCAGACGAGCGACCCCTCGGTCATTCCCTTCCTCACCACACAACGTGGCGACACCCTATGGGCCGACCCCATCCTCAGCAAGGTGGCTGATATCGATGGTATATGGGTCTATCAGTTGCTTAGCCCCGACAGCGTAGCTACACTCAACTTCAAAGGATTGAGTCGCACAGTCAAACCCAACATCCAGCGCCAGGACTACCTGCCGCTCGAGGATAGCCATTTCTTCATCCTCCGTGGCATGATCCCGACGAGCTGGCGTCATGGCATCACCTATATCGAAGCAGGCGTAAATGGGGCTTCGCTCGAAAGTTGGTCACGCTGCAACTATCATTTCGACCAGGAGCTCTCGCTCCTTCCACCCGACCTGGTCATCTTCGGTATCGGTATCAATGATGCATATGTTCCCGTCAACGAATTCAATCCCGAGGTCTTCAAGGAACGGTATCGCCAACTTATCCAGCGTATCCTGGCAGTCAATCCCGACTGCTGCTTCATCTGGCTCACCAACAACGACAGCGCCATGCGTCATGGCCGTGGACGCCGTCGTTACTACACACCCAACCAGAATGGCCCACGTGTGCAGACAGCGATGAAACAACTGGCCGAAGAGTACGATGGCGGTGTCATCGACGTCTTTGCCTTGATGGGTGGACTGGGTTCGGTGGAGAAGTGGATTGCACAGGATCTGATGAAACGCGACCACATCCACTTCACCAAAGAGGGATATCAGCTCATTGGCAACATCATCTACGACGCCATAGCTGAAGATTACGCTAAGTATTATGACGAATGAAATGCAAGATATACTAGTTCTGATCAAGGAATATCTACTGAATATTTTCGCCTTCGATCCCAATTCGCCGTTGCTCTTCACGCACTTCCGGTTTTGGGCATTCTTCGCGGTGGTATTCACTGGGTTCTCCATTGTCGCGGGTTCTTTGCACAAGAACCGTTCCGGTGCACGCCTCCACCTCCCAGGTTGGCGTCGCGTGTTACGCAATGGATATCTCTTCCTGATCTCTCTGCTCTTCTATTATAAGACATCAGGTCTCTTTGTCGGTCTGCTGATCCTCGTCACACTCACCGACTATTTCCTCGCTCGTGGTATCTACCGTTTCCGTCAAAGGGCCATCAACAGGGGACGCGAGAAGAGCAAGATGGCGCTCGTCTTGCTCTGTTTATCGGTCGCCATCGACCTCGGCATCCTCTGTTATTTCAAGTACAGCTATTTCTTCGCTGATATCGTCAACCAGATCTTTGGCACCGATATCCACGTGACCAACATCGCTGCCCGTCTGGGCAACCACATCATCGGACGTCCGTTCTGGAGCGTGGACCGTATCATCCTCCCCGTAGGTATCTCGTTCTATACATTCCAGGTCATCTCCTACACCGCTGATGTGTACAAGGGTCTTGTACGTCCCGTTCGCAACATCCTCGATTTCGGGTTCTACGTCAGCTTCTTCCCGCAGCTTGTAGCAGGTCCTATCATCAAGGCCTCCGACTTCATCCCGCAACTCTATCGACGTTATGCGCTGTCGCGCACCCAGTTCGGTATTGCTGTGTTCTGGATCCTCAACGGCTTGACCAAAAAGATCGTGATGTCCGACTATCTGGCCGTCAACTTTATCGACCGTGTCTTCGCCAACCCGCAGCTGTTCTCGGGTTTCGAGAACCTGGCGGCCCTCTTTGCCTATTCATTCCAGGTCTATGCCGACTTCTCGGGCTACACCGACATCGCCATTGGCCTATCGCTGATGATGGGATTCTACCTGCCGCAGAACTTCAACTCGCCCTATAAGGCGCAGAATGCACGCAACTTCTGGAAACGTTGGCACATCTCCCTCTCCCGTTGGCTGCAGACCTATCTCTACATCCCTCTTGGAGGCAACCGCAACATCTCATTCGGCACCTGGTTCTGGATCTGTGTGATCACCGTGGCAGCACTCATCCTCAGCGGTTCATGGATCGTGGCACTCATCGTGTTGGCCATCGCCTTGGCTACCGTCATCACGGCGCTTCGCACCCCCGGCAAACGTCGTCACATCTACGCGAACATGAACTCCATGATCACCATGCTGCTCGGTGGCTTATGGCATGGCGCTTCGTGCAACTTCATGATCTGGGGTGGTCTGAACGGCGTCGGCATGATCATCTTCAAGTTCTGGAGCGATTGGCACACCGTCAAGCGCATCATCGTCACCAGCTACGTCGTCTGTATCCTCTTCCTCCTCCGCCTATGGGCTTCGCCTGCTTTGGCACTATGGAACGTCCTGTTGTGCTTCTGTGTCTTCATCCTCGGAAGCATGATCATCAAATGTATATGGCAGTACTATAATTCCCAGCGCGACTATGTGCGTTGGCCCCGTGTGGCCAAGGCCACCAATGTCGCCTGGTCGGTGCTCGTCACCTTCACCTTCATCACCTTCACGCGTCTGTTCTTCCGCTCGGGCTCAAACCTCGACCCCGCAGTGGCCAACGAGACGGCATGGAACATAGCCACGTCGATGATGACACGCATTGGCACCGAATGGACCGTCAACCCGCTCGACGTGATACCAGCCTACTGGAAGGTCTTCCTGCTCTTCTGCATCGGCATGGCCATCCATTGGTTACCCGAACGCATGAAACGTCGCTATCGCTACTCTTTCGCCAAGCTCCCGCTACCGATCATGATAGCCGTATGCGCCCTCGCGGTTTTCATCATCTATCAGTTCGTCACAGCCGAAATGCAGCCATTCATCTACTTCCAGTTCTGATCAGCACCCAATAAAACCCAAACAATATGCAAGAAAAGAAATTCAAGCGCACTCTAGTGACCTCGGCCCTGCCATACGCCAACGGCCCTGTTCATATCGGTCACCTCGCAGGTGTCTATGTGCCTGCCGACATCTACGTCCGTTACCTTCGCCTCAAAGGAGAGGAAGTCCTCTTCATTGGCGGTTCCGACGAACACGGCGTGCCCGTCACCATCCGTGCCCGTAAGGAAGGCATCACCGTGCAGGAAGTCGTCGATCGCTACCACTATCTCATCAAGCAGTCATTTGCCGACTTCGGCATCTCGTTCGATGTCTATTCGCGAACAACATCGAAGATACATCACAAGTTTGCTGCCGATTTCTTCCGCAAGCTCTACGACGAGGGCAAGTTCATCGAGCAGACAACTGCCCAGTTCTACGACGAGGAGACTAAAGAGTTCCTCACCGATCGCTACATCCGAGGCGAATGTCCCCGTTGCCACAGCCTCGGTGCTTACGGTGACCAGTGTGAGAAGTGTGGAGCCACGCTCTCGCCCGAAGAGCTCATCAACCCCTACAACGCCATCAACGGCAACCCCCTGGTCAAGAAAGTGACCAAGCACTGGTATCTGCCGCTTAACGAGCACGAAGGATGGCTCCGCAAATGGATTCTCGACGAGCATCAGGAATGGCGTCCCAACGTCTATGGCCAGTGCAAGTCGTGGCTCGATGGTGGTTTGCAGCCTCGTGCCGTCACACGCGATCTCGACTGGGGCATCCCCGTGCCCATCGAAGGGGCTGAAGGCAAGGTCCTCTATGTGTGGTTCGATGCACCCATCGGCTATATCTCCAACACCAAGGAGCTCTGCGACGCCGAGCCCGAGAAGTACGGTCCATGGCAGAAATGGTGGCAGGACGAAGAGACACGTCTTGTTCACTTCATCGGCAAGGACAACATCGTCTTCCACTGCATCGTCTTCCCAGCTATGCTCAAGGCCCATGGCGACTATATCCTCCCCGACAATGTGCCTTCCAACGAGTTCCTCAACCTCGAAGGTGACAAGATCTCCACTTCACGCAACTGGGCCATCTGGCTCAACGAATATCTCGTCGATATGCCAGGCAAGCAGGATGTGCTCCGCTATGTCCTCACCGCCAATGCACCCGAGACCAAGGACAACGACTTCACCTGGCGCGACTACCAGGCACGCAATAACAACGAGCTCGTCGCCATCTTTGGCAACTTCATCAACCGTGCGATGAAACTCACCGAGAAGTATTTCGAGGGCAAGGTGCCTGCTTGCGGTGAGCTCACCGACTACGACCGTCAGACGCTCGACGACTTCAAGGATGTCAAGGCTCGCGTCGAAGCCTTGCTCGACGACTTCAAGTTCCGCGATGCACAGAAAGAGGCCATGGAACTGGCACGCATCGGCAATAAGTACCTGGCCGACACCGAGCCCTGGAAGATTGCCAAGACCGACATGGAGCGCGTCAAGACCATTCTCAACCTCAGCCTCCAGATCTCGGCCAACCTCGCCATCGTCTTCGAGCCATTCCTGCCATTCTCGGCCGAAAAGCTACGCAAGATGCTGGGCATGGAAACCTTCGAGTGGAGCCAGCTGGGCCGCACCGACCTCCTCGCCGAAGGCCATCAGCTGGGCGAGAGTGTGCTCCTCTTCGAGAAACTCGAGGACAAGGACATCCAGCCGCAACTCGACCGTCTAGCTCGTATCAAGGAGGAGAACGAGAAGGTTGCTTTGGCCGAAGCCGAGAAGAACTGGCGTCCCGAGCCCATCAAGGAAATCATTCCTTTCGACGACTTCGAACGTCTCGACATCCGCACGGCTACCGTACTTGATGTGAAACCCGTCAAGAAGAGCGACAAGCTCCTCGAGTTCACCCTCGACGACGGCACCGGTCAGCCACGCACCATCCTCTCGGGCATCGCCCAACATTACCCCGACCCACAGGTCCTCGTCGGCAAGCAGGTGCTCTTTGTGGCCAACTTCGCCCCCAAAGTGATGAAGCACATTGCCTCCAACGGTATGATCCTCTCGGCCGTCGATTTCGATGGTTCGCTCCACGTGGTAACCAACGAAGCCAAGGTCAAGAACGGCTCAAAGGTCTGCTGATTTTCTTTATATCAAGAATTTGAGAATTTTTATCTCTAATTCGCAAATTCGTGATAAATATATGAAATCTCTTGACAAGGACCTCTTCATCACCTTCATGAAAATCGGTGGCTTCACCCTGGGCGGTGGAGCTGCCATGATTCCGCTTATGGAGCAGCAGGTCGTCACACGGCACCAATGGCTCAGCCATAGCGACTTCATGGACGTGATGGCCGTGGCACAGGCCACTCCAGGTGTCTTTGCCGTCAACATGGCCTCGCATATCGGGTACAAGGTCGGCGGCATCCGCTCGGGCATCATCGCTTCGCTCGGCGTAGTCTTCCCCTCGCTCGTCATCATCCTGCTTATCGCAATCATCTTCTCCCGATTCCGCGATAACCGTTGGGTCGAAGCAGCCTTCATGGGCATTCGTCCCGCTGTCGTCGCCCTGCTTGTGGTGCCGGTATTCAAGATGGGCAAGACGGCACGTGTGACATGGAGCAACGTATGGATTCCCATCCTCTCCACTGCGCTTATCGTCTATGGCGTCACTCCTGCATTGATCATCCTCGTTGCCGGTATCGCCGGCTTCCTATATGGTCTCATCAAAAAGGATTCCCTCCCATGATCTTCCTCAAACTCTTTCTGGTCTTCTCCTACATCGGGCTGTTCAACTTCGGAGGTGGATATGCCATGCTTTCCTTTATCGAGCAGGAAGTGGTGGTGAAACAGGCCTGGATCACGGAGGCCGAGTTCACCGACATCGTCGCCATCAGTCAGATGACACCCGGCCCCATCGGCATCAACTGCGCCACGTATGTCGGCTATTCTGCGGTGGCTCACGACCCCTTCATTCAAAGCATCGGTGCTCCCCATCTCTTCGGCATCCTCGGCAGCATCCTGGCCACCCTCTCGGTGGTCTGGCTGCCATTTCTGGTGATGTTATGGATCTCGCACATCATCATCAAGCACAAGGACCACAAGGTCACCCGTAGCATCTTCGCCATCCTGCGTCCAGCCATCATCGGTCTTTTGGCAGCTGCGGCCATCAGCCTGATGAATGTCGAGAACTTCGGACATCCAAGCCTGCAGACCAACCAGTTTATCCTCAGCACCCTCATTTGTGCCGTCGTCTTCTGCGGCGTCTATTGGCGCAAATGGAACATCATCTACACCACGCTCATCTGCGGTTTGATAGGCATCGTCGCCTACGGCATCATCGGCCTATAAGGTCTAACCCATAAGTCCATGTCGCAGCCATCTATGGCTGCAAAAAAATCCCCTCGCGAAAGAAATTTCGCGGGGGGATTCGTAAAAATCCATACTAAACAATCATCTCTTTTTGTCGGTCGAATAGTAGGTGCCATAACCATAGCCGTAGCCATAACCATAGCCGTAGCCATAGCGGTTATAGCCATACTTGCTGGTGGCAGCCTCCGAACCATTGAGCAGGATGTTCAAGCGGTTGAACTTCTGCTCGGCATACAGCTGCTCGACATTCTTCTTAAGCGCGCGCTGGAAGATACCGCAGCGGATCACGAAGAGCGTGAGATCGGCATACTTGCTGACCAGCGTGGTATCGGCCACCAGGTTGAATGGTGGGCAGTCGAAGATGATGATGTCATACACGGTGCGTGCATCCTCAATCAACTCCTTCAGCGCATCACCTTGCAGCAACTCGGTGGGATTCGGGGCAATACGACCTGTTGGCAGAATATCGAAGTTATCACGATCCTGCACCTTGAGAACCAGCGAACGCCAATCCTTGGTATTCCTATTGAGAACAGCTGTGAGACCCTCCTTAGGACGGCCTACATAGCGGCTGGCCGAACTCTTACGGATATCAAGGTCAATCACCAGCGTCTTCTGTCCTGCGATGGCATACGTTGCACCCAGGTTCATACTGATATAGGTCTTACCCGAGCCCGGATTCATCGATGTGACAAGAATCGTCTGTGCGGGGTTGGCCGTTTCCTTACCTGACACAAACTCGAGGTTGGTACGAAGGATACGGAAGGCCTCGTTCTCAAGGTTACGCGAATCAGGTTTCACCACCAGAACATGACGCTGAGCCATACGTTCGCGCTTGTTGCCGGTAGCAGGTTGGCCCTCAGGCAACTCGCCGATGAACGGAACCTTCAGATTGTCGATGTCCTTGCGACCACGCACAACGGTTGTCATCGTCTCACGCAAATAGATGTAAGCCAAAGGAAGAGCCAGACCAATGAGGAAGGCCATCAGCAGAATCATCTTGCTGCGCGGACCTGTGGGACGTTTGCTGCCCATGGGTGGAGTGATGACACGCGTATTGTAGGCCGTGAAAGCCTGCGAGAGCTCGTTTTCCTCACGTTTCTGCAGCAGGTAGAGGTACAACTGCTCCTTCACCTTCTGCTGACGTTCTACCGAAAGCAGATACTTCTGGCGAGTGGGGTTTGAAGCCATCTGGGCATTACTCTGGGCCTCAGTGCGACGTGTCGAACTGATCTGCGTATTGAGCGCCGTGATCTGGTTATCGATGCTTCGAATCAGGTTGTTGCGCATCGAGGTCAATTCCTTGTCGAGGTCGAGCACTACAGGGTTGTTCACGCTCGAGTTGGCAACCAGGCTATTGCGCTGCAACTGCTTGGCATTGTAGGTGCTGATCAGATTCTCGATCGTACGATCCTCCACACCGCTGTTGGCGGGCAACAGCTGGTACTTGTTGGCATCACTGCTTACATAATCGCGCAGATACTTGGCCATATACAGCTGGTTGTTGAGCTGTACGGCCTGCTGTGAAGCCTGGTTGGCCTGAGCCATGTACATCTGGTTGGCGGCCTTCACGTCAGAGATGAGGTTCTGCGACTGATATTGGGAGATGTCAGTATCTACACTACCCAGCTCCTTCTCAATGACTGCCAGACGATCGTTGATGAACTGCGAGGTACTCGTGGCCACCTGGTTCTTGTCGTTCACCCAGTTCCTGTTGTAGCAGGCGATAAGGGTATTGAGCACATCAGCTGCCCTGAAACGGTTCACATCGACATAGGTCAACGTGATGACCGTGGCCTGCTTGTTGGCCACCTGGGCACTAAGTCTTCCCTGTACGGTACCGGCAGCATTCGAGGCAGGGATGTGAACAACGTCGATGGTTCGTTCGCCCATCGATGAACCATAACCCATGCCATTCATTACCACCAATCTGCCCACAGGGCTCTGGATGGTGTCTTGCGAGAGCTTACCTTCCACAACGACATCCTTATCTTCATCCTCCAGATCGACTCCATCGAAGTCACCCAGTGTGAAGCTACCGTCCTCGTTGAGCGACATACTGAAGGCAGCATAGCCTTCATTATCGATGTCGCAGAAGACAACCTTCACGGGGAGCGACTGTCCATAGAGAGTCCTGTCCTTGAAGAAACCGGGTTCACTATACATGGTGTTCAGCTCCATCTCATTCACGACCTCCAGCGAGAGGGCTGGCGACATGATAGCGATGAGCTCGTTATTCACGTTACTGTTGCTCTGGAACAGTCCCAGGTCAGCAAAGTCTCCCATCGTACCGCCGCTGTAGTCGCGCGAGTCCGATTTGATCATCACCTCCATGTGCTGGGTATAGGTCTTTTGCGTACGCAGCAACTTGAGTGTTGCGATGCCAAGGCAGAGCAACACGCTGAGTACGAACCATGGCCAGCGTCCGATGCAAAGATACCAAAGTTCAGTAAGTGAGAGTTCCGAATCTTCGCTCTCCACGGGCGCAACAGCAGGCTGTGGAATAGGCTGCTGAATGGGCTGCTGGGGAACGTTAGTGGTTTGATTATCCATCTTTTATTTGGTTAAAGTATAAATAAGAGTTGCTACAGTACACAGGGTGCTGGTGATCGAAAGCCAGAACGTAGGAGTCATCACCGTATTGCCCGTGGCTTGCGACTGACGACGACGCTGCTCGTTGGGCGAAACGTAGATCACATCATTCTGCTGCAAGTAATAAACTGGACTCTGCATCAGGCTCGAACGGGTCATATCTACACGATAGCTCTGGGTCGCTCCATCGGGTTCCTCACGAAGCACGAGCACATCCTCACGGTTGCCGTTGATGGTCAGGTCACGTGCCATACTGATGGCGTCGAGAATGGTGATACGGTCCTTGCCGATGCTGTACTTGCCTGGACTGGTCACCTCACCCAACACGCTGATGGTCAGGTTGGCATAGTCAACCGTCACTACAGGATCCTTGATGTAGTCGCCTCCGATGATCATGTCCTTGATCTTCTTCGACAACTCCTGACGCGTCAGACCGATCACTTCGAGGGCGCCGAACACAGGATAATCAATCGTACCATCACTGGCTACGGTGAAAAAGGCAGTCTGACTATTGGTGCCTGTGGGCGTGAAAGACGTACCACCTACATAACGGTAGGGAACAGCAAGGTTGAAGATAGCGCTGAGCTCAGGATTACGGCTCGAAACGACTATCGACAGCTGATCGCCCGGACGGATACGGATCATCGAGAGATCGGCTCCCTCCAGTCGCTGGTCATTCTGCACATCCTGCAAATACACAATATTCTCAGGAGCCTTGCACGAAGCCATGCCGAGAACCATTGCGATAAAAGCCAAAACTAATAAATCTTTCTTCTTCATATATTTAAAAACATATTTCCAAAATTCGGGGCAAATTTACTAACAAAATGTGAATCTGCCAAAACTTATAACAATTTTTTACTAAATGTACACGAAATTATCCATGTCAAACAATTTTAGTCAATTGAAAGTGTCATTTAGCCATCCATTTCATCAATAGAAACCCTATACAAAAATGACAATCGGCATCCCTCCAATCGTTTTTTCACCCTCATTCGACAAAAAAATCTCCTCACCCCTTTCCAGTTTAAAATTTATTCCCTATCTTTGCGCCCAAAAGATTATCACCGCGACAGTCGTCATCGGCTGTCCCCAACCACAATGAAAGCCATATCGCCACTTCTCCTGTTCCTGGTGCTCTTCCTCGGCGTGAGCATCGTCTCGGGCGACTTCTACAAGGTCCCCGTCACCGTGGCCTTCCTGGTCAGTTCGGTGTACGCCATCGCGCTTAGCAAGGGTTCCATCAACGAGCGCATCAACCGCTATTCACAAGGTGCAGGCAGTCCTATCGTCCTCCTCATGGTGTGGATCTACATCCTCGCCGGCGCATTTGCAGCCTCTGCCAAAGCCATGGGCGCTGTCGATGCTACGGTGAACCTCACCCTCCAGCTCCTGCCGGCCAGTCTGCTCCTCCCGGGTGTGTTCCTGGCTGCGTGTTTCATCTCGTTGGCCATCGGCACCAGCGTGGGCACCATCGTCGCCCTCACACCTGTAGCGGTCGGCATCGCCCAGGAGAGCGACATCGCCCTTCCCATGATGGTGGCCATCGTCGTGGGTGGTGCGTATTTCGGCGACAACCTCTCCTTCATCTCCGACACCACCATCGCGGCCACACAGTCGCAGGGCTGTCGGATGGGCGACAAGTTCCGTGTCAACCTGCGTCTCGTTCTCCCGCTGGCCCTCTTGATGGTAGTCGTCTATTATTTCATCGGACGCGACATCATCGTGCCCCAGCAACTGCCCGACGTCAGCTGGTGGAAGGTGCTGCCCTACCTCGTCGTGATCCTCACGGCCATCCTCGGACTGAATGTGATGATAGTGTTGCTGCTCGGACTTCTGCTCACCGCCGTGATCGGCATCCTCGATGGCAGCTACGACTTCTTCGGGTGGATGGGTTCCCTTGGTGTCGGCATCAATAGCATGGGCGAAATCATCGTCATGGCCATGCTGGCAGCAGGAATGCTCGAGATGATACGTACGATGGGCGGCATCGACTATCTCATCGACAAGCTCACCAAGGGTATCCGTGGCCGACGTGGCGCCGAGACCGCCATCACCAGCCTCGTTTGTCTTGTCGATGTGTGTACGGCCAACAACACCGTATCGATCATCACCACCGGCCCTATCGCCCACAGCATCGCCAAGCAGTACCACATCGACCCGCGTCGTTCGGCCTCCCTCCTCGACACTGCCAGCTGTTTCACCCAGGGGCTCATCCCCTATTCCGCACAGCTACTCACCGCTGCCGGCCTCGTCGAGGCCACCTCTGGTCATCCGCTCAATCCGATGCTCGTCGTTCCCTACCTGTTCTATCCGATGGGCTTGGGCCTCATGATCCTCATCTCCATCATCTTCCAACCTCGTCTATTAATCAAGAAATGAAACAATATACCTATCAGCTCGAACTGAAGACGCGCGACTACGAATGCGACATCCAGGGTGTTGTCAATAACGCCAACTACCAGCATTACCTCGAAGTGACGCGTCATGAATTCATTCAAAGTGTGGGCATCAGCTTCGAAGACCTCCACCAGCAGGGCATCGATGTCATGGTCAGCCGTGTCACCATCAACTACCGCGCACCGCTCCGTGGCGGTCAGGAGTTCATCTCCTGCCTCAACATCTATCGCAAGGGTGTGCGTTACATCTTCGAACAAGACATCTACCGCAAGTCCGATGGTATCCAATGCATCAAGGCCCAGGTCGATTGCGTCTGCGTAGTCAATGGCACCCTCACCCGTGGCGACGAGATCTACCCCACCTTCGCGCCCTATCTCACCACTTAAAGTGGTTAAGTGTATTGAAAGGTTCGAAAAGTTCAAAAGGTTCGAAAGGGTAACCCCTCAACCCCCTCGAACCCCTCAAACCCCTTGAACCTCTCAAACCCCTCAAACCCCTTGAACCTCTCAAACCCCTCAAACCCCTTGACCCCTCTTCTTCCCATCCTCGTACTAAGTTCCATTCGAGGCATAGGCTCCATCCGAGCACGCCACCTCATCGACGCCTTTGGCTCAGCCGAAGCCGTCCTTAACGCCGAACCTGCCCTGCTCCTGCAAGCAGGAGCCGTCGGACAGATGGTCATCGATGGCCGAACCAACGCCCAACTCTTCGACGATGCCCGTCGTGAACTCGACTTCATCGAAGCCCACAACATCCGGCCGCTCGTCTATGGCCAGGAAGGTTACCCCAAGCGCCTTCTCAGCTGTCCCGATGCCCCCACCGTCCTCTTCAAGCTCGGTGACACCGACCTCGAGACCAAACATGTCGTCAGCATCGTCGGCACACGCCAATGCACGCAGTACGGCCGCGACATCGTTCATCTCCTCGTTAAGGAATTGCACGAAGCGCTGCCCGAGGTCATCATCGTCAGCGGACTAGCCCTGGGCATCGATGTCGAGTCGCACAAGGCCGCCCTCGAAAACGGCGTCCCAACCCTCGGCGTGGTAGCTCACGGCCTCGACCGCATCTACCCCTACAACCACCGGGGCATAGCCAAGCAGATGATCCAGCAAGGGGGCGGTCTCCTCACCGAATATGTCACCAGCGCTCCTTTCGAACGCGGCAACTTCCTTGCCCGCAATCGCATCATCGCAGGTCTGGCCGATGCTATCGTCGTGGCTGAAAGCAAGGAAAAAGGTGGTTCACTGGTCACTGCATCCATCGCCCTCGACTACGGACGCGACGTCTTCGCCTTCCCCGGTCGCATCTCCGACGACCGCAGCAACGGCTGCAACCGTCTCATCCGCCTCAACCGTGCCGGACTGATTACCTCGGCCCAGGATCTCCTCTATGCCATGAACTGGCAACCTACCCAGCAGCCGCAAGCCATCCAACAGACGCTCAACTTCGAAGAGGACCATGTCTCTCCTCTCGGCCGCAGCATCCTCGACATCCTCCGCGACCGTGGCGACCTGCGTCTCTCGCAACTCTCCGACATCCTTCCCGACGTCGAACGCACCGCCCTCCTCGAAGAACTCCTCGACCTGGAGATGTCCGACAAGATCCGCAACACCCCCGGCGGTCTCTACCAACTCCGCTAAAAAAGGCAGCCCATTCAGGCTGCCTTTTTTCATGTCCTCAAACCCTTCAAACCCCTAAAACCCTTCAAACCCCTCAACCCCCTCAAACCCTTCAAACCCCTCAAGCAGGGGGACCGAGGGGGTCTATAATCTCACCTTCACTCCCACGAGTCCGGTCATCCCGAATCCCTGCGTGAAGTCATTGGTGATAAACGGGTCGCTCGAAAGGAAAAGGGTCTTTTCCTCGGCAAACACCGACAGGTGCTTGCTGATCTTCAGCTCAAGCTGCGCACCGCCCTCCATGCCCACATACGTGTGTGCATGCCAGAACGACTCGGCGCCCATCTCCTGATGAACAGCCATGTTGTACCCCGCAAACAGGTACACATTCAAGCGTCGCTGCGGGTCATAGCCCAGGAACGCATTCCTCACGTTCATCAGATAGTCCAGGCCAAACAGGTTGAGGTTCGTCTTCTTGATATAGAACCAATGGTGCGAATCGAGGCGAGAATACGAATAGTCCAACCTTACGCCATGCGTGTCATTGATGTCATAGCCCAACGAACCTCTCACAAGGCTGTTACGCATATCCCAGGCGCCCCAGCTGCCGGCCAGCCACAATCCCTTCCAACCAAATGAAGGTCGATGGTTGTACTTCCGGCCCACAAGATTCTGATGCACGCCCGCAAAGGCCATCACCTGCAGGTGATCGTGATCAACATCGATCTGCTGCATACGTCCCTGCAGCACCAGCCACGTCTGGCCGAACAGTCGTCGACGCAACTGCGTATGCACCGTAGGCTCGATGAATCGCTCCAGGTTGAGTCCAGGCACGTGGTTCCAAAGCTCCACACGTCCGCCTTCCATACCGCCGCCTATCGTCCAGGCCCAGCCATTCTCCTCGGCCTTGTGCCAGACGAAACGCAGCAGGTCGAAGGTCAACTCGGCGCGATAACCATAGACCTGTTCCGGATAATTTGATTGTTGTGTCAAGTCCAGACGTTCACCAAAAGCGCCCAGCTGAAGAGCCAGCAGGTTGTTGAGCCGCATGCCGACATTCATCTCAAAGTCGCCCTGGTACAGCTTCAGCTTGCCTATCTCATGCTCGCCATCGCGCAGTTGGGTACCGCCCAGCAGTTCCACATACCAGCGATGCAGCCCGTAGTGGCGATTCACCTTCATGCCATGGCCCAGGAAAACCTTTCCCGATAGGTCGGCAATCCAGTGGCCAAAGACTTGTGCTCCATAGGCCACAGCCGTGCCATAGCCACCTTCACGCAAAGGTCCCGTCAGACGCGTCAGCACACCCACCTGAACGGCCAAACCGTCGTCCACGATGTTGCCAAGCTCCCAGTAGCCGTCGTACAAGGGCGACATCGCCTTGTATTGTGGCTCGACATACAGACTCACCCACGGCGACAAGGTGTGTCGCAGCTGCAGGCCGACTTGTCCGCCATAGAACCTGCGGAACTTGCCTTCATACTTGGCCGCACCACCCGTCAGGCCCACCGTAGCCAACCACTCGAACCTGCGAGCAGGGTTATACCCGAGCCAATAGTTCGAGAGGTTCCACTGGTAATCAATCATCCCTTCCAGTCGGTCGTGATTATATGCAAAGCTGAGACGCCCGGCATGACTCTTGCTGAAATCCTTGGTCAAAGCCAGTCCGAAACCACTGGTCTCGATACCCGAATAATCGTACTGGAAGTTCATCATCTTCGGATACCAGAAGGTCGAGATGCTCAATCCCTTCCACCAGTGGTCCACCACAAACGGCACCTTATCCGGATAGCGGTAATTGCCCGACATCATATAGTCGGTCACACGAAAATCGTTCCCCTCAGCCCACACGACATGCCACCCCGACAGCAGCCAGAGCATCAGCAGCAGCCATAACCGACCGCTCCTATGTTCCCTTCCGAATCTATGGCACATCATGCGTCTCATGTTTGATAAATTGTTCCACAGCCTCGAGATAGAGGTCCATGCCTTCGCGCCGTGCCTTCGCATCACGATAGATGCCGCGCAGGTAGCTGTCGCCCTGCAGACGCTCCACAAACGGTGGCTCTCCCTGCTTGGCAAACAGTTGCGACAAGGCCGTGACGGCTCGGTCATAGTGTTCATCGCGGTTGTTGAAGAGTCCGGCTTCGGCTCCCCATGCCTCGGTGAGTGTCGTGAAGTAGAGTGCTGCGGGCTGGTCGTTCATCTGTCGCTGCATCGAGGTCAGACTGTCACAGCATTGCTCCAGCAGTGCCATGGCTTCGCCATTGGCGGCAAGGTCGAGCAGTTCGCCATCCACAGCCTGATAGACACGCGCCATGTTCACCACGTAGAAGTTGCAGATGTTCGTATTCCGAATCATCTCGGCGTTCTCGTCGTCGAGCACAAACCGTCCGCTCTGGCTGTTGAGCAGCAGCTCCAGCAGTTCGGGTCGATACGTGGTATGGAACGCGCTCGATACCGTGGGCGTATTCTCGAGGATATCCACCAGCTCGTGAGCCTCTTCGAGGGCTTCGGGCGTACCGATGCCGCTCAACATCAGGATCTGGTTGTAGAGCACCACATCCAGGTTGATGAACTTCACCGGCGTGTCGGGGTCATTCTCCATGTAGCAGGGCAGGTTACCCTGGTAATACTGGGTGTTGATGAACGGTGCCAGTATCGATCGGTCATAATTGCCTTCTGCGATGGCCTCGGTAGCCAACAGGTTGGCGGCATAAGGCAGGACGAGTCCAAAGCTGTCCTTCGGTCGCATATCACGTCCATAACGTCTTACGTCCGAGGCCTTTAGGGTGAGCAGACGTTGAGCCAGACCGAGCTTCTCTTCGTAGGTCAACCGGTCGGAACGTAGCAGCACATAGAAGTAATACGACGGCCAGCGCGAAGCATCCGAGCCCGAGAAGAAGAAGTTCAGGATCTTCTCGCTGGGTGTCTCACGCAGAGCCTTGTAGGCATAGGTCACCTGTGCCAGACGCAGTTTCTCCAACGCCTCGGCAATGATGGGATCGGTGCCATTCTTATATCCCAGGAGCTTCTGGTGCACCTGTGTATTCTCGGGGTCATCGTCACCCACCACCTCACGGATATGCTCGGCCGTGCTGTGGAACTCGGGATGCATCTCGTCGATCAGGTCGGCCACGGCACTCCAGGGAGCCACCGAGTCCTTGACGATGTCGAAGCGTGCATAACGCAGGTCGTCGCCACCCAGCTGGCGCAACTTTTCGATGATGGCCTCGCTTCGTCCGTGCGAGATCTTACGGTTGGTGAAGCGGAGACCTTCGGGCGACGATACGCCCACGATGGCCACCCGTTGGATGGTGTTCTCGATCTCGCCATGCGTGATCTCGTAGGCTTTTGCCACAAGACTGTCGAGCTGTTGCTGGTTATTGCCACGTGTCAGGTCGATCTTTGTGCTGTTCTGGTCGAAGCTGAGCGACAGCTGATAGCTCACGTCCTGCACCTCGCCACGTTCACGTGGACGGAAGGTGACCACCTCGTCGGTACCTGAATGACGACGCGGCGGACAGTCGAAATCCGCTGGTCGTGCCGACACCGACAGGAACTGCAGAGGCATCTGTCGTTCGCACTCGCACACGTCGGTATGGGTGGTGTCGGCATGCACGAAGTCCTGCAGGTAATTCACGTGTCGCATCTGGTAGAACCGGTTCCTGTCGGGCATCTGCCAACGGAAGTGCAGCACGGTGTCCTTGCCGTAGGGAACCAGCTGGAGCGGCATCCTGTATCGGCTCGTATCGCCCTCCTCGCGGTGTTCCACCCTCACACGCTGGCTCTCTTGCCGCAGCGGATAGATGTCCATCTGGTTGATGTGGCGTATATAGCCGTCCACCAGTTCCGACTCGCTCGAGATGGCACGTTTGTCAGCCATCTTGTGGCCTCGTTGGATATATTCCTCAAAGCGATGGAACAGTTCGGTGGGTGTGCTGATGGTGTAGGCCTCGGTAGTGTCGTTCTCGGCCACGGTCAGCGGCAGGTCGGGAGCTGCCTTTCGCAATTCGTTGCGCAGGCTGTCGAAACTCGGATAACGCAACACGAGCTTCCACAAGGCACGGGGCACCAGGTAGGTGGTGGTGTCCGACTCCACCTCGCGATACTCCACCCAACTACCCATCTGGTCGAAGACGTCCTGCGTACGCTTGCGGAAATACTCCATCGTGTCACGCATCAGGTCGTCGCGCATCTGGCGTTGCTTGGTGGTTTGGAAACGGTAACCCGAGAAGACCATCGGCTCGAGCACGTACGAGGTGTCGAGGGCCTTGCCATGATGGTCCATCAGCTGCTGATTCAGTCGCTGTGCGGCAGCATCGCCCTTCAGGCGGGCATCCAGTCGGTCGAAGTCTTCGCCGAAGATACAGGCCTCGACAATGCGCTCCACGACGAGGCGTCGGTCGGTAGGACCACGGAAGTTGAAATGTTCGTCGAAGGTCAGCCACGACCCGCTGCTCTGCGCCTGACGGCGCTTCTTGCGGAAGGTGGTGACACGCTGTATCTTGTTCACGTTCTCGAGCACGGTACGATTCTTGTAGTAGAGTGGACAATAAGGCTCGTCGCCATCATATTTCGTGACCTTCTCGTTGAGCACGATCATCTCGAACCGGCTGCTCTCCAATGGATGCAGCACCAGGGCCACCGAATATACGCCACGCGTATCGCCTGTCTCCTGGCACCAGTAATCCACCAGATAGCCATAACGGAGGTAGATGTCTTCGGCGATGGCATTCACATCGGCCAGATTGTAGGTCTCGCCCTGGCGCATCAGGCGCCATCCACGCTGACGGTATTCGTTCACGAAGCCCTGCAGCAGCCGTGTGTTGCGGGCATTATGCTCATGACTCCATGCCACAATCGAGTCGGCACACACCTCGTTGGTGACAAACACCTCGAGGTCGGTCCTGTCGTTCAAGTCATGCGACGACGGCATCCACACACCGTCCTCCGGATCCCAGGCACGTCCCACGTCATCGGTCAGGTTCTTGCCATCGGCATCCAGGATGACCATCGGCAGGGCATCGTACTGCGCACGAAGCGTCGCTCCTGTCCACGACAGGAGTACGACGAGCGCCATCAGAATGCGCCATCCGCGATGATTGGTTCGATTAGAATACATACGAAAGATTTACACCGAGATTGGTGGGCACGAATTTATGATGCTGGTTGGGGTCGGCATACAGGAGGTAACCTGCCCCCATCATGACATCGATGTTCCAATGACGGCTGATCATCCAGCCGTAGCCGCTCACGAAGCCGGCCGTCAACGCCGTATGTCGCTGCACGCTGCTCCCCTCGCCCTCCTTGCGGTAATGATAGAGTCCCAGCTGTGGACCGAAGAAGAAGTCCTGGAACAGCTTCCTTTTGAACCAGAAGCGATAGTCGAGCTGCAAGCCCGAACCGTTCACCTCCTTGACCCAGCTGTTGCCTATGGTCATTAGGCCCGTAACGCCAATGCTCTGATAGTCGTTCACAGCAAGATCGACACCCACATTTGCAGTCTGCCCGGCCCACATCACCAGGTTGCTGTGCACCACCACCGTTTGCCCCAGGGCACACTCGCCCCGACCTGCCCACAGCAGCGTCAACAGCACGCTCATTATCTCGATTATCCTTTTCATTTCGTTTCTTTGTCCTCGTCGGCAGCCATGCTTGGCTGCCCTACTTCGGCGCAGCCACCCTATAAGCCACATTCGCCGTAGCCACACGTGGCCGTCCATCCATATACAACAGTCGATACCTGAACTGCAGCACTGTCCAAACCGACCCATCCGGGGTCGTTTCGTTGGCGCGCAGCGGATGCAGACCGGTATAGGCATAGTTCACTACCCAGTCGTCCTCGATCTTCAAGCCCTCCAACGAGGGATCGATCTTTGCCAGATATTCGCTCACGGCACGCAGGAGCTCCTCGCGGTCGGCTACCTCCAGCTCAGGAACGTCATACTCGTCGGCGGCTGCGGTCTTGTACCTGCCCTGAACCAGCGGTCCGTGTGCATCGAGACCGTATTTCGTGTTCCATGTCGCACGTCGTGCATCCACGCCTGCGGTCAGTGCCTCAAGCATCTTCGTGCCCTGCTGCAAGCCCACCGAGTCTTCCACTACGAAGATGAACTGCAGCGGCTGTAAGGCCGGTCCATAGGTCGTCGTGCCCACGTTGCGTCCATAATGGATGCTGTCGGGCAACTCGATCTGGTCCTCGGTATATCCTGTCATGCCGCCACGGTCGAGTGCAGCGATGACGTCGTCCACGGTCACGGCCTTCTCCTTGCCGTTCCGCCAGGGGAGCTCCACGTAGAACGTCGCCTTGTTATACACGCCCAGGAACCGGTCGTACATCTCCTGTTCGCGGTTGTCGATATCGGGCAGGATGGTGAATCTTGTCACCAGCGAATCGTAGGTTTCGAACACCTGCGGATGGAACTTCAGCCCGATGGCGTAGGTGCCTCGTTTGTTCATCTGCTCAGCCGTTATCGGCTCGAACTCGCCGTCCTTGCGGTAATAGAGGCCCGTCACCTCACGTTCCTTCAGGCGGTCGGTCTTCCAATTGTCGTCGAAGAGCTGCATCACCCGTTGCATGCTGGCCGATTCTGCCATCGAATCCATGCTGGCTGGCTTGAGCAACAACGCAGGCAGACGTTTGCCACCCTCGTTGTACGTAATGCGCAGGGCCTCGTTGAAGCTGCGACGACGTGCCACGGCCTCGTCATATCCCTCTATCCGCACGCGGAAAGGCATGATGTATGTGGCTTCGCCGGCTTCGCTGTCGTAGTCCTTCGGCAAGAGGCTCAACCGATAGATCACGTTGTTGTATTCGCTCGGCTCCGTAATGGGCAGTGGCGAATTCTCCTTCAGCTCCTCGAGGTGGCCCACCACCAGATAGGGGTCGTCATACTGCTGTGCAAATGCCCTGCGCACGGTTTCTATCGTCACGGGCTCAGTCAGCAGCGAGTCGCCCGTCGCACTCTTCATGCTGATCGTCACGGGCTTCTGCGTCATCAGTTCCAGCAGTGAATCCACACGGTTATGGGCAATCTCGTTGGCGAGGTTGTTCCTCACATATTGCATCTCGTCGGGTTTCCAGTACTTCTGGGCAATGCTCAAGGTGCGGAAGCCCACGGCAAAGTGCATATCTACGATCCCCTTCTTGTCGAGGTTATAGCCGATGTTTCCACCGCCCGAGAACTCCAGGAAATACCTGTTCCCCCAACTTACACCCGGGAAGTCATAGCCCAGTACCACGCCCGCATTCGAACGTTTCTTCAACGTCTGATACTCCACATAAGGGCCAACATAATATCTTCCCTTATGGTACTCGGGATGCTTATACGGACTGAAATGCACGCGATACTGTGCCTGCACGCCGAAATTATCGAGCACGCTGCCCTTGTAATCGCCCCTGAACAGCTTATACTGGCTGTCGGCACCGGTGCGGAACTGCAAGGCCACCGACTGTGTCCACATCCGCTGCGGGTTACGAAGGTCCACATCCACGCCCAGATTCGGAGCACCCAAGGCCAGATCGGCCAGATCCATCCACCAGGTCATGTACGACGTCCAGCTCACGCCATCCCTATCCAGGCTGACATGCCGATACGGAGTCTGCCCCCAGGCACACCCCATCCGACCTGCCATCAGCAGCGTCAACACAATCGCTATCAGTCGTCTATCTCTTTTCATCGTCTTTCTTTTCGAACCCCTCGAACCTTTCGAACCCTTCAAACCCTTCCTCCCCCTTTAAGGGGGACCGAGGGGGTCTTACTTCTCCTTCAGCTCCTCCACCGTCCAAATCCGTTGGCGGATGCTGAAAGGCGTTCGCGTCGAGTGCACACGTCCGGCCAGGCCGGTCATGAACAGGTGGCTCTTAAGTGCCGAGAGGATATGTCGCTGGGTCTTGCGGTCCACATATCCCTGTCCAGCCTCGTAGGCTGCGCACCAGAATGCCACCTTGTCCGACATCCTGCTGCTCACGTTCGAAGCGCGTTGCAGGATGCTAGACTTCAGCACATGCGCCTCCTTCATATTTCTTTCCACGGCAAGGGCCTCGTTCACCTTCTGGTAGGCGCTGGCGTAGTCGCTCTTCTGATAATGCTCCACGGCCTCGGCATAGAGGCGTTGGGCACGCTGCTCGTTGTCGAGCCAGTCGGCCTGCTGGCGCATCTCGTCCTGCAGTTCGTTGCGTCGTGCCTCGAAAGCTGCTATCGACGCATCGGCATTCATCTGCCGGTCGCTCTCCTCGCGCACCAGGGCCAGAGCCTGCGTATTGTAGTACGTCTGGAACTCCTCGCGATGTTCGGTGAGCATGAACTTCTCCGCCACATCCAGCCATCGAACGATCTCACTGTAGCGATTTGCATAGTCCTTGCTCCGTTCCGGATGGGCAGCATGCTCGCGGTTCAGGGGCACAAACATCCCCTGCAGCACGATCACCGGATCGACCTTCCCCTGTGCCTGGCTCAGGATCTGATGGGCACGGTCGAAGCATTTCTCCATGCCGCCATCCACGGTCGAAAGCATCAGCAGCTGTTCGTTGTTGAGCTGCTCTTCGCACCAACTGGCGGTCTCCAGCGTGTTGCGGAAGCGATAATCCTCTCGTCCGATATATGCGAAACGATCGTGGTAGAGCTGCTCCATCTTTTTCCAATAGTTGGCAGCCTCGGGCCCCTGCAACAGCTGTCGTAGGGCGCGTCGGGTCTGGTTGTAGAGATTCGTATTCCGCTGGAAACCGCTGCTGATGGCCAAAGGATACAGTCGGTCCACCACCTGCCGATACTTCCCATCCTGCAGGGCATTGGCCAGCTCATCGAGCACGGCGCCGCCGCTGTTGTTTGTGCCCGTCTTCCCATCCGGTCGGGCAGGTACCCACGGCAAACTCTCCATCTCATGGAACTGGGCAAGCGCATCACTTCCCCAGCCTACCATCAGCAGGCCAACCAATAGTACCAGTTTTATGAATCGACGATCAGTCATCGCATATATTATTTAAAAGGTGTCTTACGACCATAGAGGTCCCAAACCAGGCTCACGCCCAGATGATTCACACCAAAACGATGTTCGTCCTGTTCACGCAGGAAGATGTACGAAGGCAATTGCCTTTCGGTGAGCGGCGTATAGTCATAAATGCTCATCTTGCCGGCATTATAACCCACGCCGATATGCAGATCCAGACTCGTATGACTGCTCATGCGCCATTGGTAACCACCCACCACGCCGCCACCATACACATGTCCCTTTCGGCCCTCGTCGCCGTCACGCAGACGATAATTACGCCAGCTCATCTCACCCTGCATCCCCACATAATACCGCTCATGGGCACCGAGGTAATACCGCACCTCAGGCGAAACGAGCCACAGTGCATAACGTTTCTTGTATCGTTCCGACACCTTGAGTGACGTCCACGCCGTATTGAGCTGCACATCCACACGAGGTGCGCAATGCCAGATCACACCCATCTCGGGAGTGAACGTGATCCATCGCAGCAGGTTCGAGCGCAGCGAAACCGTTGTTAGTCGTCCATCGCCCATCTCCCTTCGTGCACGAGGGCCACGGGCCCAACGTTCCTGTCGCTGCAACCGATGCAGTTCCTTGATCGAAACCACGCTATCCACCGACGACGTCACCTCCTGCGCCCACACAAGTGTCGGCACAGCTACAAGTAGCATCAGCAGGAAGCATCGGATCGATTTCATAACCATAATTTGGGTGCAAATATAGGAAAATTTCCCATTCCCCAACCATCCTCTCCGTTAAATCTTCCAAAAACTCTCCAATTTCCCCCATTTTTCCCTCATTCACCCTATATACATAGCAAAAAAGGCAAAGTTATATTATAATTCTTGTGAAAATGGCAGGAGACAGCGGGCTCAATAGCCCTGTCTCTACTGCCGGAAAATTGTGACCTCCAATAGGTCACATAAAATTGCACTTCGTGCATAAAATCCATACGGATCCAAGCGTCTTATTTGTCTAGAATTTGAGAATTTGAGAATAACGACATGGCGAATTTTATGCGTCAGCAATTTTATGTCGCCATTGAGGCGACAATTTTCCGGATTGTGAGACGGGCTATTGAAGCCCACGTCTCAAATCCATTTTCACCAAACTCTGAGTTTACCCTCAAACCCTTCAGAACCAAAAAGCAGGCACAACCTCGTCGTGCCTGCTTTCATCAAAAACCGCTTCGTTTAACGCGTCAGCACCACCTTGCGGGCGCTGTCGCCTTCACGCACGACATACATGCCCTGGCCCAGCGCATGCATGATCCGCTGTTCGATCGTGCCGCCGATCACGCCCTTGTCGATGGTAAGCAGCAGATTGCCTGCGATGTCATACACATAAACGAGCGTCGAGGCGTCGTCGCCAATCTCCGTGATGCCCATTGCACCTTCCGAGTCGAAGACAAACGCACGATAAGGCGAAGCCGAAGCCGCCTCAGGCAGCGTCAGGAAGGCCTTTCCTGCGCCCACGTGAATCGTTGTGTTGTCGTTCACCTTGTAGAAGCCCAGCTGGCCATTCTGTTTCTGCAGCACGTACGAACCCGCAGGCGCATCCATGCCGTAGGCCGTACCCGTCAGCAGTCCGAGGGTAGCCGAGGCGATGGTGTCGGTCAGATAGCCATTGAGCTCGTAGTCGCCCTTCTCTGCGAAAAGCAGGTAAGGCTTGTTCGCCTCGGCCACACGCACCGTATCGAACAGCAGCTGCTGATCCTCGATGCCCACCACACTGAAGACGCTCATCTGCTCAGGCACCTCGAAGGCAAAGGGCACATAGAGCGTAGCCCATCCGGCATCCGATATCGTAACCTGAAGCGTGGTCTCAGCCACGCCAAGCTTCTGGTCGAACCAACTTACACGCGTCCGAATATAAGACTTCAACGAATCGACAGCAGCCGAATACGACGTGTAGGCAGCCGACGATGGGTTATGGAAAACCTTCGTCCCAAGCACATCCCAACGCATGTAGTTCAGCGTCTGGCTGGCCTCGAGCATGGCTGCCTGTTCATCGACATACGCGAGAATGCTCTCGGCCGAGAACTGTCCCGTTCCACGCAGGTTGGTCCACATCGTCTTGAGCTCCTTCACGGTCTCCGGGTCTTGCTCCACGATGAGGTTCACGAAGTTCAGCATATCGCCTGCCGTGATACCTCCTTCCACTTTGTGCTGAAACGCCCAGTCGGGTTCCCATACGGCACCGATAGTAACTCCCGACGTATCTTTCACCGAATTGGTACTGGTGTGATACATGCGGTAGTCGTTGTCAAAGGCGAGGTTGAAGTCCCACCCAGGTCCGGTATAGAACCGCTCGTCACCGCGATGCTTGTAGAAATACGTGCTCCAGAACGCATCGGGATTACCGACAAACTCCTCCAGGATAAAGTACTTGTTGAAGCTTTCCATGTCGAGGTACTTGCGATAACCTTCCTCTGTGAAGTCCTTCGCATACAACCGATCCTCCATTGTCTGGAAGTGGTTCTTGATATAATTGAACTGCGCATCGTTGATGTCATTCTCATCGGGATACTTCACCACCAGATTATTCTTGTTGGTTGTTTTAAAGTAAACCTCCTCCTTATAGTAGTTACCGTCATTCTCGATCAGGTAACCACCCGTGAGGCTGTCACCGGCCACGACAGTGCTGTCGAGCGACTCGATATCCACACGGTCCTTATGCTGATCTACTTGGTCAGCCAGGTCGTAGGTGCCCTTGTATTCGCCGTTCACCATCACATCCACCGGAACACAGAACGGGGTATATTCCATCCCGACGCGACGGCTCACTTCGAAGGCCACGTTGTTGCGCATCAGCGACTTGTCGTCCCAGCTGTTGATCAGCACCCACTTCTTCGCCTTCGCCGGCGAACCGCACAGCTTCGTCTTGTTGGCGAACTTCATGCGATAGGGTTTCTTGTCCCAAGCGAGCGACGTATTGCCACGCAGACGCACGGTGCCCGAATCCTCCTTCACCTTCGTGCCGTTCTTGTTGATGACAGCAAAGATGGCCCTTAGTTCATTCACCTTGTCCACCGGATCGGCGCCGCTCTCGGTATGGATCACGACGAGCGGCAGGTTGGTCACCTGATAGAAGAGCGAGTCTGAACCTTCCCCTTCCATGCCGTAGAACTGCACCTCCGAAACCCTGCAGTACATCTTGCTCGGGCTCACGTAGCGCACATAGCGGAAGGCACGGGTGACGTTGACATCAGCTGTCTGAAACTGGCCTTTCACACCAGCGGTGGTGGTCAGATACAACGGGATGGCATCGGCAAAATCCGGTCGGTTGGCGCCTTCGAAGACGGCCAGCTTGGTGTTGGCAGTATAATTGGCTGCCGGGGCCCACCTCACCTTCGTAATCACATGGGGCGTACCCAGATCCATTCCTACCCAACCGTTCGAGGCGGTCTTGGCCTGGAAGTACGTGGTCGTACTTCCGTCAAAGGCCTTCTCCATTGCGTTGGTCGTGCCCGAAGCCTGTGAACCGATCACCTCGCCCGTCAGCTTCGACTGTGCAGACAGTCCTGCAGTGAGAAGAGAAAAGAAACAGAAGAAAAGAGCTCTTTTCATTTTCAAAATATAAATAAGATGAATACTTTGATGTCAATATATTATTTTGTCAGCACCACTTTGCGCGTGCTTTCATTATCCTTCACCAGGTAGATGCCTCTACCTAAGATGCGGAGCAGCTGGCTCTCCACCGTTTCGCCGGCAACAGTGTTGTCGATGCTCATCAGACGTTCGCCCGAAAGCGAATAGACCTCCACCGAATTTCCTCGGTGATGAATCTCTTTCAGCCCGGCCCCTTCATCCAGAGCGATGAATCGGATGGGCGCCGACGGTGTTGTCGGGGGCAACGTCAGATAGGCGGTCTTCGCGTCCACGTCAACCGTAGCACCTGCATCGACCCGATAGAATCCGAGCACATTGTTCTGTCGTTGCAGGACATACGAATCCACAGGGGCCTCCCTGCCCGTCGCTGTACCCGTCAGCAGGCCATTCGTCCGTCCGTCAAGCTCCACCAGCGAATATCCCTCCAGCAGGTACGCTCCGGCAGGTGCCTTGATCAGATAGGGCTTGTTGGCCTCAGCCAGGGTGGTCAATGTATCAAACTGGAGCGCGTCATTGGCGTAGTCCCTCACGCTCAAGACGAGCATGTGCTCGGGAATCTTGAAGGCCATGGGCAGGTAGAGCGTCGTCCATCCCTCTTCCGGAATCCTGACGATCATCGTTGTATCCACGCAGCCCAGTTTCCAGTCGAACCACTCATGGCGCTGATCCAGATACGACTTGAGGAACTCCACTTCGGCCTCCCACGAATCACGGATACGGGGATTGTGGAAACATTTCTCGGTCAGGTTGTCCCATCGGGTGTAATTGAGCGCCTGACTGCTGTCGAGCACAGCTGCTTGCGCATCGATGTAGGCATGGAGGCTTTCCCGACTGTACAGGTCCGAGCGCAGGTCCGACCAAAGAGATTTGATCTCGTTCAAGGCGGCCACATCTTCATCGACGATGATGCTGACGAAGGTGGCCATGTCGCCGGCACAGATGCTCGCGCCGTCGCTCTTTCGCGAATAGAGCCATTTCGGATTCCACGATTGACCGATGTATTGGCCATTCTCGTCAAAGGTATCACGCAGGCTCAAACGGAAGAAACGATAGTCGTTGTCAAAAGCGAGGTTGAAGTCCCATGCAGGACCGGTGTAGAACCTATCGTCACCCCGATGCTTGTAGAAGAACGTGCTCCAGAACGCATCCGGATTGCCCACAAACTCCTCCAGGAGGAAGTATTTGAGGAAGCTCTCGATATCGAGGTACCTGCGATAACCCGATGTTGAAAAATCCTTCGCATACACCGCCGTCTCTAAGGTCTGGAAATTGTTGGCGATATACGCCATCTGTGCCTCGTTGATGTCGTCCTCATCGGGATACTTGATCACCAGATGATTCCGATGTTCGGTGACAAACTTCACATCTTCCAAGTAGTAGTTACCGTCATTCTCGATCAGATAACCGCCCGTAAGGCTGTCACCATCGACCACTGTACTATCGAGCGACTCGATATCCACACGGTCCTTGTGCTGATCCACCTGGTCAGCCAGGTCGTAGGTACCCTTGTATTCGCCGTTCACCATCACATCCACCGGAACACAGAACGGGGTATATTCCATCCCCACGCGACGGCTCATCTCGAAGGCCACGTTGTTGCGCATCAGCGACTTGTCGTCCCAGCTGTTGATCAGCACCCACTTCTTCGCCTTCGCCGGCGAACCGCACAGCTTCGTCTTGTTGGCGAACTTCATGCGATAGGGTTTCTTGGCGAAACGCCTCGACGTATTGCCGCGCAGACGCACGGTGCCCGTATCCTCCTTCAATTTCAGGCCGTCCTTGCTGATCACCGCAAAATGCGCCTTCAGCTCATTCACCTTGTCCACCGGATCCTTGCCATCATCGACATGGATCACGACGAGCGGCAGGTTGGTCACCTGATAGAAGAGCGAGTCAGTGCCTTCACTTTCCTCTCCGTAGAACTCTACCTCCGCAACGATGCAGTTTTTCGCATTGGGGGTCACATAACGCACATAGCGGAAGGCACGGGTGACAGTCACATCGGCACTGCTGATCGTTCCGCTCATCGCATCCGAAGTAACCATATAGAGCGGTATGGCATCGGCGAAGTCCGCGCGGTTGGCACCTTCAAACACAGCCAGTTTCGTATTGTCTTCAAACGTTTCTGCCGGAGCCCATCCCACTTTCGTGATCACGTGAGGTGTGCCCAGATCCAAGCCCACCCAAGTGTTCGATGCCGCTTTCGAACGAAAATAAGTACCCATATTCCCATCAAATGCCTTCACTGCAGAATAGGTGATACTCGAAGGCACCGAACCCATGACGGTTCCTGTCAGTTTCTTCTGCGCTATCCCCACTGCACTGAAAAGGAAATATAATAAAATAAGAATACTTATTCTTCGCATCTTCATCAGACAAAGTTTGAACTTTTTCAGCGCGCAAAGTTACAAAAACTTCTCGAATATTCCAACTATTTCCTCCAAAAACTGCTCCTCTCACCCCCTTTTTCCCCTTTATCACCCCCATTCATCCTATATGCATAGCAAAAAAGGCAAAGTTATATTATAATTCTTGTGAAAATGGCAGGAGACAGCGGGCTCAATAGCCCTGTCTCTGCTGCCGGAAAATTTGCTGCCCCAATGGCAGCACAAAATTGCACTTCGTGCAGAAAATTCGCCATGTCGATAATACATAGACAGTGTATATTGCTTACGCAAGAAATCTTAGAGGAAATCTTTATTAAGAAATAAATCGGGTCGCGCCTCATTTCCTCACTTTATTTCCCCCAAGATTTCTATCCAAAGGATATAAACAATCTAAATGCTATGGGTCTAAATTTATTTTATGCACGAAGTGCAATTTTATGTCGCCATTGAGGCGACAATTTTCCGGATTCTGAGACGGGCTATTGAAGCCCACGTCTCAAATCCATTTTCACCAAACTTTGAGTTTACCCCTCAAACCCCTTGAACCCTCAAACCCTTCGAACCCTCAAACCCTTCGAACCCTCAAACCATCAAAAAACTACCGTTTTTTCAAAATTTCGCCTTTTTTCTTGGAACTATCCCAAAAAATCCGTATCTTTGCGCCCAAATAAGCAAAAAGGCGTCTTCAAATGAAACCCCTCCTAACCCTCCTCCTAACCGCCCTCACGGCCAGCGTCTTCGCCCAGTCAATCCCGCTCCCCGAGCACCCGCGTCCCGACTTCGAGCGTCCCGACTGGATCAACCTCAACGGCACCTGGCAGTTCACCTTCAATGCCGAACGTGGCCAGTACGCCGCCGAGAACGACGCCACCGCCACCTTCGACCAACAGATCACCGTCCCCTTTGGCTGGGGCTCGCCCCTTTCGGGTGTGGCCAACGACGGCGACCGCGGTTACTACGCCCGCGACATCTTCATCCCGCGCTCTTGGCGCGATAGGCGTATCTTCCTCGTCATCGGAGCCTGCGACTGGGACACCCAGATCTACTTCAACGGCCGGCACATTGCCTCCCACCAGGGCGGCTACACCCCCTTCGAAGTTGAGATCACCTGGAACCTCACCGGCTTCGACGACGTGCCCCAGCACCTCGTCATCGTGGCCGACGACACTCCCAACGACCAGCGTCTCAGCGGCAAGCAGGGTTATGGCGATGTGCGTGGCATCTGGCAGACACCCTACCTCGAAGCACGCGGACAGCGCTACATCGACTACGTCCACTTCGCACCCTATCCCGAGAACGCCATCGTCCGCGTCGAAGTGGGCGTCGATACACCGCTCTCGTCGGGCGAAGCCATCCGTCTCCACTTCCCCAACGGCGAAGAGGCCGACTACACGTACACCCCCACGCGCAGCCAACGCAACGACACCGTCCTCAGCTTCCACCTGCCCCTCCATAACCAGCACCTCTGGGACCTCGACGACCCCTATCTCTACGATGTCGAAGTGGCTCTCACACGCGACCGCAAAACCGACGACCTCGTGAAGTCCTATTTCGGTCAGCGCTCCATCGGCGTCGATACCCTCCCGGGCACCGACTACCCCTACGTGACCCTCAACGGCCATCCCATCTACCTGCAGCTCACCCTCGACCAGAGCTACAACCCGCAGGGTTACTACACCTATCCCTCCGATGCCGACATGCGCCGCGAGATAGAGATCTCGAAGGAGCTCGGCCTCAACGGCAACCGCATACACATCAAGGCCGAAGTGCCGCGCAAGCTCTACTGGGCCGACCGCCTCGGTCTGCTCATCATGCAGGACACACCCAACTGGTGGGCCGACGACAATCCCCTCGGCCGCGAAGACTGGGAGCGCTGCATGCGTGGTCAGCTCCGTCGCGACTACAACCACCCGTCCATCTTCGTCTGGGTGAACTTCAACGAGACCTGGGGACTGTTCTCCACCCGCAAGGCCGACGGCTATCGTCGCTACCATTGGACCACCCAGTCGTGGGTCGAGCAGATGTACCTCCTCACCAAGCAACTCGATCCCACACGTCTCGTCGAGGACAACTCCCCCTGTAACTTCGACCACGTCATCACCGACCTCAACACCTGGCACGCCTACCTGCCCGGCACCGCCTGGGAGGAGAAGCTCGACGAATACTGCCGTCTCACCTACGAGGGCTCGCTCTGGAACTACACCGGCGACCGTCATCAGTTGCGCGCTCCCATGCTCAACAGCGAATGTGGCAACGTCTGGGGCTACAAGGGTGCCACCGGCGATGTCGATATCACCTGGGATTACCACCAGATGATCAACGCCTTCCGTGCCCATCCCAAGTGCGCCGGCTGGCTCTACACCGAGCACCACGATGTCGTCAACGAGTGGAACGGCTACGTGCGCTACGACCGCAGTCCGAAGGTCGATGGCCTCGACGCCTTCGTCCCGGGCATGACCATGCGCGACTTCCACAGTCCTTACTACCTCTCGCCGCGCTGCCCGCTCATCCAGGATGTGAAGGCCAACGACCAGCTCACCATCCCCCGCTACCTCTCCATCATGACCGACCGCGACCCCGGTCCGATGATGCTCCAGACCTCCATCGCCGGATGGAACGACATCGGCCAATGGGTGGAAGAAGAGATCATCGCCCTCGATCCCATCACGTTCAAGGCCTACGTCAACGCACCCATCCACTCCGTCACCTTCAACACTCCCCGGCGCAACGGTCTCTACGTGGTGCGCTTCGTCCTGTCGGACGGCAGCGGCAAGCCCCTCCAACGCAACTTCGTCCTCCTCCACGTCACAGGAGGCACCACCGCAGCCGACCTCCCGGGCTACCGCGTCAAGACGTTCACCCCCTACTCCTTCACCAAGGCCGAGTGGTCCGACCACACCTCCTACGCCATGGGTGGCGACAAGGTCAACGGCTTCGGCAGCGGATTCTTCGAATTTGAGGTCGAGGTGCCCGACGACGTCGAGCCCAAGCACGTCAAGTCGGCCACGCTCCTCTTCGAAGCCTCCGCCAAGCGGCTCAATGGCAAGGACCGTCCCGACGCTACCTCCGAAGGCGACTTCATGCGTGGCAAAGGCACTGCCGACCCCAGCGGTTTGCCCAACAGCTATCCGCAGACCGACTTCGACACCTACCCATCCTCTGTTGTTGTCTCGGTCAACCACCATCCCCTCGACACCCTCTTCCTCGCCGACGATCCCGCCGACCATCGTGGCGCCCTCTCCTGGCAAGCCCAGAGCACATCCACCGATGATCCCAACTTCGCCCCCACCCGTCGGAACTCCCTCACCCTCGACGAAGCCGGCTCCTACGGCTACCTCCAGCAGGTGAACATCCCCCTCCGCTTCATCAAGCCCGGCCACACCCTCACCCTCCGCTTCGAAGTCCCCTCAAACCCCTCGAACCCCTCAAACCCCTCCTCCTCCGGAGGTGGCCTCGCGCTCTTCGGCGCTCACTCCGGCCGCTTCCCTTTGAACCCCACGTTGCTTTTCATCCGAAAGTAACAGCCCGGACTTCCTTTAATTCTTGTGAAAATGGCAGGAGACAGCGGGCTCAATAGGATTGTTTATTTGCGGCTAAGGCCGTCCCCAAGAATGGGGCCCCTTCTTCGAATGCTGACATAGCAGCATTTCGAAGGCTGCCAGAAAATTGTCGCCTCAATGGCGACATAAAATTGCTGACGCATAAAATCCATACGGATCCAAGTCTTATTTGTCAAGAATTTGAGAATTTGAGAATAACGACATGGCGAATTTTATGCACGAAGTGCAATTTTATGCAGATTGAATCTGCAATTTTCCGGATTCTGAGACGGGCTATTGAAGCCCACGTCTCAAATCCATTTTCACCAAACTTTGAGT
>JAFZBE010000037.1 GCA_017561935.1 Bacteroidales bacterium | reverse complement strand
ATGGGTGACAAGACGGCAGCACTGGCTGGTGGCGTGCGCGAGAAGACCGAAGAGGAGAAGAAGGCCCAACAGCCTGATATCGCTCCCGGAGCTGTTCACTCTGCCGACATCGAGTATGCTATGGGAACGCTCGATACCAACGAATACTATGACTGGCAGGACGAGGACTATGCCATCTCCAAGTTGTTCCTGACGTATTATGCCAACTTCTGCAAGACTGGCAATCCCAATGGCAAGGATCTTCCGAAGTGGTCGGCCATCACCAAGGACAATCTGGATGCTGCTCCTGTCATGATTATCGATGTGGAGTCAAAGGAAGTAGCATCTCCGGAAAAGGAAAACGCCTATCGCACGCTCGAGAAATTCTACAAAAGCAAGAAATAGCAAAATACAAACAATATGAGAAAGACTATTCTAATGATGGCTTTGGCAATGGTTTGCCTTGGAGCCTCGGCACAGGAGAAACTCTTCAATAGTGCCAGTGTTCAGTCTCCTGTCGTTAACGATGACGGCACAGTGACTTTCAATCTGTTCGCCCCCAAAGCCATCAAGGTGGAGGTGACGGGTGATTTCCTGCCTACGCAGAAGATGCAGATAGAAGGCTATGGCACCTACGACGCCCCTGGCGTGGCCGAGTTGAAAGAAGGCAGGAATGGCGTGTGGAGTTATACTACTGAAAAGCTCGCTCCAGAGATGTACAGTTATACCTTCAACATCGATGGTATGACTGGCGTGAAAGACCCTTCCAACATCTACGTGAACCGCGACATCGTGTCGTTCAGCAATATCTTCATCGTCAGCAACGAGAAAGGCGACAAAGGCGATTTGTACAAGGTGAACGAGGTGCCTCACGGCAATCTTTCGAAGGTGTGGTATCCGAGTCCCACATTGAAGATGCAACGTCGTATGACCGTCTATACACCCCCTGGTTACGACAAAGGAGGTAAGTATCCCGTGCTCTATCTGTTGCATGGTGCCGGTGGCGATGAGAATGCCTGGAGCGAACTCGGACGTGCCGCTCAGATTCTCGACAACCTGATTGCTACAGGTAAGGCAAAGCCGATGATTGTGGTAATGCCGAATGGCAACCCCAACTGTCAGGCTGCCCCTGGTGAGTGGTCGTTCGGAATGTACACACCTGGCTTCCGCGATGGTGGTACGGGGCCAACCACACCTGCTGTGGCCGACATCCCTGAGAGTTTCATGGATATCGTGAACTATATCGACAAGAACTACCGCACGGTGAAGAGTCGTGCCGGACGTGCCATCTGTGGTCTGTCGATGGGTGGTGGCCATACGTTCCACGTCAGTCTGCTTTATCCCAATACCTTCGACTACTATGGCCTCTTCTCGGCCGGCCTGCACTTGTCTACGGGTGGTTATCAGGATTCGTTTGCCAATCAGATCAAGGCTGATCCCAACTTTGCACAGCAGTCGGCGAGTTTGTTCGCCAGCAAACCCAAACTCTACTGGATGGGCATGGGTAAGACCGACTTCCTCTACCAGAGCACGGTCGACCTGCGCAACTATTGGGATTCGAAGGGCTACAAATACGAATATGTGGAGACCGATGGCGGCCATATCTGGCGTAACTGGCGCATCTACCTGACGATGTTCGCCCAGAAGATCTTCAAATGATTCGCCAAAGTATGCCAACCTAAAGCCGCAAAGGCGCGAATTCAATGAAGCGCCAATGAAAAAGTCCCGTATGTTTACGGGACTTTTCTTTTTTATCTTGTTTGCAGTAGGATGATTATTTCCGATTCTGCAGATAGGGTTTGATGATGGACCAAGGGTAATAGGGAGCGGTTTTGGTTTTGAGAAGCGGAAGGGTGGTCTCGTTCTCGTTGAGGAGGAATTTGACAAGGACATCGTCTGCACCCGGCTTGCGATAGAACACCATTTGGATGTTGGCAGCCATAGGGATGATCTTGTCGATAGAGGCGTGTTTATAAAGATTCGGCAAGTCGGCAGTGGCTCCAACCGCCTCTTTCAGTCCGAGGACATAAGCCAAGGGAAGAACCGAACTGTCGTGGCTGAATCGCAAGACCATCGTGGGCGCTCCCTCAAGGATGATACGGTCGGTGGTGGAGATAATGCTATCGACCACCTCATTGAGAATTCGGTAATAGGGGGCGCTACCGGGTACAATACCCGTATCGAGCAGCCACGAAGCATTGTATCCCTGCCACATCTGGAACAGTTCATCGCCAGTGAAGATGTCGATGAGCGAGATACCCAGCTCGGGCACGTTCTGAAGGTCTTGCGCCACATTGTAGAGTGCTTCCATGAGTTCCCTGCCGTTGAATGTCGGAGCCACTTTTGTCGGGTCGGTGAGCAATACAGACAGCAACCTGCGGGGATTGTGGGCTTGTTCAAACATCTCGCCCGCCTGTTTCCACATCGCATCGCTTTGGGTGGTGGACTCAGGTTTGAGACTCGGGTCCTCGACCACATATTTCATGTCGTGCTTGCTGGCATTCAACGAGATGTCGAGCAAGGGATTGAGCCCTTGCAGTTCGGTGCAGAAATTGAACATGCTGAGCATGCACCGCCGTGATGTCGACGACTTGGCATCGATGTGCAGGGGTTGTGAGAGCAACGATGTGAAACGGTCGTACATGCGATGTGCTATCTCGCGGTGCTGTTGTCCACCGAGTTTTGTCAAATCGCCATCGCGGTGGAAAGCATCGGCATAACCGATGCGTAGTTTCCCGAGCACCTCACGACCTTTGGGGGCAAGTAACCCCACCCTATCTGCACTGTCGAGCATATTGATGACCGTCAAGTAAAAATCATTGTGGGACATGTAACGCGAGCCGTGACGGGAATAATGGAAGATATAGAAGGGCTCGTACCCCTGCGGCGGCGGTGTCAACTTCTGTTGCTTGGGTCCGGGGTAGGCAAAATAGTTGGAACCATTGCGATAAGGCTCTTTGACCATCTCTTTGCGGGTGGTCTGTGCGAATGCGGCCGATGCCACGATGAGCGAAAAGGCCAGAGCAAATATCTTATTCGTTTTCATGGATCTCCGTTTTATAGGTCATATTAGCGTTCTTGAGCATAGTGCGGTAATGGTTTTCCACATCAT
>JAFZBE010000036.1 GCA_017561935.1 Bacteroidales bacterium | reverse complement strand
TTAACCCATAACCATTAACCCATAACCATTAACCCATAACCATTAACCCATAACCATTAACCCATAACCATTAACCATTAACCCTCTTCCGGCTCGACATGCACGGCGACATGGGTCTCCGGACCATAATGGCTTCGCAGTAGTTCCTCTACCTGCGAAGCCATGTCGTGTGCATCGCGCAGGGGGAGGTCGCCATCCACAAGGAGATGCAGTTCGATGGCATAATGATTGCCGATGCGGCGGGTGCGCAGGTCGTGGGGCTCCGTCACACCAGGTACCGAAGCAGCCAGTCGCAGGATCTCAGCTTCCACATCTTCGGGCAGCGACTGCTCCATCAGGTCGCCGATGCCATTGCGCAACAGGTCGAACGACACCTTCACGATGAACAGGCCCACGATGATCGAAGCCACGGGGTCGAGCACCGTCCAACGCTGTCCCAGGAAGATGGCGCCGCCGATACCCACAGCCGTGCCAATCGACGACAGTGCATCGCTCCGGTGATGCCAGGCATTGGCCTCCACAGCTTGCGAGTCGAGTTCATGCGCCTTCCTGATCGAATAGCGAAAAGTCGCCTCTTTGAGCACCACCGAAAGCAGGGCAGCCCAAAGCGCCAGTTTGCCAGGAGGTAGGAGTTGTGCGCCATTGAACCACGCGACAATCTTCGTCACGCCGCCATAGAGGATGCCCAGGGCCACCGCGAACAACGACAGGCCGATGATGGTCAGGGCCAGCGTCTCGTACTTGCCGTGTCCGTAGTCGTGTCCCTTGTCCCTCGGCTTGCCGCTGATGTGTACAAACACCAGCACGATGACATCGGTCACAAAGTCGCTCAGCGAGTGCACGGCATCAGCCACCATCGCCGCACTATGGCCCACGATGCCAGCCACGAACTTGAACACGAGCAGTACCACGTTCACGGCACCTCCCACCAGCGTGACCTTATATATCTCCTTGTTTCTCTCCATTTCAACCAAACACCGGATAAGGATTATAGTCAAATTCGACCACCTTGCCAGCCTTGAGTGACTTCTGCACATCGACAAGGCGCTGGTTGCTTGAACCGCGGAACAACAAGTCCAGGCTCTTCTTCGCCTCGATGAACGGTCCATCCACGAGGACATCGAGGTAGGGGAGCATGCGGCTCATGGCAGGATCGGCCACCACCTGTTCGAAGAGGAAGCCCGTATAGCACCAGACGCCCTTGTGCAGTTCCTCACGGATACGACGTGCCAGTTCTGTAAAAGCCTCGGGCTGATACATCGGATCGCCACCGCTGAAGGTGATGTCGCCCTCCGCATATTTCAGATCCTCCATAATCTCGTCGATACTCACTTTATGACCAGCCGTGAATGACCACGTCTCGGGATTGTGGCAGCCGGGGCAGGCATGACGACAGCCCGCGCAATACACACTCGTGCGCCAGCCTGGTCCATCGACCGTAGTGTCGGGCACAATCCTCATCAGTTGGATGGTAAGGTTTTTCTCCATAATCAATGATGTCTGTTTTTCGTTTTGTGGGCGCAAATATACGGATAAAAAACGATATACCCAAATAAATGTCCGCAATTTGCGAAACATGCAAAAAATAATCATATTTCTCTTGTTAATGTGAACGAAAAACACTACCTTTGCCCCCGAAAAGGACCAATAATCCCTATTTTTATGAAATGCACAAGAATCCTCTCTATCCCGCTGCTGACAATCGCTTTGTTCAGTGGGTGTATCCGAAACCGAGTCAACCCCATCAATGAAACATCTGAAGTCCGTATCACCAATCCGCTCGACATTCGGTTTGGCGATCCATTCATCCTTGCTGCTTCTGATGGCCGTTATTACATGTATGGCACCTCGCTGGCCGATGGCTTCGAGGCATACAGTTCTGTAAACCTTAGGGACTGGACTCCATGTGGGCAGGTCTATCGCGGTGGGGGTGTAGGACAGTGGAATCTCGATTGTTTCTGGGCTCCCGAAGTCTATGAGCGACAGGGAAAATACTACCTGTTCTACAGCGCCAACGATCGTAACAACCCCACACACGAAATCGAGAACTTCAAGATAGGAGTGGCCGTGTCCGACTCACCTGCTGGGCCTTTCACCGACCTCTTTCACCGTCCGCTGTTTGAACCGCCTTATCCTATCATCGATGCTAATGTGTGGTTCGACGACGAAGCGGGTCGCTGCTATCTCTACTTCTCGCGTTGCTGTTACAAGCACCCAGTCGAAAGCGACGTAGCCGAGTGGGCTCGTCGTGAGGGGAAATACGATACTATTGAAGAGAGTTGGATATACGGAGTGGAGCTCCTTCCCGACTTTAGTGGCGTAGTGGGCGAGCCCCAGCTATTGCTCCGTCCGCCCACAGGCCTCGCCGATCCAACTACCCAGTGGGAGAATCGCTCTGTGTTGGCCCATGAGGCAGGACGACGCTGGAACGAAGGCTCCTATACCTTCCTTCATGATAGCACTTGGTACATCATGTATTCTGCCAACTTCTTCGGCAGTTCCAATTATGCCGTAGGCTATGCCACGGGCCCATCACCCCTCGGTCCCTTTGTCAAGGCAACCGAAAACCCCATTCTACAGGCCGACACATCGAAGGGTGGTCAAACCATGGGCACGGGGCACAACATGGCGTTCCGAAGCCACCAAGGTCAGTGGCTCACTGTTTATCATGGCCGCACTCTGCGCCAGCCCGACCAGCGTGTAGTTTTTATTGGCGCACTCGCCATAGACTGCAATGGTAAACTACAGATTAATCCCGCCGATACACTCAACCTCAACACCGACCATCGCCCGTGAAATCTTCATTCATAGCTTCCCTGCTCGCTATTGCTGGGATGCTTACCATCGAAGCCCCAGCGCAACAACCCCTGCACTTCACCCGGTCTGAACAGCTATCGTTCCAGCACCTCGACATCCTCGACGGCTTGAGCCAAAACACTGTGAGTTGCATGCTGCAGGACCGCCAGGGCTACATTTGGCTTGGCACGAAGGACGGAGTGAACATCTACGACGGCAACGAGTTTCGCCAGCCTCTTACTGCTGACGGAGCCCATTGCAGCTTTGTTCGTGCACTATTTGAGGACGAAGACGGCATCGTCTGGATAGGTTCCGAAGTGGGCCTGTGGCGCTACGACCCTGTAGCCGAAGAGCTGCTGCCTCTTAGTCGCATTACGCGTGGAACGACGGCCATCACCCATCCCGTCTGTCAGATTCAAAGCGACACCACAGGTGCCCTATGGATATGTGTCGATGAAGAAGGCATATACCGTTTTGACAAACAAGCTGCGCAGCTTCAGCTCGTTTTCGACAGCCACCCCCTCGGGCATAGCATCTTGTGCATGGCCTTTGGGCAGGGGCGCATTTGGGTAGGCACTTTTGGCGGCGGACTTTACTACAGTGACGATGAGCTTCGCAGCCTCAAGCCCTACATTACCCCCGACGGACGTAACCCTATGCCCGACTGCTCGGTGTCGCGACTCGACTTCCGTCACGGTCTACTCTATGTGGCTACCGAGCAACAAGGACTCAGTGCTATCACACCGCGCACCATGGACTTTCGCGCCGTGTTCGCCTACGATGAAGAAGGGCGCTCGCCTTTCGTGCGCGACATGATGTTCCGAGACGACGACGTGTGGCTCTGCACTGAAAATGGCCTCTATGTTCTCAATGTCACCACAGGCCAGGTGCAGCACTATCGTCACGAAGGTTACGATGCCTATTCCCTTTCCGACAACGCCCTCTACTGCATCCTAACCGATCGCCAAGGTGGTATCTGGATAGGTTCCTACTTCGGTGGTGTCAATTACCTTGACACTGCTGACCGTGTGTTTGAAAAGTTCTATGCAGGGCGCAGCGGCAGCGATTGGCAAGGCCTACGTGTTCGCGAAATACGGCAGGATCATCATGGTAACATCTGGATAGGTACCGAAGACCAGGGACTCAACATGCTCGACCCTTCCACTGGAAAGGTGACCTTTGTCGAAGCTAGCCGAAGGTTCCGCAACGTGCACGGCCTCTGCTGCATCGGCGACGAGCTCTGGGTCGGAACGTTCAGCAGCGGGCTACACATTCTTGATGCCGCTACTGGTCGCCAACTTCGCAGCTACGACTGTTATGATGGGTCAGGCCTACCCAGCAACAGCATCTTTTCAATCATCCGTACGCGACAGGGCGAAATCTACCTCGGCACCATGTCGGGCATCGCCCAGTGGGATGTACAACACCGACGGTTCCAGACCGTGCCAGGCCTAGAAGGCACTTTTGTCTATAATCTCTACGAAGACCGCGACGGCGCGCTATGGGCCTCCACCTATTCGGCGGGACTCTTTGTGCGCAAAGCTGGCGAACTGGGTTGGAAGCAGTACCTGCATCATGAAAACCAACCGCAATCTATTGCCAGCAATATGGTCTATGGCACCATGCAAGACTCGAGGGGGACTCACTGGATTTACACACAGCAGGGATTATGTCGCTTCGATGAACGTTCCCAGGCCTTCGTCACCGATAGCCTCTATGGCATTACTCTGCCCCAAGGCGTAGTCTATCAGCTCATCGAAGATGCACATGGCACCTATTGGATTACCACTAACGGAGGCCTCTATCGCATCAACCCCATCACGACTGAAGTGAGTCGCTTCACCACCAGTGACGGACTCTCGTCCAATCAGTTCAACTACAGTTCCAGCCTCATCACTGACGATGGTACCATTTATGCTGGCACCATCGAGGGCATGGTGCGCTTCAACCCCAATCAGCTCGTTAAGACTCGCCGCCTCCCCAAACCCGTGGTGGCCAATGTGTGGGTGTTCAACCATCGTCTTTCTCCACAGGATGACCCTGAAATCATCGACCGATCGATTAGCTTCCTCGACCGCATCGAATTGGCAGCCGACGAAAACACCTTGACTTTGGGTGTTGTGATTCCTAGTTTCAACACTGCTGATACCCACCAACTCAAATATCTTTTGGAAGGCTTCGACACCGAATGGCGTTACCTGCTCACCCGTGGTGAACGCATCTCATACGCCAAGCTCCCTCCAGGCAAATACACCCTGCATCTAGCGGCCTTCGACCGCAAAAACGAAAAGGAGGTGAACCCGTCGCAGTTCCAGATTGTCATACGTCCGCCCTTCTATAAGACTTTCTGGGCCTACGCCCTTTATTTCTTGCTACTGTTGGGTATATTGTTTGCGATCATATATATATTCCGCGCGCGAAGCCGTGAGCGAATGCTGCAACAGATGCGTGACTTTCGGCAAAACAAAGAACGCGAACTCAATCGCGCCAAGATTGACTTTTTCACCAACGTAGCACACGAAATACGCACCCCACTCACCCTCATCAAGGCGCCGCTCGATGGTTTGCTGTCACAAAAACAGAAATTCGAAACACGCGAGCGCGATGACCTTGATGTGATGAGTCTCAACGTCAATCGCCTGCTCCTGCTTGTCAATCAGTTGCTCGAATTCCGTAAGATGCAGGAGAGTAAGGTCGAACTGCGGCCACATCTTACCAACATCGGTCAGTTGGTCGAAGAGCTCAAGCGACGTTTCACTCCCGCCATCGAGGCAGCAGGACGAGTCCTCATTGTCGAAATACCCAAGGAAGCGCCAGTGATGGCTCGTGTCGATCAGGAGGCAATCACCAAAATCCTTAGCAATCTGCTCACGAATGCCATCAAGTACGGTCAGTCGTATATCAAACTCCAGTTGGCATGCAATCAGGAGAAATTCTGGATCAACGTGGCCAATGACGGCGAACTCATCAGCAAAAGTGACCGCGAGGCAATCTTTAATCTTTTCAACCGTGCAAACGCCTCGCACGTACAGCCAGGCACCGGTATTGGTTTATCCTATGCACGGCAACTTGCCGAGCTTCATGGTGGTACTCTCGCCGTTGTTGATTCCGATACCGAGAACATCTTCTCTTTGACTATTCCTCGCCGTATGGATGAGGAGTCAGAACCCGACTACCTTCAGGAAGACAAGATTCAGTCGCCAGAATTCGCTTCCCTGCTTCCCTCCAAGCAGGGCGAAGTTGTTCTGCTCCTCGTCGATGATAATGTTGAACTGTTGAATTTCATGACCAAACGTCTGTCGGCCAACAACGGCTATCGTGTGTTGACCGCTGAGGATGGAGTCAAAGCGCTTCAAATCATCGATGCTGAATACGTCGATATCGTCATCACCGACCTGATGATGCCTAATATGGATGGTTTGGAGCTTTGTCAGCGTATAAAGAGCGACTTGCATTACTGCCATTTGCCCGTGGTGCTGCTTACCGCCAAAACTGAGGTGGAAGATAAGATCAAAGGTCTTGAGATGGGTGCAGATGCTTATCTCGAAAAGCCGTTTAATATGGACTTCCTGTTTGCAACCATCAACTCGTTGTTGCGTAATCGTCAGCAAATCTATAGCCGTTTCACCAACAATCCTGTCGTTTCGACAACTTCCAGCCAAGGTGCCCTTTCGAAGATGGATGAAAAATTCCTCATGAAACTCGATACCCTAATTCAGGAGAATTTCCATAACCCAGACTTCAATATGGATAGCATTGTCGATGAAATGGGGCTGAGTCGATCGGCCTTCTATCGAAAGATAAAGGGATTGGCCAACATGTCGCCCAACGAATATATCCGAATGTTGCGTTTGCGCAAGGCCGCACAGCTGCTTGTCGAAGGTGATTTGTCCGTTTCCGAAATCTGTTATCAGGTCGGTTTTGGCACACCATCCTACTTCAGCAAATGTTTCCAAAAACAGTTCGGAGTGTTACCCAAAGTGTATGCGGAAACACACGCCAAATAGAAATTACGCCATGAAAATGAAATGATTCTTGCAGACGATGCAAAAATTGTCCCAAATAACCGCTTAAATTGACCAAAATGGACATTTAGCCAATTTGAGCGGTTATTTGGGATTTTTTTTATATCTGTTCTGCCATTTCACCCCTATCTTTGCCCTGGAAAAAGTCCGAAACTCAAATTTCAATACTCAAAAAATATAATCAAGTGAAACACGTTACAACACACAAAACATCAATTCTGACAGTTTTGTTCATGTTGCTCTTTGTGCCGGTCACACTGGCACAGAAGATTACGGTGAGCGGTACTGTCGTCGATGTTGATCATGAGCCCCTCATTGGAGTGAGTGTCGTGGAGGTCGAAAACATCACCAATGGTATGTCCACCGACCTTGATGGTAAGTTTACGCTTAATGTAGCTCCCCATGCTAAGTTGTCAGTCTCCTACATCGGTTACGTCACCAAGATTGTCGAGGCAGGAGACAAGTCTCAGCTGATGATCACTTTACTCGAGGACCGCAAGACGCTCGACGACGTCGTGGTGATCGGTTATGGTACGCAGAAGAAAGCCGACCTCACAGGAGCCGTAGCGGTGGTGAGCATGAAGGATGCGAAGAAGAATTCGCCCACCAACATCGGCGAGATGCTGCAGGGTCAGGTGCCAGGTGTGAGCGTCGCCACCAGTTCGGAACCCGGTTCGATGGCCAATGTGCGCATCCGTGGTATCGGTTCGTTCTCGAGCGTAGGTCCCCTCTACGTCATCGACGGACTGATCGTAAATGATGTCAATCACCTCAACCCTTCGGAGATCGAGAACATGCAGGTGCTGAAGGACGCATCGGCAGCAGCCATCTACGGTGCCCGTGGCGCCAACGGTGTCATCCTCATCACGACCAAGAAGGGCAAGAAGGGTGCACCCACGCTCGATATCAACGCCAACTGGAGCCTCGCAGGCATGCCCAAGAAGATCGATGTGATGAACTCGATCGACTTCCTGCAGTATAACGAACTGGCTTACCTCAACTCGGGTGTGGCATGGCCAGCACAGGGCTGGAGCGATGACCACCTTGGCCAGTATATCCCCAACACCGATTGGCAGAAAGCCAACTTCCAGACAGGTTTCACGCAGGACTATAATATAATGTATAGTCAGGGTTCTGACAACGTGAACATGGCTGTCGGCCTTGGCTGGATGGACCAGACCGGTATCATCGAAGGCCCCGACTACAGCCGCTTCACTGCCCGCGTGAACACCGATGCCACCTACAAGTGGCTCAAGATAGGCGAGAACCTGACCTATCAGCACACCAACACGATGAACACCAACGGCGGCTCGTTTGCCAACGTGCTCTCGATGCCTACGGTCATCCCGGTATATGACCCCTTTGAACCCACTGAGCGAGGTGGCTTCGGTTATGGTAGTGCCGACTTCCCAACCTATTCAACCAACCCCGTGGCCAATCAGAAGAGTTACCGCTCGGAGCACTGGAACGACCGCATCATCGGCAACTTCTTTGCCGAACTCACCCTCTTCGATCATTTTACCTATAAGCTCAATGCAGGTCTCGATGCCTGGTGGGGTCGCAGCAAGAACCGTAACAACTGTTATACCATGCGTATGGCTTCGGGCGAAACCCGTTATCAGGATGTTCTTACCGAGGATCGCGACAGCCGTGTCACCATCCTCATCGAGAACACGCTGAATTACACCCAGAGCTTCGGCAAGCATAATGTCAGCGCCCTGGTGGGTTACACCACCGAGGACGTTCGCTGGAACTACCTGCGCGCCGAGGGTTATAACCAGCAGGTGCCCGGTCTGTGGCAGATTGCCCTTGTCGGCACCCAGAACAACATGTATGGCGTCGAGAACGAACGCCGCATGATCTCCTATCTGGGTCGTATCGACTACAACTACGCCGAGCGTTATCTGCTCCAGTTCAACTTCCGTTCCGACGGATGCTCGAAGTTCGGTCCCGAGAATCGTCGTGGCTACTTCCCCTCTGTCTCTCTTGGATGGAAGATCAACGAAGAGGCCTTCTTCGAGCCACTGCAGGCCACCGTCAACCTCCTCAAGCTGCGCGCCAGCTGGGGTACCATTGGCGATATGCAGGCCCTAGGCAACTACGACTACATCCCAGGTATCGACCATAGCGGTCCCTACGAAGGTCTTTATGCCGTGTTCGGTCCCAGCGGCAATGAAAACGTGCATTATGGTGCCACTCAGTCGGCACGCGTCAACGTCAATCTCGGTTGGGAAAGCAAGACCACAACCAATATCGGCGCCGACTTCGAGATGTTAGGCAACCGTCTCTTTGGTTCGTTGGAATGGTTCAACTCCAAATCGACCGACCTGCTCTTCAATATCAAGACCGCATGGGCCACCGGTACATCAACCCTTTGGACCAATTACGGACGAATGACCAACAGCGGTATCGAGGCTACTCTCGGATGGCGTGACCACAAGGGCGATTTTGACTACTCCATTAGCGCCAACTTTACTGCCTTGAGGAACAAGGTCAATCGTCTAGGAGGTGATGACTTCTACGATTCCTGGCACAGCCGTACACAGGTTGACCGTTCGATTGGCGAGTTCTACCTCATTCAGTTCGATGGCATCTTCCAATCCATGGACGAGGTCTATGACCACACCACGACGCTTGCTGATGGCACCGTAAAGGTGATCCAGCCCAATGCCAAGCCCGGTGACGTGCGCTATATCGATGCCGACCAGGATGGCGACATCGACGCCGACGACCGTGTCTTCAGTGGCAGCCCACTTCCCAAGTGCGAGCTAGGTGTAACAGCTAACTTGAGTTGGAAAGGCCTTGACTTCAGCATGTTCTGGGCTGGTCAGTTTGGCAATAAGATCTACAATGGTGTGCGTCAGGCAACCCTCAATTATAACGTTGATAACCTGCCTACCGACGCCGTGCCCTGGACCTGGGACAATCCTTCCACCGAGTTTCCACGCATGTATGCCAATGCCACTTCCAACAACATTGCCTACTGCGACCGTTTCCTCGAGGATGGCACGTTCTTCCGTCTGAAGAACATCCAGCTGGGTTACACCTTGCCACAGGCTTGGACCTCCCACATCTTCGTGAAGCGTATCCGTGCTTTCGTCAGTGGCAGCAATCTGCTCACTTTCACCAAGTACAAGGGATATGACCCCGACATCATCTGCACCAACGTTTTTGAGCAAGGCTACGACAGCGGACAGTTCCCTTCGGCCAAGCAGGTCAACTTCGGTGTTCAGGTCAACTTCTAATCACTTAACCATACAAACATTCAAGACAAATGAAACCATATATTCTTGCATTTCTTATGGGCATTGTGGCGCTGGGCAGCTCCTCATGCAGTGACAGCTGGCTCGACCTGACCAATCCGAATGTGGAGTCATCAGAGACCTTCTGGCTCACCGCCGAACAATATGACCAGGGCCTCTCGGCCGCCTATTCCACTTGGCGTCGTCCGGGATATTTCAGCCGTTGGTTCCAGATCCACACCATGCTGCGCAGCGACGAGGGCTGGAGCGAAAGCCCGAACCAGGAGTTCCAGGCCGATGCCAACTTCATCATGGATTCCTACAACTACGACGGCAACGAGGGCCTTTGCCTCCCCTGGGAAGCCTTCTACAATAGCTTGTATTACGTCAATCAGGTGATCGACAACATGAACGGCAAGGGCAAGGATCTCTTCAGCGAACAGGAAGCCAATCAGATCCTTGGGCAGGGTTACTTCATCCGTGGTGTAGCTCACTGGGCTATCGCTGCCATCTACGGCAAGGGTCCCATTCAGACCAGTTCGATCGAGAACGGCCCCATCGGCGACCAGATAGAACTCTATCAGCAGGCACTCGCCGACTTTCAGGCTGCTGCCCCATTGCTCCCCGTCAGCTGGGAGCCTCAGGAGGTGGGTCGCGTCACCCGTGGCGGTGCCTACGGCATGGCAGCCAAGATGTCGATGCAACTGGCTGGCATGTTCAGCCATCGTCCCTGGTCCGACTATCAGGATGCCACCAAGGCAAAGGAGTATTGGCAGGAGGCCAAGAAGAACATCGAAAGCGTGTTTGCCCTCAACAACTACCGCCTGATGGACAACTGGATGGACAACTTCACCGAGTCGAACGAGAACAATGCCGAGTCGCTCTTCGAGATTAACTTCAAGGACGGTCTCATCAACGGCAAGGAGGTGGGCAACCAGCGTCCAAAGTTCATGGGACTCTATCTCTCCGACGGTACAGGTGCTTGGAACGACGGTTCGAGCCGCGACTGGCTGCTCTCGGAGTTCGACAAGGAGCGCGACAAGGATGGCAACATCGATATGCGCAAGTTCCACACCCTCTTCTACTACAGTGATGCCGAGCCCGAAACGGGCACAGCCAATTATTATGGCAAGACCTGGCCCGAATGGGATTCTTCCGAACACTTCGCCCACGCATGTTACTGGAAGAAATACACCAGCGTTGAGACCGACAACAAGGCCGAGGACTACTCCAGTGGTGCCAACCTGCGCGTGCTGCGTCTTGCCGACGTCTATCTGATGTACGCTGAAGTTCTCAACGAGCTCGATGGTGACCGCACGATGGCCGTGGAATATATCAACAAGGTGCGCCGCCGTGTGAACATGTCCGACCTGCAGCCTGCCCTCTATTCAACCTACAGCACGCTGCTCGAACAGCTTCGCCATGAGCGCCTCGTCGAATTGTGCGGTGAATGTACTCGCTGGTTCGACCTCGACCGCTGGGGCGACATCCACACCCAGGAGGGAATCAACCAGCTTTCGATGCGTGACGAGGACTTCAAGAGCTATCGCCTCGGCATCAGTCACCTCTGGATGATACCGAACCACGAACTTTCGCTCTTCGAAGGTCTGACACAGAATCCGGGTTATTAATCACAAAAATTACACTTCGATGAAAAACTTCATGAAAACCATAATCATGGCGCTGCCTCTGGCAGCCTGGATCGTCGCACTGCCCACGGCAATGACCAGCTGTGCCGACATGGATGGCGACGGCATCGACTCGATACTTTGGACGGGAAGCATCAATCCCGAGAACTCGTCCTATCGCAACCCAGTATGGGAGCCATCACTTGCTGGAGGCACCATCCTGAAGGGCAGCAGTCGCTTTGTGGCTATCTCGGCCGACACCCAATGGGCCAAGGATCTGACCTATCGCTGCCCAGCCATCATGAGCAGCGACCTCACCGACTGGTCGTTCGCACAAGAGGCCTTTGCGGCTCCTCTCGAAAGCAATCCGACGGCAAGCATCAACAGCCTTTCGGCCGACTTTGCCAAGACGGTGGCCAATGCCAACTACTGGTTGTTCTACGGCTATGACGACAACACCATCGGTGCGGCTTCGGCCAGCTATGCACAGGGTCCCTATACCGACCTCGGCGTATTCCTCACCGCTCAGGATCTGGGTGCGAGCACGCTGCGTGACCCCTTCTTCCTCGTGGCCAGCACCAACTTCTATGTCTGCTACACCACCGAGGTTGGCACCTACTTGCAGAAGGTCACCATCCGTCGCGGACGCATTCCGACCACGAGCGGCGAGCCTAAACTCATCGCAGGTACTGCCTTCTCCGACATCGCCCTCTACCGCGTCAGCGGTTCGCAGGTTTATCTGTTCGGCAACGTGGGTGACGAGGTGCGCTACGCGCGTGCCGACAACATCAACGGCCCCTATCTCGACAAGAGCGGCAACGACGTAGCCACCGGCAGCCAGGGCGAGCCTTTCATCGCCGCCTCCGAGCAGTACGTTCATCCTGAGAACGTGCAGCGTCTGTTCCCCTCTTCGACCGAAGGACTGCTCTACGTGGCCTTCAACGCCACACGAGCCGACAAGCCCAACCTCAGCAGTGGATTTGCCCGCAAACCCCTCTTCATCAACCCTGTTCGCCTGGGCGAAGATGGCTGGTTCACCGAAATGACCTATCCCGTCGAGGGCTGGACTTCACCACTCTACGAACTCTAATTCTTTTGTAGATCTTTTTTATCGGGGGAAGGAGCCCTGCGAATTCCCCCACATTATTTACTTCAAAATATCATTAAAACAACATGAAAAAGTTATTTACACTTTTGATGGCCGCTAGTGTGATGACACTCGGCGCACAGACCATCATCGAGATCGACCAGAACCTCGCAGGTGACTATGCCGCAGGTGCAGAGATCGACTGGGATAACGACGGTCTGAAGGAACTTTATTTCGGTGGCCTGCCACAGTGGGCTGTCGATGGACAGGACCTCGGCACGATGTTCGAGGACGAGGAAGGCAACGAAGTCTTCGTCAACCGTACTGCTTGGAAACTCAAGTGGGATGGCACCAAGTACGTCAAGACACAGGTCAAGATGCTCACAGGTGTGCGCTCATCGGTTATCCCCGCCGACTTCAATGGCGACGGCAATATCGACCTCTATCTCGCTTCGGGCGGTGATGCATGGTCGGACAATGGCATCTACCTCAACGACGGCGCCGGCAACTTCACCAAGTGGGACGCCTTCAAGGTATATGACCGCGAGGGCAACGAACTCAACTGGCTGCCCCGTACCGCTTCGGTGGCCGACTTCAATGCCGACGGTTTGCTCGACATCGTAGGTGCCGGCTGGTGGCTTTCGTCCGACATCAACGCAGGTGGCATCATGAACTGCGGTGTGCTGATCAACGAGGGTAACGGTGTCTATCGTCAGTATTGCGAGGACCTGATGGGCAATGGTGACTTCGTTTATGCGTTTGCTCTTTGCATCATCACTGCCACCGACCTCAACAACGATGGCTATGCCGACTTCATGGTACAGGGCAACGTCGATAATCCTGCCGACCAGAACTTCGAGGGCCTGGGCCGCACCATGCGCGTCTATCTCAACCTGGGCGTCGAGACCGAGAAGGAGGACGTCGTGGCCTTCTACGACCTGGGTCTCAACATGGGTGAGCCTTCGCACAACTTCGGCAACGGCAACTTCGAGGTTGCTGACTTCAACAACGACGGCGTGAACGACATCTTCGTCACCGGCGAGTCGCCCGACGATGCTGTCAGCGGTTGGGATTACTACGGACAACTCCTCCTCGGCCGCGTTGCCAGCGATGGTTCGGTAAGCTACACCGACGACCAGTCGTTCGTGGCTCGTGCGAAGGACATCCGTCCTCTCAACGCCAACGCTTCGGGCACCCGTGCCCTCGATTACAATGCCGACGGCTACTACGACCTCTTCCTCTATGGCTGGTGCCCCGAGGAGGGCACTCAGGCTGGCTGGTTCCTCGCAGGTTCGTCGGCTGGTCTCACCACCAAGGAGAACATCCCAGGCGCTTCGGAGCAGGGCATCTTCTTCCTCGACTATGGTGTTGAGAACGCCCTCAACGAGTGCTTCACCGGTTATCATGGCGACGCTCGCTACTTCGATCCCGAGAGCACCTTCGGTCGTAGCATGGTGTTCACCAAGAACGCTTCTGCAGTGGGCGCACGTCCTGACGCTCCTACCGATGCCGCTGTCACCGTAGGCGATAACGGCGAGGTAACCCTCACGTGGAAGGCTGCCAGCACATCGATGAAGAACGTCACCTACGAGTACTACCTCAAGAACAAGGCTACGGGCCTCTACTACACCGCTCCGTTGTCGTTCGTAGGTGGTGAGCGCGATGGCCAGCGCAAGGCCCTCCGCCAGGGCAACGCCTTCCTCTGCAAGAAACTTACGCTTACCTTGCCCGACGGCCTCTACGAGTTCGGTGTGCAGACCATCGCTGCCAACATGCAGGGTTCGGTTTTCACCGCTCCACAGACCTTCACCGTGGGCGATGCCGGCATCAGCACCATCCATGCCGATGCTCAGACGACACGCGTCTATAACGTCATGGGCCAGACTTCGAAACTCCAGGGCCTCTGCATCGTGAATGGCCGCGTTGAGCTGCACAAGTGATCTTCTTTCGGTTAACGGTTAAGGGTTAATGGTTCACGGTTTTCGGTGCACGGTTAACGGTTACCCCAACCCCTCAACCATGAACCCTTAACCCCTTAACCCTTCACCATTAACCATTAACCCTTCACCAAACTCCATGCCCAAGTTCCCCCTGCTGCTGATATTACTATTTCTCCCGATTGGAACGGGCGGCCTGCTGGCGCAGACGATTGTCAGGATGCAGATACAGCAGAATCCTCCGTTTTCGGTCGTTGCCCCTACTTTGACCATCACCATGCCCGACGAAGGCATCGAACTTGGTGCCGACGTTGTCGTGACGGGAGGCAGTGGCAATTACTCTTACCTTTGGCTCGATGCCGCAGGGCGTACCCTGGGCACGGAGCCCATGTTACTGGTCACCCTGCCAGGAACCTATACTTTACGTGTCAGCGACGAATGTCAATGCGAGCACCAGGTAGTGTTCGACATCACGTCGTCGGCGCTTTCCACAATTTATGACTCCGAGGCGTTTCGCTTCTATCCCAATCCCACCCATGGTGAAGTGTGGCTTCGCGGAGGGTCGGGCATCCGGCAGATTGCAGCCATCGACATGCATGGCCGTCTGCGGAAGGTCGCCACATGCGGTGAGGGACAAAGTCTCACACGTTTCGACCTCTCTACGTTGCCCGCAGGCAGCTATCTGCTCCAGTGTCGTCGTCCTGATGGCGAGATGCTGGTACAAACCATCGAGAAACTCTAACTCCATTTTTCCGTTCATATCCGATAGCAAGTCATGAAACCTCTCTATATATATCTTCCTTTGTTTCTTTTTGCCCTTGCCATTGGCACACTTCGGGCCGATCGTGTGGTAAGCTATGCCCGTGCCGACCAGAACGTCACTCTTGAGTTGGAGTGGGGGCCCTCGAACTACGGCACCATCCAGTGGCAGCAGTCGTTCGACGACGGAGCCACCTGGCAGGACATCACAGGCGCCACCACGACGTCCTATACCTTCAAGGCCTCGCGCAACGGCCTCTACCGCGCTCATGTCGAGGGCGACCCCAGCTGCCCCGCCATCGATGCCGAAAGGGAACTGCGGCTAGTCACCTTCAATTGTGATGTCAACACTGTTTCGGCCAATGGAGCCCAACTCGAAGTTTCCGATTTGGAGTTGAATGGAGCCGAAGTGGTGGAATACGGCTACGCAGCCTCTTTGTCAGGCCTGGCACGCAACTATCGCCTCATGGCGCGCACCCCTTCGGGCAACGTACTCCCCGAGGGCGATATCACCATCGAATGCCATGATCTTTTGCCCAACGAGCGATACAACGTCCGCGTTTATTTCAAGACTGCCGACGGTTCGCTCATCTTCGGCCCAGGCAAACTCGTCACCACGCTGGCAGGCCTGCAATGGAGCACCGAGGACTGGACCATCGAAAAGCATGAGCTGCAGGCACGCTTCTCGATTACGCCATCGGGCACTTATGTCACCGATGTGAAATGCGCCTTTGGCCCTTCGGCCGAACAACTGCAGGACGTCGAGGTAAACGACTTAGGCAGCAAGAAGTATGCTTCGGCTTTGCTCACCGGACTGCAGGCTGGCACCGACTACGTGATGCGCATCTCGGCCATGGTCGATGGCGAGGAGCAGGTGCTCACTCGCATCGTGCGTACCCGCACCGACTACAGCGGTTATGAGGTCGATCAGACCGTCAAGCCTGTCTCCCACAAAATCGTTTGGGACGATGACCGCACCCTTACACAGCTCAGTCCCGACGGCATTCACGTCGAATATCCGCGCATCTGCCGCATCGATGCAAACCATCTTTTGCTCAGCTACCATGGTGGTGCCGTCGATCACTGGAAGCACAGTTACCTGCGCCACAGCTACGACAATGGACAGACTTGGACTGACCCCGTGACAATCTATGATGCCGACAAATCCTTCCTTGGTAGCGGCTATTACCGCATCTGCAATCCCGAGATGACGCGTTTGCAGAACGGATGGATACTGCTCAGTGTCGTCGCCAATGCCAACCCAGAGACCAACCAGAACTGTAAGGTGTTGGCTTGCATCAGCAAGGACGGAGGGGAGACATGGAGCGACCCCATCATCGTAGGACGTGGCCGTACTTGGGAACCGCAGGTCGTACAGCTGCCTGGAGGAGAGCTTGAACTGCTCGTCAGTAGTGAGGCAGCTTGGTGGCAGCAGGGAGGAGGCCTCTATCAGGAGATACTCTGTTCGCGCAGCACCGACAACGGACAGACCTGGACGGCCTACAAACGTGCCGCCTACTATCCACGCCGACGCGACGGTATGCCTGTCTGCACCGTCATGCAGGGTAACAAGGGCCTTTGCTTCATTATCGAGAGTGTCAACAACGACGTGTCTCCCTACATCGTGCACCGTGACCTCGACGGCGAATGGGATGATGCCGACTGGGATGGTCAGGCTGATGCCGACCGCTGGCCCGCTGGCCTCTACGAGTCTTTCAGCGGAGCACCCTATGCCATCCAGCTCCCTACGGGCGAGTTCGTCACTATGGCCCACAACCACCAGACAGGCGAAGTGTGGCAGACCAATAGGCCCTGTGTGGTGATGGCCGACAGCGAGTGCCGTAACTTTGCACGCCGACAGTATCCGCTCATGCAATGCAACCAGCTGAAGGGAACGGTAGGCGCCTACTACAACAGCTTCTTCCTCAAGGACGATGACACGCTGTGGCTCCTGATCACCCGTGCCAAGTACGACGGACAGACGCGCGTCGATAGCCAGATCATGTACCTCGAAGGAAAGATTGTTCCCCTCGACCAATGATGCCGATACGTTTGAAGATGAATTGAATAACGCACAAATAACGAAACGATGAATACAAAATGCATGTTGGCCGCCCTCGTGGCCATGGGCTGCGCCACCCTTGTGCAGGCCACCGAGCTCACATCCACCTCTACTCTCACGTTGATCACCCCGGGCAACCCCGCCTGCAGCTATTCCTTGTCGGGACGCGAGGGTAGGCTCATGGCAGCACAGCCCTTGCCCGTCACCATTGAGCGTCAGGAGCAATCTGGGGCCGATGGCGTCACCACCATCACCCTGCGCATCACCGCCCAGCAGACTGTCTATTACAGCTACAGCGAGCAGCTCTTGCCCGAAGGTGTCAGTCACGACGCATGCGACTTCTATATGCCAGGATTCTGGTACCACAGGAATCTGCGTTCGCCCAAGGAAGCACCCTCGTTCCACACCAGCGACAGCTGGCAGGTGCGCGAGGACCGTCTGTCGGCACCACTCACTGCCATCCTCGACATGGAGCGTGGTCGATACTACAGCCTGGAACGCACCAATACGGGAACCGATGACTGCGTGCTGCAGAACCTCTCGGGCGACGTCATCCTTCCGGGCCACACATCGGTGGGTTCCGTGGGCTTCGAAAATGTCGATGGCCGAGCCGCTTTGGTATGTTCCTTCCCTTACGTTGAGGCTCCCAAACGCTACATCCGCAAACTCACGCTGATCGATCCCATCCGCACCTTCCAGAAACTTGCCGTAGGACAGACCGACGTGGTGGTATGGACCCTGCGCCAGGGCGAGGCAGCCGACTTTTCGACCTTGGTACAACAGGTGTGGGAGAACAGTTTCGAGGCATACGCTCCACAACCTTTGGCCGATGCGCCCTATGCCGACGACGACGAGGCGAAGGATGCCCTTTCACCTTTCTTCATCGACAGTTACGTCGATCGCCACGAGTTGAAGTATCTCTCGGGCATGACGCTGCGTTGCGACGACTGCCTGCCACATGGCGACTACCAGATCGGCTTCGTGGGCCGTGTGCTGCTCAATGCCGTCAATGGCCTGGAATATGGTGAGGCACGTGGTCGCAAGGACATCGTCGATGTGGTGAACCGTGTGATCGAAAGCCATCTCACCCACGGCTTCGGCCCCGAAGGCTACTTCCTCGAGAGTGGCAACCTCGAGCAGGGCTTCTTCGACCCTGTGCTTTCGATACGCCGACAGTCGGAGGGTATCTTCGCTATGCTCTACTACCTCCGCAACGAACAGCGCCAGGGCCGCAGTCACCCCGAATGGGAGGCACGCATTCGCCGCGTATGTGACAACCTCGTCGCCCTGCAGCAGCCCGATGGTTCATTTCCCCGTAAGTTCACAGCCGATGGCAAGACCGTCGATGCCTCGGGTGGTAGCACACCTTCAGTGACTGCTCCCCTCGTCATGGCCTACCGTTATTTCAAGAAGGACAACCGCAAGTACCTCGACTGTGCACGTCGCAGCGCTGCCTACCTCGAGCGCGAGATCATCGATAAGGCCGATTATTTCTCTTCGACCCTCGATGCCAACTGCGAGGACAAGGAGGCAGCCCTGGCAGCAGCCACAGCGACCTACTATATGACACTTGTCACCACCAAGGCCGAACGTCAACATTACGTCGAGCTTTGCCGCAAGGCCACTTATTTCTGCCTCTCATGGTATTATCTTTGGGATGTGCCTTTCGCACAAGGTCAGATGCTGGGTGACTTGGACTTCCATTCGCGCGGATGGGGCAACGTCTCGGTCGAGAACAATCACATCGACGTCTTCGTCTTCGAATTTGCAGGCATTCTTCGTGCCATGGCCCGCGAGTGCAACGAACCTCGTTTTGCGACGATGGCCGACGTAATCCGTTCGTCGATGTTGCAGCTCATGCCAGTCCCAGGCCGAATGTGCGGCATCGGAAAGGCGGGTTTCTATCCCGAGGTGGTGCAGCACACCCATTGGGATTACGGTCGCAATGGCAAGGGTTTCTACAACGATATCTTTGCTCCCGGCTGGACAGTCGCCTCACTTTGGCAGCTTCTTAGTCCAAACCGTGTGGCTGAATTCTTTGAAAAGTAATTTCATAATGGACGAAATCCATTGAAAAATGCAAAATATTAGACTTAGAAAGCCTCATTATGCATTTTTTGAGGTAAATGTTTGGCGGATTGAGATATTATATGTATATTTGCACAAAATTTCTCGCATAATATAATTTGCAAAATGAAATATAATATAGCAAAGGTAGGTTTGATTATGAGTAAAAATATAATTGAGATTGATAATCTCTCAAAGTTCTACGGCAAGCAAAGAGGCATCGAGGATGTGACTTTTTCGGTTGAAGAGGGCGAAATTTTCGGCTTTATAGGGCCAAACGGCGC
>JAFZBE010000001.1 GCA_017561935.1 Bacteroidales bacterium | reverse complement strand
TAGTATACCTTCTTGATTTCTGCATTTTGGTAATAATGTGTTAAGATTTCGTGATAGTCTTTCCCTGTCTCACCCATCACGGCAGCACCGATCTGGCAGAGACCGACACCATGTCCCCAACCGCGGCCGTGAAGAACGAAGGTGATGGCTTCGGCATCGCGTTCTTCGGCAGCAGCCTCTGCCGACGGCGGCAGCACATCGACCAGTTTTTCAACATCGAAGCAACTGCTCTTCAGATGGGATGTGGAGAGCAGACGTCGGATTTCGAGTTCCTTGCCGACGGTGTATTCGCCTTCGGTGCCCACGAACTTCAGTTTCCAGATGCGGCCGCTCTTGCCTCGCTCCATTGGAACAAGGTCTTGGATAGCACCCAAGCTGATGCCAAGTTTACCCTGCAGCCACTCGGCTACCTGCTTGGCGCTGATGGTCTCGGTCCACTCGTAGAAGTCGGCAGTTTCCTGATCGTAGTCGTTCAGCACTTGTCGGATGATGTGCTCGTCGTGCGTGTTACACCATGGACACTCCACCGACTGCAAGTAGGGCTTCTTGATGTCTTCCCAACAGTATTGATATTCCTCGGTGCGACCACCGCAACATTTCGAGAAGCGTGTGTCGCACACTTGATCTTCAGACATGAGCACCTGTCCCTTCGTGGCTCTGATGGCCTCGGCCACGTGTGGATTGGCGGCACGGGTTATGCCCTGATAACGTTGGCAGTGGTCGTCGGCACAAACGTCGAAAATGGTATGTTCTTCACGGTCGTACCAGCGGATAAGTTCATCGTCCTTCTTGATAAAGGAGAAGAAATTGTCGCGGTGGTCACCGTTTTCTTCGCGTTTCTTCATCTGAGCCAGCAACCACGAACGGGAGATCACGGCATGCGCTTTGAGGAGTTCGATGGAGGAGGTGGCACTCATCTCGCTGGAGATGACGCTCTCGAGATATTGTTCGACAGAGAGTTCGTTGATGGCGCAGATCTGATCGGCTTCCACCACCAGATGCAGGGCTCCTCGGAAGGTCTGCGTTTCCTTGCGCTCCCAATGGAAGCCCACGCCAATGACCACGTCTTCAAGCGAGAACGATGCATCGGAACGCTTCGGAATGAAGCGCAGTTCACGATACTGATTGCCATTCCACAGGATGCCGCCTTCGGCAAACTCCACCAATTGCGTACCTGTGATATCAACGCCCTTTGCGGTGTAGGACTTGTTCAGTGTGAAACGAATCTGCTGAGCGCTCACGATGCCTACGCTGACATTCGGCTCTTCGCCCATCGCTTCTTGCTCCTTGCCCCCCACGTCTTGTTCCTCGGTATGGAACTGCTTCAGCTGGTCGGTCAGTTGTTGCATGGCCGTGTCGCAGAGACTGCACTCACGCAGGATGGCGGTGGCTTCTTCTGCAGTGAGGTTATCGAAGTCTTGCTGTCTGGGCGTGATGATGAGTCCCGACATGTCGAGAGCACCGGGACTGACAAGCCGTTGCTTGGCCTCACCGGCAAAATAGCAGTCGGGTCGGTGCTTCTGGCGGGGGAACACAACAGAGATAAGCGTGTCGTGCTGTCGCCATGCAACGATGTTTATCATAGGCTCATCTTGAGTTGGACAAAGCGTATCGAACTCCTTATAGAATATCTCGAAGAGACGGGCGTCTTCATCAGCTTTTTTGCTACGAAGAACGAATGCCGGACATACGAAGTCATGTAGCAGGGAGATGCTGGCATCGTTGTTTAATCTAAACACCTCTTCCAGATTACGGCTCAATCGCGGCCAACTTTGCTGCAACGGAATGATTCCGTTGGTGCCCGCCTGCAGATGCATGTGGTCGGGAGCGGAGGCGCCGCATTGCGGACCATTGTAGAACACCATCATATCCGGATAGCGATTCGTCAGCTGATGCATCATCGGATAATGGCCGCTGATGCGTTGTGGCTCATGACTCGTCAGAGGAATGGTGAAGTGCATGGGAAGGATAGGATAGGGATTGACAAGCAGTTCGTAACTCGCCTTCCCGTTGCTGCTCACCATCGTTTTAGCGAATTGTTCTGATGGTCGGTTCTTGGCACATAGGAAGCAGGGGCGTTCACTGATAGTGCTCGCGTCGATCTTTGCTCCTGTCGAAACCATGCGGGCAGGATTCCATTGCACACGCAGAGTAGTATCGCCTGCCGAGAGTTCGCGTGTCTGAACATTGGTCAGGTCGCGGTAGCGCTGATTGGCATCGTCCCATTTCTCCAACTGTCGGTCAAAGAATCGTGTAAGTGGTGTCTCGCGGTTAGGATTCTCGGCTGACTGGCGTGCCTTCAGTTCCATGGTGCGCAGGCGATCCTTGTAGAGGTTGTTGGCATTCTGTTTCTCGATGGAGAGGGCGGCATCGCTGTTTCCATCCCATCGGCGACAGAGGTACAATTCGTCAAAGATACGGCCGATGCGCCACTGACGGCTAAAAGCTAGTCCCATAGCATAGTCCTCACCATAGCTGGTGTTGGGGAACTGCAACTGTCGGGCCAAGGGCGTGAAGAATGCACGTGGAGCGCCGAGTCCATTGATGCGCAAAGCGTTGTTCGGTCCGTTTTGGTCTGTCCACTCCTTGTGGTCGATAAGGCCTGGCGGAAGTGTTTCCAACTGGAAGTTGCACATGCGGTAGCTACCGATCATCATGGCTGCGTGTTGCTCGTAGAAGGCATCAACGATGCGTTGCAGCGTCAGGGGTGACGAATAAAGGTCATCAGAGTCGAGCTGCACAGCAAAGCGCCCACAGCGGTCGTCGTTTATGGCCATGTTCCAGCAGCCGCCAATACCTAAATCCGTGCGTTCGGGAATGATGACAATCAGTCGTCCTTTGCTCTCTTTGCAAAGCTCAGAAAGTATATCGCTTGTGCCGTCTGTAGAATGGTTGTCGACGACAATGACATTGAATGGGAAGCGGGTTTTCTGAGTGAGTGCGCTCTTGACGGCATCGCGAATGGTCTTGACACGATTGAAAACGGGAATCACCACTGATGCCTCCACGTCGAAATCCTGTTCGTCGAAGTCGATGTCGGTATATGTGGTGGTGTCAACCAATGCATTGACGGCCTCTAGGTGATGAGTGCAGGCGATTTCCATCTCAATCTGCACCTCGCGATTACGCGGGTTCACATAGTCGAACTGCCGCTCGCCGCTTTTGCGCGTGTCGAGTTCTGTCGTTGTATATAACAGCTCGTTCAGATGGAACAACTGTTGCTGACGGCTCAGGAACAGGCGCAGGTCATACCAGCCGGCATAACGATAGATGTGGCGAGTGTCGCCGTTTTGCTGAAGTGCAGAGACTGTTTTCTCCCATGATTTAACCAGTGATGTGCGCAATAATACTAACGGTCCGAAGTCGAAGTCGTCGCGTAAAGAGCCTTCTTGATAATCGATGACGGGATGTCGTACAACGAGTTTCTTGCTATCTGTGCTCTGTTCTTCCAGATAGTCGCTGTAGACCATGGCGGCTTGGGTCTCGTCGGCAGCCTTGACCAGACGATCGACTGCATGTGAGCCAAGCACCACGGGCGGTGTCTTCAGGTTGAGAAGGATGTAATCGGCCTTTGCTGCATGGCTGATAACCCTCATCGTTTCGGTAGAGAGCAGATCGTTGACAACGAGTGCCTGACAGCTTTTGGGAGTAGTGGATTGTTTTTCAAAGTCTTGTCCTACGAGCAGGAATATCTTTCTAACATTCTTGTTGTGTCGCAAAGTTTCGATCATCGGAGCAATAACCTCGATATCGTCGCAAGGCAGAAAACAATCAATGCGTTCTCTCATTTTAATCTTGTTTTATTAAATAATAGGTGCAAATATACAAAAAAAAGTCGAAGAATGATAAATTGAGGGGAAAAAATTGTACCTTTGCAGATTGAAAGTGGCTAAATGCATCATGGATTCCACAAAAAAGCGCCTTTTAGGCTTGACATTGGCCGAACTGAAAGATGTGGCAACATCATTGGGAATGCCTGCCTTTACAGGTGGACAGATGGCGCAGTGGATTTATGTGAAGCATGTGGCAAGTATCGACGAGATGACCAATCTCTCGAAACAGAATCGTGAGCGGTTGAAGTCGGAATATGAAGTGGGCGTAATGTCGCCTATTGACAGCCAACGCAGTGTTGACGGAACTGTGAAGTACCTGCTTCCTGTGAGATGTTCCGATGATTCGGGCGTGGCTGGCGGAAAGTTTGTGGAAACGGTTCTCATTCCCGATGGTGAGCGGGCAACGCTCTGTGTGTCGTGTCAGGTGGGATGTAAGATGAACTGCCTCTTCTGTCAGACAGGCAAGCAGGGATGGCATGGCAATCTCTCGGTTGCTGACATCCTGAACCAGATTTATGCCATTCCCGAGAGCCATGAACTGACCAACATCGTCTTCATGGGACAGGGAGAGCCGATGGATAATCTGGATGCAGTGTTACGCGCCACAGAGATTCTCACTGCCGACTGGAGTTTAGCATGGAGCCCGAAGCGCATCACGGTGAGCTCGGTAGGCCTGCGAGGGAAACTCAAACAATTCCTTGACGAGAGTCCCTGCCATGTGGCCATCAGTTTGCATTCACCTCTCCATGAGCAACGCATGCAGCTGATGCCAGCAGAGAAGGCCATGAGCATCTCGGAAGTGGTGGAACTGTTGCGAGGCTATGATTTCGCACATCAGCGACGCCTCTCCTTCGAGTACATCGTGTTTGGAGGTCTCAACGACTCCATGGCACATGCCCGAGCAATCGTCGACCTGCTGCGTGGCTTGGACTGCCGCATCAACCTGATACGCTTCCACCAGATACCTGGGGTGCCACTTCGTGGAGCTGATGAACAGACGATGTTGCGTTTCCGCGATTATCTCACGGCTCATGGTGTCTTTACGACAATCAGGGCATCACGAGGAGAGGATATCTTCGCAGCATGTGGCTTGCTCAGTACTGCCCGACAGGAAGGTCAGTCTTGCTGATGCATATTCTTGGAATATACAATTAACAGAAAATATAATGGAAGAAAGAAAAATCCGCGTAGCCATTACGCATGGCAATACCAATGGTATTGGATACGAACTTATTTTTAAGACTTTTGCAGAGCCGGAGATGTTGGAACTCTGCACCCCAGTTGTCTATGGTTCGCCGAAATTGGCAACCTATCATCGCAAGGCACTTGGCACAGAAACCGTGTTTAGTATTATAAGCTCGGCAGACGAAGTGCGCGATGGGCGCATCAACCTGATCACCTGCTTCGACGAGGAAGTGAAGGTAGAGCTGGGCAATCCTACGGAGGAAGCCAAGAAAGCTGGCGACAAGGCCCTGAGCAAGGCTGTTGCCGACATGAAAAACGGCGCTTACGATGCTTTACTCCTTGGTCCTCTGGAGACCAATGCTAATTTGGAGGCAACAGGGTTACAGCTCCTCATGGCTGGACCTCTCCGCGTAGCGGTGGCAACGAGTGGCATGGCGTTGAAAGATGTAGTGGAACAGTTGAATACCGACCTCATTCTCAAAAAGGCTGATATGCTCTTCACGATGTTGAAGCGCGATTTGCGTGTTAGCAATCCTCGTGTGGCAGTGCTTGCCTTGAATCCTAAAGCTGATGGGGTAGAGGAGAGCGAGATGATAGCTCCAGCAATTCAGAAACTTGTCGCCTCAGGGAAGCAAGCCTACGGACCCTATTCCGCCAGCGACTTCTTCGGTACAGAGAAATACCATTCCTTCGATGCAGTGTTGGCCATGTATCACGATCAGGGTGTTGCACCACTCAAAGCCCTCGCTGCTACTGAAAACATCGTCTATGTAGCGGGACTGCTCGTGCCCTGTGCCGCTTCGTGCTATGGTCCTTCATTCGATATTGCCGGCCACAACGAAGCCGATGCCGATCCGTTCCGCCAGGCTCTATATGCAGTTATTGATGCTGCTCGCAATCGCAAGAATTACGATGCTCCGTTGGCAAATCCATTACCGAAGCTCTACCATGAGAAGCGCGATGAGAGTGAGAAGGTGCGTTTTGCTATTCCAAAGAAACGCGAAGGACGTGAGAACGAGAAGGATGTCCAGCAAGAACAACCGCAAGCAGAGGAATAGCAGAATCAGCTTGGCAATGTACCTATGAAGAAGAAATATCAAAACGGCTTTTTCGCTTTTGGTCTGCTGGTGCTCATCGTCATGGTGACACAGCTTGACTTCGGTCAGGTGTGGAGCGGATTGAAACACGCTGGCTACTGGTTTTTTGCAGTGGTAGCGCTGTGGGCTGTTTTGTATGTCTTCAATGCTGCTGCCTGGTATACCATCATCAAGGCACAAGTGAGCAAAGAGGAACTTGAGAAACAGGCGAAAGAGACAGGGAAACCCGTTTCGGCAACGCCTTTCTCCTTTTGGTGGCTCTATAAAATCACGGTCAGCGGCTTTGCATTGAACTACGCCACTCCTGGTGGACTGATGGGCGGAGAACCATATCGCGTCATGGAACTGGCTCCGAAGATCGGAACGGAACGGGCGTCATCATCGGTGATTCTATACGCTATGACCCATATCTTCAGCCATTTCTGGTTCTGGTTCCTGTCGATCTTCCTTTATATCATGATTAGACCAGTTAACTTTTTCATGGGAACCGTTCTTTCCATTATCGGCTCATTCTGCATACTGGGTCTGTGGTTCTTCATGATTGGCTATAGGAAGGGACTGGCTGTCAGGGCAATGAAGATTCTGCGGCATGTTCCTTTTGTCAAGCGTTGGGCACGGGATTTCATTGAGGTTCACCGCGAACAACTCGACACCATCGATAAACAGATAGCAGCTCTTCACAACCAGAATCCAAAGAGTTTTGTTGTAGCAGTGGTCTTGGAGTTGCTGTGTCGTATCGGCGCTGCCCTCGAAGTATTCTTCGTGTTGCTTATCCTCATGCCATCGGTGAATTATCTGCAGTGTATTCTTATCCTGGCATTCACATCTCTTTTTGCCAATATGCTATTCTTCATGCCCTTGCAACTTGGTGGACGTGAAGGAGGTTTTCTCATGTCGGTCAACGGACTGGGAATGACCGCTAGTGCCGGAACTTTTGTTGCACTGATTGTACGCATTAGAGAGCTGATATGGACAGGAATTGGTCTTCTGCTTATCAAAATAGACAAGCAGAATCCCAAGAAATGATAAAAAAACTGCCAAAATTGCAGATATCTCGAATAAAATGTGTAATTTTGTCACCCCAAATGGATAGTAGTAGACTACAAACGGTAAAAAGTAGGTATAACATCGTGGGAAATTGCGATGCTTTGAACCATGCTTTGGATGTCGCCCTGCAGGTGGCACCCACCGATTTGAGTGTGCTTATCGTAGGTGAAAGTGGAGTCGGCAAGGAGATCATTCCGCGTGTCATCCACGACAATTCCCCACGTCGACGCGAGAAGTATTTTGCTATCAACTGTGGTTCGATTCCCGAGGGTACTATCGACAGTGAACTGTTTGGACACGAGAAGGGATCGTTCACGGGAGCAATCGGCGAGAGCGAAGGCTATTTCGGCATTGCCAACAAGGGTACTATCTTCCTCGATGAAGTGGGAGAGCTGCCTTTGGCAACACAGGCACGGTTGTTGCGAGTGCTCGAGACGGGTGAGTATATCCGTGTGGGTGGGCAGAAGATCATGAAGACTGATGTCCGTATCGTTGCAGCCACCAATATCAATATGCGGAAGGCCATCAGCGAAGGACGGTTCCGTGAAGATCTCTATTATCGTCTGAACACCATCCCGTTGCAGATGCCTTCACTGCGCGATCGCGGAGAAGATATCCTGATGCTGTTCCGTCTCTTTGCCACTCAGATGGCAGAGAAATACCGTTTGCCCAAAATCACGCTTTCCGAAGATGCTAAGCGTCTGATGCTACAGTATAAATGGCCGGGCAACGTGCGACAGCTCAAGAACATCACAGAGCAGATGTCGGTGCTCAGCGAGAAGCGCGAGATAGATGTTGAAACACTATCGAAATATATCCCGCAGGATCCGGAGAGTACGCAGCTGGCTGTGATCGGTCATGCAGGCTCCCACTCCTATGAGAGCGAAAGAGAACTGCTTTATAAGATTCTCTATGAGCTTCGCGGCAACGTGAGCGATCTGCGACGCGACATGAACAGCCTGCGCAAGCAACTCGATGAGGCTAGGGGCTTGAATGGTGCTGTCGGATTCCAGCATCCTATCCAGGCGGTTGATGTGTCGGGTATGGCTGTGACACCTGTTACAGGTTCCGCCGGCATGGCCTCACAAGTCCCCTTAGAGGAAGCAGAGGCTGAAGAGATTAAAGAGCCTGAAAGCCTTAATCTGACTGACCTCAGTAGGCAGATGCTTGAGAAAGCCCTCGAGCGCAATGGCGGAAATCGTAAGCGTGCTGCCCAGGAACTGGGCATCAGCGACCGGACACTCTATCGTAGGTTGAAACAATACGGACTTGAAAAAGAGAAGTGATCTACAAGGAACAATGAAGAAAGTCATCAGTCATATCACCAATTGCCATCGCACAGGAGTACGCTTGTGCATGCTGTTGCTGTGTCTGTCGTTGGGCTGCTTCATGCTTTCTTCGTGTGTTCCCCACTATAGCTTCAATGGTGCCAGCATCGACTATAGTACAACGAAGACCATCGAGATTGCCGACTTCCCGATTCGCGCCAGTTATGTGTGGGGACCTATGGGACCGCTCTTCAATAATCAGTTGAAGGACACCTATGCCAACCATACCAAGCTCATCCAGGTGAAACGCAATGGTGACCTGAAGATTGAAGGTGAGATCACGCAGTATACGCAGCGCAACAAGTCTGTGTCGAGCGAAGGATACTCCGCCCAGGTGGAGCTCTCGATGACGGTCAACGTGCGGTTTACCAATAATAAGAAACACTCCGACGACTTCGAGCGTTCCTTCACGGCAACTTCGTCGTACGAGTCAACGCAGTCGCTCAATTCCGTGCAGGAAGAACTCGTCACGCAGATGGTGAAGGAGATTACCGACCAGATCTTCAATGCCACCGTTGCCAACTGGTAGGTCATGACAAGATATATATAAGTAAGGAATATGGAACTGACATCACTCATCAAACACCCGGAAAGGCTCGATAAGGAGACGCTCTACGATCTCCGTTCGCTCCTTGCGCTCCATCCTTACTATCAGCCGGCACGTCTGCTCCTGCTGAAGAATCTCTATCTTCTCCACGATGAGTCGTTCGACGAAGAGTTGAGGCGCGCTGCTATCTATCTGACCGATCGCAGCAAGCTCTTCGACCTCGTTGAGGCCGCCCACTATCAGCTGTCGCCTGCAGCTAAGGAGAAAAAAGACCATCAGGCAGAAGCAGATGTTCCCCAGTCTGCCGACCGCACCATCACACTCATCGACCATTTCCTTGACTCCATTCCCAAGGACGAAGAGGAACAGGCTGAAACGAAGCGGCGCCCGACGCCTGCTGATGCCGCTGTCGACTATGTCGCTTATCTTCTTGATATCGAAGGTGAGCAGAATCAGTCTCAGACTTCAGAACCTGCCCCCGAAATGAAGGGACAAAGTCTCATTGATCACTTCATCGAGAACGAGGGTGGTAGGATTCAATTGAAGGAAGAAATCGATTATACACCTGATGTTGAAAAAAATACAGATAGTGACGAAAATGATGACGATGATGGCTATTTTACCGAGACTTTAGCTAAAATTTATATAAAACAGGGTCGATATAGCAAGGCTTTAGAAATTATTCAGCGTTTAAATTTGAATTATCCAAAAAAAAATGCTTACTTTGCAGACCAAATTCGATTCCTTGAGAAATTGATATTGAATAACAAACAAAACAACAAACAAAAATAATTAAAAAATGGTTTACACATTATTCGTAATTCTTATCGTTATTGCAGCACTGCTGATGATCGGCATCGTGCTCATTCAAGAGTCTAAGGGCGGTGGTCTTTCCTCAAATTTCTCCGCCTCAAACCAAATCATGGGTGTCCGCAAGACTACCGACGTGATTGAGAAAGCTACATGGAGCCTCGCTGCTGCCATGGTTCTCTTCAGCGTTATCTGTGCCTATGTGGCTCCGAAGTCTGTCACTGAGCAGAGCGTACTTGAAAACGTGGCTACCGAGACACAGACCACGAATCCCACCAACACACAGGGATTTGGTGCTGGTCAGCAGGCTGCTCCCGCTGCTGCACAGGATGCCGCTGCACCTGCAGCTAAGGAAGCTCCCGCCGCTGCTCCTGCGGCAAAGGATGCCCCCGCTCAGTAAGAAACAGAGAATACTGCGGAAATAGCAGTAGTTCGGAGAAAAAGTCTGTTTTCTCAAAAAAACTTCGGGATTTGTTTGGTTATTCCAAATAAATCCCGTATCTTTGCACTCGCTTTTGAAAAGAAGCGTCAAAAAGCTACCAACATGGTGCCCGTAGTTCAGTTGGTTAGAGCGTCAGATTGTGGTTCTGAATGTCGTGGGTTCGAGTCCCACCGGGCACCCAAAAGACATCGCCGATAGGCAATGTCTTTTTTTGTGAGCAGTCCCACCGGGCACCCCAGTAAATCCCTGTAAGTATTAACTTGCAGGGATTACTGTTTTTATTGGCATCTTGCTCCGTCACTCTCCAAGTATAATTCTCGCCAATGCAGTCACATCAGTAAATGTTATCACACCATCGTGGTTCACGTCTGCCCTTTTGGGGTCATAGTCATTGTCCTTGTTAAGGATGATGTTCACTAACTTGGTGACATCGGCAATGGTTATCATACCGTCATTGTTCACGTCGTAGTTATTCATGTATGCATCGTATTCGGCTTCTGTCCACAACTCCCAGACACCATATGCCCAGTCTTGGAAATTGTCTCCGATGAGTCCATTCGATGCTACGCGATTCTGATCGGTAACGCTGATGTAGAGATAATCGCCTGGCCAGGCACCTGCAGGGGATGGCGAGCGACGAAGCTGATAGCCTGATAATTCCCCTTCACTATAAGGAATGCTTTCCCAAACATAACCTGTGGCATCGTCGGTTTTCGACCAGTAGAAACCTCCAAGATATGTATTTGTGTCGTTGAACTTGATGGTGGCACCGCTTTCGCATACTGTCCATGTGATGGCCGAGCCAGCGCTGGTGACATAGGCGTCATTGGTGCCTTCGGTAAGTCCGAGGAAACTATCTGTAATCTTGTTGTAAAGATAGTAGGTACCCGTAAAGAAATGAGGTGTCTCGAAGGTCACGCTATATGCCTCGTTGCTCACCTGTCCCGCGTAGCCGACAACGTCGGCGGGGAATTGTAGGGTGTAGGTGGCATCGGCCTCTAGCATTACGTTATTGAAACTTATGGAAGCGGTATTGCCAGAGAAGTAGATGAGGTAATCGCCCACCATCGTTTGGCCCTTATAAAGTGTAGCTTTGGCCGAGTTGTTCAGCTTGGCAAATACGGCACCTTCCACGTTGCTGCGTGCTTCCGTGAAGGCGAGCGTCCACGTCGTGAGTTCCTGAGTACCTGTGTAGACACCTTCTTGAATGTTGGAGGTAGGCTTTCCCACGTTGTAGCCGGGGATAGAGAGTCCAAGGTATTCTATGCGGGCGTCATCGAAGGCTATCCAGTCCTTGGCGATATCTTCCGCCTTGGCACCAACTTGCAGTAATCCATCTGTCACTTGCACAATTACCGAAGTGCGTCGGCCGTCGTTATCACCGCCAATGAGACATTGCTCGTTGTTGGCATAGAGATAGAATGTGCCAGTTTCGTCAGCGCGTCGAGTGGCGATAGCCGAAAAGCGGTAGTAGCCGTCAGGCAGGCCCTGAATCTTCTGATAGATTTCGGCATTGCCTACGCCATCACTATTCCATCGTTCAATGAAACGACTGCCAACCTTGCCTACCAGGCCATTGTTATCTGGACAACCCCAATCGTTGCCCACACAGGTCCAGCCTATCGATGTGCGCCGCTCTGCTCCTGGGTTCTCGAGGATATAGGTCACATTAAGTGGATGCTCGAAAGTGGCATCTGGTATACCAGCATCGAAACGCTTCACATAGTCGCCACGCAGGATGGTGAAGATATCGAAATGTCCGATGTTGACATCCGTCTTGTTCAACGCGGTTTCGGCATCATCGGTAAACACACCTTCCCAAGGACCAAGGTAGCCATATTGGGGATAGACACCATTTTGGATAGTCCAGTATCCATCGGGCAGGTACGCAAGCGATGTGCGCCCCCAAGCCGGATCACCTCCACCATTGTCGCTGCAACGATAGTTCCATGATGCATTCCATTCCGTCTGGAACATGAAATCAGGATTCGTGACATTGGCAAGTATCTGGAATTCTGTGTCATCCACGATGTAGGAATCGATGGTCCAGAGTGCTTCCTTGTCAGTTCTGGGATTGATGTCCATATCATACCACATTGCCTTGAAAGCCGTTCCTTGGTGATTGCCATCCTTTATCCTCATGGCAAGATCCTGATCATGGTCGTAGAGGAGGTAGAAAAAGGGGCTATAATCAGTGGGTAGTGCTGTGATTCTGTTGAACCCGTCATCTTCCAGTTGCTCCTTCAGGGATGCAACTACGCCATCGGAACCCAGATAGTAGAGTTTGAAGTTATCGGCCATGGTCCAGAAGTATGCATTGGATACCGTTCCGCGCAAACCGATGCGCAGGTTGCCAGCCGGGAACTCGCCCTGCATGACATTGTTGTATTTATTTCGAGCCATGTAGTTGCTTCCTGCCTCCATCGTGTTGGGAATGTAGGTGTTGTCAGCAGTCGTAAACTCACCATTGCTGATGCTTGCCGTCTGCTGTCCGTCCACCACATGCTTGATCTTCTGCGATGAGCTGTTGATATACATTACGGCATTCACATCGTTTGTACCGCTGGTGTAGGCAGTATAAACCTCGCTCGGTTCGCCCGGTCGTTGGAAGGCGTCAACCGTATACTGGTATTTGCCGCTGGGCATATTTGGCAGAATCTGGTACAAGTCGAAGGTTTTTTCATAGAACTCCACAGCACCAAAGTTGCGCGTCGGGTCAAGCGACCAGCCTTCTGTGCTTTCCGTGAAATCGGCATTCTCGATGAGGAAGGTAAGGTCGTAGTAGCCATTGTTTGAAGGCATGGTGTTGTTAAGGAAGTCGAGGCCAGCTGCCTTGATGTCCTCAATATACTGTATCACTTGATCCAT
>JAFZBE010000035.1 GCA_017561935.1 Bacteroidales bacterium | reverse complement strand
TATCGGCGAGGCGCAACGTTGGTGCGCAAGGAATATCTGGTGAGTTATCCGGATCAGACTATTGCCATCCGTCTACAAGCGACTGGAGGAACGTTGGGCGAAGAACTGCTGTTGGGTTCTCTGGTGCCTCACCACGTGAAGATGTCACCTGCCAATGGTTCCACCGGACAACTGATGATGACGGGTCATGCAGTGGGCGACCCGCAGGAACAGATGCATTTCTGTACGATTGTGCGGGCAGTGGCCAACGAGGGCGCACTGCTTCAGCAGACTGACTCTTCGCTCATCGTTCGCAATGCACGTGAACTGACCATCTACATCATGAACCGAACGTCTTTCAACGGTTACGATAAGCATCCCGTACGCGAGGGCGCTCCGTATATAGAAAAGGCGACCGACGATGCCTGGCACACCGTGAACTGCAACTTCGACGACGTGCTCAGTCGGCACGTGAAGGACTATCAGCATTTCTATGACCGAGTAAAACTGCATCTAGGCGTTGCTTACGATAGGAAAGCAGAGACACCCAAAGAACTGAGAATCCCTACTGACCAATTGCTCAAAAACTACAACGACTCTTATTCCGCTTCGAAAGAGAACGGAGAGGCCGCCTATTTGGAAACCCTCTACATGCAGTACGGGCGTTATCTTCTCATTGGCTCATCACGCACGCCTAGCGTACCTGCCAACTTGCAGGGGCTATGGAATCCGCACCTGCGCGCACCTTGGCATGGCAATTATACTGTGAACATCAACCTCGAGGAGAACTACTGGCCTGCCGAGGTGGCGAATCTCTCGGAGATGACCGAGCCTCTGTGGGGATTCATGAAGGCTCTTGCCGACAATGGTCGCTATTCCGCCCGCAACTACTATGGCATTAATCGCGGCTTCTGCTCCAGCCACAATAGCGACATTTGGGCGATGACCAACCCTGTGGGTACAAAAAATGAGAGTCCTGAGTGGAGTAACTGGAACATGGGACTGGCGTGGCTTACGCAGAACCTCTGGGACCATTACGCTTTCACACAAGACAAAAACTTCTTAAGCAATACCGCTTGGCCATTGTTGAAAGGAGCATCCGAGTTCATGCTCGACTGGCTCGTAGAAAATCCGAAGAATCCCAAGGAACTCATTACCGCTCCATCTACTTCACCCGAAAACGAATATAAGACAGATAAAGGTTATCATGGAACCACCTGCTATGGTGGAACTGCCGACCTTGCCATCATTCGCGAATTGTTCAAAAACACTGAGGATGCAGCAAGAGAAATGGGATTAATTCATTACACAGCGCAAGGGACCGTATTCGATGATCCTGTAGTACTACCCATTTTCGAAGCCCATCATCGCCTCCACCCATACACCATTGGACACATGGGCGACATCAATGAATGGTACTACGATTGGGATGACTGGGACTTCCAACACAGGCATCAGTCGCACCTCATCGGACTCTATCCTGGTAGCCACATTACGCTGAATGGCACACCCGAACTGGCAACTGCTGCTGCAAGGAGTTTGGAAATCAAAGGTGACAAGACCACGGGATGGAGCACAGGTTGGCGCATCAATTTATGGGCGCGTCTGCATAATGCCAAACAAGCCTACCATATCTATCAAAAATTGCTAACCTACGTATCACCCGATAATTACCGTGGACCTGACCGCAGAAGAAGTGGAGGTACCTATCCCAATCTGTTTGATGCTCATCCTCCTTTCCAAATTGACGGTAATTTCGGTGGAACGGCTGGCGTATGTGAAATGTTGATACAAAGTAACTCAGAAGGTACTATCATTGAACTACTCCCAACCCTACCCGATGCATGGTCGTCAGGACAAGTGAGCGGCCTAAAGGCTCGGGGCGGTATCGAAGTAAGCATCGCTTGGCATGAAGGCAATGTCACTTATGCCACTTTGTTGGCCAATAATAATTGTGAGATTATGGTCAAATACAATGGCAAGCAAAAGATCATGAAGTTAAAGAAGGGAAAGAAGAAAATTCTCCGATGAAATGGGCGATTTTTGACGATTTGATATAACTTTGCAGAGATGAAGAGAAACGATTCCTTCATAGAACTCAACATTGAAACGGCACGAAAGGCCTTTCAGGGCAGTTGCATCGGTAACGATATGATGCTGTTCAACGAGGTAGGACAACTTCCTATCCCCAACGAACCTCGCCGCATGGGTTGCAAACTGTTTGCCCTCTGTACACAGGGTAAGGCTCAATATAGCGTGGACACGGTGGAATACACCGTACATGCCAACGACATGATTATTATCAGCGAAGGACAAATCACCGATGATGTCATGCTCTCGCGCGACTTTGGCGGCATGGGCATTATCGTGAGTGATGATTTCTTCAATGAAATCGTGAAGGATGTACACGAGCTATCGCAGTTGTTCCTTTTTACTCGCGCCAATCCCGTCTGTCACCTTACACAGCAGGAAACTGACAACACTGTGAATTACTTCCACATGCTGAAGCAGAAGACCGACGACCGGGAACACCACTTCCGCCGCGAGACTGTACGTTCCCTGCTTACCACGATGATCTATGACCTGAGCAACATCATCTTCCGCATGCAAACCGTCAATGATCGGCGACAGACTCGTGCCGAGGGAATCTTCGCACAATTCATGCCGCTCGTCGAACAGAACTTCCGGAAGGAGCGGCGAGTAAGTTGGTATGCGCAACAGCTCGGAATCTCGCCGAAGTATCTCTCCGAAACCATTAGGCAAGTGAGCCGACGCACTCCTAACGATTGGATCGATAACTACGTAACGCTGGAGATACGTGTGATGTTGCGCAACTCCACGAAGAGCATCAAGGAGATTGCTGAGGAAATGAACTTCCCCAATCAGTCGTTCTTCGGGAAGTTCTTTAAGGAACACGTGGGGATGAGTCCTTCGGAATATCGGAAGAGGTAATCAATTCTGCCAATGCGCAGAGTTCATCGTACCATTCCTGACCAAAGCGACGAATAAGGGGTTCGCGCAAGAAACGATAGACGGGGATGTCAAGTTCCTCACCTTTCTTCACGGCATCGCGGCAGATGTCCCACCGATTGTAGTTCAAACCGACTGTTCCATTCGAGAACCGCTTGACACGAATGGGATAAAGCGAGCAGGAGATGGGCTTCAAGAACTTCGAGCGTCCTTCGCGATATGCTTTCTCCAGCGCACACATGCAACAAGCATCTCCATCACGGTTCTCATAGCACGTGAAAACACAATCTTTTCCATGCACGATACTTGTCACCAGTTCGCCCTCGGGATCGTTATAAGCTACTCCTTGGCGGTCGATTACACTCTGCGCCGAAGCCGACAAATCGCCCCACACGGCATCAAGCGAGTCTTCAATTTCACCGATTTCATCAAGAGTTACGGGCGCTCCGGCATTGCCTTCAACACAACAAGCCCCCTTGCATTTCTCGTAATCACAACAGAAACGCTCGGTCAGAATGTCAGGCGACAGCAACACATCACCGACTTGCAGAATAGGGAGAATCTTTTCCAATTGACAAATACCAATTAACTATTAACAATTACCATTCGATGGGCGTAAGTCCCTGCTCTTGCAGATAGGCATTGCAACGCGAGAACTGATGCTGGCCAAACCAGCCGCCACGGTTAGCACTGAGCGGAGACGGGTGCACACTCTCCAGAATGAGATTCTTCTGACGGTCGATCATATATGCTTTACCACGTGCATAGCTGCCCCAAAGCATATAGACAACATGTTCGCGATGCGTAGCGAGTGCACGGATGGCAGCATCGGTGAACGTCTGCCAACCCAACTGCGAGTGGCTGTTCGCTATATGGGCACGCACTGTAAGAGATGCATTCAGCAGCAGCACACCCTGCTCAGCCCACCGAGTCAGGTTGCCCGTCATGGGAACCGGCCGTCCGAGATCATCGCTGATTTCCTTGAAGATGTTCTGCAGCGATGGCGGGAAAGGCACACCGTCCATCACAGAGAAACTCAAACCATGAGCTTGTCCTGGCTCGTGATACGGATCTTGTCCAATGATAACCACCTTCACCTTGTCGAAGGGACAGAGGTTGAACGCATTGAAGATCAATCTTCCTGGCGGATAACACGTCGCGACCTGATATTCGCGACGTACAGCACTAGTCAGTTGTTCGAAGTAGGGTTTGTCAAACTCCCCCTGCAACTGCACTTTCCATGAGGATTCTATCTGTACATTAGCCATTATAGTTACGATTTACTGTATTACTATCTACAATTTGTTTGCAAAATTACAAAAAAATAATTACCTTTGCAAGCAAAACTAAACGAATATGGAGACAATTAACGAGTTCTTTGCACAACTCGGTTCCTATCTGTGGGGATGGCCGATGATTATTCTGCTATTAGGCACCCATGTGTTTCTGACATTTCGCTTGAAAATTCCACAGCGAAAGTTGCTCACTGCCATCCGTCTGTCGGTGAAGAAAGACAAAGCGGCCAGTGGCGAAGTGAGCCAGTTCGGAGCATTGGCCACAGCATTGGCTGCCACCATTGGAACAGGTAATATTGTCGGTGTTGCTACAGCCGTTGCCCTCGGTGGCCCTGGTGCTGTAATGTGGTGTTGGCTGACGGGTATCTTCGGCATGGCCACGAAATATGCGGAGGGACTGCTGGCGGTGAAGTATCGTGTCAAGGCTGAAGATGGTCACTTCTACGGTGGTCCGATGTATGCTTTGGAACGCGGACTCGGTATGAAATGGCTGGCTGTGCTTTTCGCTGTGTTTACAGCGTTGGCATCGTTTGGTATCGGTTGTACGGTGCAAGCCAATTCGATAGCTCTACTGACCAACGAGACATTCGGCATACCCACATGGATTGTCGGCATCTTTGTATCCTTGCTGGCTGCAGCAGTCATTCTAGGTGGCGTGAAGGCAATCGCCCGTGTGTGTACTTTTCTTGTGCCTTTCATGGCCGTGCTCTATGTCATCGGATGTGTCGTCATTCTGTGCATGAACAGCGGTTTTGTATGGCCAGCCATCAAACTGATTGTCGTATCGGCCTTCAATCCCTCGGCAGCAGGCGGCGGATTTATAGGAGCCTCTGTAATGATGGCAGCACGCTATGGCATAGCCCGAGGATTGTTCTCCAATGAGAGCGGTATGGGTTCGGCTCCTATCGT
>JAFZBE010000034.1 GCA_017561935.1 Bacteroidales bacterium | reverse complement strand
TTACTCATAAGTCATACGTTTTTTTAGGGGTTGAACATCCTGTTAACTGTCTTTATTGCAAATTACATCGCACATAAATGGTAATGCCTATAATTTGCACGTTGCAAAAATACGCATTTTTTTGATGCGATGCAAATTTTTTGGCAAGTTTTTTTAAAATTTAATGTTTTTTTATTCGTTTTGCAGCAAAAATGGGGAAAATGGAATCAATTTGACTATATACTTGGCAACAAAAATCATTCTTATTCAATAGGAATCTGGATTACAGACAACCATTTCTCAGGGTCATCCTGGTTCCAGGCCCCATCGATGTAGCTGGTACGTGGTTGGCCTGCAATCTTGTAGCCTTGCTCTTCCATGTAACGGAAGGCTTCGATGAAAGAATCGTAGAAGCGTTCGTAAGGACCGACATGCTTCATGCAGAGTGCCTTGGGCACAGCTGGCAGGCGTTTGAACTTGATAATGGCACTGTCGGTGCCCATCTCTTCGACCTGTTCGCAATATTCGATGTCGATGTCTGTAGGCGTATATTCCTTGTTGTGCTCAACGGTGAAACAATAGCCTGGAGGCGGGCACTTGCAGCCGAGTCGCTGCATCTCAGGGCCGATCTTCTCGTAGCACAGTGGGCCAAGGGCTTCGTAGTTGGGAATGACTTCACGATGACTTGCCACGATGATCTCGGGCAAAGTTTGAATGCTGAATTTCTCCATTGTTTTGATTTCTTTGCGAGAGTTCCTCCAGTCGAGCAGTCGGTTGCGACGGGCTATCAGTTGGTTAAGCTGGCATTCCGTCTCCTTGATCTTTTCTTCCAACTGTCGGATGGTAGGCGTGTGCGAATCATCCTCATACAGCTCCTTGATTTCATCAAGCGAGAATCCGAGACGTTGCAGATCGCGGATGTCCTGTAGTTTCTGCATCTGTTCGATGCTGTAGTATCGGTATCCAGTCCACTCGTCCACTTCGTCAGGCATCAACAATCCCTTCTGCTCATAGTGGCGCAAGGTCTTTACGGTCACTTGCATCATTTGGGAGAACTCTCCGATTTTTAATCTTGTTTTATAACTCATATCGTACGAAGTTTTTGCTAGCGGGTGCAAAGATAATGCATGACCTTAGGGACGAGTCAAGAAAAACGGAGAATTTAACATGAATTTAACACTATTCCATCGAATACGGCAAAAGAGAGCGTCATTGGACATTCACAAGACTCGTTTGACACCGGGAATGAGTCTTAATAAGTAGGTGAGGAAGAACGAGAGGATGCTTGCAATGGTGGCAATGAGGAAGAATTTGACGATGCCGGGCAGAAGCAGTCCGTCGGTGGCGTTTTGAACAGCCAGCAGGACAAACAGATGCACGATGTAGGCACCATAGGCTTGTTGGGCGCACCATGACTGGAAGGCGTTGGTCCGGTTGAAGAACTCGCGGAACAACCACAGCAATCCGAAACTGAGGAAGACGCATAGCAGGGATTCGTAGATGCCGAACCACCGATAGACGAAGTCGTTCCAAGCCCCGCCATTGCGCAGATAGTTGCCTATCGCCAGAGCTACTCCTATTGTGAGTGCCGCGGCTCCTGAGCCGTTCCTCATCTTTTCGAGCCATTGGAAGCGATAGGCCAAGACTCCTATCACAAACATCATCACGTATTGCAGGAAATGGGCTGGCTCGATGTGGAGGAAGCCCAGGACCCAGATCCAGTGGTCCTGTGGACTCACTTGTCGGATGAGATGGCCGCCAACACCCATTACAACAGCGATGGACAACAGAACCGCAAGCGAGAGGTCATTGTTCGCCTTGACGGGAAGGATGACCTGTCGCACTACGGCATAGAGGAGACAGAACACCAGGAGGGTTTCGACATACCAAAGATGTCCGACTTCCAACTGGCCTGTAACCAGGGTGAGGAAGGCAGTGACGATGACCACGGGAATACCCAGGCGCATCAGTTTCTTCTGAACGAACACCTTGAGGCCCTGTTTGTCGTAACTTCTCGGCACGAAATAGCCTGCTATCAGGAAGAACAACCCCATGAAGAATGCCGCATTCACCGAGAGAAAATGCCAGATCCATGGCATCATTTCGTCGGTGTTGCTGGGTTTATAGACCCATGTGGAATCGGGGTAATAGGGCTCGGCTGCATGATGGAACACCACCAGCAGCGTGAGCACTACCTTCAGCGTGTCGAGATAATAGAGGCGCTTCATGTTCTCAGAGCAGGCCGCATAACAGGCCGATTCCGACGATCAGGAAAACTATTCCTAAAACTCGCGTGACAATTATGAAGCTCCTTGAAGGCTTGCCTCCCGAGGTTTTCCATTTTTCCGTGATTGACCAGATTTTGTATGCCGGTACAAACAACATACACAATCCCATCAGACACATGACTATTCCTGCCAATAAAGTTTGTATCATATCTTCTATAGTATTTACTCTCTTTTAATCTTCAAGCGGCATCATCACACCACATTGGTAGTCGGGCGACTGGATATCGGTGCCACAGTACCACTCCAGGCAGGACGAATTCCTGGCCCATTTGTATTCGGGATGTGCCGGTATCCATTCCTTATGGAACTTCTCATGCTGCACTTGAAAGGCTTTCATGCCTCCCTCGAAATAGATCTTCATCCACTTTCCACTTTTAATGGGGAAGAGCTTCATGCCTTCGGGCACTTCACCCCCCTTATATTCGCCTCCGATGACGTAGGTAAAGGTGTTGCTGGCGCATGCTCCGAAGTTCTGTTCAGCACAAGTGGCACAATTGTGGTTGGGAATGTCGCAGGTGCAAAGACCGAACTCGCCTACGCCATTGTCGAGGGCTGCCTTTTGGAAAGCGTTGGGTGCTTTCTTTTCAAACACCACGGGCTTGATGATTGTTTCGACGTACTCGCCCCAGAACTTCGGACATTCGTCCTTTGCCTCGTTGAAGGCAATCTTCTTGGCCATGCCAATGATCTGCACATCGTGCAGTTCGATGATTTCGTGTTTCATATCAATGTTGCCAACGTTTTAGAAGGGGGAAGTACTGTTTCATCTGGGCGATGTATTCGTCACGAGTGATGGGCTGGGGGAGGTTTTTGTTGACCTCATCGACAAACTGGGCACAATGCTCAATCATCTCATCCATCGTACATTCCTGCAGGAACTTGCCGTCCTTGTAGCAGTACATGCAATAATCTTCGTTCTTGCTGCCATCGGCATTGGTGCCGAGTACTTCATCAGTGAGCGGCATGCCGCAACTCTGACAGAATTTCATTGTCTTTTCCATATTCTTATGTTTTGTAGTTTGATGTCTCTAAATAACAATGCGCTTCTATATAACAACAAATGTTTTCATTGATATTTTGGTGAAAATGGCCTCATCTCTCGCTTCAATAGCGGAGACAGATTCACCTCGAATAGTGTGCCCGGATGGATTTTCTGCGATAGCAATTTTTTGCAGGTATTGGACCTGCTCATTTTCCGGCAGCCTGGCTTGGCTATTGATGCCAAAGCCGCTGCCATTTTCACCTTACTTTCAGTGTTGAAGGGTCGCTTCGCTCAAAATCCAACAAAATATCTACGGACTCAAGGGACTTTTTGGACTTGTTTCTCGTCAGGCATTCCTTTTAGTCCATATAGTCCGTAGAGATAAGTGAGCGAAGCGACCACTCATGTTATTATCCGTTTTTTCTCGACTTGTCGAATTGGACGGTGCAAAGGTACGAATTTCTATCGACTCCTGCAAATTAATGGGATAAAATGTCAGAAATTGTGATGGGTGGTTAATTTCATCACTCTGACAGGGCGGTCTGATCCGACTTCTAGATTGGGACAAAGCGTCTCCACGCCAGTATCCACGAAACCGCATTTCTCCATCACGCGACCAGAAGCGGGGTTTGTAGGGAAGTAGCTGCCCCAAAGGGTCGTGAATCCTTTTTCGTTGAAACAATGTTCGATGACCAATTGGAGAGCTTCCGTGCAGATGCCTTGGTCCCAATACGGACGGGCAATCCAATAGCCCACCTCGCATTCGTTGTCAGCAATCTGCAGATTGGAAGACGAGGCTGGGAGGTAGCCAACACAACCAATGGCCTCGCCCGTCTCTTTCCATATCACGGCCCACATCCCCTCGCTGCTGAAGATGTTACGAATCACCTCCAGGCTTTCCTCCACGCTTTTGTGGGGCGGCCAGCCTGCACGAGGGCCTACCTCCGGGTCGCTGGCGTATTTGTAGAGCGTCTCGGCATCGCTATCCTGCCAAGCGCGCAATATGATGCGTGATGTTTCCATAATGATCAATTCTATATTACATGTATTGGGTCGCTTCTCTCAAAATCCGACAAAATCATTTTTAAAATCTTTCAATGGTTTCATCAATGTTTCCTTCATAATGGATTTTCGATAAGATATTGTGAGATTTTGAGCGAAGCGACCGCTCTTGTTATTATTCTATTTACTGCGAATAAGGTGCCCTTCTTGAATTGCTGCGAAAAGGGCGATGCAAGCAATCATCCATGCTACGGGGATAAAGTATGAATGCCCGAAGGTCATCACGCCAATAAAGAGCAGGAACCCCGTCAGTTTGTTGGCTTTGGTGTGAAGGAATTCTATCCTATGTCTTACAACATACGAACTGATGGCATTGACAGTTTTCACCAGCGCGATAATTCCTATCATCATCCACAAAGCAGTTGGCAGTTTCAGCAACGGGAATAACTTATATCCTACAGAAATGACAAAAACAAAGTCTGCCAAGCTGTCCAACTTGGCGCCAAACTTACTCTCCACTCCCCATCTCCTTGCCAGAAAACCGTCGAGCATATCAGTCGATCCTGCTATTAGATAAAGCGTCCAGAAGGGCATCGTCATTGCATCCACCATGAGTAATGGCAGACACAATGCGATTCGCGACGCTGACAGGAGATTTGGGATTTGCTTCATTTATCTATCGACCTCTATTCTCATTTCACAATCTGTCCCACCACCCAAGATGGAATGACAAAGCGTAACGGTGAAGTTCTTGTCTTTCCACAAACTGTGCAGCGAATAAATCATACTTTGGCGTGAACATTCACAGAGCAAAGGCGTAGTGACATATCCCTTTTTACACAACTCACATGTGCATTTTAAGAAGATAAGTCGATAAACATGACCTTTCTCAACAACCTCTCCTTTTACTCCTGGCAAATCATTAGCTATCTGAAAGAACACATCCATGTTCCCTTTGGCATCCTCATAGAGTTTCTTGTAAACAGAAAGCGTGCCACCATTTACACAGTTTTTCCCACATTCAGAGAAGAATGCAGACCGCTCCTCTGGAGAGAGCCGTGCTATACCTTTCTCGAAACCCTTAAACCAATCTGATATTTCCATGACGATAAATATTTAAACCAGGATAGTAACACCATGCGATAAAGGCTGGGATGACGCATGAAATAAATTGCAGCCAATTGAAATCCACCACACAAGCCCAGCCTCCTCCCAAGGCTCGAAGGCTGTAGAGCACGATGATAACAATAATGGCCATGCGAGTCAGTGGGAGCCGACGGAAATCACCGGAGGCTGAGAGGGCATAGAGCCCAGCCAATACGAAGGCCAAGGCGAGGCAGAAGGTGAGAGCATAAAGCATCCAAACATGACCAAACACCATGTTATGCATCACGTCTTTGATGCCGTACGCGTCGAAGGCTTCATCCAAAGCAAAGAGACAGCCGAGATGGCCTATGGCAATCATGAAATGGAGCACAGCTCCGAGTCGTAATCTTTTGGCCATGCCAATAATCAGCACATCATGCAGTTCAATAATCTCGTATTTCATTTCATTTCGATTAAATATAGTAATTCAGCATCCTTGCCGAAGTTGTACTTCCGATAGTCATCATATGACAACTGGATATCGGGTGTGAAAACCTTGGCTCTTGGGTCATTGTCTGGGAAACAGCGTTGCAGGGAATTGGAAACACTACACTCCAAGCCAGAGTTGGGAAGGTTGAAGGGTGTCAGTTCCATAAACGTGTTGGGCGCCTGACCAGAAGGTACACCAACGATAGTGGCTCCCATCTTATGCATCATATAGGCAAAGTGGAAAGCAGAACTGAAGGTACGCTCATCTGTCACAACATAAATTTCCTTTGGTGTGTAGATGGGTTGGCCACGCTGTGCCTCAAGAATCCCCTTTTCTGCACACATGAACATATCGAAACTACTGATAGTCGATTGCCCCTCATAATACTCGCCCATTTTGAGCGATGTGCCACACATCTGATTAAACTGTTCAAGTGTGATACCACCACGTTTCTTAAGTAATGCTTCAGAAACCTTTGTAGAGGAACGAATTCCCATATCGGTTTTCAAGAATCGCTCACCATAGAGTTCATACAAGGCTGCATACATAATCATAGTCCAGCCGCCTCCATTGCTTCGCAAGTCGATGATAAGTCGTGGACTCTTGGCTTCTTTCATTTCATGAAGCATCTTGGCGAAGGCATTGGCCACAATCACATCCGATTTAAGACCATAGTTTTCGATGTTTGGCACATCGGCACTTACAATCTGGTTGATGCACATCACCATGGTCTGCTTGCTGTCGTCGGCAAATCGGAACTCAAAATTGTCTTTTGGGAAACGGTTGTCAACAGATGAACTAACGAATGTATTCCATATTGGTCCATTGGGATAGAAAGGCAGAGTTACCAGCGTATCCTTGCCACTTACCATTCTGAATTTCATCAAGAGAGAATCCTTATTATACATAGGGAACAGTTGACGAATCGTGTTATTGTGTCGAAATGCATTACTTGCCTTTCCCATCAATCCATAGCGATTCTCGGTGATTACCATCTTGTCGAGTCGTTCCAGCAGTGAATCTACTGGCTCACCCTCAATTGCTAACAGTCTGGCACCTTTCAGCGGTTCCAGATCCTGTCTCCACAAATACACGATTAAACCATCAGGGGTCACTTTGAACTTTAGCGGAACCCATCCACTTTCTACTTTCCCAGGCATCTCTGGATAGCCAACGTTTGTATGGCCATCGTGAAGCCTTGATATGAGTTTGGTTATTTCAACCTGCATCTCGTTGAGTGTTAATGAACCGCGATTACCCAACTCATCGCGAAGTTGCTTTACGTCTTTGGCAAATGCCTCCTTGCCGCCGAATGCACTGTATGGATCAGGATGAATCTGCTCCATCTGGCTGAAATAGTAATCATAATCCTGAAGCAACTGCTCCTTGGAAATGGGCTGAGCATCTGCAGTCATTGTAGATGCAAGTGCAATGATAATGAATAATTTACGTAACATATTATCTTGAATTTTACATTTCCATTTCTTTTTCCGTCCATTCTTCTCCATCAATTTGATAGGAGTCAGTACCGATGACCTTGAACCCAACGGACTCATAGCAGTGGAAGGCCGAAGGATTATTGTCGAATACGCCGAGTGTTATCTTCTTTGCCCCAAACTCGTGTGTCGCTTCTTGGATGGCAAGTTGTAGCAGCTGTTTGCCATAGCCCTTGCCTCGCAATTGGTCATCTACGATAACGAATCCGAAACGGATAACGGTCTTCGAAGAATCTGGATAGCGAAGTATGATATGTCCCACGACTTTCCCTTCATCGTCGATGGCGGTGAAGGGAAAGATAACATCAGATTCGTATTGTGCAACCATATCCTCTGGCTTTGGTGGATACACAGGATATCTATCTGCACTCCAATTCTGAAATGCAGTTTTGTCCTTTATCCATGAAAGGATAATAGGAGCATCATCAATGGTGAATGGTCTTAATGTCATACATTTGTGATGAATGGTTTTATATTGATGTTCCCAATTGATAGGCGTCATCTAAAAAACGTGTCCCCTTGATATCGCCTTTGTCCTTGACTCCTCTGACAAGCACCTTTCCTGCATCCTCAATATTGAAAAAATTCAAGCAGAGGTTATATTCCGTCAGAATGGCATCGAACAATTCTGGCAATGAGGCTGCACCAACGAGCAACAATGCCATCTTCTTGATATGAAACGAATCTCGAATCGGATTATGGAACCTGTCGATGACAGCCTTCAATTGAGCACTAATGCCATAGAAATAGACTGGCGAGGCTATGACGAGCATATCTGCCTGATTCATCTTTTCATAGATGGGGGACATGTCATCCTTCTGAGCACAGATGCCGTTCGTTTTGAAGCAAGCGTTACATCCCAAACACGGATTCACCTTATAATCACGTACAGAGACTATCTCCACATGATGATGTTCTGCAGCTCCTTTGGCAAAAGCTTCAGCCAACAATTCTGTATTGCCACCCTTACGAGGGCTTCCGGATATAATCAGTATGTTCATTACTAATCAGACAACGGTAATACCAATCATTTTCGTCACGCCATCGATGTTGTTCCAGCAGGAGTGCGGAATACGACCTTCAACAAGGAAGGCTTCATCCTTATGGATAATCACCTCTTTGTCACCCAGCAATATCTTTGCCTCGCCCTCGGTTACGATAAACAAATGATTATGATCGTGGGTGTGCAGTTCAGTTGGCCCACCACCATTAAGGTCGATATAGGCTACTGCGCCGTCAACGATATTGCCGAGAGCTCCAAACAGTTTCTTTGCACGAAAGTTTACGTGCTGTGGGGGTGTCATGAATTCACTCATATTTTATTATTTATCAGTTCGCAGCCCTGCTTTTCATAATAGGCGAGCATCTCTGGCAACTTCTTCAGGTCGTAGCTGGTGATACACTCAGAGAGGACATGCACCGTGTAGCCTGCTTTACGCATGTTGAAGCAGGTGGACTTCACACAGGCGGTAGCATCGGCACCAACGATATAGAACTCCTTGATTCCGTTTTCCGCAATGAACGAAGTAAACGCTTCGCTTGTCAATGCATTGCTCTTTGTCTTTACAAAAATATGGTCTGATACAACTTTTAGTTCCGGCACTAACTCCTCGCCACGAGTACCAGGCTTAAAGGTACGGGTGCTGGCGGTGATGTTGTTGTGCTTGATATAGACAACATACATCCCTTCAGACATAGCCCAGTCGATAGCAGCGTTGATATTGCTGACAATGTCGCGGTAGTGCTTGGTGATGTCGTTCTGGATGTCGATAACGACAAGTGCTTTCGTTTGCATACTTTAAAGGACGAAACTACGTGGATAAAAGTCACTGTAGAAACGGCCATCGGTGGCGGTGAACTTCAGTACGCAGTAGTTGGGATCGGTCACGCCGCCAGGATAATATTGTGTATCGCCTTCGCGCCAAATCATCTCCTTACTCTTGGCATCGGTCAACACTTCCATCGTGCCACGCAACATCATACCCTTGAAACCCTTTGCGTCGCAGAAATAGATGCTGGCCTTGGGATTGGCCTTATAGTGGGCTACACGCAGAGAGAAGGTGTTTGTAGTAAAATAAAAGACTTTGATGCCCTCGCGTTTACGTGGTGCCAACATGGCCTTTGTGCAGGGATAGCCCTCGTTATCTACTGATGATATGAAGGCAATAGGCAACGAGTCGGCCATCTGGGCAATAAGTTCTTTAACGCCAGCTAAAGCAGGATTGACCATCATAGCCTCATCATCGTTGACAGCAAGTGTCTTACGCCAACGCTTCAGTTGAGGGAAGTACGTCTTCATCTGTCCGATGTATTCTTCCTTGGTGATAGGCTGAGGAAGACCTTTGTTTACCTCGTTGACAAACTGGGCGCAATGCTCAATCATTTCTTCCATCGTGCAGTCCTGCAGGAATTTTCCGTCCCTGTAGCAGTACATGCAATAATCTTCGTTCTTACTACCGTCGGCGTTTGTGCCGAGTACCTCGTCAGTCAGTGGCATTCCGCAACTCTGACAGAATTTCATTTTTTCCATATTTCTTAAGTTGTTACTTGTTTATGTTCACCTATTGTTCAACATACCTTCAAAGATTCCATTGACGGTCTTTACGAATGCTTCGGCAGGGAGCATCGGCGTATCGAGATAAGTTTGAGTATCATCTGATATCCGTTCTGTTTCCTTGTACTCTGCGCCTGCTTGTCTTACTTTGGCCAAATAGGGGTTGGTTAAACTCTCGGTATTTGGGCTCATAAAGAGCGATCCCTCGGCACAACAGATGTAACTGATATTCTTGCCATACATATGGCGCATGGCAAACAGCAGCCCGTCGAAGTTTCCCTTCATGTTAGGCAGTCCTGCTGTCGAAATCAATACCGTTTTCTTCGTGCCTTCCTCATAGCCATAGTGGTGGGCAATGCCATCCGAATCGATATACATCAAAGGCGAGTTGAACGAAACGGTTCTGTCCATAAGCGCCTTACAATGTGAGGGTACACCATAGGCGTAGAGGGGGATTGACCAGATAACGAGGTCGGCTTGACGAATCATTTCCATCACCTCGATTGCATCGTCCTTTTGTACGCATTTGCCTGCCGTCATAAACCAGCAGGCATAGCAAGCCCTGCAGGGATTTATATGAAGACCGATGGTAGTTACAAACTCTACTTCTGTCGCCTCGATACCGAGACCTTCCAAAAAAGCTTTGGTAAGTTTGAGTGTCGTACTACGCTCTTTGTTTGCTGATGCATTAATCACTAATACTTTCATTGTTTCTATATTTTTTCCCATATATCGTACAGGCTTCTGTTGTCCATTTCCGAATAAAATCAGTTTTTGCGTCGGTATAGGCAGCTTTTACACCTACACCGATGTAAAAAGGGATTTATTATTTTACAAACGATCCTATCTCTATGAGGTTCCCATCGGGGTCGGCAACGTAGCAAGTGCGCTGTCCCCATGGTTCCGTGGTTGGAGGAAGTACGGACTTTGCGCCATGTTCGAGTGCGTTCTGATACTCTTTGTCAACATCGGCGAAAGTCGGCACGTCGAAGGCTAATTCCATTGTGCCGTTAAAACCTTCAGGATACTGGAATTTCTTTGAGACCATCTGCTCGAAAGCTTCACGAGGGAAGAGGATGATGCGCATGTTAGCTAATGTCATCTCCACATTTGGCTGGATGCCATCCCAATCGGTAGTAAAGCCGAAAGTTTTAGTGTAGAAATCAACGGCAGCTTTATTGTTGTTTGTAAACAGTCCAACGGTGTTAAACGTAAAGCGGGGTTGGGAAGTCATTTTTTTCATAATTTATGTTTAATATTTCTTCATCGGATAATACCGTACTCCGTTCGTAATCTGTTCCTCACTAGTATCCACAAATCCCAGTTTTTTGTAGAATTCATGACCGTAGGGAGAGGCATTCACTGTGATGGGCTCTTTGTCTTTCATATCAAGGATATGCTGGATCAATTGTCTGCCAATGCCCTTTCGTTGATAACTCTTGTCAACAAACAGCAGCCCAATGTGGTGATGGTCATCGCGAGTGGCAATTACTCCCACCAGTTTGTTATCTTGATACGCTCCATAAAAGCAATGCATACTTAAGTATGATTCATCGCCGATGGCATGCATGAAATCTGCAATGCCCTCCTCGCAATAGTCTGGCGCCTCAAACTCCATGAACACCTCTTTCACGAGTTTGAGTGCTTCGTCCCATTTTTCTTTCTCTATACAACGGATATGAGTTACTTCTTTATATTCAAAGAAATAGAAGTCTGTCCAGCCTGTATTCTCGGCATATAGATGCTGCTGGCCGCAGTACTCAAAGCCTAATGCCTTGTATATCTTGTGGGCTGGTGTGTTAGAGGCGAGTGCATCAAGGCGAATAGCTTTCATTCCATTTGTCTGGGCAAGACGGATAGCCTCGCGAATCATTTCAGAACCGATGCCTTTACCCTGGGCATCAGGACTCACCGCAAGGATATGAATCACAGCCGCCTCATTGTCAAGAACTTGTTGTGACCATTCAATAGCATGATAGTCTTCGCCCTGATACATCGTGACAGCCATCGCCCCAACGATAGCGCCATAATCTTTATATAGGTACATGCTTCCCTCCTCGATATAGGCTCTGATGCCATCGTGAGTGGGATGCTTTCCTTTCTGCCATCGGGCAAAGCGCTCCATGTCTGGAGTCCTGTCCGTTACATCATCGTAGAATGCAATGATGGACTCAAATTCTTCAATTGTTGGTTTGTTCAGTCTCATGTTTTCTATTATTTTATAACAGACTGCTTGCCAACAAGCCTTTTTATAATTGATTCAATTCACTCTGCAAACACTGGAGGAACCTGGCGGCATGGCCTCCATCCATCTGGACATGATGGAACTGGAACGACACGGGCAGTGTGGTCTTGAACCACCCTTTGCGATACTTGCCCCACATCACCATCGGATTACAGAATTGGTCGGTATATTGATTGACAATGCAGTCGAGTTCCGTCTCAATCATGGCAGATGTGCCAATAACCATGTGGTCTTCAAGGAAAGAGCTCTTGCATTGGTTCGCAGCCTGGGTCGTCAGCATCAGGTAATCGCGATTGAATTGCTGTATATCATCGGAGAAAGGAATGTCGCAGGAATGGATGCCTCCCTTGCTGTTCTTTACAATGACATTAATGGCAAGATTGTCATAGCGATACAACTTTCCATCTACAGGCAGCGTGTAGAACTCCTCCACTTGGCTCGCAGCCTTGCCTATACACCAGCACATCAGCGACGTAAATTTGATACCAGACTTTTTGCTGACTTTCACCAAACGACCAATATCCAGCGTCTTCACCAATGTCACCATGGGCATGGGTGACGTCATCCACAGTTGGAATGCTTCAGCACGATTACTCTCTTCGGGTTGTATCTCTGTCTTCATTGCATTAAAATATCATCTAACTATCTAAGTAAGTTACATATTATAGTATCATCGAGATAATTCAATGTGTCTTAATTGAAACGTGCTTGCTCAGCCTTGCCTGCACCAGTACCCTTGTACTTGCTCTTGGTGGCATTGAAGGTGTAGCGGAGCGAAACGGCGAGACGATGACTGCTGCGTACCTTGCTTTCATCGAAACTATAAGCACCGCAATCCTGCCCCATGTCCTGCACACTGCGCTGCAATACGTCGCTGATGCTGGCTCGCAGACAAAGGGCATCGTTTTGAAGCCAGCATTTCTGCACCACGAAGCCAAGATTATAGGAAGCTGAGGTCATGCGGAAATTGATGACATCGCCCTTGGTTTGAATCGTTGTGTTGGCTTCCAATTGCCAGCTGTGCTTGAAACGAAATGCATTGTTGATGTCGAAGAAGAAGATGGGCTTTGTGTAGGTTTCCTTGACCTTCCCCGTTGCTTCGCGCGGGTCGTCAAACTCCATCGTGTTCCAGAACTTCTGTCCGCCTACGGTCCAGTTCGGGCTCCAGACGCCGAAGGTGGGATTGGCCGAAAGGAAGACGGCGAGGTTGCGCACGGGATCGGACAGGTTGACGCGTTTCATGATCACCACGCCCTCGTTGTTGTAGGCGAAGGGCAACTGCGAAAGGGTGTTGTCGCGACGCTCGTAGGCTGCAAATAGGTTGACCCATTTGTAGTGGGCATTGAGGCTCACTTCCTGCATTGTGGCGTTCTTCAGCGTCGGGTCACCTTGAAACAGCATATACGAGTTGATGTAGGTGATTCGGTCGCTCAGGTCCTGGTAATTCGGGCGAATGGTCCTGAAGTTGTAGGCCAGCGAGGTCTGCACAGGGCCGAATGACCTTGCCCATGAGATGTTTGGGAACAACTCGTCCTGATAGCGCTTCCTGTTGTTTCCGGCATCGAGATAGTCGGTGTAGTCGAAACCAACGTGTTCATAGCGAACGCCGGCGCTGATGCTTCCAACCTTCTGAAGCTCTACGTTGTAAGCGGCGAAGGCGGCCACGTTGTTCTCCTTCACCTTTGAGTCGGACGATGGCAGAGGATAGTTGGTGATGCTTGAACTGTTGGAACGTGAAACGAAAGTCATCTCCGTACCGGCCTCCAGTCGCCCCTTCCAGATAGGATAGGTCAGCACGAGCTTGGTAGCCCAAAGCCGCGAGGTGCTTTGATTCTCCTGAATCATGGTGTTGCGGATGGAATAATCCTTGAGTTCGTCGATATCATTCTCGACATTCAGTTCGTTTGACACGAAATCGACGTTGAGGTCGATGCCCAGCTTGCCCGCCTGGCCATTGTAATAGGCATTGCCTTCCCAACTGTAGGGCGTACGTCGATGTTCGTGTTGGTCGGAGGCATTGTTCTCTTTCACGATATCCGGTGCATTGGTATAGCGATGCTCGATGTCGGTGTCCACAGTCAAATCTATGCCAGCGTCGAATCTGTCATGGCGCGTGATTCTTGCTCCCATGGAATGACCATCGGCAATCTGCCAGTTGAATCCCAGGTTGCAGTCGATTCCGTTGTCATGATAATGGTTTTTCGAATGGGAGTCCTGGAGGATGCTTTTGACACCATGGTCGGAAGGCAGAAAGAACGATGAAGTGTCGTAAAACCTGGTCACCTCGTCCCATTTCCAATAGTTCACCATTCCAAACAGGTCGAGGTTGTTGTGACGGTAGCGCAGGTTCAGCTGGGCGTTGGGGTCGCTTTGTCCGAAGATGAGGTCCTGGCTGTTGCCGAGGCTCAAGTCGTAGCCGAAGCCATCGCCCTCGCGTCGGATGGTCTTGATTCGAACCACCGACGAAACGGTAGCGTCGTACAGTGCACCGGGATTGGTGATGACTTCCACGCTCTGAATCTCCTCCGAACGGAGTTGCTTCAGTTCATTCTTGTCCTGCATCTTCCGCCCATTGATATATATTATAGGTGTGCCTTTGCCCAGCACTTCGAGTTCTTCGCCCTTGGCTGTCATGCCCGGCACCTTGGCCAGCATCTCCTGTGCTGTTCCCGATTGTCCGAGGATCGTTCCCTGAACGGTGGTCACCATCGAATTGCCGGTGAGCTTGGTCTTCGGCATCTGTCCCTTCACGATAATCTCGTTCAACAACTGTTTGTCTTCCTCCATCCGAATGGTTCCCACGTTGGCATCATCGACATCGATGTATCGTGTATGATAGCCGATGTAGGACAATCGGAGGATGCGACCCTTCACAGGGCTCTCGATGAGGAAACGACCTTTGTCGTTGGTTGTAGCTCCTTGGATGTAGATGGAGTCTGCCGAAAGCAACGACACGTTGACAAATTCGAGCGGATCGCCGTTCTGGTTGGTCACGCATCCGCCCACATCCTGTGTCGCTGCTAAAGTCATCGATGTTATCATCATCAAGGCCATCAAGGCCGCATATCTTGTATTCATGATTGTCATTCCTTTGTTTGTATAAAAATCTGTGAAAAGATATGCGTCCTACTTCGGCCTTGCCCAGAAGACGTCCGGATCGGTTGTGGTGTCGCACTTCCAGTTGTTGTTGACGAAGCCTTCGGGAATGAGTCTCACGTCATCCTTCGGATCATTGTAGCGGTAGATGCTCTCTGGATTGAAACGGTTCAGCTTCTTGCAGACGAAGTAATAGAGGTTCTTCGCCATGTAGTCGTCGATATAGTACTCCTTCGTCTGTTGCTGCTCGTGGTTCCAGTTGGCTGTCTCGCAGAGCACCAGAGGCTGGTCGTTGATCAGACGTTCGCGCACCTCGGCGATGCTCAGCATCGTGCCATTCTCATCCATCAACCAGGCGTCCATCGTGGGGTCGATGTAGAGCCATTTCTCCAACTGGCTTGACCACACGGTGTTAATCACATGGCACTCATAGTCCAGTGAATCAGCAGGCATACAGGTGACATAGCGTGCAGGGATGCCCAGCGAGAGATACATCTCGCAGAGCGATATGGCCAGTTGACGACAGTTTACGCCTTTGCCCGTCGTTTTGTAATAGTTATATAGGTCGATGGCATCCATCTCGGCTATTGCCCTGTTGCTGCCGTCGTGGCGAATGTTGTCGTGGGCAAAATGCAGCAGGTTGATGATCTTCGACAGTTCGTCACCTTCACCTGCCACGGAGTCGAGATTAAAGTAATCGCGCACCAGGCAGAGGTTGTTCGATTCCTTGGGCTGATAGAGGAACTCTATCTCTGCATCGTCCTTGGCGTATAGCGCCGAATTCCTCAGTACGTTAAGGGGCCTGCGCTCCTTCACCTTGGCCAGCAACGCCTGGTATTTCTTGTCTTTGCGCAACGAAATGAGGTCATTGTCGTTGAGCATGTTATTATATTGCTTATAGCCGCAATCCACCGATTTCGTCAACGCTTCAAGTGCCAGTTTCTTCTGTCCTGTCATTGCATAGCAGCAAGCCAGGTCATAAAGATACATCCCCTTTTGTTCGATGACGGCACCCTCGGGAATCTGGGTTCCGACGAAAACCGTGGTCGTATCCAACAGGTTGATCAGCGTTTTCAGCGGTTCAATCGCATCCTTATGATTGCCGTTCCATGCAGCGCTCTGGTAACAGGTCTGATACTCCGTCACCACTTTCTGGAACTGCGCCAGTTTTTCTCCTTGAGCTTTTGCACTTGCAATGCCAATAAGGCAGATGGCCAATGCTACCATCCATCTCTTCATGATAACAAAAGTTTTCATAACTTCGAAATTTTGGGGGTTGTTCAATTTTTTTTGGCAAAGATACAGAAAAAGGCATACAACTGCAAATTTTTGGGATATTATGCAGGTGTATGTGACGAATGGCAAACAAAATTCATCTGTTATTTGTCCAAAATGTTCAATTCTCCCCCTGTATGGCTGATGGGGGCGTTGTCGGTGTCAAGTCCTTCTTCGGGCGGTCCTGCCGTGGTACGAGTCGTGACGCTGCCGCCTGTTTGGAAATAGGTGGACTGACCGGCTAATTCCTTGGCACGCTGTGGATCGAAATTTTTAGGAATGGAGGTTGCCCAAGGTTTGAGTTGACCACCGTTGATGTCGATGCCGTCGTTGTGGGAACTCGTGGCATTGACGATGCCGCCATTTACGGTCATGGTCATCAGGGCGTTGATGGCATCGTCGTAGGCATCGACGTTCAGGATGCCTCCGTTGATGATGATGTCTCTTTTCGATTCCAGCCCTTCTGCTCCAGGTGTACAGGTCGATAGCGTAATGTTTCCCCCTTCGATGAGGATGGTTCCCTGCGCCTTGATAGCCTTGGCAGTTCCCGAAAAGTCGTAGCGCACGAAGCCTGGGGGAGGAGGTGGAAGACTGTCTCCTTCGGACACATTCGGAGGGAGGCCAGGGCCTTTGCCTAACCACACTGATTCGGGAAGCAATTGCATGCGTTCAGGTTGTCCGCTTGTCGTGATGGTGAGTGTCGGGTCGTCCTTGATCTTGAGGTTTCCGTCGATGTTGATGCCTTTGTGCCCTGTTCCTTGAGCGACGATGGTCAGCGAACCGTCACCGCCAATGGTAAGGTCACCACTGGCTTCGATACCCGCGTCACCGAGGGTATTCTCAGTGTCATCGGCCAGTGTGAGGATTGTCGACTTGCTGCCCTTAAAACTTAGTGCCGTGCCCAGAGGATTGTTGAGATACAGCCCCTCGAGTAGGATTTGCGTCCGCTTTTCGGCGGTCAGTTCGAAGCTTCCGTTGACGCACTCCCCGCTCAGGTGCAGTTTCAATTGCTTGCCTACGGTCTCGTTTGCAGTCATCGTGAGCGCGCCTCGGGAGATTATCCATTTAAGGCCACCTGAGCCTTCGCCTTTAATGCGCACGCGTTCGCCTTGCCACACGATGTAGATGTCCTCAGCCGTCTGGTAACGGTTGGAGAACAGGAGGATGGCAGCGATGAGTGCTGCGACAAGTGCAAGGGCGGCGATGGCTTTCTTCATTTTTCGAGTGTTTTAATCTTTCCGTCTCGTCCGATCATTAGATAATGCGAATCTGTCTCGACAAAACTCGTATTCGGGCTAAACGGTTCGTTGTATTCGGGGCCTCCAATGCAGGAGAACTCGTCGGTGCCTTCGAGCAGGGAGGTCATCGGCATCTGATAGATATACATGAAAAAGGAACCTATATAGGCAAAATAGAGGTTGTCGTTTTGGATTGGGTAGCATTGGGTGATGGGTAGGCGGGTCGAGCCGACGTAGGTGATGTCCTTTGGTTTCCCTATGGGATAGCGATAGAACTTGCCCGACTGACGGAAATAGTAATGGTCGCGGTAGGTGCCACACATCTGGCTATCCTCGGTCAGCGTCATGCCCTCGTTGTTGTCGCTCGTGTAGAGGAACACGGGTTCGTCCCAAGTGTCGGTGTCGAGGTTATAGGTGAACAGCTTGTTGTCATGGAGGGCACGGAGGGTGTTGGCGTTCTCAAACCACGTCTTGGTGGCGGGGGTGGTAAGCGAAGTGATGCTTTCCCACTTCCTTTCGACGAGGCCGTAGCGACTGAGGTAGGCTGTGCCTGAAGTCCAATACCAGACGTAGGCATACTTGTCATCGATGGCATGTATGCGTGCGCCAAGCACGTTTTTGTAAGCGTCGATTCTCGGAAGGAACTCAATCATTTTCGTTTCGAGGTTGTAGCCGTATAGCCTCTTGCCATCGGTGGAACAGAGGAAGTTGCCTACTTTGCGGACGTATGCACCGTTGCAAGTGCCCCAATTTGCCCAAGGTTCGCGAGTGATGGTAAACTCCACGTCGGTGGGGACGTCGATGCTGTGCGACTTGTCCTGGATGACTAAGGTAGTGGTGAGGTTGGTGAAACTTGCATCGACGATGATGGGCAGCAGTTCGACGCGATGCTCGTCCTGGCCGAGGGTGACGGTGGAGGTGGAGAATTTGTTCTTTGGCGTGTTGAACGCATAGACCCCACTGGGTTCGGCCTTCGAATAGTAGATGGTCAATGGCTCGCCGGCCTTGAGATTGGAGGAAGAGATGCTGTCGATACGCGGCCCCTGAACTTCCACTTCGAGCGGATAGGGTTTGCCGTATTGGTACAAAAGCAAGTGGTGAGTGCCGTAGGCTATGAGTTCGAGATTCTTTGCCACGATACTGTCCTGATAGCCATAGAGCCTTGTCCTGCGGGTGGAGATGCCGGTGCCGGAGCCATCGAGGGAGAGGGCGTCTGGGGCGGAGGAGAAGTTCTGACCGAAGATGCGCAAGGTACACGTTCGGCCTGTAGTCTGGTCGAAGCTGAAGCGCAGCGAATCAATTTCTGGGACATTAATGCCGGGGACCACCAGGGTCTGCGCATCGCTGCGGTAGGTGCCGATGCTGGTGCAAACGTATGCGTAGGATGTGTAGGTGTCGGTGGCATAGGCGTTTCGACTGTGGTCGGTATAGGTATAGGGTGCGGCGGTGTCGAGCTTGAAAATTTGGGTGATCGAAATGCTATGTACTGAATTGTTGTCGCGATAAGTCTGGACGACTCCTACTTCCTCGACGCTGACACCTGTTGGGGTTTGGACCAACACCTCGTAATGAGGACTGATCTGGTCGAGCGACATCTGAAGGCCGATTTGGACTATGGGAAATTCGGACAGTTCGGCATCGGCACATCCCATGAGGAGTGCTGCCGAGGGTAGGAGGACTGAGAGAAACCTATTTGTTTTCATACGGATGGTCTTTTAGTCAAAAATGGAGGATGTATTCTTCTTCGAAACGTTGGCTGATTAGAGGTTGTAGGAGATCTGCAACATGCCGCCAATACGGCTGATGTCGTCCAATTCCTTGACAAATCGGCAGGAGAACCAGATGGAGTGATAGCGCGAGAACTGCCATTCGAGGCCTAGGCTGGCCACCACGGCCCAAGAGGTGGCGGGGATAGACTCTTCGCCCTGCACTTCCCCGGAGAGCGGGAGGTGGGTGATGAGGTCGACATGGTCATTGAAGAAGTATTTGTACTCGAAGGAATGCTTGAGGTTGAGGGAGAATTGTGCTCCTGTCTCGAAATAGGGGAGCAGGCGCGAAGGACGATTGGCTGCCGTAAAGCGTATGAGTTGGGGCGAGGAGAGGGTGGTGACGTTATAGGCTACGTCGTTGTATTGCGTCATCTTGTATTTGACGGTGCCGTCGGCTGCATATTTCTCGAAGGCCAGCTCGGGATGATAGGAGAGGTGGTAAAAGAGCGGGATGTCGGCGAAGACACCGGGCAGGATGCTGACGACAGGATCCATGACATAATGGCTGGCGGTGAGCTTGCTGAATGCCATTGCGAGGTGGATGCCCCACTTGAAGCGTGGCAGGTGGGAGGGGTATTTGGATAGGGCCAGACGATGGGCTTCCTCGAAGTCGTCGGGCGTGGGTCGGAGCTGGTCGAAATAGGCGCGCACGTCGGGATCCTGAGCGATGGGATAACTGAGCAGTAAGGTGTGGAGGGGGGAGACGTAGCCGGAGGCGGGATCGTCTTTCATAGGATAGAGTTGCCTGTCACCGCTGATTTGCACGTAATAGATGGGATGGAGGGCGGCCTCGTCATCGAAATAGACGTAGAAGGATATGCTGTCCTTGTAGGTGCGTACGCGGCACAGGAAGAGCTGTTTCGTTTCACCGGCATACTGGAATGTTTGGCTGATGTACCAATTGCGGGAGACCTGGTAGCCGAGGGCGGTTTCGGGGGTGAGTACCAAGGGGTTGTTGTCCAACTGGTTTTTGCAGGAGACGGAGAACTGGCGCTGATAGGGGGTGGCGGCGGCAACGTCCTTGATGGGCACGCCGACGAAGTTGCCTGCCGTGTCGGGTACAAGGGCTCGCTGTGCCGAGAGAGTGGTGCACAGAGAGAAGAACAAGAGAAAGAGTCGGATTTTCATAGCGATGTCTGTAATGGTGTGATTGATTAATAACTCGGTGCAAAGATACAAGATAAATCTGATTCCTCCAAATTATTTCCGATAATTCTACCTCATGACTTCGATTTTTGTTTCCACTCAATGATATTTGCCAGTCTTTTTGCCGAATTCGTATTTTTTTCATTTATAATGTATGTGGATTTGATAAAACTCTGTCTCCAAATGCATCATAACCAATCTTGGCCAAGAAAGGTCATGGTTCAATCGCGGCATAACCAATCTTGGCCAAGAAAGGTCATGGTTCAATCGCGGCATAACCAATCTTGGCCGAAAAAGGTCATTCTTCGATCGCAGTATAACCAATCTTGGCCAAGAAAGGTCATGGTTCAATCGCGGCATAACCAATCTTGGCCAAGAAAGGTCATTCTTCAATCAAGGTATAACCAATCTTGGCCGAAAAAGGTCATGGTCCAATCGTAGCATAACCAATCCTGGCCAAGAATGGTCATAGTTCAAACGCAGCATAACCAATCTTGGCAAAAAATGGTCATGACCTTACTTGAAGTAGTTCTTTCACAATTCATGAGTCAAGATTACAAACTTCATTAGTCAATTTGGCATGAATTTATAATAAAATTTTGAAAAAATCATTTTTTCTCCGCTAATTCATACCAGTTTATTATGTTTTTATTATCTTTGCCTTGTCTAAGAAGATAATTTCATCAATTATATTCATATTATGAAGATTTTATTTTTGCTTTTATGTTCTCTCATCCCATCATTCGGAGCATTGGCTTTGGATCGAAATACCAAATTCGGTAGTCCTACCCGTGAAGAGATGTCCATGACCGTTTATGAGGCTGACCCTGATGCAGCGGCTGTGTTGCTCTACAGTAACACAGTTGTGAAGTTTGAACAGGCTGGCGAGGATTTTGGTATTTTATACAAGGTGAAAAAGCGTATCAAGGTCTTGAAGCCTGAAGGCATCAAGCATGGCGATGTGGTGGTGGTCTTCTACGATCCCGTCAAGGAAACACGCAACGAACGCGTTTCGCGTATCAAGGCCACCGCCTTCAACCTTGAGGACGGCAAGGTGGTCAGTTCAAAGATGACTCATGACCTGAAGGCGAAGGAGCGCATCGATGACAAATACAGTCAGGTGAAGTTCTCGATTCCCAATGTCAAGGTGGGGACGGTGATTGAATATGAATACGAACGTCACAGCGACTATTATTATACCATCAGCGATTGGTATGCTCAGACCGAAGATATGCCGGTGTGTTATACAGAATACCATCTTGAGATTCCCGCATGGTTTAATTTCAATGTGGAGAACAGTGGTCTGATCTTGCTTGAACAGGCTGTTGATGTCTCGTCGTTCACATTTGTTACCACAAAAGGATCAGTTACGGTGGCTGCGGGAGTCAACAAGTTCTTCGGATCGGATTTGCCTGCAATTAAGGAAGACGATTGGGTATATTGCGTCGAGGATTTTTTGTCGAAGGTGGTACATGATCTCAACTGGATTGAGTTCCCCAATGGTGGACGTAGGCGTTTTACCACTACTTGGGAGAAAGTGGATAGTGTGCTGATGGAGAACGAAACATTCGGTAAGTTGTATAAGATGAACAACCCCTTGCGAGAGAAGCAAGCTGCCCTTGAGATTCCGGACAGCATGAGTGCGCAGAATCGTACCGCCCTCCTTCGTGACCTCTTGATGCACAACTATACATGGAATGGAAACTATGGCATCTATGGCATTTCGGAACGTAAGCTTCAAAAAGATAGAACAGCCAACAGCTCCACGCTGAATTTCGCCTTGATGAGTATGCTGCGTGATGCTGGCATCAAGGCTTATCCTGTGGTGATGAGCCGTCGCACTCGCGGACGATTGCCGTGGTTGCATCCCAGTGGGGAATCGCTCAATACGATGGTACTGCAAGTACTTAATGAGGAAGGTGAGCCGTTCTATGTCGATGCGGCAGCTACAGGTTGTCCCGTGGGCGTGCTTCCTGCCAATCTCCTGGTCGAACGAGCCCGTGTGATACGCGCGGCCAACTCAGCCAAGTGGGTCAATCTGAGCCATGCCAGCGATGGAGAAATGGTATCGGTTGTCACGGGCAGATTGAGTCCGGAGGGCGTATTGGAAGGTGTGCGCAATGTCAGTTATTTCGATAATGCTTCTGCTGATTTCCGCCGCCGTTACCATGCTGCGAAGGACAGTACGGTATTTGTTCAGTCGATTGCGAATCGAAATAACGTGGAGATTGAGTATTATGAAGTTTCGGGTGTCGATAGCTCTGTAAAAGAGGTGAAGGAGGAACTGAAGTTCACCCGCACTGTAGAATCGGATGGCGAGCACATCTATTTCAATCCGTTCCTTTTCGCAGGCATGGAATCGCCGTTCAAGGCTGAGACACGTGTGTTGCCCGTGGAGTTCCCATTCGCTGTCGTCGAACGTCAGATTATCCAAATAGAATTACCTGAGGGTTATGAGGTAGAGGATTTGCCAAAGCCAATGCAAATCAGGATGTCGGATGACGGGTTGAATTGCCGTGTTAGGGTGAATCAGCCTGAAGGCAAGATCATCATCTTGATCAACTATAATCGTCAAAGCATGTTGTATGCCCAGGAGGAATACCCTGCATTGAGAGACTTATTATCGAAACTCGAATCGAAGTGCAACGAAATGATTGTTTTGAAGAAGAAGTGAATGAAAAACATTAATCAATATTGATTGTTATGAAAAAAGTATCTCTATTGCTAACGCTATTCAGTTTTGTGGGCATTGTCTTCCCGTCTGAAGCCCTGGAGGTGAACAAGAAGATGGGCAAGCCGACCGACGAGGAAATGTCGATGACCGTCTATGCTCCCGACCCCGATGCCGATGCCGTGAAACTCTACAGTAGCACCGACGTTCAGTTTGAGATCAGGACCGATTTCATTGTAGTCTATCGCGTGAAGGAACGCATCAAGGTGCTCAAGCCCGAGGGGACCTCGGCTGCCGATGTCACCATCGTCTTCTTCGATCCGGTGGGTTCGTCGGCGGGTGACAAGATTTCGGGAGTGAAGGGCTCGGCCTTCAACCTGGAGGACGGCAAGGTGGTGCGCTCGAAGCTTACAGGTGACTTGAAGACCAAGGAACGTCTCGACAAGTACTACAGCCAGGTTAAGTTCTCGATTCCCAATGTCAAGGTGGGCACGGTGGTCGAATACGAGTTCCAGCGCGAGAGTTCTCACATCTACGCCATCTCCGACTGGTATGCCCAGGGTTCCCACCCCGTGTTCTTCACCGAATACGATATCACCATCCCCGAGTGGTTCAACTTCAGCACCGAACAGCGCGGCAGGGCTCAGGTAACCGGTGAGACCAAGCCTGGTGATTTCAAGGCGGTGTTGGGTACCGATCTGCTGACCGCCCGTGCCACGATCCATCACTTCGAGGGTCGGGAACTGCCTGCGGTCAAGGACGACGAGCACGTCTGGTGCATCGAGGACTATATGACCAAGGTGGAGCACGACCTGCGTTCGATCACCATCACGGGTTCCTATTATAAGAATTTCCAGAGCTCGTGGAGCGATGTCGATAAGATGCTGGTGGGCGACGAGGACTTCGGCAAGTATTTCAACATGGACAATCCGTTGGCGAAGGAGCAGGCGGATTTGCACCTCGACGGGCTGAGCGTGAAGGAGAAGACCGCCAAGCTACGCGACCTGCTGATGTCCTACTACACGTGGGACAAGACCTACGGGCTGTACGGCATGTCGGCAAGGAAGCTCCAGAAGGAGGGCACCGCCAACAGCTGCACGCTCAACTTCGCTCTGATGAGCATGCTGCGCGATGCGGGCATCACGCAGGTGGCGCCCGTGGTGCTGAGCCGCCGCAGTAAGGGTCGCCTGCCTTACGCCCATGCCAGCGTAGCTGCGCTCAACACGATGGTGCTTGCCGTGGGCGACGCGTCCGACAGCACGGTGTTCTATGTCGATGCTGCCGCCAAGGGCTATCCCGTCGGATCGCTTCCCACCGACTACCTCGTCGATCGTGGACGATTGGTCAACAAGGCTGGTCAAGGACGATGGACCGACCTGCGCAAGTGCTGCGAGGGCAAGGTCGTCACCCTGGCTACCGCTACGGTGAGCCCCGATGGCGTGCTGAAGGGCAACTACAATGCCGCCTACCACAACGTGGCGGCAGGTCACTTCCGCGACATCTATCACGACGTGACCGACAGCGTGGCTTTCGTGCAGCAGTTCGCCTCGTCGATGAATGTCGAGATCGATTCCTATTCGCTCGAGGGCATCGACAGCAACGAGGAGGACGTGAAGGAGAATGCCACGTTCACCCGCAGCCTCGACACCGACGACGAGCACATCTACCTCAACCCATTCCTCTTCATTCCTGCGACCAACGACTTCAAGGCCGAAACGCGCGACCTGCCGGTGGAGTTCGGGTATTGGACAACCGAACGCCGCACCGTGCAGCTCACCCTGCCCGAGGACTACGAAGTGGAGGAGCTGCCCACGTCGGCCACGCTGACGATGCCCAACGACGTGATGAGCTGTCGCATTAGGGTACGTCAAACAGGCAACAACCTGGCTATTTCCTATGCCTATGTTCGCAAGACTATGCTTTACGATACCAACGACTATGCCACCCTGCGTGACTTCTGTGCCGGGGTTGAGTCGAAGCTTGGTGAGATGATTGTATTAAAGAAGAAGCCATGAGAAGGTCGCTGTTCATAATGCTTGTCGCCGGATGGCTTGCCACCATGCCGGCATTGTCTCAAGTGGCTACGATTCTAGAATCGAGCACTGAGTTCGAATGTACGGGAGCCAAGACAGCGACCTTGCGCGAACGACGCGTCACCGTAATACACAATAATCACGGCGACAGCTTTGCTGTGTTTCAGTGTTGGTGCCGCCCGGGCGACGACCTAAGCCGCTTCAGTGGCGAAATAGCGGATACCCAGGGTAAGGTAATCAAGAAAATCAAGAAAGGTGACCTAACGCGCAGCGAATATTCGACCGAGTTCCAGTCGGACGACTTCTTCTATTTCTATCAGTACACACCTACCTCCTATCCGATCACGGTGACCTACGAATGGGAGGAGAAGTTCACGGGCGGACTGCGCGCTTATCCGCTCTTCATGCCACAGATGCGTTATGATGTGGATGTGCGCGAAGCGACCTATCGTTTCATATCCACACCCGACAACACCATGCATTGGCATGCCCGTAACTTCACCCCCGATGTCGTGACACGCGAGGAGGGAAACAAACAGATCACCGAATTTCGCTTGAACGACCTGCCTGCTGTCAAAGCCTACAGCTTTGGACAGGACATCGACGAACTGGTGCCCAGCGTCATCTTTTCACCCCTCTCGTTCACGATGGAGGGTTTCGCCTGTGATATGACCAATTGGGAGACCTTTGGCAAGTGGGTACATAGCTTGAGGCAGGGACGTGACGTGCTGCCCGATGTCGTGAAGCAGAAGGTGCATGCCCTGACCGACACGTGCGCCACGGATCGCAGCAAGGTGGAGGTCATTCGTCGTTTCATGGGCGACAACACGCGCTATGTGAGCATTCAGCTGGGCATCGGTGGTTACCAGCCGATGACCATCGATGATGTGGTGAAAAAAGGGATGGGTGACTGCAAGGCGCTGACTAACTACTTCTGTGCGATGCTCAACGAGGTAGGTATCCCGGCCAACTATGCGCTGATCTCGACCGAGTACAAGGACCTTTTCCCCGACTTCCCGAGTTTCAGCCAGCTGAATCACGTCGTGGCACAAGTGCCTCTGTCGGACGATACCCTCTGGGTGGAGTGTACCAATGCGCGTGTGCCCTACGACTACCGGCCCAGCAGCTGGGCGGGGCATGAGGCGCTGCTGATTACACCCGAAGGGGGCAAGTTGGTGCGCGTTCCCCTTGTCCCCGATGAGGAGAACGACGAGAACAACGTGATCCGTATCGCAATAGAAGAGAATGGCAATGCTACGGTGAGTCTGCGCTGCACTGAGTACAACCGATGCTTTGAGCATGACCTACCGCTGGCGCTGATGGGAACCGCAGAACAGCGCAAGGCCTTGCTGCATTCGCTCGATATGCCAAAACCGAGCATCACGGAATGCTCGGTCACAACCGAAGGAAAGAGGCTGGACCTGAAGTTGGAAGTGAAGAGCGAGGGTTATGGCCGTGTGAGTGGTTCGCGTATGTTCATCCCGTTTGCCTTGCGCCCTTATCCGGCTCTTCGCAACCCCAAGGAGCCTGCCCACGTGATCGATTTGGAGAAGGCGGGATACGTCTCGACCGACAGCATTGTCATCGTTTTGCCCGAGGGTTACGCCATAGAGTCGGTGCCCAAGTCGCAGACCGTGACTTCGGAATTCGGCAGTTATTCGATGGAATGCAATGTGGAAGGGAATGAAGTGCACGTGGTGTGCGTCTTAAAGATCAAGAGCGGCATTTACGCCGCTGAACTCTTCGAGCAGTGGGTGGCATTCTGCAAGGTGGTGTCGTCAATCTGTAACGGCAAGATAATTGTAAAAAAGGTTTGATTAGGCATTATCTTTTTACTTGCAGGATACTCGAATCAGGTTCCTTGTTGTGGAGGACACCTTGTGAGCATCGCTCATGCGCAGACCTATGACCCAAAGGATGACGCCTTTGGCATCGCAGAGCAGCCATGTGGTTGCCTTCTGCATGGGACTGTAGTGTGCATCGGTGAATAGGTCGGAAACGAGACGCGTGTGACCTTTCATACCCAGTGGAGCTATGCGGTCGCCTTCCCTCCAGCGTCGAACATGCAAGGGTAGGGTAAGGGTGTCGGCATCAAAGGTGTTCTCGTAAGGGGACGAAGGCTGAGGAATACCCTTCAAGGGGCCATCAAGGGCCTTTTCTTCAAAGGATAGAGAGGGCTGATATTTGTCCAGTTCCTCTTCGCAGACTGGTGCCGTGTAAAGGAGTTTTGCCGTGCGGATGATTTGGTTCTTGGAAGGGATGAAATATCGTGCCTTCCACTCGTGCAGGAAATCATCGAGGTGCTCGGGAAACTGGCGTGCTGCTTCATCGAGATTCAGTTCTTGCCATTTGAATCCCCATTTTTCGTGATGCATAGTCAACGCATCATACAAACCCAGATACCGTTCGGCAAACCAGGCGGTACCCTGCAGATGCTCCATCGTTTGGAGGATTCCCTGACGCACTTGCGGTACCATTTGTTCCATTAGGATGAGAAGCTGGTTGCGTATCTGATTGCGGAGCGTGTCGCTCATGTCATTGGTACTGTCGATGACGTAACTGAGGTCATTGTCGCGCAGATAGTCGATAATGTCTTGACGACTGAGACAAAGGAGGGGACGGATGACATGAGTTGATTCGTTCTTGACAACAATTCCGGTCATTCCATTAATGCCTGTGCCGCGCATCATGTTCATCAGCATGGTCTCGATGCTGTCATCCTGGTGATGACCAAGGGCGATGAGGAGACCCCCTCGGTCCCCATGCTTAGGGGGAGGACAGTTTGAGGGGTTTGAGAGGTTCTGAGGGGTTCTGAGGGGTTCTGAAGGGTTCAAACAACCTTTCGAACTTTTCGAACCATTCTTAACCATTCTTAACCCCTCACTTAAGGTGAGGCTACGCCACCAGTTGTAGCGAAGTTCGCGTGCTGCCATCTCAACGGAGAGATGGTGTTCTTGCATATAAGTATAGGTGTCGAAGCCTTGGACGAGGAGGGGCACATGCAGTATGGCACAGAGCTGTTCGCAGAACTGCTGGTCGCGTTCGGATTCGGTGCCGCGGAGGTGGAAGTTGCAATGCAGCGCTTCGCAGTCATATCCGAGCCTGTGAAGAATGTGGAGCAGGGCTACGGAATCTGGGCCTCCACTAAGGGCAACATAGAGCATGCCTTCTCTGTCACCCTGCTTAGAGGGGAGGGGAAGAAGCTGGTTTTTTGCGATAAAATCGGAAACCCGTTGGAGAATATGCTGGCTGATTAGGCTCATGACATGTCAATTCGTTGGTTTTTCGCTGCAAAAATACAAAAAAACTCGTGAAAATTTCACTATTTGGAAAATTTTAACTATCTTTGCCGCGCATTTTGCACGAAAATATCTAAAAATCGACTTATATGATTGAAAAGATTAACGCCATGATGGCCGAGATTGAGGCCCTCAAGGCAAATAATGCTGACGAGATTGAGGCACTGCGTATCAAGTATCTCAGCAAAAAAGGTGAGATTACGGGTTTGATGGCAGAGTTCCGCAATGTGGCAGCCGATCAGAAGCGCGAAATCGGTCAGCGATTGAATGCCCTCAAGGCTGCTGCCACCGAAAGGATTGAAGCCCTCAAGGCAGAATATCAGTCGGAAGATCACATCGACGCTGATATCGACCTTACACGTCCAGCTTATCCCGATGAAGTGGGAACACGTCATCCGTTGAGCTTGGTTCGTCAGGAGATTGTGGACATCTTTGCCCGTTTGGGTTTCTCTATCGCCGAGGGACCTGAGGTAGAGGACGACTGGCATGTGTATGGCGCACTAAATTTCGCCGACGATCATCCGGCACGAGATATGCAGGATACTTTTTTCGTTCAGCAGGATCCCATCGTTTTGCTACGCAGCCACACTTCATCGGTGCAGGTGCGTGTGATGAATGAACAGAAACCTCCAATCCGCGTGGTTTGCCCAGGTCGGGTCTATCGCAACGAGGCTATTTCGGCACGTGCCCACTGCTTCTTCCACCAAGTAGAGGGTCTATATATAGACAAAGACGTGTCGTTTGCCGATCTCAAGCAGGTGCTTCATCAGTTCGCTGTAGAGATGTTCGGCCCCTCTACCCAGATTCGTCTTCGTCCCAGTTACTTCCCGTTTACCGAGCCTTCTGCTGAGATGGACGTGAGCTGTACGCTCTGTGGCGGTAAGGGTTGTTCGATGTGCAAGGGTGCCGGTTGGCTTGAGATCATGGGTTGTGGAATGGTGGATCCCAACGTTCTTGAGGCGTGTGGTATTGACCCGAAGGTATATACGGGCTACGCATTCGGTATGGGTGTGGAGCGTATCGCCAACCTGAAGTATCGCGTCAAGGACCTCCGTCTCTTCTCTGAGAACGATAAACGATTCCTAAATGAGTTTGCAGCCGCACACTAATAGATTGTTAAGAAAGGTTCGAATGGGTTAAGAAAAGTTCGAATGGTTGTTCGGCCAATAATCCTTCTTAACCTCTCTTAACCCTTCATAACCCAAATTTTTATGGACTTGATTCCAAGTTTCGCCGTTGATCATACCAACTTGCACCCCGGTATCTACGTGAGCCGAAAAGACGAGGCGGGAGGCGTGGTAATCACGACATACGACATTCGTATGACTGCGCCAAATCATGAGCCTTGTCTCAATCCTGCGGCCATTCATACCATTGAGCATTTAGTGGCAACCTATCTGCGCAACCTTGACGGTTGGAAAGAGAACATCATCTATTGGGGGCCCATGGGGTGTCTAACTGGCAACTATCTGATCATGAAAGGAGACTTTTCGTGTGAAGAAGTCCGTCAACTGATGATTGGGGCTTTTGAATATGTGCGTGACTATAATGACGAGGTGCCTGGCACCACCCCTGCCACCTGTGGGAATTGCCTGATGCATGATTTGCCCATGGCCAAGTATGAGGCAAAACGTTACCTCGAAAGGCTTCGGAACCATTTCTGCAGCGAATATCCGGGTGTAGTCCGACCAGAGGATGCTCAAGGAAAGGTTTTCTTCGATGCATAAATATTTTTTAATTATAATATGTAGTCTGCTCTTCCTGCTGCCAGTGGTAGTTGAGGGGCAGACTACTGCTTTTTCGGAGATTCCTACGAGCACATTGCCTCGCGTCAGGCCGAAACAAGGCACGAAATGGTACAGGATGCTCTATGATGGAGGTATGACGCGCACGGCTTCGGGTACATGGTATATGGAAATCCCTCAGGGAATCAATGACCTGACAGCGATGAACTTCGTCGATGGCTATAGTATAGGTCCACATGCTATTGCAGGCTTCATGAATTCCCGACGCCACCGCTTCGAAGTAGAGGAGACTCTTCGGTGGGCTGTCAGCCGAGAGGCGTTGCTTGCCAAAGGTGCGTTGCGTTGGTATTCCCCCGTGGAGCAGGCAAGGATGATTGAGATACATGGCGGCCGACATACCGAGGACATCGACCACGATCCGACGATGTCGATGTCGCAGTCGCTGCTTGCTACAGGCATCTTCGGCTGGAATCATTACAAACTGCTTGAACGCACGGATGCGGGTTTTCGTGTGGCTTTCCCCATCGGCAACGATATCGATGTGAAGGCGCATGCGGCGTGGGAGCGTCGGCGTGAGATGGAGAATCACAAATTGACCACGATCTTTGGAACGCACGGGCAGGACAATGTTCCCCGTTTGAGGCTTGGAAAGACGGCCAGCGAACTGAAGCTTTACGACGGGGAGATTGACGGTGATATGGCTTTGCTCAATCTGGAGCTCAATTATCAGTTCGGACAGCAACACGTGGTCTTCGACGATATGACCTGTCTGAGCCACTCGACCTATCCGCGTTTCACCCTGCTCACCGACGTGGGGATGGGCAAATGGCATTTTGCGTCGTTCGAGCTGCGAATCGGTCAGGACATTCACCTTACGCGAGGAGAGGATCAGCTGAGTTATCTCATCGGTGGCGGTGGTATTTACAAGCATGGAGACCTCAGTCTGACCGACTGGCATCACCTCGATGCATCACGATTCTGGTGGCAGAAGGACAATGCGCTTTCGCGGTTCGTAATGCTCGACAACTATGAACTATCGACCGACTGCTCGTGGTTAGAGGGACATGCAATGTGGTCGTCCGACCGTATGCTGCTTTCCTCGCTCACTCGAAACGGTATGTTTCTGACGGAATATGTGCAAGCACATATAGTGAAGGTGCCTGCCCATCGTGCACATTGGGAGCTGCAATATGGCATAGCCCTGCTGCGTATCTGGACATTCGGCGTGGCTGTAGGCTTTGACAACATGACCTGCCGAGGTGCAGCATTCACGATGTCGCTCGATATCAGCGTGGCCAAGAATGCCAAGAAATCGAAATAACCATAACAATCTACAACAATGGTACCATTAGCAGAAAGAATGAGGCCGAAGAGCCTCGATGGATATATAGGGCAGAAGCATCTTGTAGGACAGGGTGCTGTGCTTCGTCGGATGATAGAGTCCGGTCGCATAGCCTCGTTCATCCTTTGGGGTCCTCCTGGGGTAGGTAAGACAACGTTGGCTAAGATTATTGCACAGACACTTGAACTGCCGTTCTACACGCTCTCGGCTGTTAGTAGCGGTGTCAAGGAGGTGCGCGAAGTCATCGAGCGTGCCAAGAAGGACCGGTTCTTCCTGCCCAATGCTTCACCTATCCTCTTCATCGACGAAATCCACCGTTTCTCGAAGTCGCAGCAGGATTCCCTGCTCGATGCCGTGGAGCGTGGAGTAGTGACGCTCATAGGAGCCACCACCGAAAACCCTTCGTTCGAGGTGATTCGTCCCTTGTTGAGCCGATGCCAGGTCTATACACTCCAACCACTCGAAAACGAAGACCTTTTGCTTCTAATGGACCGCGTCTTGAAAGAAGACCCCATCATCTCGAAGCGTAAGGTGGAGGTGAAGGAAACCAGCGCGATGCTGCGTTATGCGGGAGGTGACTGCCGCAAGTTTCTGAATATCCTTGACCTCGTTTGTGGAGAATATGCCGAGGATGACTTCGACTATGAGGAAGAGGATGAAGACGAGCCAACGGGTCAACAAAGCGACAAGGCGAAGGAGGAGAGATCCATTGTCATTACCGACGCCCTGGTGGCTGAAAAGCTGCAGGCCAATCCGATGGCTTACGATAAAGATGGTGAGATGCACTACGATCTTGTGTCGGCAATGATCAAATCGATTCGCGGCTCCGACCCCGATGCTGCCATTTATTACATGGCCCGCATGATCGAAGGGGGAGAGGATCCTGCCTTCATCGCCCGACGTCTGGTCATCTCGGCCAGCGAAGATATCGGTTTGGCTAACCCCAATGCCCTTCTTCTTGCCAACGCGGCCTTTGACGCAGTGCAAAAGATCGGTTGGCCCGAAGGACGAATCCCCCTTGCCGAAGCCTGTGTCTATCTCGCCGCTTCGCCTAAGAGTAATGCCGCCTACAACGCCATCAATTCGGCGATGCAGAAGGTGCTTGAGACGGGAAATCTCCCCGTCCCTCTGCATCTGCGAAATGCGCCGACAAAGCTGATGGAGAAGGAGGGTTATGGCAAGGGATATATGTATGCCCACGACTATCCGGGCCATTTTGCTTATCAGCAGTATCTGCCCGATGCGCTTGTCGAGGAGGGAGGGATGCAGCAATCGCTGTTCTACCATCCCCAGCCCAATGCGCAAGAGGATAGGTTGAAGGCACTACTTTCGGCATTTTGGGGTGACAGATTCAAGTAAAATAGGTTGATAATTTGTAATTTTTTTCCATGTTTTTAATTATTTGACGAAAAATACTTGACAATATCAAAATAGTTTTGTATTTTTGCGCGTCAATATAAACACCCCAAACTACTTTATTGACAACATCAAACATACAATAAACTCAAACGTATGAAAAAGTACAACTTCTATGCCGGACCATCTATCTTGAGTCCGTTTGCAATCAACGAGACCGCAAAGGCAGTACAGAACTTCGCAGGCACAGGCCTGTCTATCCTTGAGGTTTCGCATCGTTCCAAGGAATTTCAGGCTGTTGTCGATGAGGCCAATGCACTCGTCAAGGAATTGCTCGACGTCCCCGAGGGCTATGAGGTTCTCTTCCTAGGTGGTGGTGCAAGCCTTCAGTTCTATATGATGCCTCTCAACTTGCTCAAGACTCGTGCAGCTTACCTTGAGACAGGTACATGGGCTTCGAATGCTATCAAACAGGCCAAGTTTGTCGGTGAGGTGGAAGTCGTTGCAAGCTCCAAGGACAAGAACTTCACGTATATTCCCAAGGGTTACACCGTGCCCGCTGATGTCGATTATTTCCACTATTGCTCCAACAACACGATCTATGGAACCGAGATGCTCGAGACTCCCAACGTGTCAGTGCCTCTTTGCGCCGACATGTCGTCTGACTTCCTTTCCCATCCAGTTGATGTGAGCAAATACGACTGCATCTATGCAGGTGCTCAGAAGAACGCAGGTCCTGCTGGCGTGACCATTGTGATCATTAAGAAGGAGAAGGTTACCAAGGAAGGACTTCCCACAATGCTTGACTATCAGACCCACATCAAGAAAGGCTCGATGTTCAATACGCCTCCCTGTCTCCCCATCTTCACCGTTCTTCAGACCCTTAAGTGGTACAAGGAGCTCGGCGGCCTGAAGGCTTTGGAGCAGCGTGCCATCGAGAAATCGACGATGCTTTACGACGAGATTGACCGCAACAAGCTATTCAAGGGTACCGTTGCACCTGAAGATCGCAGCCGCATGAATGTTTGCTTCGTGATGAACGAGGAATACCAGGAGCTTAACGACGCATTCTTCAAGTTCGCTTCCGAGCGCGGTATGGTCGGCATCAAGGGACATCGTTCCGTAGGTGGTTTCCGTGCATCGCTTTACAACGCTATGCCGAAGGAAGGTGTCGAGGCTCTCATAGCCTGCATGAAGGAGTTCGAGGCAACCATTTGATAGATTTATGGGTATCGTACAGAAAATTGTAATTCCCAGTTTAATCGGGACACCTGGACGCGATCCGAAGTCGATTCCAGTGTTTGAGTATAATTATCCTAAAACGATGAAGATTCTTATTGCAACAGAGAAACCATTTGCCGCACCAGCAGTGAAGGCAATGGAAGAGATTATCACCGGTGCAGGCATCGAGGTGGTAAAACTTGAGAAATATACCGAGAAACAGCAGCTTCTGGAAGCCGTGGCTGACGTAGATGGTCTCATCATCCGTTCTGACAAGGTCGATGCCGAGGTGCTTGACGCCGCCAAGAACCTGCGTATTGTTGTTCGTGCCGGTGCCGGCTACGACAACATCGATCTCGAAGCAGCTACAGCCCACAAGGTTGTCGCCATGAATACCCCCGGTCAGAATGCCAATGCTGTGGCCGAGCTCGTATTCGCCATGCTCCTGTTCCAGTGCCGCAACCAGTTCAGCGGTGCTGCAGGTACAGAACTCATGGGCAAGACGCTCGGTTTGCATGCCTTTGGCAATGTCGCCCGCAATGTGGCTCGCGTAGCCAAGGGTATAGGCATGGATATTTATGCCTACGATCCGTTCCTCACCAAGGAGCAGATCGAGGCCGAGGGGGTCAAGGCTGTCTCATCGATTGCCGAGCTTTACGGCACCTGTCAGTATGTGAGTCTGCATTGCCCTGCCACCAAGGAGACCATCGGCAGCATCAACTTCGATTTGCTCAAGACCATGCCCAAGAATGCATGTCTCATCAATACTGCCCGCAAGGAAGTTGTCGATGAGGCTGGCTTGATGAAGCTTATGGAGGAGCGCCCTGACTTCCGCTATATTGCTGACGTGAAGCCAAGCACTGCCGACGAGTTCGTGGCTAAGTTCGGTACACGAGTTTTCTTCACACCCAAGAAGAGCGGCGCTCAGACAGCTGAGGCCAATAGCAATGCCGGTATCGCTGCGGCCAAGCAGGCTTGTGGTTATCTGAAGGAGGGTATTGATCGATTCCGCGTTAATTAATGGCAAAGCAATTCAACGAGTTCGAGCCATTCCTGAACGATTGTCAAACATACGTTTGGGAATGGTATATCCCGGAGCACAAGGTTCGCTTCGGGATACCTTCGTTGAATAGCTTATGGATTGACGACAAGGAGAAGAACATCAAGTTGGACTCTATGCTGGAGCGTGTCCATCCCGACGATATTCAGAAGGTGCTTATACGTCACACATCTCCTCTCTACAGGAGTGATAAGATGTTTGAGGTGGATCTTCGTCTCAATGTCTCTGCCCAACTGAAACCGGATGGACAGAGTTCGGGTGAATACGAATGGTATGGCTTCCGCGGTAGAACCGTCGAGCGCGACAGACATGGACGTCCCACTTACGTCCGCGGCATTGCTATAAATCTCGACCAACGTTATCGCGCGCAATTGAAGTTAATCAACCAGAAGGAACACCAGCTCCAGCATGCTCGTCAGCAACTCGAGTACTCTTCCGGCATCATTCAGGAAGTGGGCGTATTTTTCCGCAACCTTGCCGAAAATGCAAATGTGTTCATCTCGTCTGATGGCATTTCGAAATCAGAAGACATGCTGATGCATCTGGCAGACCTCAAGGACAAGGTGAGTCATTTGTTGGAGATGACTGATAAGTTCAAATTCTCCGTGGGGGATAATGAGTTGTCAGATAGTTCCGAAGTGAGCTCACTCGCTTTGTGGGAACACTTCGCTGAACTTCAGCAGGTATATTCATTGAGGGCAGGCAATCGGGTGAAGTTCTACTTTTCGAACCTCTACGACAATGTACAAATCTTTGTGGATGTCAAGCTTCTTGATCTTCTGCTTGATAACCTCATCAACCCGCAGTTCCGCTCGCAAATGACTGGAACGACGACGATGAGTTATGTTATCGACCTCCCTAAAGATGTGTTATATATCACTGTCACCTGTTCAGGAACCAGTACCACTGAAGCCAAGACTCATACTTCATATACGGAATCTGGACTTGGATTGAGTGTATGCCGATTGATGGCAAAACGTATGTATGGCAGTGTTCAATTGGAACAGCAGGAGCTTGGCAAACTGAAATACACCATCACTTTACCTCTTGATGCTCGTAAAGTTACAAATCAGTTCTCAGTACAGTTGGGTAATACTGACGAGAATGTCAAGACGGTAGATGTGCTCGATGAATTGAAACGCGAACATGAAACTGAGGCCGAAGAGATCCTTCAAAACCGTGCATTGTTGCCTCATGTTCTCATTGGCATGCGCGATAAATCCAGCTTGTATAGCAATCAGCACCTTTTTGATGTAACTGTAACATCGACAACCGATGAATTTAAGAATGTATTCGACACGATAGATCCCGATATTGTTTTTCTCGATTCCAGCCTTCCTGGCAGGATGCAGGTTTTCGATCTTATCACATATATGCATGAGAAGACACCGGAAACACCCATTATCATCACGGATGATTATGGACAACGTCCTTTGCATAAACGAATAAGGCAACTCGGAGCACGATATCTGCTGAATAATCCATTATCGCTGCGAAAGGTAAATTTGATGATAAAAAAGTATCTGAAATAAATAATTATATTTGATATGGCAAAAGTTCGTCCATTCAAAGGTCTTCGTCCTTCCCCCGAGCTGGCCCCTATTGTTTCTTCTCGTCCATACGATGTCTTGTCTTCACAGGAGGCATTTGACGAGTGCAAGGGCAATGAGAAGTCTCTTTATCATATTATCAAGCCTGAGATTAACTTCGATCCTATCGCCGATGAACATGACCCTAAGGTTTATCGTGCCGCTGTTGAACAGTTTGAGAAGTTCAAGAGAAATGGTTGGCTGACTCAGGATACCTCACCGTATTATTATCTTTATAGCCAGACGATGGAAGGACGTACTCAGTATGGCCTCGTTGTCGCTGCTAACGTCGATGATTACCTAAACGGTGTTATCAAAAAGCATGAGCTTACCCGTGCCGATAAGGAGGAAGATCGTATGAAACATGTGCGCTGTCTGTCAGCAAACATGGAACCTGTATTCTTTGCTTTCCCCGACAACGAGGTGTTGGACAAGGTGATCCGAGAGACAGCAGCAAAGCCTAGTGTAGAGCGATTTACTTCTGCCGAAGGCTTCATTCATGAGTTCTGGGTAATCGATGAACCCACGACCATCCAAACCATTACCGAGGCATTCGCTGCCATCCCATATCTTTATGTCGCTGATGGTCATCATCGTACAGCAGCTGCAGCTCGCGTAGGGCAGGAGCGTGCCTTGCAGAATCCCAATCATACGGGCAACGAGGAATATAATTTCTTCCTGGCAGTCTGCTTCCCGGCAGGACAGCTCAAGATTATGGACTACAACCGCGTAGTCAAGGATTTGAAAGGGTTGTCCAGTGAGGAATTCCTGGCTAAGGTGGCTGAGAATTTCGTGGTCGAGAAGATGGGCAAGGATATCTATCGCCCCTGCAAACTTCACAACTTCAGCCTCTACCTCGATGGTGAATGGTATAGCCTGACGGCCAAACCTGGCACATACGATGACAATGACCCTATCGGTGTGCTCGACGTCAGCGTCTCCTCCAACCTTATTCTCGACAAGATTCTCGGCATAAAAGATCTGCGTCGCGACAAGCGTATCGACTTCGTAGGTGGTTTGCGAGGATTGGGGGAATTGAAGCGCCGTGTTGACAGTGGCGAGATGCGTGTGGCCTTGGCGCTCTATCCTGTCTCGATGGATCAGCTGATGAACATTGCTGATTCGGGTAATATCATGCCGCCTAAGACCACATGGTTCGAACCCAAGCTCCGCTCTGGCCTCGTTGTGCATTCTTTGAACGAATAATTCCAAATTAACTCTACCGACATTGACTCAGTTCAAATATATAGTCAAGTTTCTAATCGCTTTGATTACTCAGTCTGAACAGGCTTGGAGCTATCTTTCCAATGCAGAGATTAAGGAATCAAAGCCTGATTTCATGCTGTGGAATTACTATTATCCGCTGCTTGGCTTTATGTCGTTGGTCGTCTTCCTAAGTGCAGGATGGCGTGGACCGAATCCAGAGGTGAGTTTCGACTTCCAACACGGCATGACGCAGATGGTGCCTATCCTCGTGGCCTATTTCGTCGGTCCTTATTTGGCGCTGATACTTATCAAGCAGGCGTTGGTAGTTTTGTTTGAATTACCTAATCCTGATAAGAATCGTCTGATGAACTTTGTGTTCTACAGTACTAGTTTTTTGATGGCGCTTGAAATGTTGATGGCTGTTTTCCCGGCTTTCCGGTTCTTCCAGTTCATCGCGTTGTATCTTGTCTATATCACTTGGAATGGTTCACATACTTATATTCGTGTGGAGGAGAAGAGACGCTGGTTATTTGGATTCGTGTCATTCCTTGTAATTTTCTTCTCACCAAGTATCATTCAGCACCTGTTGCAGTTCTTACAGGGTTAATGTCATGAACTGTTTTATTCGATTTGATGATTTATGGCAAATAACAATAAGAAGAAAGGGGCAAGTAATTGTGCCGTCAACATACGAAACAAGCGTGCGACATTCGACTACGAGATTCTCGATACGTTTACAGCCGGTTTAGTGCTGACTGGTACCGAGATAAAGTCGTTGCGTGCAGGTAAAGCGGGATTAACTGATTCATATTGTATTTTTGACCATGGCGAACTATGGGCAAAGAATGTATATATTGCAGAGTACTTTTACGGCACTTACAACAATCATAATGCACATCGGGACCGCAAGTTGCTCCTCACACGGCGTGAGTTACGCAATCTGCAGAACAATTCCAAGGAGCCGGGATTGACTATAATACCTCTGCGACTCTTTATCAATGAAAAGGGTTTGGCCAAACTTGATATAGCGCTTTGCAAAGGCAAGAAGCAATATGACAAACGTGATACAATGAAGGATAAAGAAGACCAGCGTGCGATGGATCGTGCGCGTAAAGATTTCGGAAAATATTAATGGAACAGTATCCTTCACTATTACTTACTCGCGCCATTGATGAATTTTCCAAGCTACCTGGCATCGGTCGAAAGACTGCTCTTCGCTTGGTGCTTCATCTGCTGCGTCAGGAACCCGAGAGGGCACTTCAACTGGGAGACTCTCTTATCAAACTGCGGAAGGAAATCCGTTACTGCAAGTGTTGTCACAACATTAGCGATTCTGATCTTTGTCAGATTTGCTCCAATCCTAAACGTGATGCATCGACTATCTGTGTGGTTGAAAACGTCAAGGAAGTGATGGCCATAGAAGGAACAAAGCAGTTCCAGGGTCTTTATCACGTTCTGGGTGGACTCATTTCTCCGATGGACGGCATTGGACCACAGCAGTTGCAGATTGGTAGTCTGGTGGAGCGTGTTCGCCAAAGTCAAACCAATGGCAATATTCCGATCAGCGAGGTTATTTTAGCTCTTTCCACCACTATGGAGGGCGATTTGACGAACTCCTATGTCTATCGACAGTTGGCATCGTTCACCAATCTTAAAGTGACCACATTAGCCCTTGGGGTCAGTGTGGGTGATGAAATAGAATATGCAGACGAAGTGACGTTGGGACGGAGTATTTTGAATCGCACTCTTTTCTCTGACTCTTTTCAAAATAAGTAATATCAAATGAGGAAATACATTGCTGCGGTTTTGGCCGCGTTCATTACGACAGGTGCAATTGCACAAACCGTGCAGCAAGTCACCATTGGCGACAATTTTGACTATGGACTTACCTACAGCTTGCCCATTACCAAGATTGAAATAAAGGTCTCTGCCCACTGCACCAAGGTCGTGGCGGGTGAGTTCGCTATATACGCTGAGAAGTATCTTGGTCTGAAGGATGTGGCATTGGAAGATCAAACACGCTGGGAGATTAAGCAGATACAACTTAAGGGTGTAGCCCAGGCTGACAGTGCGCGCACATATCATATCTATTTCAGTGACAAAGCAGCACTTCCCACTTTTTATCTTACTGAGGACCGTTGCCTTTGGGCCATCAATCAGAAGCCGGAGGAGCCTCTGACGGAAAAGTCGGTAGCTGCTCCAGTAGTTAATAAGCTTAAGTTTAAGCCGTCGGACGTGATGACGAGCGATTTGCTTAAGGCGGGTAGCAAGGCTAAGCAGGCCGAACTCTGTGCTGATGAGATCTTCACCATTCGTGAGAGCCGTTCCGACCTCATCCGTGGTGAAGCCGATAACGTGCCAAACGATGGTGCTCAGCTCCAGCTCATGCTCGATAACCTCACAGCACATGAGGAGGCCTTACTCTCGCTGTTCGTGGGCACCACTACTGAGACCGACGAGGTGCGGACGTTCTTCTTCACCCCCTCCGATGAGGTGGGGCGCGAACTTGTTTTCCGCCTCTCGCGTGAACTTGGTTTTGTCGAGAAGGATGATCTTTCGGGAGCTCCCTTTTATGTAGGGGTATCAATCATGGAGGACAACCGCTTGTCGGCTATGGATCTCAATGCGCGCAAGAAGTTGGAGAAAGGCATCGCCTATTGTATTCCAGGAAAGGCTCGCGTTAAGCTTTTCAACGCCCAGGGTTCTCTTGCTGAAGGAGATATTCCCATGGCTCAGTTTGGCCATGTCGAAATGCTTCCGCAAGGGCAATTCACCAATAAGAAGCGTCCTTGTTCCGCGCTTTTTATTCCCTCTACAGGAGCAATCAAGTTGTTCGAACAAACAGAAGCACAGTAACCTCTTTTAATCCTCTTTAGATGAAGAAATATTGGATACCTTTCCTTGCCGGTTTAGCAGTAGCCCTTATTCTTTATGTGGGCATCAAGCTAGGTGAGGCACGTATGGCCAACGAGATACATGTCTATCAATCTGACCGTGCTGACTTTGACAAGAGGAGTCGTGGCGGTCTTACCAGCAGTGAGGCTTCGGCCAAACTGGTATATATCTTCGATTTACTACGCGATCGCTATGTGGATACTCTCGATCTCGAGAACCTCGTCGAGGATGCCATCCCCACTATCGTCGAGGAACTGGACCCTCACTCCTCCTATATTTCCCAAGAAGACATGACTGCCGTTACCGAACAGCTTGAAGGCTCGTTTAGTGGTGTAGGCATCCAGTTCAATATTCAACAGGACACGGTCATGGTGATACAGGTGATATCGGGAGGTCCTTCTGAGAAAGTCGGCATTCAGCCAGGTGACCGTATCGTTACCGTCGATGACACCCTCTTCGTCGGAAAGAAGATTAACAATGATGTTGTTCTGAAGACCTTGCGTGGAGAGACTGGTACTATAGTCAAACTTGGTATTCGTCGAAATACCGCCCAAGAACTGCTTGAGTTTGAGGTCGAGCGTGGTGAGATACCCGTCAATAGTGTAGTTGCGCAATACATGGAGGGAAATATCGGATATATTAAGATTGATAATTTCGGGCGTAACACATACAATGAGTTCTTTACGGCGCTTGTTAATCTGCGTGCCCATGGTGCTAAAGGTTACCTGCTTGATTTTCGTGGGAATGGAGGCGGATATCTTGAGATCTGCATTGCTATGGTCAACGAGTTCTTGAGCGAGAACCAGCTGATAGTCTATACCGAAGGCCGGTCACAACCTCGACATGACCACAAGGCGGACGGACGCGGCAACTTCCAACTGGACCCCGTCGTTGTACTTATAGACGAATGGTCGGCTTCTGCCTCCGAGATTTTCGCTGGAGCCATGCAGGACAATGACCGTGCTCAGATCGTAGGTCGCCGCTCGTTTGGCAAGGGTCTCGTCCAACAGCAGTTCGATCTTTACGACGGCTCAGCATTGCGTCTCACTATTGCTCGTTACCACACACCCTCGGGCCGCTGCATCCAAAAGCCTTATTCGATGGGCGAGGGCGAGGATTATCAGATGGATCTGATCAATCGTTATGAACGTGGCGAATTCTACAACCAGGATTCCATACACTTTGCCGACACCCTTGTTTATACGACTTTGAGCGGTCGTACCGTATATGGTGGGGGTGGTATTATGCCCGACTTCTTTGTGCCAAGCGATACCACTTACGTTTCGACATATTACAACAAATCCATCAATTTGATGTATTCGTTTGCTTTCCAGTATAGCGACAAACATCGCGAGACCGTTGCATCATTCAAGGATTTTAAGTCCTTGCAGCGTTATCTCGAAGGGCAGGGGCTGCTCAATTCATTCATCAACTTTGCTACGCCTAAGATTGGCCGACCCACACCCAAGGAGCTACAGCGCAGTGGTGCCGAGATGGAGCGTCTCATCATCGCCTACATCATGCGCCAATGCAAGGACGAGAATTACTTCTATCAGGAATTCAATAGTAGCGATAAGGCCTATATCAAGGGCCTTGAGCAACTATCAAATAACAATTAATAATTGTTTGATCTTCCCATAGTTCTCATCAACACCCATCACTACCATTCTAAAAAAATGACCAAGCAAGAACTCCTCGATCACCGTTATCTCCGTATGGCCGCCATATGGGCCGAAAACTCCTACTGCAAGCGCCGTCAGGTGGGTTGTCTTATAGTCAAGGAAAAAATGATTATCAGTGATGGCTATAATGGAACTCCCACTGGTTTTGAGAACGATTGTGAGACCGAAGACAATCGTTCCAAGCCGTATGTCCTTCATGCCGAAGCCAATGCCATCACCAAGGTTGCCAAGAGCAACAATTCGAGCGACGGTGCCACGCTCTACGTTACCGATAGCCCTTGCATCGAATGTTCCAAGCTCATCATCCAGTGCGGCATCAAGCGCGTCGTATATGCCCGAGAGTATCGCCTCACCGACGGCGTAGATCTTCTCCGCCGCGCCGGTATCGAGGTAATCTTTAAGCCCATTCCAGAGATTCCGCAGGACACGCCACAGAAATGATCATCATTTTTCCAGTTGTTCTGAAGATACATTATCATCAAGAATCATCAGTTCTCGGATGATCTCATCGCCTAAGGCTAAGCCGGCTTCGGTCAGGCTTAGCCTGTTTTCTTTGATTTGCAGGTGACCTCGTTCTACTAGAGTACAAAGGCTGGTTTTGAGAGCTTTTTGTGAAACCGTATCAACTCTTACATCGTCAAATAATCGCATGTCAATGCCACGGACTGTACGTAATCCAAGCATCACACGTTCGTTGTAGAGGTCGAGATCAGAAAGATTTTCAGATTCCACTTTGCGTATTCCTTTTAAATAAGACTGAACGTCAGCCTCATTCCAGCAACGAAGCTTGTAACCATCGTAGCTATGTGCCCCTGGTCCCAACCCAAGATAAGGAGTCTGGTTCCAATAGGAAGAATTGTGGCGCGAATGGTAGCCAGGAAGAGCGTAGTTGGAGATTTCGTATTGCTCGTAGCCTGCGGCTTTGAGTTTCTTGCGAAGTAGGGCGGCCATGATGAGGCATGTCTCGTCGTCGCAGGGATTGAGTTCGCCTTTTTGGACGAGGGTGTGAAGCGGCGTGCCTTCCTCGATGCTTAGATTGTAGGCAGAGATATGCTGGGGTTGGAGTTTCAGCAGTTCGTCGATGCTGTATTCCCACGACTTGACTGTTTGTGTGGGTAATCCGTACATCAGATCGAGGCTGATATTGTTGATATTTGCTTCACGTAGGCATCTCACGGCAATTCGAACATGAGTTGAATCATGACGCCGCCGTAATAAATTCAATTCACTATCAACCATCGACTGAACACCCATCGAGATGCGGTTGACAGTGTGAGGTAGGGGATTGCCGGGAAGAAATCGGCCTTCGGAGATTGGCCAAGATCTATTCACGAAGTCTTCGGGGTTGGCCTCCATCGTAATCTCCTCGCATTCGCTCAGGTCGAAATGCTTTTCAAGAGCATCAAGAATAGCACGGATGCATTCTGGCCCTAACTGAGAGGGCGTACCGCCTCCAAGATAAATAGTGCGGATAGGTTCATGTAGAAAGTCCTTCCGCTCTTCCATTTCACGCACAAGGGCCTCCACGAATTGGGGACCCTTGTTACGTAATGTGGTGGAGTAGAAATCACAATAGATGCACCGTGTGGCACAGAAGGGGATATGAATGTAGATTCCTGACAAGATTATTATGTGGAGTTATCAGGAGTTAAAGTAAACTCCTCAATAATTATTTTATAACCATCTTTCGGCCATTGACAATGTAGATGCCCTTGGGCAATTGTCCAGAGGCGGGAACAGTGATGGGCTTTCCGAGGACGTTGAATATTTGTGCGCCTTGTAGGTTGTCTTCTGGCTCATCGACAACGACTTCTTCTATGCCTGATGACGGGTCGTCTTGTCCGTAGATATTCATCTTGGTGTAGATGTCGGGATCAAGGATCTGCCAATCGGAGCCGTTGAAGTAATAGGGTCGTGCGTAGTAGGAGACGTTCTTGTTCAGATCGAGGTCGAGCTGGAAGTCGAGGGTGACGGTGTGCTTCTGTTTATCGCCCTTCACCGAAGTAGGACATTCGTACTTTGCAACAGGAGTGAGCGTAGTGGGATTGGAGTTCTTGGTGTAAAGCCAAATGGCGAATGTGCCATCATAATCGGAGCCCATGTTGGTAACCTTAAGCGTGGCGGTAATGGGACTATTGCGATAAATCTTTCCATCGTCGCTGCCAGAAGTGATGGTGAGAGCATCGTTTACAATGAATGTTGCACCTGCCAAATGGTCTGCTTCAACATCGAAAGTGCGTTTTGAACCTTCAACAGATGAAGCTGTTGCGCTGACGTTCCAAGGACGGAAGTAGAGAGTGGATGTCCATTGTCCTTCTTGTGTGAAACGATAGACGAAAGAGACCTGTGTTGATTGTCCTGGTGCCAGGGTAACGCAGTCGGTAGCGTCGTCCACCTTGTCGGTTATAGTCTTGTCGGGCGACGTGAGCTGAAGATGGAAGTGGCCGGAGATGGTTTCGTCGCCCTTGTTGGTGACCTTGGCCGTGATGATTTCGGTGCGTGTGGATACGGTTGCCGACGGGTCGTCGAAGCTCCAATCAGTAGCAGAAATCATGCGATTGACTTTGGGCCGTGAGATGGCTACACTGTTGCCACTGACTTCAAACTCCAGATATGTTTCGTTGGTGGTGCGAGGGAAACGGACGAAGTCCCAAACGTCGGCACCATCGGGCTGGTAGTAGAGATAAGCCTGGTAAGTTCCGTTGGAAAGGTCGTTGGGAATGGTATAGGGTGCTGTCAAGCTAATGTCGCTGGTATATCCCTCTTCATTGACGCCGTCGATTTCAACAGAAGTGAGCTTCTTGCGATTGATGACGTTGCCTTGCTGCATGATGACAAGGCCTAGGTTGCCATTGGCTTTGATGCCGGAGTAGTTGAAGATGGAGCGTATCGTCAGCGATATAGACGCCCCCTTGGTGGTCGATGACTTGTTGGATGAGAATTTGCAGTCGCCACTGCCGATGAGGGATGTGCGGTAGGTGCCTTCACCTTCTTTGGGCGTAATGTTTACGACAGCGGATTGCGATTCACAAAAGCCGTCGTCCATCCTCATGGCGCCCACTCCTACACCATCGGGGTTGAGCACGGCGATGTCGTAATAGGCATTGAAATTGCCGTTCCAGCCCCAATTGACATAGTAGAGACCATCGTTATCGAAGCCTTCGAGGAGAAAGGCGTGACCGGAGTCTTCTTCAATGTACGAGTTGCCCGTGTAAAGCACGGGACGGCCTGCTCGCAATTCGTTCTGCATGATGTTGACCCACTCGTCGTAGGTGTAGTTCTCACGAAGGATAGTGGTGGTGAAACTGTTGTAACTGAAATTCTCGATGAATGCACGGTCGAGGTACGGACTAGAGGTGCCGCTGCCCTCGATAGCATAGGACATATTGACGGCCACACCGCAGTGGTAGAGGAGCTTGGAAACCTCGTTCTGCTCAGCTGCCGTGCCCTGGTAGTTGCGGTTGAAGGTGAGCGGCATGAGTGAATAGTCGTAGGTCTGTTCTGCAAAGTTGACCGAAAGAGTCTTCGAGCGCGTGGTGCCGTTCTCATTGTACTGCCAGGTGTAGCTGTTGGAACCCCTTCCTTGTGTCGGTTGTTTGTAGTATCGGATGATCTGTCCCATAGCGGTGGCTGCGCATCCTGTGGGGCAATGTTGTCCACCGATGGTTGGTGTCAGGCGCGAATAGGCTCCCGTTTGGTCCCATGCGATGCCGCCGAGGATGGGGGCGACAGCTTGTGTCGTGGCCTTGACCTGAGCTTCTGTCTCGGCAACTTCGGGATGTTGTTCGAGGTAGGCGGTGCGCTCGCCGATTGCATTGAGCCACCATTGGAGGCCGTCGGGCATGTCATCGCTCACTTCGTCGGGCATCTGCCCTGTACCATAGGCAAGGACGGGACGTGTGAGGGTGGTGGCTGATACTATGACGAAGACATCGTTTTGAGTGTCGTTGAAGGCGTAGTAAGGCTGCATGGTGGCTTCGGCCGACGAGCCGTTACGTGCTGCCCGACGCATCGTGCTTAACTCAACGGGTTGGCTGGATTGTTGGCTGAGGAACTGCTGTGCAAGGGCTTGAGCCTCATCAAATGAACGGTTTTCGGCGAAGAGGGATCCGGATGAGATAGCCAATAGGGTGAATATGGTAAACTTTTTCATTTGAAGGGAATTTAACTTTTTCGCGGGGACAAATTTAATGTTTTTATTTGACAAATACGTACATTGTTAATAAAAATATACAATTTATAGCCACTTTTTGGGTAACTTTTTTGAATTTGTCACGGAAATTGTCTATTTTTGCGCCACTTATTATGGCCCAAAGTTATCTTCAAATCGACAATCTCACCAAATCGTTCGGTGACCTGGTGCTTTTCGAGAACCTTTCGCTTGGCATCAGCGAGGGTGACCGCATCGGACTAATTGCCCGCAACGGTAGCGGCAAGACGACCCTGCTCAACATCATCATGGGCATCGAGGGTAAGGACGAGGGGTCGATCGTGTGGCGCAATGACCTTCGGGTGGATTATCTGAGCCAGGATCCGCAATTTCCTTCCGATATCACGGTGGGGGAAGTGTGCCGTTGTGTACGCCAGGGCAACGAATGGGTGGTCGATGATAGCAAGGATAGACAGGATGTGCTCACCAACAGTTCGGAGCTGACACGCATCCTGACGCGTCTCGATATAACAGACCTTGGCCAGAAGGTCTCACAGCTGAGCGGCGGACAGCAGAAGCGTTTGGCCTTGGCTCATGTGCTGATTGACAATCCGCAGTTCCTGATCCTCGACGAGCCCACCAATCACCTCGACCTTGAGATGGTGGAATGGCTCGAGGATTACCTCAATCGCAGTCGTTCGATGACTCTCCTGATGGTGACACACGATCGTTACTTCCTCGACCACGTTTGCAACCGGATTGTAGAACTTGCTGATAAGCAACTTTACAACTATAGGGGCAACTATAATTATTACCTCGAAAAACGGGCCGAAAGGATTTCGGCGCAAAATGCCCAGGTGGATCATGCGCAGAACCTGTTGCGGAAGGAACTCGACTGGATGCGACGCCAGCCTCAGGCGCGCGGACACAAGAGCCGATCGCGCATCGAGGCGTTCCACGAACTGGAGCAGCGAGCCAAGGCGCGTTATGAGGAGCAACGTATGCGGTTGCAGATGCGAAGCACCTACATCGGCTCAAAAATCTTTGTGGCCAAGCATGTCGATAAATCGTTCAACGACAATGAATCTGCAAAGGTCATCCTCAAGGACTACAACTACACCTTCGCACGCTACGAGAAGATGGGTATCATCGGTGCCAATGGTACGGGCAAATCGACCTATCTGAAGCTCCTGCTCGGTGAATTGAAACCCGACCATGGGAGTTTCGAGATTGGCGAGACGGTGCGTTTCGGGTATTACAGTCAGGATGGTATCCAATATGACGAACAGAAGAAGGTGATTGACGTGGTGCGAGATATTGCTGAATATGTTCTCATGAGCGACGGTTCGAAAATGTCGGCCACTGAATTCCTCAAGCAATTCCTTTTCACCCCCGTCAAGCAGTATTCTTATGTGTATAAGCTCAGTGGTGGAGAGAAGCGTCGCCTGTATCTCTGCACCATCCTAATGCGTTCGCCTAACTTTCTTATTCTCGATGAGCCCACCAATGATCTGGATATTGCTACCTTGCAGGTACTCGAAGAGTATCTTCAGAACTTCGGCGGTTGTGTGATAGTGGTAAGCCACGACCGATACTTCATGGACAAGGTCGTCGATCACCTGCTTGTAATGAAGGGCGACGGTGTATTACAGGATTATCCAGGCAATTACACCGATTATCGCGAATGGAGGTCCCTGAAGGAACAGGAGGCTGTCGAACAGGCACAAGTTGCCAACGGATTGAAGGCAAGTGTAGCACCCTCGTCAGCTAAGCCCAAGACGCCAAAAGCTCCGAAACTCAGTTTCCAAGAGAAACAGGAGTTCGAGAGGCTCGAAAAGGAACTGCCCCAGCTCGAAGCCGAGAAACGTAAGATTGAAGAACTGATGAGCAGTGGCACCTTGGGCAGCGATGAGTTGATGGCCAAGGGAAACCGTATGCAGGAGCTTATCGACCTAATCGATGAAAAGGAACTTCGCTGGTTGGAACTGGCGGAGAAGAAGTAACTATAGAAACGATAGTAAATACAAGACAAAAAATATAAAACTCAAAAATAATGAAGAAGTATTTCTTAGTCCTCTTTGTGCTGGCACTTGGTTTGTCGGTAACTTCATGCAAGACCTCCTCGAAGGTGGTGGAAACGGCTGTGGAACAGCGCGACGCGAAGCACGAGTTTCGTGGTGCTTGGGTGCAAACCGCTTGGCAGGACCGCTACCAGAACAAGAATCCCGAGCAATGCCGCAGGTATCTTCAGCAGCTTGTCGAGACTCTCTATCAGACGGGCTTTAATGCCATCATTTTCCAGGTTCGACCCGAGGGAGATGCGTTCTATCAGAGCAAGTATGAGCCTTGGAGCCGCTTCTTGACAGGTGTGCAGGGCAAGGCTCCTTCACCCGTTTGGGACCCTATGGAGTACCTGATCCAGCTGTGCCATGAGCGTGGCATGGAGTTTCACGCTTGGATCAATCCCTATCGCATGTACATGTCGAAGAACTTCAATCTTTCAAGCAATCACCTCTATCACCAGCATCCCGAGTACTTCGTGGTCTTTGACGATCGACTCTACCTCAATCCTGGTCTTCCCGAGTGCCGAGCGTGGATTCGCTCGGTGGTAAACGATATCGTCAGCCGCTACGATGTGGATGCCATCCACATGGATGACTATTTCTATCCCTATCCCGTAGCAGGCAAAGAGTTCAACGACATCGCTACATTCCAGGCGTACGCTCCTCAAATGGGTTTCAATCCCACCAGCCGTGCTGACCTCGCCAACTTCCGTCGCCGCAGCGTCAATATCCTCATCAAGTCGGTTCATGAGGATATACGTGCTATTAAACCTTGGGTACGTTTTGGCATCAGTCCGTTCGGCATCTATCGTAATCAGAAGAGCTGGGAGGGAGGTTCGAATACCAATGGCACTCAATGTTATGACGACCTCTATGCCGATGTACTCCTTTGGGCACAGTCGGGATGGATCGACTATGTCATTCCCCAGCTGTATTGGGAGATCGGACACAAGGCTGCCGATTATAACACGCTTTGCACATGGTGGGCCAAGAATATCCCTGCGCCTTGCCAGTTGTACATCGGCCAGAGCATCGAACGCAGCCTCGATGGTGCCGCCAACAATGCTTCGACACCATCTCTCCTTAATGGCAGCAAGAATTTCCTGGCGAAAATCAATCAGGCGCGCGGCGACAAGAATGTGAAGGGCAATTGTTTCTGGTACGCTTATCAGGTCGAGGACAATCAGTTCAGCGTTCGTGATTTCATGAAGCAGTCTGTCTTCCCCAACCATGTGATGCCTCCTGCTTTCTCCAACCTTGACGATGATGCTCCAGAAAAGGTGAAAGACTTAGATGGTACGTTGGTGCGTTCGGGCGACAAGGTAGGCTTGTTCCTTAAGTGGTCTGCTCCCAAGGTTGACAAGAAGGATGAGAATGATCCCGTATTATATTATAATGTATATCGTTTTGTCAAAGGCGATATGGTTAATACACGCAACATGGATCATCTCTATTTGCAGGTTTCCAAGCCGGAATTTATAGACTACGACATCAGTAACGCTTCCAAATATACCTATGTAGTGACAGCCGTTGACCATTACAACAACGAAGGAAAAACTGCTAAGAAGACGTTCAAGATCAAACTGAGGTAATACGGCATGAAGATACTTTTCGCCGATAGCGGCAGCACCAAGACTCATTGGGCGCTTGTGGAACAACTTCCAGGTTTGCCCAAGATGATTCGTTCTGCACAGACACAGGGTTTGAACCCACTCTATGTTACGAAGGAACAGATTACCGCAACCATCCGGCAGGTGCTTGCCGACATGGGAGGGGCCGATGCTCGTCCTGATGAGTTGCGTTTCTATGGTTCAGGGTGCAGCGGTGAACGTGTTGCTGTGGTCGAGCACGCCTTGCGCGCCGCTTTGACACCGATAACGAAGGTCGTGGTCGAATCAGACCTTATGGGAGCCGCCCTTGCCTTAAAGACAAAGGGACAGCAGTCATCGACCGAACGATTCATCGCTTGTATTATGGGTACGGGATCTATTGCCGCTCTTTTCGACCCTTCGACACACACCTTGCAACCCATGCCAGCCTTGGGATATATTCTCGGAGATGAGGGTAGTGGTGCGTGGTTTGGCCGGCAATTATTGGGCGATTATCTCAAGGGACAGATGCCCGAACGTGTTCGTCAGGCATTTGAGGACGATTATGGCGTGATAACCCCCGAGAGCGCTATCAAGCATGTCTATCAGATGCCTTGTTCCAATCGCTATCTGGCTACTTTTGCCGCATTTCTTGGTCGGCATCTTTCGTTGGGATATGTCGAGGATCTTGCCTATCGAGGCACGGATGAATTCTGGCGTCGCAATGTCATGCGCATTGCTGATATGGATGGGGGTGAAGATGTGGTCGATGTGCGCTTAGTCGGCAGCCTCGCTTGGGCACTCCGATCCATCATTTTGAAGGTCGCCGAGTCACACGGTTATGTTGTTACTCAAGTAATTAAGGATCCAATAGAAGGCCTTATATAGAGCAAATTTTGCATCGTATAGGTAGCAAATGGACTTGATATATAAGTTTTTTTAGCAAAAACAAAGGCGAAATGTTTTTTATTTAAAAAATATTTCATATCTTTGCAGCCGATTTTCGAGAATTCTCTTTGTAATTTTTGTGTATAAAGAGCGGTACGAAAAGGAATTTTTATCACCAACTTAAACAATTCAAATTATTAACTATCCATTTAGTTAATGGCATTTACACCTCACAACGGCGGTCCTAACAGACCCAAACCAACAGGCGCACGCCCAAAGGGTCAGCGCCCAACCATGCAGAACAACAATAATAACAAGGACGAGCATCGCATCAACGATCGCATTCGTGGCGTGAAAGAAGTTCGTCTTGTCGGCGACAACGTGACGATGGGCATCTATCCCATTCAAGAGGCCATGCGTATCGCCGAAGAAATGGAACTCGATCTCGTGGAGATCAGTGCCACAGCCGATCCACCTGTATGCAAGGTGATGGATTATCAGAAGTTCTGCTACCAGCAGAAGAAGAAAGCCAAAGAGGCCAAGGCAAATGCTGCCAAGGTCGTTGTAAAGGAAATCCGTTTCGGTCCGCAGACCGATGACCATGACTACGAATTCAAATTGCGTCATGCCAAGGAGTTCCTCCAGGAAGGTTCGAAGGTGAAGGCTTACGTCTTCTTCAAGGGCCGTTCGATTTTGTTCAAGGAACAAGGTGAAGTTCTGCTTGCACGCTTTACGCAGGACCTTCAGGATTTCGGCAAGCCGGACAATTATCCTCCGACACTTGAGGGAAAGCGTATGATTCTAATCTTCTCGCCCAAGAGTGGTAGCCAGAAGAAGGATCAGAAGAAAGACCAGGCAAACAAAGCAGAAAAGAAGCAACAAACCGTCGAGATCAAGGGCGTCAAGCCTGAGGCTCCTCGAGATTTAACAGAAACCAATCCACTTGCAGCTGCTCTCAAGGAGGCAGGTCTCAAGGGAGAGGAGTAAATTGCAAGACCGTCCGTTAGGACACGTCATTATATTCAATTTTATTTAATTATCAAACAAAATGCCAAAAGTTAAGACTAATTCCGGTGCCAAGAAGCGTTTCCCGCTCACCGGATCAGGAAAGATCAAGAGAAAGCACGCTTACAAGAGCCACATCTTGACCAAGAAGACTAAGAAGCAGAAGCGTAACCTTACTGGTTTCTCCATTTTGGACAATGCCAATAAGACCAATGTTCGTGAGCTCCTTTGTCTCAAGTAATCAAGGGTTCTTCCAGTCTTTTCTCACATCTATTAACCAAACAGCTGTATTAAGTGGGTCTCGTGCCCCGCGGCGTTTAAAAAAACTTTTACACTATGCCACGTTCGGTAAATCACGTAGCGTCACGTGCAAGACGCAAGAAGATTCTCCACCTCACAAGAGGTTACATTGGTGCCCGCAAGAATGTGTGGACCGTTGCTAAGAATACCTGGGAGAAAGGTTTGACTTATGCATTCCGCGATCGTCGCGCCAAGAAGCGCAACTTCCGTGCTCTTTGGATTCAGCGTATTAACGCAGCTGCCCGCCTTGAGGGTCTCAGCTATTCCAAGCTCATGGGTCTTCTTCATGCTAACGGCATCGACATCAACCGTAAGGTCCTCGCTGACCTCGGTATGAATCATCCGGAAGCCTTCAAGGCAATTGTTGACAAAGTCAAGAATTGATTCGAAATCCCCGCTCATTCTCGTCCGAGAATGGGCGGTTTTCATGTTTATATACTATAGTATATACTCATCACTCTGTTAATTGCATCCTAAATCCTTAAAATTAACAATTGTATTCACAAAAGTGTTAAAATTTTTAGCTGCAAGACCTGAAATCAGCAAGAATGTCATAGAAATTGATTATCTTTGCGCCGTAATAGAACAGAACGTGGGACTTGTCTTCATTCGTCCCCCAATGTTGAGTTTTTAAGGTAAGAAATGTTTCAGCACATCTATAACTCTTAATACAAACAATTTTAAACAACAACAAAATGAAGAAATCATTACTGACCTTAGTAATGGCGCTTGTTTCGAGCGTGATGCTTATGGCACAGGTCACCACCTCGGCGTTGTCGGGTATCATCACCGATGACCTTGGTCCGGTGATTGGTGTGACTGTGCAAGCTATCCATGTTCCTTCAGGTACCCGTTATGGTACGATTACCAACGAAAAGGGTGCTTATGCCATCCGCGGTATGCGTGTCGGCGGCCCTTATGAGGTAATTATCTCGTATGTGGGTGCGAAGACTCAGAAGTTCGAGAACATTTCTCTCGAACTCGGTGAGACCTTCAACCTTAACACCAAGCTCTCGGAGGATACCGATCTCCTCGACGAGGTTGTAGTAGTAGGCTCTGGCACAAAGTTCAATAGTGTCAAGACCGGTGCAACTACCAACATCAACTTGAGCCAGATTGAGAACATGCCAACTGTGAACCGCGGCTTGACCGACTTCACACGTCTGTCACCTTACGGTGGCAACGGCATGAGCTTCGCCGGCACCGATGGTCGTACGGCCAACTTCACCGTCGATGGCGCCAGCTTCAACAACGACTTCGGTCTTAGCTCTAACCTCCCAGGTGGTGGCAACCCAATCTCTATCGATGCCATCCAGGAGCTCCAGGTTGTCGTTTCTCCTTACGACGTACGTCAGACCGACTTCGTGGGTGGTGGTGTGAATGCCATTACCAAGTCGGGTACCAACACGTTCAAGGCCAGCGCCTACGTCTATCACAAGAACGAGAACATGCAGGGTGACGCCGTGCGTGGTGTGCAGTTCTCTGGTGCTCGTGACAAGAGCCGCCAGACTACTTATGGCTTTACGTTAGGCGGCCCCATCATTAAGAACAAGCTCTTCTTCTTCACTAATTTCGAGCAGATCAAGACTCCAACCGTAGTCAATCGTTGGCGTGCTTCGACAGATGGCGTGATGGATGCTACCAACTACATCTCACGTACCACTCAGTCCGATATGAAGACTGTTTCGGACTTCGTGAAGAGCAAGTACGGTTACGACACAGGTTCCTATACCGACTATCCTGCAGATGAAGAGAACACCAAGTTCCTGATTCGTCTCGACTGGAATATCACCACCAATCATCACGTGGCTGTACGCTACAACTATACGAAGAACAATGTCTGGAACAATACCAACGCTTCTTCGATGGATGGTGGCACACGTATGTCAGGTTCCCGTATCGGCCAGTATTCGATGGCTTTTGCCAACACACTCTATTCGATGGAGAACATCGTGCATTCGTGGTCGTTCGACTTGAACAGCCGCTTCACTGACAACCTCTCCAACCAGTTCATCGCCACCTATTCTCAAAAGAACGATGTCCGTGGCTCCAACTCTGACGAGTTCCCCCACATCGACATCAAGAAACCCTATCAGGGGAATGACCAGATCTACATGGCTCTCGGTTATGAGCTCTTCACTTGGAACAACGGCGTACACGACAAGGTTTTCAACGTGAAGGATGACGTCACCTACTTCTGGGGCGCCCACAAGTTCACAGCTGGTTTTAAGTATGAGTACAAGATGGCCGACAACGCATATATGCGTAATGGTACGGGTTACTATCGCTACAACAGCGTGGAGGATTTCCTCAGTGGTGCTACCCCCGATGTTGTCTGCCTCACCTATGGCTATGATGGCGAAGACAATCCTGCTGCCCGTGTGCAGCAGCACACTGTAGGTCTCTATTTGCAGGATGAGTGGAACGTGAACGAGAAACTTAATGTTACTGCTGGTATCCGTTTTGACGGCCTCTTCTTCGACGAGGGTGACCTTATGACCAACCAAGCTATCTATGATCTTACCTATTATAAGGCTGATGGCACCGAGCGTCATGTCGATACCGGTCGTTGGCCCGACATGCACGTGACCATTTCTCCACGTGTCGGCTTCACCTACGACTTGTTTGGCGACCAGCGCCTCAAGCTCCGTGGCGGTACAGGTCTCTTCCAGGGTAACCTGCCTCTCGTATTCTTCACCAATATGCCTACCAATTCAGGTATGGTACAGTATCAGGCTGCTATCAATGCCAGCGAGGCTGCTAAGCGCGGCTTCTCGATGGATACCTTTGCAGGCGGTCTTGTGACCGATTCGAATGGCAAGCCTACTATCGCCGCTCTTCGCGACAAACTCATCAGCCTCGGCTATCCTGCCACCATTACGCCAGATAAGGGCACGAAGCCATCTTCGATCTGCGGCGTTGACACCAACTTCAAGCTTCCACAGGTTTGGAAGACCTCGTTGGCCGTTGACTATCAGATCCCTGTCGGATTCCCAATGTCGGTAACTGTCGAGGGTATCTACAACAAGGCTATCAATCTGGTATCTATCTCCGACTGGGCTATTCCTAGTGTGGGTGGCTTTGCTCGCTTCAACGGCGTTGACAACCGTCCTATCTATCCTGCTGGTTTCCGTACCAACACCAAAGCATTCATCCTTGAGAACACCAGCCGTGGCTACGGATGGTCGTTCAGCACCACTCTCAACGCCAAGCCCGCTGAGTGGATCGACTTGATGGCTGCTTACACTCATACTGCCAACAAGGAAGTGACTGGTATGCCAGGTTCTGCTGCCGAGTCAGCATTTACCTATGTGCCCACCTATGAGGGCCCGAACAACATCCCGGTTCACAACTCGCAGTATGTTACTCCTGACCGTGTTGTAGCTTCTGCCACCATCAACGACAAGAGTGGCAACCACTATAGCTTCATTTATGAGGCTACGCGTGGCGGTTACAACTATTCGTACATGATGATCAACGATATGAATGGTGACGGTTATAACTACGATGCCATCTATATCCCAACCGATGAGGAGGTTAAGAACGGCCAGATGCGTTTCGTCAGCGACGACGACCGCGACCGCTTCATGGCTTACGTTCATGAGGACAGTTACCTTTCCAGTCATCAGGGCAAGTATTCGGAGGCTTACAGCATCTATACTCCATGGCTCCAACGTTTGGACTTCAGCTACAAGCATGACTTCAAGTTCAAGGTAGCTGGTCAGAAGAACATGATCACCCTCAGCGCCGACATCAAGAACGTGATGAACCTCTTCAACAACAAGTGGGGCGTTGCCAAGTGGCTCAATCCTGAGATTGGCACCGAGGCACGTATCCTCAAGTACGAGGGTGTGGATGCTGACGGCTACGCTACCTTCTCTACACCGGATGTGATCAATGGCGAGACGGAGACCTTTACTCCTAACTATAGCCTTGGTCAGTGCTGGTATATGTCAATCGGTATCAAATATACATTTAATTAAGGTTATACATCTATGAAACTCCACAAATATCTTCTGATTGCACTTGCAGCAATCACTACCGTTGGCGCTTGCGTAAGTTGTGATGATGACGACAAGGTTACGCTGCTCGACGAGATACAGGTTTCATCGTCATACGTGACGTTTGATGCTGCTGGCAGCTCTACCACCATCACGGTGAATGCCACCGATAGCTGGGCGTTCCAGAACGATAAATCCTTCGCTATTCCTGAATGGGTCACCATCAGCCCTATGTCGGGTGGTGCAGGTCAGACCACAGTAACCTTCACTGCTGGTCCTGCCAAAGATACACAGAGTGGTACTGTCGCTATTGTATGCAATGGTAAGACACAGCGTATCAACCTTCTTCAGCAGACCGAGAAGCGCGAGCTGCCTATCTCTACTTGCGCTGAAGTGATTGCTGGTGCAGATGGCGTTACATACCGTATCCGTGGCATCTGTACAGGCATTGCCAACACTAACTATGGCAACTTCTACATCAACGATGGCACAGGCTCTGTATATATCTATGGTACTGTTGATGCCAAGGGTGCCTACAACTGGTCAAGCTTCAACATCGAAGTAGGTGACGAAGTTACTGTTGAGGGTCCAAAGACCACTTACAATGGTACTGTTGAGCTCGTTGATGCCACCTTCATCAGCGTCAACAAGTCGCTCATCAAGTGCGATTCGACCTATGTGGCTGGCGTCAAGTCGAACGAGCTGCCTCTCGAAGGCGGTGAGATCAAGGCATACCTTACCAACAAGGCCAATGGTGTGACTGTCAACATTCCTGAGGCAGCTAAGTCGTGGCTCTCGGTTACGGGTATCGAGATTAAGGGTAACACGAATATCGTTACTCTCCTTGCTGCTCCCAATGCCGGTGGCGATCGAAGCACTACTGTTTCGTTTGTGACCACCGATGGCAAGAAGACCTACACCGCCGAGCAGGCTATCGTCCAGAAGGGTGCTATTATGGAAGTTCCTGTATCGGAATTCCTTGCTGCCGCTGAAGATGATTCCCAGTATCGTATCACGGGTATCATCACCGAACTCTACACCAGCGACAAGCAGGGTAAGAGCTTCTACCTGCGTGACTACTCTGGCGAGGTATTGATCTATCGTGCTGAAGGCTTCATCGAGGCCGGTGCCAAGGTCGGTGATATCGTTACCGTTGTGGGTAAGCGTACCTCTTACAAGGAAACTCCACAGATGGGCTCAGCCACCTTCGAGGAGGTGAAGTATGCAGTAACCGAGGTTTCGATTGCTGACTTCATCGCAAAGGAAGACAGCAAGGAAGTCTATTACATGATTTCTGGTACTGTTGGTCCATCGATTGGTGATGGCACGAAGTATGACCTCGAGCAGTATGGTAACTTCAACCTTACCGATGAAACCGGCTCAGTTTACATTTACGGTGTAACTGAAGGCTGGGGTGGCAGTAAGGGCACCTTCGGCAATCTTGGTATTGTCGAAGGAGATAAGATTACTATCGTTGCTTACAAGACTTCTTATAAGGGACTTATTGAGGGCGTAGGCATGTTCTTCTCAAAAGAAGAAGCACCAACTGAGTAATTAATCACCTCATTCTTTATCATAAGCCATCCGGGTTTTTCTCGGGTGGCTTTATTTTTTCGTCCAAATATTTGTATTTGTCAGTAAAATGCCTTATCTTTGCAGCTGCAAAACCAATACTATTGCTTCTATGAAAAAAACACTCCTATTTCTTCTTTCGCTGATCCTTGTGGCTTGCGGTACGACTATCGGTCAAGGTCAAATACAACAGCCCAGGAACGACCGCTATCTGGTAGTTGTCAGTATGGATGGATTCCGCTGGGATTATAACCTGATGTACGAGACACCATTCCTCGACAGTCTGGCACATGCTGGGGTAGATGCTCGTATGCGACCGTCATATCCCAGCAAGACTTTCCCTAACCACTATACCCTTGCTACTGGTCTAGTGCCTGACCATCATGGCATCATAGCCAACAACTTCACCGAGCGGAAGACCGGACGACGTTTCAGCCTCAGCAACCCTGAGACAAAGTTCGACGGCGCATTCTACGGAGGCGAACCCATTTGGATTACGGCACAAAAGAATGGCATCAATGCCGGTATCATCTATTGGCCTGGATCGGAAGTCGAGATACAGGGTATTCGTCCATACGTCTATCATAAATATGACGAGAACCTGATGCCTTTCGACCAGCGCATTGCCGAAGTGAAACGACTCCTTACCCTGCCCGAAGCTGTTCGTCCACACCTCGTAATGGTTTATTTCAGCGAGCCCGATGCCACGGGTCACGACAAGGGGCCATATTCCCCTCAGACACGTAAGGCTGTGAAGACGATGGACAAGATGATGCGTGAGCTGTATGGCGTCCTACAGGCATTGCCCTTCTTCGAGCAGATTGACTTCATCGTCACCAGCGATCATGGCATGACACGCACATCGCCTGAACGCCTCATTCGTCTGTCCGACTATGTAAAGCCCGAATGGATTCATCATGTCGATTATTCTGTTCCCAGTTGGCTCGATGCCAACAAGATCGAAGCCAATGGCATAGTCCTCGACTACACCGACAGTATCGTCGATGCGCTCAAGGATGTGCCTCATCTCCGCGCTTGGCGTCGCAGCGAAGTGCCCGCATACCTTCAGTTCGGCACCAACGAGAATATCGGTGATGTGATTCTCAATACCGATTTAGGTTGGGTTGTTGGCGAGACATACGAGGAGACGACAGGCACACATGGCTTCGACCCCTTCTTCCCCGACATGCACGTCAATTTCCGAGCCATCGGCCCGGATTTCAAATCAGGTTACGTGAAGGAAGAGATTTTCCAGAACGTTTGTCTCTATCCCTTGTTGTGTCACTTGCTTGGCATTACGCCCGCTCCTATGGACGGCAACCTTGAGGATATCAAGGATATCTTGAAGTAACAATCAATTATGAGAAAACTTGCTTTTATCCTCTGGATTATCCTGTTCGTATCTGATTCGTCTCTTCTGGCACAAAATAGGGAGCGAATCTATCCTCATAGCATGGAGTTCCTTAAGGAACACTATACGAAGCGTGAGGTGGAAATCAAGATGCGTGATGGGGTTAAACTCCATACCCTTCTTTATGAACCTGTCAACACGGCCGCGAAGCACCCTGTCCTGATGACACGTACATGCTACAATGCCGGACCTTCGGGCGAGGATTTCAACGGCGAGTTGCAGATGCTTACTTTTGCGCCATACATCGATGCTGAATATATTCTTGTATTCCAGGATGTTCGTGGCAAATGGCATTCGGAAGGGGATTTTGAGGAAATACGTCCATTCAAGGAGGACAAAAAGCTTTATAAGAAAGAGAAGAAGAACGTCGGACAAACCGATGAAGCCAGCGATGCCTACGACACCGTGGATTGGCTCGTTAGGAATACCAATAACAATGGTAACGTCGGAGTAATGGGCATCTCCTATCCCGGTTTTTTCGCCACTATGGCTGCGCTCTCCGGGCATCCTGCCATCAAGGCTGTATCACCACAGGCTCCGGTGGCCGATTGGTTCCATGGTGATGATTTCCATCATAACGGGGCCTTCATGCAGGGCGAGGTATTGAGTTTCCTGCCATTTTTCGAGTATATATGCGACAACAAGCGTGTCCGCTCGAACACCGATGTCACGACGCTTCAGTTCCCGGAGCTATTTCATAAGGACCTCTATGGCGACTTTCTGGACATTGCTACTTATCGTCAAGCCTGTGAGTCATATGGCGACAGTCTTGAGTATCTACGTATCATGCGTGAGCACCCGAATTGGGATGAGTATTGGATAAGCCATACTGTCACCGAAGGTCATCTGCATGATGTGAAGCCTGCGGTAATGGTCGTCGGGGGATTGTTCGACAAGGAGGATTGTTACGGTGCTTTCGCCACCTATAAAGGAATCAAGGAGCAGAGTCCTTCGACGGAACTCTACCTTGTCGAGGGGCCTTGGCAGCATGGCGGGTGGAGTGTTGCTCCGGAATTCTGGAATGCCTATTATTTGGGACCCGAAGGCACAGGAGAATACTATATGTACAACATCGAGTATCCCTTTTTCAGTTATTATCTTGAAGGAAAGGGCGAGAAACCGATCTCTGGTGCGCGTATCTACGATAGTGGAACCCATCGATGGACGTTCTATAAGGATGGATGGCCAGATTGGGAGAATGTCAATCCAACACCGTTCTATCTGACTGCCGACGGGAGGATTGCAAGTTCGGAGCCTGATTTCAGGGATGCCAAGGTGAGTTATGTGAGCGACCCGATGCATCCTGTTCCTTATCGTGCTGTGGCCGAAAGCCGTATCTCTCCTGATTATATGATCGATGACCAGCGTTTCGCTTCGCAGCGCCCTGATGTGCTCACCTTCAAGACAGATGTATTGACAGATACTTTGAAACTTGCCGGTGAAGTGAAGGTGGACCTGGCAGTGGATATCAGTACTACAGATGCCGACTTCATCGTCAAGATCATCGATGTTTATCCTGACGATTTCTATTATCAGTCTGTTTTTGGAGATGCTGAGAATCTGCCTGATGTAGTCATGGCAGGATATCAGTTGCTTGTGCGTGGTGAGGTAATGCGTGGAAAATATCGGGAGAGCTTTGCCGATCCCAAGCCATTTGAGCCGGGAGAATTAACACATGTCAGATTCGCGATGCCGGATGTGGCTCATAGTTTTCTGCCAGGTCATCGACTGATGATACAGATACAATCTACTTGGTTTCCGTTGGTGGATCGCAATCCACAGACGTTCTGCGATATCTACACTTGTGATGAGAGCGTGTATCAGAAGTCAGTCATCAATATTCATTGCGAACATGATGCTGCTTCGTTGGTTTATCTCCCTGTCATTAAGAAACAGGAATGATTTCAATTCGCCCATAGTCCAGTCTCCCAAGGCCAGGCCATGACGAAGACTGCTGCCCAATGACATAGGGTGCCCAGAATAACGAAAATATGCCAGATGCCGTGAAAATAACGGTTGGTATGGTCGTTGATAAAGAAGTATATGCCGAGGGTGTAAACCACACCTTCGGCAAATATTAATAATAGGGATAGGGAGGTGAGAGAATGTCGTACAGGATCAATAAAGAAGAGGATGGACCATCCCAGTATCAGATAGAGGATGATGGAGAGACGAGGATACTGAAGCCACCAGAATATCTTGTAGAAGACTCCAAGGATGGCAAGAAGCCAGATGACGCCAAAGCTTACCCATCCTTCGACGAGCATGTCATCTTCGACCAGCTGCATGCAGATGGGCGTATAGCTCGATGCTATCAAAATGTAGATCGATATGTGGTCAAGCTTGCGCAGGATAAGCTTGCCTTTTGTCCCTGGTTTCCAAAAATGATAGGTGACCGATGCCAGATACATCAGCAACATGCCCACGGTGAAAAAGGTTACACCGAAGGCATTCTCCCAGTTCTTGGTATAGCCGAACCATATCAGAACCCATGAGATGGCGAGCATCATGAAGAGGCCCACCAGATGTGTAATTGCATTAAAGCGTTCGGCTGACACAGAGCCATTATCAGCTCCTTTCATCATAAATGATTCAGCAGAAAGACCTTGAAATCCTCAAAGCGACCAGTCATCGGCAATGACTTTTTCTCGCCGTCCATGAACTTCTGCAATGTGGCGGGAATCTGAACATCTCGTCCGATGATGGCTTCTACGGTATCCTTGAACTTGGCTGGGTGTGCCGTTTCGAGGAAAATGCCCGTTTCACCCGTCTTGAGGCCATCGGTGAGTGCCTGATAGCCGCATGCACCATGTGGATCGCAGACGTAACCATCCTTGCCAAGTGCCAGAAGCATGGCAGCCTTGATCTGCTCATCGTTATAGGTCGCACCGCTGATCTCGCTGATGATGGCTTCGTGGGCCTCTTCAGGGGTAATCCTCTCTGCATTTTGCTGTCCTCCGCCATAGAGGTTGACGATGCGTGCGAAGTTCGACGGATCGCCCACGTCCATAGCATTGGCAAGTGTGGCTTGTGTAGCACGTGGATTGTAATGCCCCGACTGGAGATACTGGAAGAAGATGTCGTTGGCGTTGTTCGAAGCGATGAAACGCTTCACGGGCAGCCCCATCTTGGCTCCGAAAATGCCTGCACAGATGTTGCCAAAGTTGCCTGAAGGGACACAGATAACCATGTTCTTCGCTGCCTCGGGATTCTGTTTCTTTAGTTGTGCGTAAGCATGGAAATAATAGAATGCTTGAGGCAGGAAACGCGCTACGTTGATTGAGTTGGCCGAAGTCAGGAAGAACTTGTCGTTGAGGTCATGATCCATGAATGCCTCTTTGACGAGACGCTGGCAATCGTCGAACACTCCTTCCACCTCAAGAGCGGTAATGTTCTGGCCAAGTGTGGTGAATTGCTTCTCCTGGATGAGGCTGACCTTGTCTTTCGGATAAAGCACCGTCACGTCGATGCCAGGCACACCCAGGAATCCGTTGGCCACAGCTGAGCCGGTGTCGCCCGAGGTGGCTACCAGCACATGCACATTGCCCTTGTTCGAAGGATGCTGTTTGACGAAATAGGAGAGGAGTCGTGCCATGAAACGCGCTCCTACGTCCTTGAAGGCACATGTGGGACCGTGATAAAGCTCCAGGCTGTAGATGCGATTGTTCACCTTGACAAGGGGGATCTCAAACTGCAACGTGTCATAAACGATCTTCTTGAGGTCGTCGTTAGGAATATCTTCTCCAAAGAATGCCTTGGCTACTTCGAACGCAATTTCCTGCAGCGACAGGTCTTCGATGTGGTCGAAGAATGACTTTGGCAAGGTATTGATGCGTTCAGGCATGTAAAGGCCCTTGTCTGGAGCCAGACCCTTGATGACGGCCTCGCTCAAGGAAACCATGGGAGCCTGTCGGTTGGTGCTGTAGTATTTCATTTTTCCTTTTTTCTTTATTATAGTTCCTATAGTCGCTATAGCTACTATAAAAATTTACTTAACCACCCGCTTTGTCGAAGGGACTGGTTTGGTCTCGCCGAGGAAGAAGCGAATGAATTCATCATCCTTCATGAGGCCGAGGGCTCCCTTCGCAGCTGCGTCCTCATCGTAGCACATCACTTCGTCGGCGATGATATCGACAGGATCACCAGCTTTGCTGGGTTTCGACTGCCAGATGACGAATGGCACTGGCTTCGTTGTGTGTGTCCTGAACTTGATGGGTGTGGGATGGTCGGGAAGGATGGCAATGCGGACGGGCTCGTCCCATTGCTTCACCTCTTGTAGGATGCGTGCTACGACACGTTTATCAATATATTCCATGCAAGTCTTCTTGAGCTCGGCATCTCCATCGTGTCCGGCTTCGTCGGTGGCCTCAATGTGGAGGAAGACGAAGTCCTTCTCCTTGAGCTGTTCGATGGCGGCATCTGCCTTGCCTTCGAAGTTGGTGTCCCATAGTCCTGTCGTATTGGGAACAGTCACTTTGTCGAGTCCGCAATAGACGCCGATACCAAAGATGAGATCCACGGCTGAGATAACAGCACCCGAATGTACTCTCGCGGGAAAGAGATCCATGAGAGTTTGCATCTTTGGTCGATAACCGAGGCTCCAAGGCCAGATGCTGTTGGCGGGATCCTTGCCTTCGGCCACACGTTTCAGGTTGATGGGATGGTTGGCCAAAATGTCTTGGCTCCAAAGGATAAGTTTGCGCAGCAGGTCGGCCGTCTCTTTGGGTGAGAGCTTGGTGATGGGTTCAGTAAGACGGATGACGTCGTATTCGTTCTTGGGAAGCTCGGGTTTCCAGGGTTTGCCGATACGGTCATGAGGGGGTGTGCAGTTCACATGTTTGTTTCCCCCCTTGATCTTCAAGAGGTGGCGATACGACACACCTGTGAAGAATTTAATGTCGCTGGGCTCTACCACACGACCGCTGTCGAGCGTGAACGAAGGTAGCTGTTGATTGAGTGTCTTGATTAGTTCGTCGGCCTCCTGGGTCGTGATGTTGCCTGCCGAATGATTCTTGATGATGTCACCGTCGAGACAGATAACGTTGACACGCATGGCGACTTCATCGTTATCGATAGGTACTTGCATGGAGGCTGCTTCGAGAGAGCCTCGTCCCTCAAATACCTTCGATACATCGTAGCCAAGCAGACCGAGGTGAGCAATTTCTGATCCGGGATGATATCCTTCGGGAACGGTGAGAAGTCGGCCATTGACACCTTCAAGTGCCATGCGGTCGATGAAGGGCTTGTTGGCAGCTTGTAGCGGCGTCTTGTTGCCGAGCAGTTCGACGGGTTCGTCTGCAGCCCCGTCTGCCAGAATAATGAGATACTTCATTATCGTATATTTGCGATGCTGATGATGTCGGCAAAGACTCCTGCTGCAGTGACGGCAGCGCCTGCGCCATAGCCCTTGATCTCCATAGGCTGTTCGTGGTAACGTGCCGTTGTAAGAAGGATGACGTTGTTCGAACCTTCGAGACGATAGAAGGGACTGTTGGTGCCCACCTTACGAAGTGCTACTGTACACTTGCCACGGTCGAGGGTCGCCACGAAGCGGAAGACCTGTCCATGTTCGGCAGCCTCCTTGCGCATCTCCTCGAAATATGGGTCAAGTTCAGGTATCCTCTTCCAAAATTCCTCAAGCGTGCCCTTGAAATAGTCGTCGGGGATGAAGAGATGCTTCTCGACATCTTCCTGTGATACGCGATAGCCAGATTCGCGGGCAAGGATAGTGATCTTGCGGATCACGTCGCTGGCATTCAGGTCTTGACGTGGATCTGGCTCGGCGAAACCTGCCTCCCGAGCCATCCTGATAGCCTGCGACATGGGTACTTCTTCGCTCAGCACATTGAAGATGTAGTTCAGTGTGCCACTGACCACAGCCTCAATTTTGAGCACTTCGTCGCCCGAGTTGATCAGGTTGTTGATGGTGTTGATGATCGGGAGGCCCGCACCTACGTTGGTCTCGAAGAGATACTTGACGCCACGTACACGAGCAGTGCGCTTGAGTTGTGCATAGTTGTTGTAGTCGCCCGAAGCAGCGACCTTGTTTGCACAAACCACACTGACGTTGTGGGCAAGCAAGTCCTGATAGAGGCCCGAGATGGCAGGCGAGGCGGTGCAATCCACAAAGACGGCATTGAAGATGTTCATGCCCAGGATGGCTTCGCGCAGGATGGTTGGGGAACTCTTATTGGTCGATGCCTTAAGTTCTGCCTCCCAGTTGTCGAGGTCGATACCTTCACGATTGAAAATACATTGACGTGAATTGGCAAGTCCAACGATGCGAAGCTGCAGGTTCTTGTGTTGCTGCAGGTAGGCCTGCTGGTTGCGAATCTGGTAAATCAGATTGCGGCCAACCACACCAACGCCCGTAAGGAAGATATTGAGTAGAGACACCTCCGAAAGGAAGAAGGAGTCATGGATGACGTTGAGGGCCTTTCGTAGCGAGCTCTTCTTGATGACGAACGAGATGTTGGTCTCCGATGCACCTTGGGCACAAGCGATGATGTTGATGCCGTTAAGACCCAGGATGCGGAAGAGTTTGCCTGCAATACCAGTGGTAGATTTCATTTTCTCGCCCACCACGGCCACCGTAGCAAGGTCGTGTTCGGCCGTGATGTCGCTGATCTCGCCGGCTTGTATCTCGTACTTGAACTCCTCTTTGAGCACAGCTATTGTCTTGTCGGCCTCTTCGTTCTTCACGCCGATGGTGGTGGTGCTCTCTGACGAGGCTTGCGAAACGATGAAGACCGAGATGCCATGGTCGGCCAATGCCGAGAAGATACGCTTGTTCACACCAATCACGCCTACCATACCCAGACCGGAGATGGTGACGAGGCAGGTGTCGTTGATTGACGAAATACCCTTGATGATCTTCAGGTCATCGTGGCTGGGGTTCTTGTGGATCAGCGTGCCCTTGGCTGTGGGGTTAAAGGTATTCTTGATGACTATCGGGATGTTCTTGTGGAACACCGGGAAGATTGTCGGAGGATAGATGACCTTCGCACCGAAGTTGCAGAGCTCCATGGCTTCGATGAACGAGAGCTCGTTGATGACGTAAGCCGAATTGATGACGCGAGGGTCGGCAGTCATGAATCCATCGACATCGGTCCAGATTTCCAGCATCTCGGCATCGAGGGCTGCAGCGATGATAGCTGCTGTGTAATCCGAACCGCCGCGTCCCAGATTGGTCACTTCGCCCGTGCTGCTGTCACGGCTGATGAAGCCGCCCAATACGATGACGGGATTGGGTCGGGAGAGACGTTCGCGAACAAGTGGGTTGGTAAGGTTGAAGTCGCAGACATTCTTGCCATAAACCTTTTTCGACTTGATGATGTTGCGGCTATCGACATGCTCGGCATCCTTGATGACCGTAGCAACGATCTGGCTTGAGATACGCTCGCCATAGCTCACCACCGTACACAATGTGCGGGGCGAGAGTTCGCGTATCAGGAAAATGCCCTCGAAGATGTCCTTCAGTTCGCTAAGTGTCTTATTGAGGAAGTTCTTGATGTTATCGAGTTGCTCGCCTTCGAGTAGGCCACTGACCACGTCGAAATGACGTTCAAGGATAAACTGGAATTCCTCGCGGAATGTCTCATCGCCCACCGACGCTTTCTGGGCGGTAGAAATGAGACGATCGGTAATTCCACCAAGCGCACTGACCACGACGATTACGGGTTCGGTGCGGCTTTCGACGATTTGTTTTACATTCTTGATGCTTGCAATGGAGCCCACCGAGGAGCCACCAAATTTGAGTACGTGCATATATTGGAGTCTTTAACTAATATACTACGGATGAACACTAACTTAAATAACGGGTGCGAAGATACACATTTTTTATTTAAATATGAAACAATTACTTCGAAAATCGTGTTTTTCTTCTCTAAATTCACGTTTTCCGAAGGAAAATGCTACTTTTGCGTAATAACTATCTTACTAAATCAGATTGACTTCGGGTTCGATATGAATGCCGAACTTCATCTCCACATCTTCGACAATCTTCTTGCAGAGCATGACTATTTCTTCGGGTTTGGCCCCTCCACGGTTCACAAGCACGAGGCTCTGCTTCTCATAAACACCGGCTCTCCCCAGATTCTTGCCCTTCCAGCCGCACTGCTCTATCATCCAGCCAGCGGGAATCTTGGTGTGGTTCTGATCGACAACATAATGAGGCATGTCGGGATACAATGCAATGAGTGCATCGAAGACAGAGTTCTCAACCACAGGATTCTTGAAAAACGACCCTGCATTGCCTATCTTTTTGGGATCGGGCAGTTTCCCTTCGCGTATCCTTATCACGGCCTCTCGCACTTCCTGCAAGGTGGGTTTGTCGGAAGTTGCGAGGTCGGTTTCGCTGACGTTTTCAATGCCCAAAGCACGCTTGATGCCTGCATATTCAAGGCGAAGCTTGCGAGTGTGCTGCACCCTCAACACTACGCTTGTGATGATGTGTCGGGCCTTGTCGGCAACATGTTTCAGACGCGATTCACGATAGCCGTATCCCATTTCCTTGCAGTCGAATCGATGCTCCTTGTCGGCCTCCACATCCCAGCAGATTACTTCATCAATCAAATCACTGATTTCCACGCCGTATGCACCAATATTCTGAACGGCTGCTGCCCCCATCTCGCCAGGTATAAGGGAAAGATTTTCTGGACCATACAATCCATGTTCTGCGCAATAGGCACACACATCATCCCACAATGTTCCTGCCTCTACTTTGAGCAGGCAAATTTCATCATTGTGGTCCGACGATACATCATTCTTCTGAACTCTATGGATTCCCTTGGCCAGGCAATGCAGAACTACGCCGGGATAATCTCCTTGAAACAGCAGGTTCGATCCACTGCCGATGTGCCAGAAGGGGAGACGTCCGTTCTCTTTTTCGGCCTGCATGAGGCCAGCAACCATCGGGTCGTGCAGTATCTCTCGAAGGTCGTTCACTGTGTCGTATTCTGCAAGTACGGCTGCCTTTACATCCATCCCGAAGGTGTTGTAAGGCAATAGCGAAGCGTCAATGTTTATTTTTTTCATTTGTAAATGGGTTATTTTTGCTGCAAAGGTATCTAATCTTTCCGACAAAAGCAAATTTCTCTGTCTTTTTTTGCATTTTAATTCAAAAAGCAGTATATTTGCACCCACAATTGAGAGTGTACTCCATACAAAGGCAAATACGCATGCAGCGTTTCTATATAATCCTCTTCGTTCTCTTTTTGTGCATGACGGTCACTGGTTGTCGTGTAGCTAAACATGTAGCCGATGGAGATGCTGTAGTCAGCCGTGTTGAAATACGTGTCGATGGAACACCATCGCAGGATAATCAGCTGCGAATGGCCATTTTGCAACGTCCTTATCGTCGTACGTTCGGTTTCCTGCCCGTTTCTGCATGGTTTTGGCATCCCGACACCCTTTCGTCGTGGCATCGTATGCGTCAGCGTTTGGGAACAGCACCTGCCATCTACGACGAGGAGTTGACCGACCGCACCAATCGCGCTCTGCAACGAGTCATACAACAGCAAGGCTATCTCGACGCTGTCGTAAGCCATCGTGTCAGGATCCGCAGCGGCAAGGCAAAAGTGCTGTACGATATCCGGTCGGGACGACCACGCCGACTTGCCTCGCTTTCTTATGTGTCGGCCGACACCACGCTCCAACGACTCATCGACCAGACGGCATCTGCGCGCTTGCTCCAGTCGGGCCAATTGCTCGACCGTTCGCGTCTTGAGAGCGAACGCGAGCGCATCACGGCGATGTTGCGCGAGCGTGGTTATTGGGATTTTAACAAAGAGGATGTCTCTTTTGTTGCCGATACGCTTGCTGGTAGCGAAGAGGTCGATTTGACATGTATCCTTCAGGATGGTCACAAGCCTTGGCGTATCCGTCAGGTGCATTTCATCACCAATTACAATATGCTCTCCACGGGTGGAGATAGCGTTTCGACACAGTCGTTTACGCGCCCCATGGAGCAACCTGGATACGATGTGACTTGGTCGGGTGAGAAATGTTATCTGCGCGACCGTGTGTTGATTCGCAACAGTCATGTCCTTCCCGGCATGCTTTATTCCGAACGGGCCATCCGCAACACCTACGCATCACTCAGCCGATTGCACATTCTGCGCTATGTCAACGTCCGTGTTGAGCCTGTGCCAGACTCCAACCAGGAACTCGATTGCAACATTTTACTCTCGCCCTTGTCCAATCACGCAGTGCAATTTGAAATTGATGGTACTAATACGGCAGGCGATCTGGGTTTTGCGTTGGGTGCCACTTATCAGCATCGTAACATTTTCCACGGCTCCGAGGCGTTCACCACCCATCTGAAGGGCAGTTATGAGGCACTGAGCGGTAATGTCGAGAAACTCGTCAACGACAACTACCAGGAGTATGCTGCTGAGTTCAGTATCGATTTCCCTCAGTTCCTCTTTCCTTTCATCAAGGATGAAACACGTCGAAAGAGTCTCGCCACAACGCTTGTCAAGGCCAGTCTCTCGCGTCAGAGTCGTCCCGAATACAATCGCAACGTAGCATCGGCCGTCATCGGTTACAAGTGGAGCACCGCTAACGCATCCATTCGTCACGTCTGGGACATCCTTAATATCAGTTATGTCTATCTGCCCGAACAGAGCGAGACGTTCAAGTCATTGGTGCAGAACCTCGGCCCAATCATTTATAGCTCCTACACCGACCACTTCATTTTCGGCATGGACTATACGATTTACATGGGCAATAATACGCTCACCACAGGTCGTACACAGCAGACTACACGCGACTTGTGGTATCTGCGACTCAATCCCGAGATTTCAGGCAACCTGCTCTCGGCCGTATGTAATTCGGTGCGAGCGGCTCAAACTTCCGAAGGACGGTACGAGATCTTCGGACAACCTTTTGAGCAATACGCTCGGTTCGATGCCGACTGGAGCTTCAGCCACTACATGACCGATCGTTCCCGTCTGGCTCTCCACTTGGCAGGAGGTGTGGCCGCACCCTACGGCAACAGCGACGTGATGCCATTCGAGAAACGTTATTATTCGGGTGGCGCCAACTCGGTGCGCGGATGGTCAGTGCGTGAATTGGGCCCTGGCAAGTACGCCTCGGCAGGGTCAGCCTATAACTACTTCAACCAGTGTGGCGATGTGCGTTTCGATGCTTCTGTCGAACTGCGTACCCGTCTGTTCTGGAAGTTCGAATCGGCATTCTTCGTTGATGCTGGTAATGTTTGGACTATCAAGGAATACGAAAACCAGGAAGGAGGACAGTTCACCTCTGACTTCTATAAGGAGATTGCCACGTCGTGGGGCCTGGGCCTGCGTGTCGTCACCGATTTCGTGATCTTGCGTCTCGACTGGGGCTTCAAGGCTTTCGACCCGTCATCCGATGCCGACGAGTCGTGGGCATTGCCCCATCCGTTTCGCGGCAGTCACAACACCCTTCACTTTGCTGTAGGCTATCCATTCTAAGCAATTGTTTATTGATTCAAAATATGAAAAAGACACTTAACGAAGTTCTCGAAGAATCCATTTCCAGCCATTGGAATCTCTTGTCCCTATCGAATTATGAGGGAGAGGACTATTATTACCGTGATGTTGCCACTCGTATTGCACGTTATCATTTGGCATGGCAGGCAGCTGGCCTGAAGCCTGGATTCCGTGTGGCACTCTGTGGCCGCAACAGTGCCGAATGGTGCATCGGCCTGCTTGCTGCATTCACTTATGGAGCCGTTGCTGTTCCGTTGCTCAACGAGTTCACGCCCGAGATGGTGCTCCGACTTATCGAACATAGCGAAGCCCAGGTGCTCCTGGTCGGTCAGCAGATCGCCAGGAATCTCGAACCGCTCCACTTCGAGGAGAAGCTCCCGAATGTCAGGATTTGCCTGCTCGACCAGCAGGATATGGTCGAAGACCTCTTCCATGACGCCTATCCCGAAGGTCTGAAGCCATCCGATATCCATTATCATCGTCAGACGGCCGACGAATTGCTTATGATTAATTATACTTCAGGCACCACCAGCGAACCCAAGGGTGTGATGATCCCTCAACGTGCATTATGGAGCAATATGGCATTTGCCGAAGAGGTCCTTCCTAACTTGTGTCCCCGAATGGAGGTTCTCTCACTGCTTCCTACCGCCCATCTTTACGGCATGGCGTTCGAGCTGATGTATGAGTTCATAGTGGGCATACATGTCACGCTCATCAATCGCGCACTCAGTCCCGCCATCATCCTGAAGGCCTTCAAGGAGATTCGTCCGCACCTCATTGTCGTTGTGCCCATGCTCATCGAAAAGATTGTTCGCAAGGGTATTATGCCCGAGTACAATTCCACCAAGATTCGTGCCGTGCGCAAGATTCCGGGAATGCGCAAGGCTGTCAATGCCAAGTTCCGCGATGGGCTAATGAAAGCACTTGGCGGAAGGCTCTATGAGGTCATCATTGGTGGCGCAGGACTCAACAGCGAGGTTGAACAGTTGCTCAAGGAGATCGACTTCCCATTCACGGTGGGCTACGGCATGACCGAGTGTTCGCCCATCATTGGCTATTCCGATTGGAAGGATTTCATCCCCAACTCTTGCGGCAAACCTGCTCCACGCATGGAAGTGCGCATCGACAGTAGTCATCCCCGTGTGCCTGGCGAAATCCTCACGCGTGGCATGAATGTGATGTTGGGATACTACAAGAACGACGAGGCCACCCATAAGGCCATCGATGCCGATGGTTGGCTCCACACGGGTGATATGGGTGTCATGGATTCGGTAGGCAACATCTTCATCCGTGGACGCATCAAGAACATGCTGCTCTCACCCTCCGGTCAGAACGTTTATCCTGAGGAGATCGAAGCTGTGGTCAACTCGATGCCTTACGTGGCCGAGTGTGTGGTGGTACAGCGTGAGCATCGCCTTGTCGCCCTTGTTTATCCCGATCGTCAAGTGGCCGATTCTGCTGGACTCCATAACGACGAGGATATCCTAAAGTTCTTCAATTCCCGACGCAATCAGGTCAACGCAGTCTTCCCGCCATACGCTCAGGTCAACGCCTTCGAACTCGTCGAGCACGAATTTGAAAAGACTCCCAAAAAGAGCATCAAGCGCTTCCTTTATAGTTAATTACTCATGCTCTATTTCACCTCCGACTATACGGCGGGCGCACATCCCGAAGTGATGGCTCGACTCATCGAGACAAATCTCGAGCACACTGTAGGCTACGGTGCCGATCATTATTGTGCCGAAGCTCGCCAGCTCATCCGTGAGGCTTGCCAGGCACCCGATGCCCTTGTGCAGTTCCTTGTAGGAGGCACGCAGACCAATGCCACGGTCATCGATGCTCTGCTGCGTCGTCATGAGGGTGTGATGGCAGCCACTACGGCGCACATCAACGTTCATGAGAGTGGAGCCATCGAGCATAGTGGACACAAGGTCCTCGTTCTTCCTGGTCACGACGGAAAGGTTAGTGCCGACGAGGTGGATCGTTACGTCAGCGATTTCTATCGCGACGACACCTACGAGCACATGGTTGCCCCCGGCTTGCTTTACATCACCCAGGCTACCGAATATGGCACCATCTATTCACTCGCCGAGCTTGAAGCCCTCAGCACTGTTTGCCATAAACATGGCATCCCGCTCTTTCTCGATGGCGCGCGTCTCGGCTATGCGTTGGCTTCCGATGCAGCAGATTTTACTTTGGCTGACATTGCCCGTCTCTGTGATGTGTTCTACATCGGAGGCACCAAGGTGGGAGCCCTTTTTGGCGAAGCTGTGGTGGCAGCCGATCCTGTTCGCTTACCGCATTTCTTCCCCCTTGTCAAGCAGCATGGTGCCCTGCTGGCCAAGGGCCGTCTCCTCGGCATTCAGTTCGGGACGTTGTTCACCGAGGATCTTTATACCCGTATCGCGAGTCATGCCAATGTTTTGGCACAACGCATACGCCAGGCTTTCCAGCAACGGGGCTACAAGGTCGCCATCGATTCTCCCACCAATCAACAGTTCTTCATCCTCCCCAACGACGTGATGGACCGTCTCAGCGAGCATGCGTCCTTCGAACTCTGGGGACCACGAGGCGAACATGAGACCACAGTCCGCTTCGTCACCAGCTGGGCCACTTCGCCCGACGATGTCGATTGCCTTTGCTCGCTGTTAACAACACTTTAGCCACTAATTAAACCTTCACCTTCTATGCAATACAAGAAACGTATCCTGCTCATCGACGATACCGGCAACGTAGCCAATGCAATGCGAGAAGCTTTTGCCAACGACAAGAATATCGAATTGGTTTGTTCTTCGTCGGCGCGCAATGAGCTTCGTAACAAGCTGGGCTATGACTATTTCATCATCTACATCAATCACGAAGGCCTGATGGCTGATCTTCGTAATCTGGTGGCCTACGTCACAGCTTTCCTCAACTACATGAACCCCGTGATGCTTGCCTTCTCCTCCGATTACGAATTTATGAGCACCTCTGTGGTTCCTGGACTGGGTTTTTTGCCGTTGCCCCTCAATGTTGATGTCATTCATAAGCAGGCGCTCAACGCCATCGATATCTTGTCGGCCAATCGAAGCATCAACGATGTGTCGCACCTGCCCGGCAATTTTGCCATCGATGCCACGTTGCGCGACAAGATTGAGAAAGGCGACAAGTTCGTGCTCGTTTATATCGACATCGATAAGTTCAAACCCTACACCGACTATTACGGCCTGTATATGGCCGGACAGCTCATCGGCTTTCTGACCGAAATTCTCAGCACAGCTGTCGCACATTATGGATCGAAGAACGATTTCATCGGCCACATCGGCGGCGACGATTTCGTACTCATCCTCAATGACTATCCTTATGCCGAGGATATTGGCAACGAAATCATTCGCCAGTTTGATACCAACGTCTCCAAATACTATGAACCCGAGGATCTCGAAAGAGGATACATCGAGGTACTCAACCGTAAGGGCGAAAAAGACCGTTTCGGTCTCATCAGCCTTTCGATAGCCATGGTGAGTAACGAGTCCCATCATTTCGACACTACCGACGAGGTATATAAACGGATGATGCTGGCCAAGGACGAAGCCAAACAGATTAGTGGCTCGGTGATGTTGTGCGATACTTCAAAACTGTGACGTATGGCGAATCGCAGTGACAGGAACGTTGCTCTGCTCAACGCTGATCCCCGCACATCAATACCACGATTGGCATTGCCCGTCATGGTAACGATGATCATCACCTCGCTCTACAACGTGGTCGATGGCATCTGGATTGCCGGTCTGGGCGAATCAGCCATTTCGGGCATCGGACTCATCACGCCCTTGTGGATGGTCATCACGGCCGTGACCAATGGCCTGGCTCATGGTGCAACCAGTGCGGTGAGCCGGCTTGGCAGCCACGACAAGTCATTGGCCGAGAAAGCCGCCGAACATGCCCTTGTCCTCTATCTGATAGGTGCCCTCATTCTCACTGTGTCCCTATTGGCTGTCCTGCGTCCATACTTGAACTATTTCGATGTGGAAGGCCCCACACGTCAGGCAGCCATCGGCTATGCACAACCCCTCTTCCTCGGTCTGGTGGGCTTCACTATGCAGAACGGATGTGCAGGCCTTATGCGTGCCGAAGGCGACACCCGTCGCCCCATGTATGCTTGTTCCTTGGGCTTGATACTCAACGGCTGTCTCGATCCCGTCTTCATCTATACTCTTGGGATGGGAGCAGCGGGTGCCGCCGTCTCCACCGTTGTCACCTCGTGTCTGAGCGCCGCCATTATGCTCTATTGGATGTTCGTCAAACGCGATACCTTCTACCGTATGCGTCTGCATGGCATCCTGCATCCCGAATGGGATAAGGCGATTGCCCGCGATATCCTCAGTACAGGCATTCCTGCATCTCTCGAATTGATCATGATGTCGATAGCCAGCTTCATGTTCTTCTCCTTCATCCGGACACTGGGAGGCGATTATGGCGTGAGTGTCTATTCGTCGGGTTACCGTCTCTACCTGCTCAATCTGATGCCCGTCTCGGCCCTCAGCCTTGCCTCTGTCGCCATTGTCGGCACATGGTACGGGAAGGGCGACATGGCCAATCTGCGACGCACACACAACTACTGCACGCTCTATGCCGTGACCATTGGCCTTGCCATCACCTGCCTGGTGGTCCTCTTTTCCCATCAGCTCTCGCAGCTCTTCGCCCTCACGTCCGACGACGTTGCCCTCATCGATGGCATCAGCCGCTACATTCGCATCACGGCCTTCTGCATCCCCTTCCTGGGTCTCGGCTTGCCCTCCACCTTCATGTATTTAGGCATGGGTAAAGGCACATACAGCCTTGCCTGGACTATAATCAACGAGGTGATCTGCGCCGTGTCGGCCACCTATCTCCTGGGCTTTGTCTTCAATCTGGGCCTTGTCGGTATGTGGTGGGGCTTCGTCCTGGGCCGTGGCTTTGCCAGCATCTGTAATTTCATTTTTGCACGATACACAATTAATCGATTATCATGAATAAGAAAAAGAATGTCGTTGTCATCGACGACCGAGGCGATTTGACTCATCTCCTGGGTTTGGCGTTCATCGTTAATCCCACCATCCAGCTTATTCGGACAAGTTCCGATACTGACGAGTTGGACAAGACGTTGCTTCTCGAGGACTATCTCATCATCGTCAACGAGGAAGGCTTGAAGGCCGACATCACCGAGTTGGTGAAGGGACTTCATGTGCGCAACAAGTTCACCATCGCACCTATTGTCGTCGCTACCGGCAAACGCTATGAGCTGAGTGACGATGTGTTGAAGCTGGTCCCCGTCATCAGTGTCATCTCTAAGGATGTTGACCCTTCGCTTCTGGGACATCATTTGAGCAACTTCATCGATTCCATCGATTCGAACCGTAACCTGAATGCGCTTTCAGGTCTGCCTGGCAACAATGTCATCGGCAGAAAGATTCGCGACTGTAAGGCCGACGACAAGGATTTCGCTGTGATGTATATCGACCTCGACAACTTCAAGGAGTACAACGAATACTACGGCTTTTACAAGGGTGACCAGGTGCTCTCCTTCCTCGCCAGGACGCTCTACGATGTGATGCGCGAATGTGGCGCCGAGACCGATTTCGTGGGTCATGTGGGCGGCGACGACTTCATCATGATCCTTCAGCACCTCAATGTAGTTAAGGAGATAGGCGACCGCATCATCGCTCATTTCGATGCCGGTATCTCAAACTTCTACGAGGCAAAGGACTTGGAGAACGGATACATCGAAACCCGCAATCGTGCCGGTCAGATCGAGCGCATCAACATCATGAGTATCTCCATCATCGTCATGTATTCCGACGAAATCCGCTCCACACCCGTTAACGAGGTCTATAAGCGCATGATGCTCTACAAGAAACGCGCCAAGATGGTGCGCGGCAGCGTGCTTCTCAAGGATTTCAAATAAAAACGAGAGAGGTTAGGAAATCTTTCCTAACCTCTCTCTCGTACCCCAAGCGGGTACAAAACTAATGAAAACAAGGGAAAAGAAGAGAATAAAAAAGCGGTATAAATTAGATACTTATATAATAGAAAAATTGCTTTTGTTTTCACATAGTGTACTTAAAAAGATTAAAAAGTACACTTTTAGTACGCTTAAATTTGGGGCGAAAAGAAAATATATATATCTTTCCTCTATAATATAGGAACAAATTGCCCCGAAAAGAGACCCTATACAGCATACCGAAAAATAAAGGGCACATCAGGGTTTCACGGGATTGTTCGACCCGTGAAAAAATAAAAGATACTTTCCTCTTCGAGCTCGGAGCTATAGACTGGCTTTCATCGCCGCCCATGTTACCGGTTAATTTGCAGACGGGGTTCCGTTCCGCGAGGAGACGGATAGCCACCACAAAGATAGTAGCCTTTCCATGGGCGGTATATTGCGGGTCACCCGGCGATGTCGGCGGGTTTCGGGCATACGGGGTTGAAGTCGATGTAGTCCGTTCCGTCATGGAGCACGTGC